>NZ_JBIVTV010000004.1:484620-547033 GCF_044756885.1 Streptomyces sp. NPDC091412 | reverse complement strand
AGCGAACCCACGGCAGCCACACCCGCCCTCCCCACAACGCCAAGCCCCACATCAGCCACACCGTTCGGACCCACGCCACCCGCCACAAGCCGGCCCGCAACCACCCCACTCGGCTCACCCGTGGCAGTGACGACGTCGGCCAGGACAGACGGCGCCCTACCACCCGCCGCAAGCGAACCCACGGCAGCCACACCCGCCCTCCCCACAACGCCAAGCCCCACATCAGCCACACCGTTCGGACCCACGCCACCCGCCACAAGCCGGCCCACGGCCGCCGCACTCGGCTCACTCCTGCCGGCGCGACCGAAGTCGCCCCCGGTCATCGCGCCCTCACCACCCACAGGGGCCGACTCCGCGCCAAGCGCCGCAGCCTCGCTCGACGCGTCCGGTGGGCGGCCCGTCCGGTCCGGCGTCGCGGTGGCCCAGGACGGCCTGGGACGAGGGGGTCGAATCGGCGTCGCCGGGTCAGGGCCGGTCTTGTGCTCGCGCGCGGCCCCCCGGGAGTCACCGCCCGGTTCCCCCGCCCGCGCCGCGCGCTCGGCGAACAGTGCCTGCGCGCGGCGGTGCAGATCCTCCGCCGAGGCGTGGGAGCCCCGGCGGGCCGGTGTGCGTCGGTGGCGGGAGCGGCCGTCCGAGTCAGGGGCGCGGCCCGGGCCGCTGGTCGCCGCCGCTGTGCGTGAGCGTGATCGAAGTGCCATGCCAGGAGCATCCGGCAAACCGGCACACCGCGATGATCTTGCTCAATTTCCGGGGACTACCGCCCAGTTGTGGACAACTCGCTCACCCGTACGGGTCAGCGCGGTGAGACCACGACCCCCAGCAGCCCGGGACCGGTGTGCGCGCCGATCACCGCCCCGACCTCGCTGACGTGCAGGTCGGCCAGGCCGGACACCCGTGTGCGCAGCCGGTCCGCGAGGGCCGACGCCCGTTCGGGAGCGGCGAGATGGTGGACGGCGACATCGACGTCGGCGCCGCCCGCGCGCTCGGCCACGATCTCCTCCAGGCGGGCGATCGCCTTCGAGGCGGTGCGCACCTTCTCCAGGAGTTCGATCCGGCCGTCCTGCAACTGGAGCAGCGGTTTCACGGCGAGCGCGGAACCCAGCAGGGCCTGCGCCGCGCCGATGCGGCCGCCGCGGCGCAGATAGTCGAGGGTGTCGACGTAGAAGAAGGCGGAGGTGCCCCCGGCACGCTTCTCCGCGGCCATGACCGCCTCGTCCACCGTGCCGCCGGCCTCCGCGGTCTCGGCCGCGGCCAGGGCGCAGAAGCCGAGCGCCATCGCGACCATCCCGGTGTCCACCACCCGTACCGGCACCGGCGCCTCACGCGCGGCGAGCACCGCGGCGTCGTGGGTGCCGGAGAGCTCCGCGGACAGGTGCAGGGAGACGATGCCGCTCGCGCCGGACGCCGCGACCCTGCGATAGGTCTCGGCGAACAGCTCGGGGCTGGGCCGCGAGGTGGTGACGGGCCGCCGCTTCTGCAGCGCCTGGGCGAGTGAACGCGTCGAGATCTCGGTGCCCTCTTCGAGCGCCTGGTCTCCGAGGACCACGGTCAGCGGAACCGCGGTGATGCCGTGGCGCTCCATCGTCCGCGGCGGCAGGTAGGCCGTTGAATCGGTGACGATCGCGACATGGCGGGACATGAGCTGGAGGTTACCTGCCGTAGTGCCCCGACGGCAGCCCAGCCCCTCTCACCGGGTCACGTGTGGCCGGATCGGGCCGTGTTCAAGTCGTGCTCTCGGGCCGGGGCTTCTTCTGCCAGGGGTAGACGGGGCGACGGCCCGACGGGGTGATGGCGGGCCGGACCGGCTCCTCGGCGGAGGCCTGCCGTGGGGCCCCGTGCCTGGTCCGCGGGTCCTCCGCGGCGGCCGGTGGCCCGGTCGTCGCTCCGGACGGCTCGGTCTCGGTCGGCGGCTCGGCCGGCTCGGTCTTGGTCCAGTGGCGCAGCGCGCCGGCCTCCACGTCGATCTGGGCGCTCAGCGTGTCCAGGTCGTCGTCGGCGAAGCGGCGGGCGCGGTCGCGGGCCGCCCAGCGCAGGGAGTCGGCCGATTCCGTGATGCGCCGGGTGCGTTCGCGCAGGACCGGGAGCCGCTCGGTGAGCGTCGTCCGGTCCGGATCGGCCTCCAGTCGCTTGAGGTCGCCCTCGAGTTCACGCCCGTGCACGCTGAGCCGCTCGAACAGGGCGATGGACTCCTTGAGGGACTCGTCCTCGTGCACGCCCGCGTACAGGGCGTCCTGGGTGGCGCGCATCGAGGTGCGCAGGGTGAGCCGCAGCTGGGCCAGTTCGCCCCCCGGGCCGGGCTGGGTGAAGGACTTGGCCCGCAGCGTGTGGTCCTCGACCGTGCGGCGGGCCTGGGTGATGGTGCGGTCCACACTGCGCTTGGCCGCCCCGACCACCTTCACCGCGGCGTAGGCGCCGAGCACCACGAAGACCGCGAAGAGGAGGACGAGGACGGTGACGACTGTTTCCACAGCGCTCCTCCTCCGGCTCGCGCGGCACCGGTCGCGCCGCCCTTCCACGGTAAACGCAACGGGCAGGCCCCGGGTTCCAGAAGAACCCCGAACCTGCCCGTAGGGGACTACCCCGAGGCACTCACGCAGGAACGATGTTCACCAGCTTCGGCGCTCGCACGATCACCTTGCGGATGCCCGCACCCTCCAGCGCCGCGACGACCTTCTCGTCGGCCAGCGCCACCTTCTCCAGCTCCTCCTCGGAGATGGCCGGGGAGACCTCCAGACGCGCCTTCACCTTGCCCTTGACCTGGACGACGCAGGTCACGGTCTCGTCGACGACGTACGCCGGGTCGGCGACGGGGAAGTCCTGGTGGACGACCGAGCCGGAGTGGCCCAGCTTGTGCCACAGCTCCTCGGCGATGTGCGGGGCCAGCGGGGCGGCCATCAGCACCAGCGCCCCGGCGACCGAGCGCGGCACGGGCCGGCCCGTCTTCGTCAGGTGGTTGTTCAGCTCCGTCACCTTGGCGATGGCGGTGTTGAAGCGCAGGCCCTCCAGGTCCTGGCGGACGCCGTCGATCGCCTTGTGCAAGGCGCGCAGCGTCGCCTCGTCCGGCTCGGCGTCGACGACGGTGACCTCGCCGGTCGTCTCGTCGACGATGTTGCGCCACAGCCGCTGCAGCAGCCGGAACTGGCCCACCACCGCGCGCGTGTCCCACGGCCGGGACACGTCCAGCGGGCCCATCGCCATCTCGTACAGGCGCAGTGTGTCGGCCCCGTACTCGGCGCAGATCTCGTCCGGAGTGACCGCGTTCTTCAGGGACTTGCCCATCTTGCCCAGCAGCCGGGAGACCTTCTCGCCCTGGTAGTGGTAGGCGCCGTCGCGCTCCTCCACCTCGGCGGCCGGCACCGCGATGCCGCGGGCGTCCCGGTAGACGTAGGCCTGGATCATGCCCTGGTTGAACAGCTTGTGGAACGGCTCCGCGGAGGAGACGTGCCCCAGGTCGTACAGGACCTTGGACCAGAAGCGCGCATACAGCAGGTGCAGCACGGCGTGCTCGGCGCCGCCGACGTACAGGTCGACGCCGCCGTGGGGCATGCCCTCGCGCGGGCCCATCCAGTAGCGCTCGATCTCCGGGTCGACCAGCTGCCGGTCGTTGTGCGGGTCCAGGTAGCGGAACTCGTACCAGCAGGAACCGGCCCAGTTGGGCATGGTGTTGGTCTCGCGGCGGTACTTCTTCGGTCCGTCGCCCAGGTCCAGGGTGACGTCGACCCAGTCCTCGTTGCGCGACAGCGGCGTCTCGGGCTGGGTGTCGGCGTCGTCCGGGTCGAAGGTGCGCGGCGAGTAGTCCTCGACCTCGGGCAGCTCCAGCGGCAGCATCGACTCGGGCAGCGCGTGGGCCACGCCGTCC
Organism: Streptomyces sp. NPDC091412; assembly: GCF_044756885.1. NCBI lineage: Bacteria > Bacillati > Actinomycetota > Actinomycetes > Kitasatosporales > Streptomycetaceae > Streptomyces > Streptomyces sp. NPDC091412. The sequence goes on along the minus strand of NZ_JBIVTV010000004.1, from coordinate 543,174 downwards.
TCGTCGTAGACGATCGGGAAGGGCTCGCCCCAGTAGCGCTGGCGGCTGAACAGCCAGTCGCGCAGGCGGAAGTTGACGGTGCCCTCGCCGATGCCCTTGCGCTCCAGCCACTCGGTGATGCGCGCCTTGGCGTCGACGACGCCCAGGCCGTCCAGCTTCACGTCGTCGCCGGCGGAGTTCACGATCTTCGCGTCGTACGAAGCGAAGGCGTCGTCCCAGGTCGAGGGGTCCGTGCCACGGTCGTCGGCCGGCTCGACCACGCAGCGCATCGGCAGTTCGAAGGCGCGCGCGAAGGCGAAGTCGCGGCTGTCGTGGGCGGGGACGGCCATGATCGCGCCGGTGCCGTAGCCCATCAGGACGTAGTCGGCGATGAAGACCGGGATCTTCTCGCCGTTGACCGGGTTGACGGCGAACGCGCCGGTGAAGACGCCGGTCTTGTCCTTGGCCTCGGCCTGGCGCTCCACGTCCGACTTCGAGGCGGCCTGGGCCCGGTAGGCGGCGACGGCGTCGGCCGGGGTGGCGTGGCCGCCGGTCCACACCTCGTGGGTGCCCTGAGGCCAGGCGGCCGGGGTGAACTTCTCCACCAGCGGGTGCTCGGGCGCCAGCACCATGTAGGTGGCGCCGAACAGGGTGTCCTGGCGGGTGGTGAAGATCGTGATCCGCTCGCCGTCGATCGGGAAGTCGACGCGGGCGCCCTCGGAGCGGCCGATCCAGTTGCGCTGCTGGAGCTTGATGGCCTCGGGCCAGTCCAGCTCCTCCAGGTCGTCCAGCAGCCGGTCGGCGTAGGCGGTGATGCGCATGTTCCACTGGCGCAGCTTGGCCTTGAAGACCGGGAAGTTGCCGCGCTCGGAGCGGCCGTCGGCGGTGACCTCCTCGTTGGCCAGCACGGTGCCGAGGCCGGGACACCAGTTGACGGGCGCGTCGGAGGCGTAGGCCAGGCGGAACTCGCCCAGGACCTCGGCGCGCTCGGCGGCGCTCAGCTCGGGCCACGCGCGCGTGTGCCCCGGCACGGCCCGCTCACCGGACTCGAACTGGGCGATCAGCTGCGAGATCGGACGGGCCTTCCCGGCCTCGTCGTCGTACCAGGAGTTGAAGATCTGCAGGAAGATCCACTGGGTCCACTTGTAGTAGTCCGGGTCGATCGTGGCGAACGACCGGCGCTTGTCGTGGCCCAGGCCCAGCCGGCGCAGCTGCGCCTTCATGTTCTCGATGTTGGCCTCGGTGGACACCCGCGGGTGGGTGCCGGTCTGCACGGCGTACTGCTCGGCGGGCAGGCCGAAGGCGTCGAAGCCCAGGGTGTGCAGGACGTTGTGGCCGGTCATCCGCTGGAAGCGGGCGTACACGTCGGTGGCGATGTACCCGAGCGGGTGACCGACGTGCAGGCCCGCGCCGGAGGGGTACGGGAACATGTCCATGATGAACTTCTTGGGCCGGGCGACCAGCCCGGGGTCGCCCGCCAGGTCACCCTTGGGGTTCGGCGCCGCGTAGGTGCCGTCGGCGTCCCAGAAGTCCTGCCAGCGTGCCTCGATGTCGGCCGCCACGGCGGCCGTGTAGCGGTGCGGCGCTGCCACCTCGGAGGGGGCAGCGGGGTTCGTCTCGCTCATGGTCCTCAAAGCTCCATCGATCGTCTCTGCCCACGGCTGCGACTTTCAGAAATGAAAAATCCCCTCGCACAGGAGGGGACGCCGCGCCGATGCCGACCATCCGATTGGTCCGGCGGTCGGGACTGATCAGCGCGGCTCGCTAAGCAGAAGGCGTACGGCACGCATGGCGTCAGGGTACCGCAGCCGTCGAGTGCGGGGCGACGAGCGTCCGCGGAGCGGGACGCCGGCCCCCGGCGAGTCGTGAGGGATCGGGGATCCGTTTGTGAAGGTTCAGAAAAACTGAACATCGTTCAAATTTAACCCGGCGTAATGGATCCTATGGGGACAACACGAGCCCCGGCAGCGCCGTTGATAACAACGCAATAACTCAAACGGCGTACTGCTCGGTTTGGAGCCACTTAGAGTTCGTGCCCGGGACCGCTTTCCCGAACCGCTCGGAGTCGCCCCCATGAACCCTCGTCGCAGTAACAGCTCCCTCCCCAAACCGGGCCGCTCGGCCTATGGGGTGGCGTCGGCTGTCGTCCTGCTCCTCATACCCGTGGTCGTGCTGGCCGGAGGCAGCCAGTTCCGCGAGTTCCTGAACTTCGGCGCGGGCGTGCTCTCCCTCGTCTCGCTCAGCTGCTCGGTGATCTGGGGCCTGGTCGCCCAGGACCGGATCATCCTCAACACGCGCCAGCGGATCGTGGGCCAGGCGGTGCACCGGACCACCGCGGTCGCCTCGATCGCGTTCCTCCTCGTGCACATCACCACCAAGATCGTGCTGGGGCACACCCAGCTGATCGCCGCGCTGATCCCGTTCTCGCTCGGCCTCACCGGGATCGAGGGCCTGGTCGGCCTCGGCTCCCTGGCCGGCCTGCTGATGATCTTCGTGGGCATCACCGGGGCACTGCGCAGCAACTTCGCCACCCCGGCCCCGGTCGCGGCGCGCTGGCGGGCGATGCACATGCTGGCCTACCCGGCCTGGTGCGCGGCGCTGATCCACGGCCTGTACGCGGGCCGGGAGGCCAAGCCGATCTTCTTCATCCTCTACGGCCTGTCCCTGCTGGGCGTCATCGCGGCCCTGGCCGTGCGCGCGGCGCCGCGCCCGGTCAAGCGCAGGCTCGCCGACCGGCTCGTGGCGGTGCTGGGCGGCGGCGAGCGGCCCGAGCTGGACGACCTGGACGCGAGCCGGGCCAGGGCGGCGGAGTCCGGGCTGCCGGGCTACGAGAACGTGCGCGGCGCGACGCCCCCGCGCGCCGACACGACGAGGCCGGCGCCGCGCGGTGCCCGGCCCTCCTCCCCGCTGTACGACACCCCGGCCTCCGCCGCGCAGCCCGAGCCCGCCCCCGGCTTCGCCGCCGCCTACCGGGCCGTCGCGACGCCGCCGCCCGGGCAGCCCTTCGCGGCCGACCAGACCGCGCGCATGAACGTGCCGTTCGACCCCCGGACCACGGGGGCGGCGCCGCGCGTGGACGGCCCCGGCAGCACCTCGGGCAGCTGGCCGATCCCCTCGCCGCCGCCGGTCGGCGAGGCGCCCCCGTCGGCCTACGACCCGCTGAACGACACGGGATACAACATCCCGGCCTACAACAACCCGGGCGCGGCCGCGGGCACCCCCGCGTACGGCGGACGTGATGTGTACAACACCGGTGAGACGAACGCCCCCTACGGCACGTACAACCCGAACGACACGTACAACAGCGGTCCCGCCACTGAAACACCCCCCGGCGCCTCCTACGACGCGCCGGGTTCGGGCGAACCTTGGAACACGCCTTCCGGAGGCTACAGGTGAACGAGGCCCTGCCCGACGTCCCGGAAGTCCGCGTGGTCGGGCTTCCCCAGCTCACGTCGGGCTTCGACCTTGTCGAAAGACTCGACCTGCCCATGCACCTGAAGGTGCACGGGCCACTCGAACCGTTGGGCGGCGAGCAGCTCGCGAAGCTCTCCGAGGCCATCAATCTGAAGGGCCGCGGCGGCGCGGGCTTCCCCTTCCACCGGAAGCTGCGCTCGGTCGCCGAGGCGGCGATCAAACGCGGCGTACGGCCGGTCGTCGTCGTCAACGGCAGCGAGGACGAGCCGGCCTGCCGCAAGGACACGGTCCTGATCAACCGTGCCCCGCACCTCATCCTGGACGGGGCCCTGCTGGTCGCGGAGGCCCTCGGTGCCCGCACGCTCGTCGTGGGGGTCACGCGGGAGTCCACCCAGCGCTCCATGGAGGCCGCGCTCGCCGAGCGCGGACTGAGCAACAGCCGCAGGTCGGCTCTGCGCGCGAGCGTGCAGCGCAACCCGGTGCGCATGGTCACGGGCGCGGCCGCCTCGCTGATCCGTTCCATCGACGGCGGTCCGGCGATCCCGCCGGGCCGCAAGACCAGCGCCTCGCAGAGCGGCGTGGGCGGCGCGCCCACCCTGCTGTCCAACGCGGAGACCTTCGCCCAGCTGGCGATCGCCGCCCGCATAGGCCCGGAGCGCTACGGCAACACCGGCCTGTACGACGAGCCGGGCACCGTGATGCTGACCATCTCCGGCGCCGTCGCCCGCCCCATGGTGGTCGAGGCCCCCACCGGGGTGCCACTGCGCTACGTCCTGCAGCTCGCCGGCGCCCCGCCGGTGCCGCAGGGCGTGCTGACCGGCGGCTACCACGGCAAGTGGATCGACGCGGCGACCGTCAACGAGGCGATCGTCTCGCGCAACTCCCTGGACGCGGTGGGCGGTGCGATGGGCGCCGGGGCGATTCTGCCGATCAGTCAGGAGACCTGCCCGCTGGGCGAGTCGCTCCAGGTGGCGAAGTGGCTGGCGGAGGAGAGCGCGGGCCAGTGCGGTCCCTGCTACCTCGGCCTGCCGGCCGCCGCGCGCGGTATGGAGGACATCCTGAACGGCGGCGGCCCGGCCGCCCTGGAGGCCCTCAAGCAGGTCGCCAAGAACGTCAAGCGGCGCGGCGCCTGCTCGCATCCCGACGGCTCGGCGATGTTCCTGGAATCGACCATCAAGGCGTTCACCGACGACCTGGCCGCGCACGTCCTCGGCAACGGCTGCGGACGCCCCGTGGAGGGCGTCCTGCCGCTCTTCGAGGGCGGCAGGGCTCCCACCGGCGTCCCCGGCGGCGGCGAGGCCGAGGAGTCCGGCTCCAGCCGTCAGAAGATCTACGTCGACTGGACGCTGTGCCGGGGACACGGCCTGTGCGCGGACATCCTCCCGGAGGTCTTCGAACTGGGCGCCGACGGCTTTCCGACCGTCGCCCAGGCGAAGGTTCCGCGCTACGCGGAGGACAAGGCCCTGCGCGCCGTGCGCCGCTGCCCGGCACTGGCCCTGCGCCTCGAGGAGGACACCCGCTCGCAGGCCCCGTCGCGCAACCTGCCGGTCCTCTCCCAGGGCCGCGGCCGCCGCGCTCTGGGCCGCTGAGCGCACACGACGGCGGGCCGCCCTCCCAGGGGGCGACCCGCCGTCGCGTTTTTGCCGCCGGTGCCGCCGCGTACGCGTGCGGGCATACGTCAAGGGCGAGTCATCCGGTGGATGACTCGCCCTCACTTCCTGTGGAGCTAAGGAGAATTGAACTCCTGACCTCCTGCATGCCATGCAGGCGCTCTACCAACTGAGCTATAGCCCCTCGTGGCCACGCGGCTGAGCCGCGTATTCGACCGTGTCGCCCGGTTTCCCTGGCGGCGACGCCAACATTACACGGTCCAGGGGGTGGAACACCAAATCGGTTTCGCTCCGCCCTGCACGGCCCCCGAGCACAGGGACCGCGTCACGCCGTCACGAACGAATAGAACCGCTTCAGCGTGCAGTGCTCCTCCAGGAGCCGGCCGTAGATCGGCTCGCCCTCGAGTTCGCGGTAGGTCTCGATCGGGTCGCCTTTTATGATCAGCGCCCGCGCGCACTCCTCGCACCAGTACTGGTAGTCGGGGTTGATCGGCTCCATGTCGCGGACGATCGGGGTGCCGCCGCCGCACCAGTCGCACTTCCGCCTGTGTGCACCCATGGGTCAGCTCCAGCTGTGGCCGCAGGCCGTGCACACGTACGAGATCCCCCCGTTGTCGCCGAGGACTTGGGCCACATGGAGGGAGCCGCAGGAGGGGCAGACGAGGCGGGTGACCGTGTCTCGTATCAACGCCGCATCGAGGAGGTCACCGACCTCCTCGAGGATGCAGGCAGGCATCGCTACTCCCTCCCGTCGGGCCGCGCCCCTCCGGCCGTTTGATTCTGCCACGGCCGGGCCGATACGGTCAGCGACGCCTTGGTACCAGTACGGCCACGGCCTGCACCGGGGGCGTCCGGACCGGCGCGTCCAGGCACTCGGAGAGCGCACTCGCAGAGGTATACGCCCCCGGAGCCCCAAGTGACTCAAGCCGGTTCACGGGAATGCAGAAAATCCCGCCCCTGAACGGGACGGGATCCTGACGAACGATCTTCGGCGACTCAACCGAGTGCCGGTCCGTGGAGCTAAGGAGAATTGAACTCCTGACCTCCTGCATGCCATGCAGGCGCTCTACCAACTGAGCTATAGCCCCTTGCCGCCACGCGAACCATCCGCGTGGTGTTTCGCCCCGCTCGGCGGGGCGAACAAGAAGAACTTTAGCCTGCGACCTGCCGGAAAGTGAAATCCGGGTCCCGTGGGCCGCGGGGCGGCTCAGTCGTCGTCGCCAAGGACCGGCTCGGGCAGGGTGCCGGCGTTGTGCTCCAGCAGCCGCCAGCCGCGGGCGCCCTCGCCGAGGACCGACCAGCAGCAGTTGGACAGGCCGCCCAGGCTCTCCCAGTGGTGGGGTTCGAGACCGAGGAGGCGACCGAGGGTGGTGCGGATGGTGCCGCCGTGGCTGACCACGACGAGCGTGCCGTCCTCGGGCACCTTCTCCACGTGCCGCAGCACGACGGGGGCGGCGCGGTCGGCGACCTCGGTCTCCAGTTCGCCGCCGCCGCGGCGCACCGGCTCACCGCGCTTCCACGCGGCGTACTGGTCGCCGTACCGGCCGATGATCTCCTCGTGCGTCAGGCCCTGCCAGACGCCCGCGTAGGTCTCGCGCAGGCCCTCGTCCCGGGTGACCTCAAGCCCGGTGAGCGCTGCCAGCTCGGCGGCCGTGCGGGTGGCCCGCAGGAGGTCGGAGGAGACGATCGCGTCGGGTCGCAGGGAGGCCAGCAGGCGGGCGGCATGGCGTGCCTGGCCGACGCCGGTCTCGGTCAGCTCGACGTCCGTGCTGCCCTGGAAGCGCCGTTCCACGTTCCAGGGAGTCTGGCCGTGGCGCCACAGGATGATGCGGCGGCCACGGCCCGGCGCCCGGCCGGGCCCCTCGGCGGCGCCGCTCACCGCCATTCACCGCCGGGCTCCGCCGTCTCCTCGGCGGCCTGCTGCTTGGCGTGTTCCTCGGCCTTGCCCCGGGTGGCCTTGGCGTCGGCGGGCAGTTCGAGTTCGGGGCAGTCCTTCCACAGCCGCTCCAGGGCGTAGAAGACGCGTTCCTCGCTGTGCTGGACGTGCACGACGATGTCCACGTAGTCGAGCAGAACCCAGCGGGCCTCGCGGTCGCCCTCGCGGCGCACCGGCTTGGCGCCGAGTTCCTTCAGCAGCCGCTCCTCGATCTCGTCGACGATCGACTTGACCTGGCGGTCACTGGGCGCGGACGCCAGCAGAAAGGCGTCCGTGATCGACAGCACGTCGCTGACGTCATACGCGATGACGTCGTGCGCGAGTTTGTCGGCGGCCGCCTGGGCGGCGGTGTTGATGAGGTCGAGAGAGCGATCGGTCGCGGTCACTACAGGGCTTTCCTTCGGCGGTCACTTGACACCAAGGGTCTCACGGACCGCCGAGGACACCCCACGCAATTGAGGGATCACTGCCCCGAGGAGCCTTGGTAGTCCTGACCGAGGACGACGGAGACGTCGGCGTTCGAGGTGACCGTGCCCTTCGTCACCGCACTGTCGGGCAGCCCCAGGGTCTTGGCGACCTCCGTGGCCTTCTCCTTGCCCGCGGCGTCGGCGTAGACGACCTGGGACGCCGAGCGGACCTCGGAGGCGGTGCCGCCCTCCAGGAAGGTGAAGCCGCCGCCCAGGAGGACGATCCGGGCCTTCTCGGTGTTGCCCTTGGTGCCGCTGGCGTTCCGCACGGAGACCCGGACGGCGGACGACTGGTCGGGGCTCTTCGCGGTGCCGCCCAGGACGTCCTTGACCACGCTCTCGCTGGTCTGCGCGCTCAGCGTGCCGTCCGCCTGCACCGGCAGCAGCGCCGTCTTGTAGTCGCCGCCCTTGGCGAACTCGGCCAGCTTGGCGAGGAAGGTGCCGAGGTCCTCGTCGGTGAGCGAGGGGTCGAGGATCTGCTGGAGCGTCTGCACCGTCGTCGTCGCGCCCGTGGCGTCGGAGGAGACCTTGCGCAGCAGGCTCTGCATCACCTGGCCGAACCGTTCGAGCTGGGCGTTCTCCTCCTCGCCCGAGGCGTGGTAGGTGGCGTACGCGACGGCCATGGTGCCGCTGAGGGTCTGCGCCTTGCCCTTGCGGACCAGGGGCGCGGCGCCCTTCTTCTTGGCGTCCGGGTCGGGTACGTCGGCGTTGGCGTCGACCTCGACGTTGCCGACCAGGTCGACGAGGTTCTGGAGGTAGGGGGTGTCCAGGCGCCAGGTGCCCTCGATGTCGGTGCCGAGGACCGTGTCGAGCTGCTCGCGGGTACCCGAGGAGCCGTCGCCCTTGACCGACTTGGCGAGGGTCGTGACGGTGCCGTCGTCACCCGTCAGGGCGAGGGAGTTGGGCAGCAGGACGGTGGTGCCCTGCTTGGTGGTGGTGTTGCCGACGAGCAGCGCCGTGGACGTGCCGCCCCGTTCGGTGTCGTGCAGGTGGACGACGATCACGTCGCGCTTCTGGGCGCCGTTCGCGGTCGCGGTGCCGCTCTCGGAGCCGGACGACGACAGGCCGGGCAGCTTCCCGGCGTACCAGAGGTAGCCGACTCCGCCCGCCGCGAGCAGGGCCAGCACGACCGTCAGGGCGATGACGCGGCTGCGGGCGCGGCGGCGGGCCTCCTCGCGGCGCTCGGTGCGGTTCTCGGTGAACTTCAGCCAGTCGATGACGTCCTCGGAGTCGTCGCTGGGCTCCTCGACGAAGGCGAACTGCTCGGTGCGGTAGTCGGGTCCGTCCGCGCCGTCCGGGTCGGGTCCCTGCGCCGTCCGGTCGGCGTCCGCCGGGCCGGTCTGCTGCGGGATGTGGGCGGTCTGCTCGGGGACCCGGGGCTGCTCCCCGCTGGTCGCGGCCCGGCCGTACGGGTCGTACGGGGCCGTCGTCGCGCCGGAGCCGTACGGGTCGTAGGAGCCGTGGGCTCCGTGGGCTCCGTGGCCGGAGGGGTCGGGCGCCTGCCGGCCCGGGTCGTAGCCGGTGCCGTAGCCGCCCTGGTAGGCGTCGTCGTGACCGCTCTGGTAGGACGTGGGATCGAGCTGCTGCTGGCCGCCGGTCGCGTACGGGTCGTAGCCGTAGCCCTGCTGGCCGTAGGCGTCGTAGGCCTGCTGCGGAGTCTGCTGGACGGGGACCGGCCGGTACACAGGCCGGCCGTACTCGTCGTAGCCGACGAGTTCGTACTGGTCGCCCCCGTGACCAGCGTCGTATCGGTCGTTCACCGGTGCCCCTCTCGGCTCACTCGCCTCGGTACAGCTGGCGTTTGGCGATGTAGCGCACGACTCCGTCAGGCACCAGATACCAGACCGGGTCGCCCTTGGCGACTCTCGCCCGGCAGTCCGTGGAGGAGATGGCGAGGGCGGGGACCTCGACGAGCGAGACGCCGCCTTCCGGCAGGCCGGGGTCGGTCAGATGGTGGCCGGGCCGGGTGACGCCGATGAAGTGCGCGAGGGAGAACAGTTCCTCGGAGTCCCGCCAGGTGAGGATCTGGCCGAGCGCGTCGGCGCCGGTGATGAAGAACAGGTCGGTGTCGGGGTTGAGCGCGCGCAGATCGCGCAGGGTGTCCACGGTATAGGTGGGACCGCCGCGGTCGATGTCGATGCGGCTCACGGAGAACTGCGGGTTCTCGGCGGTCGCGATGACCGTCATCAGATAGCGGTCCTCCGCCGGGGAGACTTGGCGGTGGGACTTCTGCCAGGGCTGCCCGGTGGGCACGAACACCACCTCGTCCAGGTGGAACTGCGCGGCGACCTCGCTGGCCGCCACGAGGTGCCCGTGGTGGATCGGGTCGAACGTCCCGCCCATGACGCCGAGGCGCCGCTTGCCCGACGCCGAAGGCCCGCCGCCGGGCCCGTGTTCGAGGGGGTTCACCGTGTCACTCGCCGGACCGGTAGGCATGTCCTGCTCTCCCATGCGTGCAGACCCTACCGGCCCGGCCTGAGGACTCCATGAGCCAGATCCCGGGGACGGGCCGGACAGGGCTTCAGCGGTCGCGGTTGAAACGCGTGGTGATCCACAGCAGGAGCAGCAGGATGAAGAGCGCGCCACCGCCGGTGAGGAAGGGGCTGAGGCTCTCGTGGTTGCCCCCCTGGGCCTCGGCGAGGTTGACCAACTGGGCAGCGGTGCTGGGGTAGCTCATCTTTGGCAGGACCTATCCGGGAGTGAGCGGGACAAGGATGTCGGCCCATCGTAAGCAACCCCTGGCGCACCGCTCACCCCGACTCCACCGTTGGCACCGCGGGCGCTTGCGCCCCACCCGCACCCGCGCGGCCCCGCCGGTGCGGGCGCGACGGCCGCGGGAGCCCTAGGGAACCTTTCCGCCGCGTCAGTCGTCGTCCCGCTTGTAGCCGCGGAGGAGGAACCAGCCGGTGAGGACGCAGCCCAGGACCATCATGATCAGGACGACCCGGAGCAGGTAACCCGCCCCCTGGTGCTGGGCGGCGGCGCCGGCGGCCTCGGTCAGCCAGGCGGCTGCGGGGTGGTGCTCCATGACGTGGACTCCTTCGTTGCACTGCCCGTCCACGGTATCTCCGCCTAGGCTGGGCCCTGCCTCGGGGGCACATTGGGACACTGACACACATGGGGGACCACATGTCCGACGACGGCCGCGAACAAGAGGCGCAGGAGCACGTGCCGAGCCGGCAGCGCAGGCGCTTCCCGGAGATCTCCTCGCGTGCGTACGAGCACCCTGCCGACCGCTCCGCCCTGGTCGCGCTGCGCAAGCTGAGCGGCTTCGACACGGTGTTCAAGGCCCTCAGCGGCCTGCTGCCCGAGCGCAGTCTCCGGCTGCTGTTCCTGTCCGACTCCGTCCGCGTCTCCGACCAGCAGTTCGCACACCTGAACGACATGCTGCGGGACGCCTGCTACATCCTGGACCTGGAGAAGGTCCCGCCGATGTACGTGACCCAGGACCCCCAGCCCAACGCGATGTGCATCGGCCTGGACGAGCCGATCATCGTCGTCACCACGGGCCTGGTCGAGCTGCTCGACGAGGAGGAGATGCGGGCGGTCGTCGGCCACGAGGTGGGCCACGCCCTGTCCGGGCACGCCGTGTACCGCACGATCCTGCTGTTCCTGACGAGCCTGGCCATCCGGGTCGCCTGGATCCCGCTGGGCAACCTCGCGATCATGGCGATCGTCACCGGGCTGCGCGAGTGGTTCCGCAAGTCGGAGCTGTCGGCGGACCGGGCCGGTCTGCTCGTCGGCCAGGACCTGAAGGCGTCCATGCGGGGCCTGATGAAGATCGCGGGCGGCAACCACCTGCACCAGATGAACGTGGACGCGTTCCTCCAGCAGGCCGAGGAGTACGAGGCCGGGGGCGACCTGCGCGACTCCGTGCTGAAGATCCTCAACGTGCTGCCGCGTTCGCATCCCTTCACGACCGTGCGGGCGGCCGAGCTGAAGAAGTGGGCCGAGTCCCGCGACTACCAGCGGATCATGGACGGCCACTACCCGCGCCGCACCGAGGACAAGGACACCTCGGTCACCGACTCCTTCCGCGAGTCGGCGGCCCACTACGCCAACCACGTCAAGAGCTCGAAGGACCCGCTGATGAAGCTGGTCAGCGATCTGGCGGGCGGCGCCGGCGACCTGGGTGACCGGGTGCGGCGCGGCTTCGGCGGCTTCACGGGAACGGCCCCGCCCAAGGACCGGGGCAAGGACCAGCCGTCCACCGACACCCCGCCGCGCGACGAGGACTGACCTTCCGGGCGAGCGCGGGCCGCTCCCGCGCGGCCACCGCCCGCGGCGGCGTCACACCTTCGGCTCTGCGCTGTGCGCCAGGGAGCCGCACAGGGCCGCCGCGGTGTCCGTGGCGTACGGGTCCGTGCCGGGCGGGCTGCCCGCCTTGGCGGTCTGGCCGGCCAGCAGCGGCTCGAAGCGTCCCGCCAAGTCCCCGGCACAGGAGAGCGGACCGGCCTGCACATAGGAGACGACGATCTGGACCTGGTGCAGCCGCAGGTCGTCCTGGGTGAAGCGGAACTGCAGCTCACGCCGGACGGTGAACAGCGAGGCCGGCGCGTGCGCCGTGGAGCCGGCCGGCTTCAGCGCGTAGACGAAGGTGTGGTCCGCGCCGACCTCCAGGGTGGAGGAGTCGGTCTCGGCGGCCTGGAGGCTGCCCTGCACCCGGATCTCGCGGTCGGCCAGTTCGGCCCGGGCCGGGTCGAAGCGGACGAGCCAGCCGGTGGGCGCGTGCCGGCCGTCGGCGGCGGGGCGGTCGAAACTCTGGTCGAACTGGTCGAGCTGACCGGGGTCGAGCAGCGCCCGTACAGGGCGGGTCTGGCCGCCGGTGAGCACCTCCGGATAGAGGGAGGACGCGACGATGTACTCCTTCGCGATGGTCAGCGCGGCGACGACCTGGCTGTCGGTGAAGTGCGCGGTGCGCCGGACGACGGGCAGCGGTACACCCTCCGCGCCGACGGCGAACTGGGCGGCCGGGCTGTGCGCGTACAGGTACCCGGGGTCGGCCGCGCCGGGCACCTTGCCCTGCGGGGCGAGCGGGATGACGGTCATCCGCAGCGGCTCCACGGGCCGCTGGGCCTGCGCGCTCTGGTAGGGGTGCCGTACGCCCATGTAGATCGCGGTGCCGAAGGCGACGATGATCAGCAGGACCAGCAGCAGCGCCTGCCGGGGCAGCCCTCGGCGCAGTGGCGGGCGGCGGCGCACGGCCGGGGTGTGGTCGGTCATCCGCTCGCGCGCGGAATACTCCTGGAGGCGGGCAGCCCGGACGAACGACTCGTCGAAGACGACGGATCGGTATTCGTCCTCCGCACCTCCCGGGACGCCCTCGGGTGTCCCCTCAGGTGGCTCTCCAGGCCCTCCCATATCTTCAGGGTAGGTCTCCGGAAGCCCTGGTAAACGCCCTGATGTGCGACAAGTTCTGACAGGTTCTCACCAGAACCGCCGCCCCGCCGTCAGGGCGTGCGCGGGACCGCGGGGACGGGTGGCTGGGAGTAGTCGGCGGACGCGGAGGGCGCCGCGGCGCTGCCCTGCTCCACGCCGGTCGAGGCGGGCGGCGGGGCCTGCTCCCGGGTGCCCGAGGAGCCGCCCCGGTAGACCGCCGCGAAGGCCAGGGCGACCATGCCGATGCCCATGACGAGGGCGAGCACCCAGGCGACGGGGCGGTGCCAGCGGACGTGCTTGCCGAAGGTCCCCGGGGCGCCGTGGCGCCCTTCGAGGACGTCGGGGTCGTCCAGGTCGCCGTAGGGGTGCTCGGGGCCGAGGCCGGGGCCGTACCCGTCCTCGTAGCGCTCGCCTCTGGCGTGGGCGCGGCGTGCCTCCGCCTCGGAGGCCTCGGCTCTGGCCTGCGCGGCGGCCAGGAGGCGTTCGACGGCGGTCGGCTCGTGGATCACGGCCGAGCGTACGAAGGCCTCGTCGAAGACCACGGAGGCGAACTCTTCGTCCGACACCCCGTGGTCGTGGTCGTCGTCGGGCTCCCAGCCGTCAGGGAACGGCGTGCCCCCCACATCCTCCGGCACGGATCCAGAGTAGACCTGAGGGGTCAATTTGGGCAGACGGTATGGAAATTCATCCGACTGCTGAGACGCCCCGTCCTGGGCCGGGCGGCGTCAGCGCCGGGTGTGCCCGTCCCCCGTGAGGATGTACTTCGTGCTGGTCAGCTCCGGCAGCCCCATCGGGCCGCGGGCGTGCAGCTTCTGGGTGGAGATGCCGATCTCGGCACCGAAGCCGAACTGGCCGCCGTCGGTGAAGCGGGTGGAGGCGTTGACGGCGACGGTCGTGGAGTCGACCAGCTGGGTGAAGCGGCGGGCGGCCTGCTGCGAGGTGGTGACGATCGCCTCGGTGTGCCCGGAGCTCCACAGCCGGATGTGCGCGACGGCCCGGTCCAGGGAGTCGACCACGGCGGCGGCGATGTCGTACGACAGGTACTCGGTCTCCCAGTCCTCCGGGGTGGCCTCGACGACCGTGGCCCGGGAGTCCTTGGCGTGGGCCATGACCCGCTCGTCGGCGTGGACGGTGACCCCGGCCTCGGCGAGCGCGTCCAGGGCGCGCGGCAGGAACTCGGCGGCGATGTCCTGGTGGACCAGCAGCGTCTCGGCGGCGTTGCAGACGCTGGGCCGCTGCGCCTTGGAGTTGATCAGGATGTCGACGGCCGTGTCCACGTCGGCCTGCGCGTCGACGTAGACGTGGCAGTTGCCGGTGCCGGTCTCGATCACCGGGACCGTGGACTCGTTCACCACCGTCCGGATCAGCGAGGCGCCGCCGCGCGGGATCAGCACGTCGACCAGGCCGCGGGCGCGCATCAGCTCGCGCACGCTCTCGCGGCTCTCGCCGGGCACCAGCTGCACGGCGTCGGCGGGCAGGCCCGCCCCGCCCACGGCGTCGCGGATGACCCGGACCAGGGCGGTGTTCGACTCGTAGGCGGAGGCCGAGCCGCGCAGCAGCACCGCGTTGCCCGACTTCAGGCAGAGGGCGGCGGCGTCCACGGTGACGTTCGGGCGGGCCTCGTAGATGATGCCGACCACGCCGAGCGGGACGCGGACCTGCCGCAGGTCGAGCCCGTTCGGCAGCGTGTTGCCACGGACGACCTCGCCGACCGGGTCGGGCAGCGCCGCCACGTCCCGCACGTCGGCGGCGATGGCGCGCACCCGCTCGGGTGTGAGCGTCAGCCGGTCGACGATGGCGTCGCTCGTGCCGGCCTCGCGGGCCTTGGCGACGTCCTTGGCGTTGGCCTCGAGGATCTCGCCGGTACGGACCTCCAGGGCGTCCGCGACGGCCAGCAGGGCGTCGTCCTTCGCCACCCGCGGCAGCGGCGCGAGGTCGGCGGCGGCGGCCTTGGCGCGGTACGCGGCCTGGGTGACCGGGGACATCGAGTCGTACGGCGAGAGCGTGGTCATGAGGGAAGGGTAGTGCGCCCCGAGGGGCGGACACCGGTCATCCCACACCGCGAGACGGGGTCAAAAGGGGTGTACTCCGACCGGTGTCGCCGGCGGCGCTCCGTACCCCTCGGCGAGGCGCTGGTGGTAGGTCTCGCGGTCGATGACCTCGAGGCCGACGATCTCCCAGGGCGGCAGCCGGGCGCTCTGCCGGTGCTCACCCCACAGGCGCAGGGCGACGGCGGCCGCGTCGTGGAGGTCGCGGGCCTCCTCCCAGTAGCGGATCTCGGCGTGGTCGCCCGCGTACCGGCTGGTCAGCAGGAAGGGGTGGTCGTGAGCGAGCTGCTCGAGGCCGCGCCGCACCTCCTTCAGCGGGGCCTGGGCGCCGGAGACACTGAGCGTGACGTGCCACAGCCGGGGCAGATCCCGCGGCTCCTCGTAGCCGGCTCCGGCCGCCACGCTCGTCAGGCCACCGCGGGACGCCGCCGCCCCAGGGCGCACTCGTCTCACGACGTCCTCCTTCACGCAGCGCTCGCTCGTCTCGCTCGTATCGCTGGTCCCGCTCATGCGGAATGCGTCACTGCCTCAAAGTGGAACAGGCCGCACGGCTCCATGGGGCGGTTTTACGGAACGTCCCCCACCTTCGGCACCCGGGTGGTCGGACGTTTCGGCGCATTACGGCTCCAGGAGCACCAGATCGTCCCTGTGTACGACCTCGCGTTCGTACGCCGGTCCCAGCTCGCGGGCGAGTTCGCGGGTGGAGTGGCCGATCAGCCGGGGGATCTCCTTGGCGTCGAAGTTGACGAGGCCGCGGGCCACCGCGCGCCCCGCGCCGTCGCGCAGCTCGACCGGGTCACCGGCGGTGAACTCGCCCTCCACGGCGGCGATCCCGGCCGGCAGCAGCGACTTGCGGCCCTCGACGACCGCGCGGACCGCACCGTCGTCGAGGGTGAGCGAGCCCTGCGGGGTGGAGGCGTGCTGCAACCACAGCAGCCGGTCCGCGGAGCGCTTGCCGGTGGGGTGGAAGTAGGTGCCGGTGTCGCCGCCGGACAGGGCGTCGGCGGCGTGGACGGCGCTGGTGAGCACCACGGGGATGCCGGCGGCGGCCGCGATCCGGGCCGCCTCCACCTTGGTGACCATGCCACCGGTGCCGACGCCGGCCTTGCCGGCGCTGCCGATCTCGATGCCCTCCAGGTCGCCGGGGCCCCGGACCTCCGCCAGCCGGGACGTGCCCGGCCTGCTCGGGTCGCCGTCGTAGAGCCCGTCCACGTCGGACAGCAGCACCAGCAGGTCGGCGCGGACCAGGTGGGCGACGAGCGCGGCGAGCCGGTCGTTGTCGCCGAAGCGGATCTCGTCGGTGGCGACGGTGTCGTTCTCGTTGACCACCGGGAGGGCGCCCATCGCGAGCAGCTTGTCGAGGGTGCGGGAGGCGTTGCGGTGGTGGGCGCGGCGGCTGGTGTCGTCGCCGGTCAGCAGGACCTGGCCGACACGGATGCCGTAGCGGGCGAAGGAGGCGGTGTAGCGGGCCACGAGCAGGCCCTGGCCGACGCTGGCCGCGGCCTGCTGGCGGGCGAGGTCGCGGGGCCGGCGGCGCAGGCCCAGCGGGGCGAGGCCGGCGGCGATGGCACCGGAGGAGACGAGGACGATCTCCTTCCGTCCGCCGCCCCCTTCGGCGGAGCCCCTTCCGGGGCCGCCCTCCTTGAGGCTCTTGCCGAGGACGTCCACCAGCGCGTCCACCCGGTCGGCGTCCAGGCCGCCCGACGCGGTGGTCAGCGACGAGGAACCCACCTTGACGACGATCCTGCGGGCCTCGCACACGGCTTGCCTTGCCCTTGCCACCGTGCCCACTCCTCACCTCGTCCACGTCCGGACGCCTCGCACGGCAATCTACGCGAAGGGCACCGGGCGGCGTGCGTCGGTCCAGCCTGCGGACCGCCGCCCGGGGGCACGCCGGGCACGCCGTGTGTTCCCGCGGGTACGGCCGGGTGCGCCGGGTGCGGCGTGGTGCGGTCCGACGACCCGGCCCGGGTGGGTGCGGCGTGGTGCGGTCCGACGACCCGGCCCGGGCGGGTGCGCCCCGGGGGCCGCGCAGGGCGGTCGGTCGGAGACAAGGGCGGCCTGCGGGCCCGACGGCACGTCTGCCGGAGGAGGCCGCCGGATGCGGGCCTCCCCCGGGTCCGGTCCTCAGGCGTGGCGGTGGCGCCAGCCCTGCCAGGCGGACTCGATCATGTCGTCCAGGCCGTGGCGGGCGGACCAGCCGAGTTCCTCGCGGACGCGGTCGGCGGAGGCGACGACGCGGGCCGGGTCCCCGGGACGGCGTTCGGTGACCTCCGGGACCGTGCCCTCCCGGCCGGTGACCTTCAGGATGCGGTCGACCATCTCCTGGACCGAACTTCCCTCGCCACGCCCGATGTTGAGCGTCAGAGCGGTGCCCGCCGGCGCCGTCTCCAGACGTGTGGCGGCGGCCAGGTGGGCGGAGGCGATGTCCTGGACGTGGATGTAGTCGCGGACACAGGTGCCGTCGGGCGTGGCGTAGTCGTCGCCGAAGATCCGCGGCGCCTCGCCGGCCTCAAGGCGTTCGAAGACCATCGGGATCAGGTTGAACACGCCGGAGTCGGACAGTTCCGGGGACGCGGCACCGGCGACGTTGAAGTACCGCAGGGACGCGCTGCGGATGCCGTGGGCCCGGGCGGCGGCGTTGATCAGCCACTCGCCGATGAGCTTGCTCTCGCCGTACGGGCTCATCGGGACGCACTCGGTCTCCTCGGTGACCAGGTCGACGTCCGGCATGCCGTACACGGCCGCGGAGGAGGAGAAGACCAGCCGCTCGACGCCGGTCCCGGTCATCGCCTCCAGCAGGGTCTGCAGGCCGGTGACGTTCTCCCGGTAGTAGTACAGGGGGTGTTCCACGGACTCGCCGACCTGCTTCTTGGCGGCGATGTGCACGACGCCGGTCACGCCGTGCTCGCGGATCGCGGCCTCCAGCCGGGGCCGGTCGAGGACGCTGCCGACCACCAGGGGTACCCCGGCGGGCACCCGGTCCCGGCTGCCGGTCGACAGATCGTCGTAGACCATGACCTTCCGGTCGCCCTCGGTCATCGCGCGCACGACGTGCGCTCCGATGAAACCGGCACCGCCCGTGATCATCCACATGCTTGGGTCATCCCTTTCCGTCGCGCCGCCCGTCCAGGCCGTCGATGGCCCGGAAGACACGTGCGCAGTTCTCCGTGTCGCGCTGACCGAAGAAGTCGTCGACGCGCTGAGCGTACGGGTCACTGACCGAGAAGCCGCGGTCGATGGCCGCGACGATCTCGTCGACGGCGTCCTCCACCGTCCGGGACACCGGCCCGAACCCGTCGCGGGTCAGGTCGAAGTAGCCGCGGCGGTAGTGCTGGCCGTAGAAGTCGTCCTCGTCGAAGGGCACGTAGACGAGGGGCTTGCCCATGTAGGCCACGTCGAAGAAGACGGACGAGTAGTCGGTGACGAGGAGCGAGCACTCCTTCATCGCCTCCTGCACACCCCGCTTGGTCTGGTCGGCGACGGTGATGTTGGGGTGGTCGACCTTGAAGTGGCGCAGGTACGGACGGATCTCGTAGTGCGGGTAGAACTCCAGCCGGACGCCGGAGCGTTCCAGCCCGGCCCGCAGCCGCTCGTCCTCCAGCAGCCGGGAGAAGAACCGGAAGTACTCCGAGGCCGGGAACTGGACGCGCGGCCGGCGCCTGCGGTTGTACGACGGGACCACGATGTCGCGCCGCCACGTCGGCATGAGCAGCACGGTGGGCCGGCCCTCGACGGGCTGCAGCTTGTCGAACCGGGGGAAGCCCAGGGCCTGGACCTCGTCGGGACGGTAGCCCATCTCCTCGCGGATGTAGGCGGCCTCGTCCTCGGACACGGCCACGAACAGGTCGACGCTCGTGGACTGCCGGTGCGCGGACTGCGAGACGTCGTTGTACGTCACGCCGTGCTGAAGGAACACCCGGCGGTACTTCAGCAGGTCGCCGAAGATGCGCAGGTAGTTGAGCTTGCCCATGCTGGGCGGCGCGAGGTAGGCCTCGAGGTCGTACGGCGATATCAGCCGGGTCGCGTTGAGCAGGTAGAGCCGGTGCTTGAGCGAGCCGAGCGCGAGGATGTTGCCGCAGTCCTGGACCTTCGCGCGATCGGCCGCCTTCGCGTCGATGACGTAGTAGACGTTGCGCCTGGGGTGGTTCTGACGCACCCACCGGAAGAAGTGGTGGCCGTTGTCCTGCGCGGTGTCGTGGCGCTCGCCGACGATCCAGATGTCGCGGCGGGCGAGCACGGGGCGGGTGAGCCAGTAGAGCAGCCGCAGCAGCCAGCCCGGCTGCCGGGTGACGATCCGGCCCGTCTCGCGGCCCAGGCGCCGCATCCGGTCGGCGGTGCCCGCCGCCGAGCGCCGCCGGGCCACTCGCACGTGGGCCACGTTCTCCGTGTCCGCCGACACCTCGTAGCGGAAGGCGCCGATGCGGTCCACACCCTTGAAGCGGTGGAACGCGGGGCGGGCGGTCACCGGGGTGTCGACGAAGCCGCCGGGGCCGTGCAGCCGGACCGCGAGGGAGTACGCGCCGCCGTGCAGGGCCGCCAGCTCGTCGCGGCCGAGGTCGGCCCGCCAGCCGCTGTGCAGGTCCCGCTGCTTGCGGACGTGCCAGCGGTCGCGGCGGTACACCTGCCGCGCCGGTACGGTGTGTTCCCGGCCGCCGGGCGCGCTGAACACGAGCTCCAGCCGGTTGCCGAAGTCCTCGGAGATGTCGACGTCGCCAAGGGTCAGGAACCCCTCGACGCGCAATGCGCCGTCGACGGGACGGACGGACTCCGCCTGGGCCGACCGGGACATGACGCGCAGCAGCGTGGAGTCGTCCACGTCGCCCTCGGTCCTGCGGAAGAGCACCGGGCCGGCGACCGACAGCTCCGGCAGGAAACGGGGCTCCTCGAACGGACGGGTGAAGAGCGCGGCGTTGCCCGCCCTCACGGCGTGATGCGTGAGGAGGGAGGCGTTCGGACCGGCGCAGTCCAGGACGACGTCGTCCGGGATGTCCCGGTAGAGGGTCCGCAGCTTCGGGTAGAGGGCTTCGAGCTCCTCGCCGACCATCATCTTGGGCAGGCCGACCAGGTACGGGTGGAAGCTGCCCGCCACGAAGCGCTGCAGCGCGGCCCACCGCTCCGGGCCCGCCGCCGCATGGGCGTCCAGCAGCGACTGGTGCAGGGCCAGCAGGCTCCGCGCGGTCTCCCGCCGGTCACGGGCGGGGAGGCCGGAGCGGGCGTCGTCGGTGACTCCGTAGACCAGCGCCGCGGTCACGCGGATACGGCGGGCCCTCAGCAGAGCGGTGGCCACGGGGGTGATGTGCTCGATGTCCCAGCCGTCCCCGACGTGGAAGCCGCACTCGCGCAGCAGGTCGCAGCGGAACAGCTTGCCGCCGGGCGACGCGGCGAAGAGCAGGTCGGGGGCGCCGGCGAGGCCGTCGACGGTCCGGTCGCCGGCCTCGAAGCACTCGCGCAGGAACACGTCGGCCTCGCGCAGCGCCTCGGAGGCCTGCCAGGTGTCGCCGACCACGACGTCGACGTCGTCCGCGGCCGCGGCGAGCAGCCCGGCCAGCGCGCCTTCGGCCAGGACACCGGATCCGTCCATGAAGGCCGCGTACGGACCTGCCAGTCGGTCGAGGACCGCCTGCCGGGAGGCCCGGGCGTCGCGGCCGTCCGGGGTGCGGACGAGACTCGCGTTGCCGTAGCGGTCGGCGAACTCGACCGCGGCGGGCGCGTCCGTACCGGTCCCGGCGGTGACCAGGAGCACCCGGGTACGGCCGAACTCCTCCTGGCAGGCGAGGGAGTTCAGGGCGGCCCGCAGCGCGTCGTCGCCGTATCCGGCGCAGAACACCACGACGGTCGCGGCGGGTTCCGCGGGCTCCGCGGCGTTCGCCGGCAGCTCGCGCCCCTGCCACCACTGCCAGTACCCGGCGTCCGGCGCCTTGCGCGTCGCCCCCCTGGCGTCGGCGGGTTCGGCCGGGCGCCACACGAGGTTGCCGCTGCCCGTGATGTCCGGCCACAGACCGGAGGGCTCCAGCACACGACCGAGCGGTGCCAGGTCGCTGCCGCGGACGCAGAGGGCGGTGGTGTGCTTGCGGCCCTTCCACAGGACCTGCATGTTGAGGTTGACCAGGCTCCGCGAGGAGAGCACGGCGGCGGCCGAACCCAGGTCGAACGAGACCTGATAGGAGATCCGGGACTCGTCCACCCGGACGTCCGGCACCTCCACGACGGTCCGCTCGCCGGTGTCCTTGGCCCGTACGTGCAGCGCCAGCCGTACCTCGTCGCCGGTTCCGATGCGCTGGAACTGGTTGAGGATCTCGCCCTCGAGCGTGACCGTCGTGCCGTCGACGGCGAGGGAGGTGACCCGGTTGAACAGCTTGCAGTTCTCGAACGACTCGTCCTGCAGGCCGAGTTCGGTCACGTCGAGGAACTCGTCCGCCCCCTGCAGGCCGGCATGGCGTGCCGACCAGTACACGCGGTCTCCGCGGCGCACCAGGTCGGTGGAGACGACGCCGCGGCGCTGCTCGAAGTCGGCGACCGTGAGGGCCTCGTCCGCCAGCCGGTTCCGGAAGTAGAAGGCGCGCACCCGGTCCAGCGGGCCGCACAGCGGGTAGGCCCGCTCGTCGATCTCGGTCAGGTACTCCGAGACGATGTCCAGGAAGGCGGTGCGGAACCGCTCGTCGCCCGCGCGGAGTTCCTTCGCGTACAGCCGGACGTCGTGGCTGATGAAGCGGGCGTCCTTGTAGACCTTGATGTCCTCGGCGCCGGCATCGCGCAGGAACCCGTCCGCCAGCCGGTGCACCGCCACCCGGTCGGAAATGCTGCGGATCTCCCCGCGCCGGTTGGTGATCGAGGCGCTGCCGTCCTGCGGGTCCTCCCAGACCCACCGGTAGACCGGTTCGGCGAGGACGGAGATACCGGAGGCGAGGGTGTAGGACTTGGCCGAGAAGAAGGTGTCCTCGTAGAAGACCCCCTCGGGGAAGAAGATCTCGTTCTCGAGCAGGAAGTCCCGCCGGTACAACTTCGCGGCGGCGATGGGGTCGTTGATCAGCTCCGGCCAGTTCCGAATGCCGTCCACGGTCCGGTCGACGCCGTAGAGCATGGGCTGCCACACCTGCGTCGTGTCACGCTGCAGGTTGATCCGGTGGGCGCGTCCGGCGGTGATGTCGGCACCGGTGTTCCGGGCCGACTCCAGCAGCAGTTCGCACGCCTTGACCGGCAGTTCGTCGTCGGAGTCCAGGAACATGACGTATTCGCCGCGTGCCGCACGAATTCCGTCATTGCGGGGTGCTCCCACGCCCCCGCTGTTGGTCTGCCGGGATATGACCCGCAGCTGCGGAATTCGGTCCGCGTAACTCTCCGCGACGGCCCGGCTACCATCTTGGGACGCGTCGTCGACGACCACGGCCTCGAAGTCCTGGCACGTCTGCACCACCAGGGAGTCGAGGGCTCTGCCGAGGGTCGCCGCAGCGTTGTACGCGGGGACGACGACGGTGATGCCAGGTGCAGCGTCCACGCGCGGGAACATCACGCCTCCATTACCAAGGACTGAAAAGTCGGAGATCACAGCTCCCACGCCAAACGCCCTCGCGTCGGCACTGGCCCGGAAGGCGCCCAAACCTCGGCCCGCACGACAAGGGGGCCCCGGGAGGAACTCCGCCACGGGGGCGCGCCAAGCGGCAAAAGCCAAGTGCCACAAGGAAGCGGCTGACTCATGAGCAGATTAGCCTAACCCGCGCGTCCGGTCGGCTCCCAATCGGGGACGATTCAGACACCATCCACCTTATGTCCCGGTCCCGTGTGATTCTTGACACAGCTTCGGATGAACGGGGCAACCACCGCCGCCCAAGCATTGCCTTAAGCCTTGGCGAACGGCGTATGGTTGGCCGCGCCCGGGCCACCCTACGATGGCATTTGACTGTTGGATTACCGTGGTAAAGCCAACGTCCTTTGACGTAAGGCGCACCGGCATGCCCCGGCCGCCTCGTGTGGCACGTCCGACCACTCCGCGCGCTCCTCGGTGCCTCGCCGAGGGCCACCCCGAAAGGGCTTCCTGCCGACCATGGACATACCTCCGCTCGCCGAAGTGCGCCGCCGCACTGAGAAGAAGCGGGACGCCTGGTGGACCGTTCTGCTCGTCGACCCGGTGGCCACGCCCCTGGTCCGGTGGACCGCCAAGTGGACCAGGGTCACTCCGAACCAGATCACCTGGGCCGCGCTCGTACTCGGCCTCGGAGCGGCCGCCTGCTTCGCCCAGGGCGGGTGGCTCTGGCTGATCGTCGGCGCGGTCGTGTACCACTGCAGCTTCATCCTGGACTGCATGGACGGTAAGCTCGCCCGGCTCACCGGCAACGGATCCGAGTTCGGCGCCTGGCTGGACTACGTCTTCGACCGCATCCGGGTCCTGGTCTGCGCCGTCGCCCTCATGGGCGGCCAGTACCACCAGACCGGCAATGTCGCGTACATCTGGCTGGCGCTGGCCGTCGTCTTCCTGGACATGCTCCGGTACATCGACGCCCTGCAGATCTACAAGGTCCGCCAGGGCATGCGGACCAAGCTCCAGCAGGCCGCGGCCGAGGTCGCCGAGGTGACCCAGGCGCCCGCGCCCCGCGTCGCCGCGGCCGCGCGCATCACCGCCGAGGCGAAGGACGAGGCCGTGGAGGCCGGCGAGGAGGAGAGCGCGGCCGACCAGCGCGCCGAGGAGCCCGCCGCCCCCACCCTCGGGGTGGTCACGCAGCAGTCGTTCGTGCGCCGGTTCACGCGCTACAACCGCATCCGCGACCTCCTGATCAGCCACCGCATCCGCACCCACCTGGTCAGCGGCATCGAGTTCCAGATGGCGGTGTTCATCATCGGCCCGCTCGCCGGGGCGATCATGGGCGTGACGATCGGGGCCGGTGTCCTGCTGGTGCTCTTCGAACTCGCCATCATCTACAAGCTGATGCTCTCGACCCGCGACTTCGAGAACGCCATGGACTCGTACCGCCGTACCGCCGCGGCCGCCACAGCGGCAGCGGCAGCGGAGGAGCCGGTCACCGCGTCCGTCCCCGTCACGGGCTGACTCCCGCACTCGACCCACCGCGATGCCGGTCTCCTGAGCACGTCGGAGACCGGCATCGGCGTTTTCCCGGCCGTGTGCCCGCAGGCATCGCCCCTCCCCCAGCAACGGAGCCCTCGGTGACGGACCAGCCCTCGTACGACGCCGCGCTCGTCGTGCCCTGCTTCGACGTGGCCGGGCACGTGCCCCGCTTCCTGGACTCGGTCGCCGCCCTCGACGGGTTCGACCGGACCCAGGTGATCCTCGTCGACGACGGATCGACCGACGGCACCCGCGAACTGCTCGCCGCGTTCGCCGACCGCCATCCGCAGGCCGAGCTGATCACGCAGTCCAACGCGGGTCCCGGGGCGGCCCGCAACCGCGGGCTGCGCGAGGTCCGCGCCGCGCACGTCGCCTTCGCCGACGCGGACGACGTGATGGTGCCCGACGGGCTGTCCGCGATGCTGGCCTCGGCCCGCGGCAACGACGCCGACATGGTCGTCGCCGACTTCACCAACGTCCCGCTGCGCCCCTACGGCCGCTGGAAGCGGTACTTCGGAGACGGCGACCGGTGCGTCGAGGACATCACCGAGTACCCGGACCTGGTGTTCTCGGCGAGCGTGTGGAACAAGCTGTTCTCCGTGCCGTTCCTGCGGCGCATCCGGGCGTCCTTCCCGGAGGGCGTGCTGTTCGAGGACGCCTGGTTCAGCGTTCCGGCGCTGCTGTCCGCGCGCCGCGTCAACCTGCTGGACCGCTCCGTCTACCTCTACCGGCAGCGCGGCGACGGCTCCTCGATCATGGACTCCCTGCGGGCCAACGCGGGCAACTACCGCGACCACCTCGACCTCAACCTGCACCTGCTCGACGTGGGCACGCGCCACGGACCCGGGGTGCGGCGGTTGATGGAGCGGTACGCCGCCTTCACCTATCTCGGCTTCCTCAGAAGGCTCTCCGAGGCGCCGCCGGAACTCGACGTCACGGCGCTCCTGCCCGACGTGGGCAGGCTCTACGGGGGCATCCGCGACGACGTACTGCGGGAGTTCGTCACCGGCCGCAGGGACGCGGCGCTGCAGGCGGCGGCGAAGTCGGGCAGGCTCGGCGAGTGGCTCGCGGACCCCTGGCCCCTGCTGCCCGAGGGCGCTCGGCCGGCCGACCGCGTATGGCGGGACCTGCCGCTGAATCCCGCCGTCACCGCCCACGGCGACCCGCCTCGCTACCGGCTGAACGGCGACCGGGTCGAACTCACGGGCTCGATCGCCCCCGCCGACGGCGGCGGCTTCGGATCCCGGTGGACGTCCAGTACGACGCCCGTCAGCGCGGTGCTGGACACGGCGGTGAGCCCGGCCCGCACCCACCGCGGTGTCGCCCTGCTGCAGACCCTGCCGGCGTCCACGGTCAACGTGGCCACCCTGCAGATCTCGCGGTGCGGCGTGCTGGCCCTGTCGCTGCCCCGCATGGAGGCCCTGCCGGGCTGGGTCGACCTGTCGGCGATGGCATGGCCGCTGCCGGAGCCGGCACCGGTGGAACGACCGGCGCCGGCACCATGAAGCCGGTCTACGAGGCGAAGGGGTCGAACCCCTCGTACCCCTGCTCCGCCTCGTCCCGCTCGGCCTGCCGGTTCCGGCGCCGCTGGGCGGCCGGACGCGGCGCCTCGAAGCGGTGGTCCTCGCCACGGCGCCCCAGCATCTCCGCGCCCGCCATGACCGTCGGCTCCCAGTCGAAGACGACCGCGTTGTCCTCGGGTCCGATGGCGACGCCGTCGCCGGACCGGGCGCCCGCCTTCATCAACGCCTCCTCGACACCGAGGCGGTTGAGCCGGTCGGCGAGGTAACCGACCGCCTCGTCGTTGTTGAAGTCGGTCTGGTGCACCCAGCGTTCGGGCTTCTCGCCGCGGATACGGAAGAGGCCGTCGTCCTCGCGGACGACGGTGAAGCCGGTGTCGTCGACCGCCTTCGGGCGGATGACGATCCGGGTCGCCTCCTCCTTCGGACGGGCGGCACGCGCCGTCGCGACCAGGTCGGCGACCGCGTAGGACAGCTCCTTGAGTCCCGTGCGCGCCACCGCCGACACCTCGAAGACGCGGTAGCCGCGCGCCTGGAGATCGGGCCGGACCATCTCGGCGAGGTCCTTGCCGTCGGGCACGTCGATCTTGTTCAGGACCACGATGCGGGGGCGGTTGTCGAGGCCGCCGTACTGCCGCAGCTCCTCCTCGATGACATCGAGGTCGGAGACCGGGTCGCGGTCGGACTCCAGGGTCGCCGTGTCCAGCACGTGCACGAGCACGCTGCATCGCTCCACATGGCGCAGGAACTCCAGGCCCAGGCCCTTGCCGCGGCTGGCGCCCGGAATGAGTCCGGGCACGTCGGCGATGGTGTAGACGGTCGAACCGGCCGTCACCACACCCAGGTTGGGCACCAGGGTGGTGAAGGGGTAGTCGGCGATCTTCGGCTTGGCGGCGGAGAGGACGGAGATGAGAGAGGACTTTCCGGCGCTCGGGTAGCCGACCAGCGCCACGTCGGCGACGGTCTTCAGCTCCAGGACGATGTCCTGGAGGTCCCCCGGCTCGCCCAGCAGCGCGAAGCCGGGCGCCTTGCGCCGGGCGGAGGCCAGCGACGCGTTGCCCAGGCCGCCCCGGCCGCCCTGCGCGGCGATGAACGAGGTGCCGTGGCCGACCAGGTCGGCGAGCACGTTCCCCTGCTTGTCCAGGACCACCGTGCCGTCGGGCACCGCCAGCACCAGGTCCTCGCCGTCCTTGCCGGAGCGGTTGCCGCCCTCGCCGGGCTTGCCGTTGGTGGCCTTGCGGTGCGGGGAGTGGTGGTACTCGAGCAGGGTCGTGACGGACTGGTCGACGGTGAGGATCACGTCGCCGCCGCGCCCGCCGTTGCCGCCGTCCGGGCCGCCCAGCGGCTTGAACTTCTCACGGTGCACGGAGGCACAGCCGTGGCCTCCGTTACCCGCGGCGACGTGCAGTTCGACGCGGTCCACGAAGGTGGTCATGGTGTGTGCCTCCAGCACTGCGCAAATGTACGGATGTGGTTACTGCGTAACACGCGAAAGGCGGACCCGCCTTCCCGCCGGGGAAGTGAGGTCCGCCTCGCGAAGAATTCCGATCAGGCGACCGGAACGATGTTCACGACCTTGCGGCCGCGGTGGCTGCCGAACTCCACCGCACCGGCCTGCAGCGCGAACAGCGTGTCGTCGCCGCCACGGCCGACGCCGGCGCCCGGGTGGAAGTGGGTGCCGCGCTGGCGGACCAGGATCTCACCCGCGTTGACGACCTGACCGCCGAAGCGCTTCACGCCGAGCCGCTGGGCATTGGAGTCGCGACCGTTCCGGGTGGACGATGCGCCCTTCTTGTGTGCCATGTCTCCTCAGTCCCTTACTTCGCAGCCGCGGGGATCGACGTGACCTTGATCGCCGTGTACTGCTGGCGGTGGCCCTGACGACGGCGGTAGCCGGTCTTGTTCTTGTAGCGCAGAATGTCGATCTTCTGGCCCTTGTGGTGGTCCACGACCTCGGCCTGGACCTTGATGCCGGCCAGCACCCACGGGTCGCTGGTCACAGCGTCGCCGTCGACAACGAGCAGGGTCGAGAGCTCGACCGTGTCGCCAACCTTGGCAGTGGAAATCTTGTCAACCTCAACGATGTCGCCGACAGCAACCTTGTGCTGGCGACCACCGCTGCGCACGATGGCGTACACGCGGATCTCACTCTCTCGCTCGGAACGGTATCCCCGCAGTCCAGCCGCCCCGCGACACGCGCGAACGGCCTCTCCCGGCCACGGCCCGTGCGGGCCCGTTCCCGGGAGGAAGAGGTTTACGGGGATGAGACGCATCTGGCGACACGCCGACGGTCAAGGTTACGGGGCCCGGCTTGAGGGGTCAAACCGGGTCCCATGGACAGCGTCCGGTCAGTCGTCCCCGGGCTGCACTTCCCGCGCAGGCCCGGCGAAGGAAGCGATGTCGTCCATCGCGTCCTCCGCCCGCCCTCCGAGCACGGGGTCCTGAAGCAGGTCCCGTACCCGCTCGAGCAGGTCGGGGCCGATGGCGCCGTGAAGCCTGGCCACATGGCCGACGCAGGTCACCGCCAGTGCTGTGACCTGGGGATCGACCGTGGTGTCCGACGGGTCGAGGCACTTCAGGAGCAGTGCCTCGACGGCCGTCCGGTCCGGATCGTCGTAAGTGAGCGCGAGCAGCGCCCTGGTGGCCCGGCCGACGTCAGTGCTTCCGACGTCGGCCGTGAGGGCCGCGCGCCACTCGGCGGAGCCGACCGCGGCGGCCCGCCCTGCGGCATCGTGACTAACCAGTTTCGACATCTCCGTTCTTGATTCCCCGGCGCAGTGCGCTCTTCGCCTTGGCCATGCCCGGCTCGGTGTTGATGTCGGTCCGTACGTGTCCGTGGAAGATCTCGTTGGTGCCACCCTTCACGGTGCAGCCGCACGAGACTTCGCGGGTGCGGTCGAGGATCACCGTATCGCCGGTCGTCCGGTCGATGCCCACGCGGCGGGGCGAGGTCTCCTTGATCTGCACAGAGTTGTCCAGAGCGTCCTGACCGTTGGTCGGCTCCCGGCTGTTCTCACCGCGGGAGGTGCTGCGGGCCTCGCTGCCGTGCTTGCCGCCCGCCTCGTAGATCCGCTCGCCGCAGTTGTGCACGAGCAACGGCGAGCTGTCCGCCAGGACGTAGTACGTGTGGACGTCCGCGACCGTCAGGTCGTGCGTGCGCTGGCGCTTGTCGAACGCGCGGACGCTGGTGAGGTCGACCGAGTCGCCCTCCGCCGTGTGCAGCCGCATGCCCGGCTCGAGGTCGCCGGCCTCGATCCACGCCTGCTCGGAGTCCACCCAGAAGGGGTGGGTCGTGGTGGAGACCAGGGCTTCGGCCTTGCCGGACTTGCCCTTGATCGTCAGGTCGACGAAGTGCTTGTCGTCCTCGGTCACGATCGTGCCGACGACCTCGCGTACGGTCGTCTTCCCCGTCTTCGGGTCGGTGACGACGATCCTGTCGCCGAGCCGGACCTTCTCGATCGGCTTGGTCTTGCCGCCGGCGAGCAGAACCTTCGTGCTGGGCAGGAAGCTGTGCGGGCCCTCGATGGGGCACGAGCCCACGTCCTCGGCGGCTCCCTTCTTGTTGCGGGCCGCCGCCGCCTTCTTCCTGGCCTCTGCCAGCTTGTCCGCGGCTTTGGCCAGCCCGGCTCTGGCCTTGGACACCGCCTTGCCGGCGTTCCACAGGTCCTTGACGCCGCCGATCAGGTCCCTGACCAGGCCCGTGACCCGCTTGGCGAGCTTGAGGCCCTTCGCCCACTTCCACGGGGCGCCGTACTTGGCGAGGATCTTGCCCGCCAGGCCGCCCGCGAAGCTGCCGGCGATGTTGAGCACGGTCTCGCCGCAGGCCCCGACGTCACCGCTGGAGATGCAGTCGAGGGCCGCGTCGACGCCGAGGATGTCCCGGACGATCTTGACCAGTGCCTTGCCCGCGGACTTGATGCGCTGCTTGGCGGAGGCCTGCTGCTGTTGCGCCGCGGCCACGTTCGAGGCGGCCTTGTCCTTCTCCGACTGCGCCTTCTCGACCGGGTCCTTGGGGAAGTACGGCTTGCCGCCTCGGCACTCGATCAGCCCCTCCCAGCACTCCGGGATGATCATGCCGCTGGGGTCCGCGTGCGTGACCGGGGAGTTGTTGGCGTAGGCGTAGCCGTTGATCTGCTGCGGCTGGGTGTAGTCGATGATCGGATCGACCGAGATGAACTTGCCGATCTGGGCGTCGTACTCCCGTGCCCCCAGATGCGTCAGCCCGGTTGAGGCGTCGATCGTGCCGCCGACGTAGCCCTTCTCCCCCGGCCAGGTGCCGGTCTTCTCCCCGCGTTCGACGCCGAAGGGGTCGAAGCGTCGCTGGGAGATCGCTCCGGTGGCGGAGTCGATCGCCAGCTCGCCCGTGCCGTGGTGGTCGGAGGCGACGAAGGACAGCTTGCCGCCGGTACGCACCGCGACCGTCTGGCCGGCGTACTCGTAGTAGCGGGTGGCCTCCTTCTTCGTGCCGTCGACCGACAGCTTCAGCTCGGTGCCGGGCAGGTAGACGGTCGTGCCGGAAGGGTCCTTGCGCTGGACCCGGTTACCGAACGCGTCGTAGAGGTAGCTCGTCTCCGCGCCGCCCGCCTCGGTGACCTTGTTCAGCGCATTGGTGTCGTCCCAAATGAGGACCTGGGTGTTTCCTCCGATCGTGCGCTTGGTGGTGTTGCCGGAGGCGTCGTACTCGTACGTCGACTGCCGGTCCCCCGTCGGGGTCTTCTCCACCACCTTCGTGACCTGGTGCGGGCCGTTGCCCTGGGCGCCCGCGCCGCCGTACTCGTAGCCGCGGGTGATGTTCCTGGCCGCGTTCAGGGCGGTGTCGTGGATCGTCTCGGAGACCCGGTTGCCGATGGCGTCGGTCTCGTACGACTTCCAGTACGGGGCCGGGCCGCCGAGCGCCTTCGCCCCCGGAACGCTCTCGCACGCCTTCGGGCCGGTGCCCTCCACCGGCGCGACGGACCCACGCGATCCCGTGCCGGCCGCGTCGGCCGCCGACGACGCCGGCGTCCACGCGTCCGCCAGCCGCTGCCGGCTGTCGTAGGCGAAGCACTGCACGTCCGGCGACGCGGAGTTCGCCGTGTCCGCGATGGACAGGACGTTGCCCGCCTGGTCGTAGGAGTAGTTCGACTCCTTGGCCGGGGCGGTCGCGCCGTAGACGTCGACCACCGAGCGGGTCAGCCGGTCGGTGCCCGTCTCGTGGTCGAAGGTCTGCCAGACCTTCTTGCCGCTGCCCGTGAACAGCTCCAGCTGCTGGAGCCGGCTGTTCCTCGAGTAGACGGTGTTGGTGACGTACGACGTGGTGCCCGTCATCGTCTTCGCGCGCTGCAGGGAGTCGTACGTGTAGGTCAGCACCTCCGCCGGCAGGTCGCCGATGGCGGGCAGGCCGGTGGACTGCAGGGTGCCGTCACGGTTGTACTCCGAGGTGAAGACGTACGTGCCGGCCAGGTCGCCCTGCGACGCCGGGACCTGGTACGCCGTCTTCAGCGGCTGGTAGAAGTCGTCCATCGACTGGACGGCCGTGGCGAAGTACTCCGTCGGCGAGACGTAGCTCAGGAAGCCGTAGGCCTGGCCAAGCCAGCCCACCTTGTCGTACCTGGTCTCGGTCAGCTTGGTGCCGGTGTTCGGGTCGCCCAGCCAGGTCGACACGACCCGGCCGATGCCGTCGTAGACCGTGGACGTCTTCTTGTTCCGGCCGTCCCAGGAGGCGACCGGCCGGTCCAGTTCGTCGTACTCCGTGCGCGACGTGCCGGCGTCGGGGTCGACGGACTTCGTCTGGCGGCCCAGCTGGTCGTACTCGTACCGCCACACGTTGTCCTTGGAGTCGGTGACCGTCTCCAGCTTGCCCGCGGGCGTGTAGGTGTACTTCGTCGAGTCGTACGGCACGCCCGCGCCCGGTGAGGAGCCGCGGTAGTGCCGGATCTCGGAGGTGTTGCCCTGGCCGTCCGTGACCGTCGTGGTGGGCACACCGCCGGCCGGCGGGTCGACGTGGGTCAGCTCGCCGTCGTACCTGGTCGTGGTGCGCCACTGCTCGGCACCGCCGACCGCGAAGATCTGGGCCGTGGTCCGGCTCAGGCCGTCGTACTCCAGCAGGCTCTGCGCGCCGACCTCGCCGTTGCGGACGGGCAGCAGCTCGTCGGACGCGGCGCCCGCCGCGTTGTAGGTGGAGTTGGTCTTCTTGATGTTGCCGGTGCCGTCGTAGAACGTGTCGGCGACCATGCGGGTGCCGTTCGCGCCCTCGGTCTGGATCTGCCGGGGCCTGAGCAGGCTGTCGTAGAGCTGGTACTCGGCGCCGTAGGAGCCGTCGTTCTCGATCTTCTCCGTCTTGATCGAGGTGACCTTGTCCTTGCGGACGTTGTACGCGTA
This sequence comes from Streptomyces sp. NPDC091412, assembly GCF_044756885.1. NCBI lineage: Bacteria > Bacillati > Actinomycetota > Actinomycetes > Kitasatosporales > Streptomycetaceae > Streptomyces > Streptomyces sp. NPDC091412. The sequence continues at coordinate 511,400 of NZ_JBIVTV010000004.1, read as the reverse complement.
CTTGATGCTCGGCGTCTGCTTGCTGGTCCGGTCGGGCAGCCACACCGAGGTCAGGCGGCCCAGCGCGTCGTAGGCGAGGTCCGTCCGCTTGCCGTTCGGGTCGGTCTGGCCGGCCGACATGCCCCAGGCGGGGGTGTAGTCGGTGGTCGTGACATGACCGAGCGCGTTGGTGAAGGTCGTCTTCGTCAGCAGGCCGTTGGTCTCGTTGTACTCGATCCTCGTCGGGTTCTGCCGGGCGTCCTTCTGCAGCGTCGGACGGCCGAACGAGTCGTAGGCCGTGGTGCCGGTGACCTGGTACGTCGCCGTGGTGCCGTTGTGCGCGGTCAGCCGCTCGGTCCGGGTCGCGTCACCCTTGACGGGGGCCGCGCCGAAGGCTCCGTTGTCGTACGACGTGCGCTCGTCCGCCAGGACCTGCGTCTTGCGGTCGGGTGTCGCCGAGCAGCGCACCGAGACGGCTTCGCTGCGCGCCGGCAGCGAGAGGATGTTCTTCGCCGTGTTGTCCGCGTACGTGGTCCGGGTGCAGCTGTCGTCCTTGGTGGTGGACAGATCACCCTGGTCGTCGACCTGCAGGACCCGACCGGTGCGGTTGGCCGTGTCGTACGTCGTCGTCGACTTGGTCTCGCGCCAGGTGCCGTCGGACTTCAGGTCGAAGCCTCGGCCGACCTGCGTGCGGACGATCGCCGCGCGGGTGGTGCCCCAGCTCCTGGTCTGGGTGGCCGTGTAGTGCATCCACGGCGTCTGGATCGTCTTGGAGACGAGCTTGTCACCGTCGTAGGCGGCCGTCTCCAGCTCGTGGCCGGTGAACTCCTCCGCGTCCGTGTACTCGGCGCCGGTGGAGTCCTTGACCTTCACCGAGCGGGTGCCGCCGGCGGGGTCCTTGTCGCCGTCCATGCCCTGCAGGAACGTGTAGTCGACCCGCGTGCTCTGCTGGTCGGACGTACCGCTGGTGACCTTGGCCTTGCCGTAGCCCTGCCAGCCGCCCCAGGTCAGGTACTTGTCGTCGGTGATGCCGTCCGGCTTGGCCTTACGCCAGGCGGCGTCGCCCTGGTAGGTGTAGCGGGTGACCATCGAGTCGCTGCCGCCGGTGCGGTCGGTCTCGATGACCGCCGCGACGACGTACTTGTGGAACCAGTCCGTGATCGGGTCCACGTAGCCGGGCGGGGCCCACTTCACCGGGTAGCAGCGCTTGGTGGACTCGCCCGGCTTGGGCAGCGCGCTCTTGGCGCAGTCGGTGGGCGCGTAGTTCACGTCGAGCTGGGCGCCGGTCTCGCTCAGGACCGCCGAGAGCCGGAACCGGTGGAAGGGCGCGATGTTGTCACCGATCGCGTCCACGCGGTTGGCGAGCTGCTCGCCGAACAGGTCCACGGTCGGCAGTTTCACGGCCGTGCCCGCGCGGCCCTCGTGCTCGATCTTCGAAAGCCACAGCGTCTTGGAGTCGTCGCCGTTGTCGGTGAACAGGTGGGTGAAGGTCCAGGCGTCCACGTCCGTGTAGGACGTGGCGTCCTTGCGCATCTGCGTGACGATCGACGTCAGCCGCTTGGTGGTCCAGAAGGTCTGGACGGGGGCGGTGCACTTGGTGCCGGACTTGCACTCCTGGTCGACCGGGACGTCCGGCCAGTGGGCGGCGTTCGCCTTGGTGCGCTTGCTCTCCGCGCAGTCGAAGCCGTCGGTGGGCAGGCAGCGTTCGGCGGTGTTGAAGACGACTCGGGCCGGGGCCTTCGCCGCGTAGACCTTGCCGTCCGTCTGGCCGTAGTCGATGCGCTTGAGATAGCCGCCGCGGTGGTACGCGGTGCCGTTGACGTCCGTCTTGCCGTTGAGCGCGTAGTAGTTGGTCTCGCGGTCGTAGAAGTAGGACATCACGTTGCCGTGCGTGTCCTTGACGTAGTCCAGGCTCCAGCGCCACGCCTGCTGGCAGTGAGCGCTCGCGAAGGTCGCGTTGTAGCAGGGCTCACCGGAGTCGTCGCCGAAGACCGGTGCCGTCCAGACGGAGTTGGTCTCCTCGTTTCCGGCGGCCCAGCCCGGCAGACGGTTCAGGCCGAAGGAATACTCGGTGCCCTCGGGTGTGGTGACCTTCCAGTGCTCGCCCTTGTCGCCCGAGCCGCCCTCGTCGCCGTTGGTGGCGCCGGTCAGCTTCTCGACCTTCGTGCCGTCGTCGGCCGACAGGTGCCAGTCACCCGTGGTGTCGTCCTTGACCAGCTCGCCGGACATGCCGTTGAGCATGATCGTGGCGTTGTCGAACGCCCAGCACTGCTCACCGGAGTTGCTGTGTCCGTCGTCGGAACACGGCTTGTAACGGCGCTCGATGTAGCCGGGGTCGTACGAGAAGCCCTCGCCGACCCAGGAGCCCTGGTTGTTGGTGGCCGAGGTGCGTCCGTCCGCCGACTGGGAGGAGTAGCCGAGGCCCACGGTGGGGACCAGACCGCCCGGGGTCGGGACCGTGCGCAGCGGGTAGTTCCAGTTGAAGGCGCCCGAGGAAGTGGACACGTTCCAACTGGCTGACGGGGAAAGGGCGGTGGCCCTGTATGTGCCCTGCGCGCCGGAGGGTCCCGCCGCGACCGCCACCAGGGAGGTCGCCGTGGCCGCCATGGTGGAGACGCCCTCGGCGGGGGCCGGGGCGGCGGTCACGTCGGCGGAGACGGTACCGGTCCGCACGTCGTTCACCGTGGGCAGCACCTCGGGCTGCTCGGGACAGTCCTCGCTGCCGGGGGTGGCGACCGCCGCGCAGGCCGGCAGCTGGACGAGTTGCAGGCGGGAGGCGTAGGAGCCGCCGAAGCCCTCGGCGAACTTCGAGTAGTCGACGGTCAGGCGGACCTTGGCTGCCCGGCCGGTGCCGTCGGCGCGCCGCACTCCGAGCAGCGCGCCGGCGCCGAGCTTCGCCGCCCGCCGCGGGTCGAGGACGTCGACGCGCACCGTGCCCGGTGCCCCGGTGCCCTGGGCGCGGGCAGCGGGGGCGGCCTTGCCACCGCCGGGGGTTCCGGTCTCGCGGACCGTGACCGGCAGGCCGCCCGCTTCCGCGGTCGCCCCCAGCCTCACCTCGGCGCCGCCCTGCCGGGGCCACACCGCCCTGTCGAGCCCCTTGACCGCGGCCGCGCGCGCCGGATCGGTGGGGCGGGGCTTGGACTTGGCGGCGAATCCCTTGACGGGGTCCCCGTCGTCCTGGACACCGGGGCGGCTGGTGCGGCCCCGGTTGCCGTCGTCGAACGCCACAGCCTGGACCGACGACGCGGACAGTGCGAGCGAAAGCCCGAACACCGTCACGGCGACCGCCCGTCCGGGCATACGGCGGCTCAGTGAGCGGCCACGGAATAACATCGGACAACTCCCTGGTCGGAGGAGAGAGCCACCGGCGTCCCCGGGGGTCCGGCGGGCTCGTGAGGGGCCGGGGCGCCGGACGGAGTGCGTCCGGCGCCCCGGGACATGAAGGGGTGGTGCGTCACATGTCGGGCAGCGCCGTCAGCGCGGCCATCTGCTGCACCGCCACCTGGTCGGCCGCCCCGCTGTAGACACGCACCTCGTCGATGGCGCCGGCGAAGTACTCGCTCGCCCCGCGCAGCGCGCGGCCCACCTGCAGGCCACCGGTGGCGGACCACAGGGTGTCGTTCGTGCCGTGGGCACCGGCGACGAGCTGGCCCTGGACGTACAGCCGGACCGAGTTGGCGAAGGCGTCGTAAACGACCGCCAGGTGCTGGCCCGAGCCGCCGGTGTCGGGCAGTTCCTGGTCGTCGGTGAAGGTGACGACCTCCGCGTCGGCGGCGTCGGTGGTGGCGACGGCAAGTTCCCACTGGCCGGTGGCCGCCTGGTAGCGGACCTGGACGCGGTTGGCCTTCGCGCCCGGCAGCGACAGCACCGTCTGCGACTTCTCCGGGTCCAGCGAGGAGAGCTGGGCGCGGGCGGTCACGGTGAAGCTGCTGTTCCCGGTGACCGGGGCGGTCGCGGTCGACGCGTAGTCGCCGTCGCCGTCCAGCACCAGGTTGCCGTCGCCGACCAGCGCGGCGATGTCGAACAGCGGGTCGACAGGGCGGTAGATGGAGGCGTCGCCCGCCAGGGTGAGCGCCTGGCCGCCGCCGGTCTCGGCGGAGGCACCGCCGGTGGCGTCGTCGAGCTGCCAGTAGGCCTTGCGTTCGGGTTTGACCGTCATCAGCTCGGCGACCTGGGCCGCCGGCAGGACCCGGTCGAAGACACGGACCTCGGCGAGGTCGCCCGTGAAGTGGTCGCGGTAGCCGCTCTTGGCCGTGGCGCGGCCGATCTGCAGCGGACCGTACGACTTCCAGGTGGACCGCCGCTGGGCGACGCCCTTGGAGTCCTTGTTGACGTAGAGGCGCAGTTCGGGGCCGCCGCTCTTCTGCGCGTCGTACACACCGGTCAACAGGACCCACTGGTCCTTGACCACGGTCAGTCCGGTGGAGACGGCCTTCCACTCGCCGAGCGAGTCCACGTCGTTGACCGGGACGGAGAACTTCCAGGTCTGCGCGGACGCGTCGTAGCCGAAGGTGAAACCGGGTTCGCCGGTGCCGTCCTGGCTGACGACCGCCATGTCACGGCCCAGTGCGGTGGGCCGTACCCAGGCGCTGACGCTGAAGCTCCTGGCGGTGTCGAGCACGGTCTCGTTCGTGTCGAGGTACGACTCGGGGGTGCCGTCGAAGTGTGCCGCGCTGTCCGCCTTCCCGCCGGGACCGTCCACGCCGAACGTGACGGCGTTGCCCGCGGTCGCCGCGTACTGGCCGCTCTCCTCGTTGGCCTCCGTGCTGCCCGGCTCGTCGGCGAGGTTCCACTGGCCGGTGACCGGCTTGCCCTCGCTCACCAGGAACTCGTAGTGGGCCTTGCTGCTGGAGTGCGCGGCCTTGTCGACCGCGACCACGTCGACCCAGTGCCGCCCGGAACGGGTCGGCATCCACGACACGCTGACGGAGCCGCCGGCCTTGCTCGGGGTGACGGCGGTCGTCGGGTCGGCGGTGCCGTCGAAGGCGTAGAGGTACTTGACGACGTCGGTGTCCGGGACCGAGTCGTTCGGGTTGGGCGCGAAGGTGAAGGTGCCGTAGGTGCCCACGCCGTCGTGGTAGACGGTGTCGGACGGGTACTCCTTGGACACGACGACCGGCTTGCCCGGCCATGTCTTGTCGTAGATGAACTCGCAGCGCTGCGCCGGGTCGCCCTCCCAGCTCCACGGGCCGTAGCCGTCACCGTCGTAGGCCCGGGCGCTCCAGTAGACGACGGTGTTCTGCGGGATCGTCGACTTGACGGTGTGGGTGAACTTGGTGCTGCTCGTCGGGGAGAGCCAGTCCGGTGTGGTGTAGCTGTAGGACTTGGCCTCCTTCGTGGTGGGGTCGGTCCACTCCACCTTGAACTCGACCTTCACCTTGTCGGTCTGGCCGTTGCCGTGGTCCGGGTCGCTCGCGATGGCCTGGAGTTTCGGCGGCACGTCGGTGTACGGCCGGCCGGAGCCCCACTTGCACAGGCCGCCCGGGTCGGTGAACATGTCGGACGTTTTGATCTGCCGCGGCAGGTTGTTGTACTGGATCGACAGGTAGGCGTTGCCGCAGATCCGCTTCCACTCGGCGAAGCGGTTCTCGTCGGCCGCCCTGAGACCCAGCGTCATCGAGGTCCAGCCGTCGGCGGCGGCCGTCTTGATCTGGCTGGTCAGCGCGCCGCTCGCCCCGCTCTCGAAGTGCAGGTTGGCCTGGCTGGAGCAGGAGGTCGGGGAGATCGCCTTGTCGACGGTCTGCAGGTTGCTGTCCCAGTGGTCCTTGGTGTTGGACCAGTTGCTGGACGACGTGATCGTGTGGTTCTTGCCGCCGACCCGGTACAGCCGGATGGGCTCCGCGGTCGGAGAGGCGCTGTAGATGTGCTCGACCCGGGCGGAGAAGGTCGCGCCCAGGATCTGCTTCCCCTTGTAGTAGGAGAGCGGCATGGTGAACAGCACACGGCGGACGCCGACTCCGTTGCAGGAGACCGGGCTGTAGTCGGTGGGGCACCGGCCGACGCCCGCGCTGCCCGAGTACTTCCAGTCCTGCTCGCTCGGCATCCCCGACATGACGCCGGTCCACGCGGTGCGTGAGGTGGTGCGCTGGATCGGGTCGATGACGACGGGGAAGACGGTGCCCGCGTCCTTGAGGAAGCTCTGGTCGGGGATGAGGCTCAGTTTGCCCTTGCCGACCTCGACGTCCAGCGGCGCCACGCGTCCGCCGCCGCCCGGGCCTTCGAGGGCGGCCTTCGGTGCCTGGCGTGCTCCGGGGTCGCCGGCCGGGGCCGCCGTGGCGGCGCCGTCGGTCCGGTCCGCCGCGCCGTTCTCCTGTGTCCCGACGGCCGCGGCGGGCCGGTCCGCCCCGGCCGCCGCGGACTTCAGGGCCTTCGCGACGGCCTTGGGGCCCTGCGCTCCGGCGGCGGCCTCCGCGACGGCGGCCGAGTCCCACATGGCGGGCTTTCCGGCCTGGAACACGGTGCCGCCCACCGCGGAGTCCTCGGCGGTGAGCGCGCCGGAGGGGTCCTCGGTGACCTTCAGGCCGTCCGTGGTCAGGCCCAGATCGACCCTGGCCAGCTTCGGGTTCGCCGCCGCTTCCGGTGTCCTGACCACCAGCAGGTGGCCGAAGCCGTCGGGCTCGGCGCGGACGGTCAGGTCGACTCCGGGCAGGGCGTCGGTGTAGGTGGCGGTGTCCCCCTCGACCCGCGGTGCCGGCAGTTCGCCGTACGGCCAGGTCAGGGCGAACTCACGGCCCGCCCGCCGCATCGTCACGAACGGCCTGTCCGCCTGCCCGGTGGAGAAGGTGAGGTCGACCGTGGTGGCCCTGGGCCCCCAACTGCCGTCGGCCCGCTTCACCAGGGTGGCATCGATGTCCACCCACTTGCCGTCCCGGACCGTGCGGACCGGTTCGGTGTACTCGCGAGCCGTGAAGGTGCCGTCGGGCTCGGCGAAGATCTCCCTGCGCTCGGTGCGCAGTCCGACGGCCTCGGACTTCTTGCCGCTCTTCCTGGCCATGGCCAGGGCCTGCTGTTCGGTCTGCGCCGGCTGGTCGGCGGCGACCGGGGCCTGGTCGCGCCCCGTGTCTGCACCGCCCTCCGGCAGGACGGCCAGGCTGCCCGCCACCACCGCGCCGGTGACGGCGGCCGCCACGGCGGCACGCAGCAGCACGGCTCGCCGTATCGGTCTCTGTCTGTCTGCGGACACGCGTCCACTCCCCAGTCGCTTCATACAGGTCTCAGAAATCCGCCGGCCGGGCCGGCTTGCCCGGCGGAACGCCGCGAGCGGCCGGCGGGACGTCATCACACGGCGGCACCGAAGGCGGCGCCGCCCGCGGGGATGCCGCCCTCGCCGGACCTCCAGGTCTGCGTCGGCGCGCCGCCCGAGGCGGTGTTCCACGGGAACGCGTGGACCGCGTGCCCCTCGGCCGGCCCGTAGGGAACCCCCACGTACAGCGCGGAGGGACTGCTGCCGAGGCTGATGCCCGCGTAGGTCCGCGGGTACGGGGCCATCGCGAGCGCGCTGCCGTGGCGGTCGTCGGTCTGGGCGGCGCTGTCGGGTCCGGGTACACGGCCCTGGCCCATGCCGAAGAGCGGGTCGGGTATGCCGTTCGAGTTGATCGACGGCCTGAACGCCTGCACGCCTCCGGCGAAGGCGACGGTTCCGATGCTCTCGCCGGGAGCACCGACCACGAAGAAGCGGTCGGTGGCGGCGATCGAGGAGCCGAAACGGTCGTACGGCTCCGCTTCCTCCCACACCCCGGTGCTGTTCTGACTCACGGACGCCGCCTTGAAGTCGGTCCCGTAGACGTAGCCGATCAGGCCCATGTCCACGCCGCCCGCGCCGTCCTCGCCCGGAACCCCGATGACCAGGAACGGGTAGCCGGTCGGGGACGTACCGGCCGCCACCGTGCATCCGCGCCAGTCGTCCTCCTCGGGCCCCCCGCCCAGCGGCTGGTTCGCACCCTGGACGAAGCCCTTGCTGGGGAACTCCTGCCCGACAGCGGTGGTCGAACCGAAGACGATCTGAACGTGGCCCGCGTCCCGCACGGTGCCCACGTCCTCTCTCCGACCAGCGCCACGGAAGCGGTACGCCGGCCGCGGTGCGCCGCCTGTCGTCGCCCTCCGCCTAATCGCCGGTGACGCTCTGTAGTGATCTGTCCGCTCGCGGACATGAGTTCGCCCCTCCTCCTGCTGTGATGACGCCGCGGTACGACCGAGCACCGCCGGCGTGGGAGCCCGACGGTCAGCCGACGACCGCGCCGAAGGCGACGCCCGCCGCCGGGATGCCGCCCGCGCCGGGCCTGAACGTCTGGGTCGGCGCCCCGCCGGGGGCGACATTCCAGGGGAAGCCGTGGACGGCCCTGTTCCCGGGCGGCCCGTAGGGCACCCCGACGTACAGCAGCGAGGGTGACGCGCTCAGGGACAGGCCGCTGAGCATGCGCGGTGCGGGCTCGGCGGGGATGCCGTACCCGGGTTCGACCCAGGAGTCGGAGGCACCGGGATCACCGACCAGGGGGACGATCAGGACCCCGCCCTTGTCCGGGTACTCCTCCTCCGCCTCCTCGCCGGGCACGCCGATCGCCAGCCGGGTGGTGGCGCCGGTGGAGGTCGTGTTCGGGGAGGTGTTGACCGCGGCGAGCCGCCGGCCGAAGAAGTCGCCGGCCTCTGCCTCGCCCTCCACCCCGGCGGCGTTCTGGTCGATCCAGGCGACCTCGGTGAAGCCGGTCGCGGTGAGCCGGAAGACCTGGACGGCACCGGCGTCGACGGTGGTCGACAGGTCCTCGCCCGGAACGCCGACCGCGAGCAGCGACTCGGTGGTGGAGGTGGCGCCCGCGGGCCGGTACGGGACCATGGCGAGTGCGGCGCCGAACTGATCGCCGACCTCCTCGGCCCCGCTGACGGCGGCCTGGTCCTGGGCGATCCCGGCGATCGGCTTGGGGTAACCGGAGACGAGCGTGTGGCTGAACTCCGCCACCCCGCCGGCGAAGGTCGTGGTGCCGAGCGCCTCGCCGGGCGAGCCCACCGCGAAGTGGGTCGGCGTCGCGGCGAGGGCGGAGCCGTAGCGGTCGTCCACCTCGACCACACCGGGCACGGCACCGGCCTTGTCGGTGTCCTGGGTGACGAAGACGACCGTCTGCGCGGTGCCGCTCACGTAGTAGAAGCCGCCGGCGTCCTCCACCGTGCCGATGGATTCGCCGGGGCTGCCGATGATCAGGTAGGGCGTGCCGCCGGAGGTCTTGCCGGCCGCGAGGGCGTAGCCGACCCAGTCGTCGGTCTCCGGACCGCCGCCGAGCGCCTTGCCACTGCCCTGGTAGAACTCCTTCACGGCTTTGCCGCCGGCGTTCAGGCCCTTGGTGGAGCCGTAGTACACGTGCACGGACCCGGAGTCCGGCACAGTGCCGATGTCCTCGAACGGATTGCCGACGACCAGATCGCTGCAGCCGTCCAGGTCGGCGTCGTAGACGGCGAGCGAGTAACCGAACTGGTCGCCCGCCTCCGGGACTCCCGGAACGGAGGCGGAGGACTGCAGGAGGGTGAGTGTGCCCTTGCCCCCGCCGTAGACGACGTGCACAGCGCCCGACTTCGGGACGCCCTCGTCGCTCGCCTCGGGGTCGGAGATCACCGTGTCCCTGATGCCGTCGCCGTTGAAGTCGGACTCAACCCCCGAGGGGCACGCGACGGCGGCCGCGGCCGGTGTTCCCCCAGGTCCGAGCCCCCAGACCGATAACGCTGCCATCAGGACAGCGGCGGCCGCGCGCCGCCATCCTTTCCCCGCCCTTGGCACAAATACCCCACAAGTAAAGAGGGTTCAAAAAAGGTCAAGTGATCATCCCCTCACTTGAGGTGAGCATGCAATAACCGCGGCGGCAGCACCTGAGTGGCGAGCGTCACACTCTGGCCACATCTCGTTCATGACACCTGCATGCGCCGCACACGCGAGCGCCAGAGGGCGGACGCGGGTCCTCCCGCGGCGGGGAATATGCTCGCTGCCGAAGCCAACAGGGGAAGGCAGCCAGGTGAACTACAGGGTCCAGCCCAGTGCCCAGGTCGACGGGAGCGCCGAGATCGGTGCCGGCAGCAGCGTGTGGGACCTCGCGCAGATCCGTGAGGATGCCCGTCTCGGCGAGGGGTGCGTGATCGGGCGCGGCGCGTACGTCGGCTCGGGCGTGCGCATGGGCGACAACTGCAAGCTGCAGAACTACGCACTCGTCTACGAGCCGGCCGAACTCGGGGACGGCGTCTTCATCGGCCCGGCCGTCGTTCTCACCAACGACCACAACCCGCGCTCCGTCGACCCCGAGGGCAAGCAGAAGCGCGGCGACGACTGGGAGGCCGTCGGCGTGAAGATCGCCGACGGGGCCTCGATCGGCGCGCGTTCCGTGTGCGTCGCACCACTGGCCATCGGCCGCTGGGCGATGGTCGCCGCCGGCGCCGTGGTCACCAAGGACGTCCCGGACTTCGCCCTGGTCATGGGCGTGCCGGCGCGGCAGACCGGCTGGGTGGGGCGTGCCGGGCACAAGCTCGTGCGGAAGGAGTCCGGGGTGTGGCAGTGCCCGCAGACGGGCGCCCTGTACGACGAGAAGGACGGCACCCTCACCGAGCGCGACGCCTGAGGAAGTGGACGAACGGCCCGTGGTCCGCAGGAACCTGCCTGCGGACCACGGGCCGTCTCACGCCCTCCTGGCCCAAGGGCCGGGCTCTCCGCGTCAGCCGATGCCGAAGAGCCGGTCGAACTCTCCCCGGACCACCGGCCAGTCCCACGAGGCCAGGGCGTACTTCTCGCTCTCGCGGGCGTGCCCCGCCCAGGTCTCCTCGTCGGCGGTGACGGCGAGGATCCGGTCCGCGGCCGCCTCCGGGGTGGCCACCACCCACTCCGCCGGGTAGAGCGTCGAGGCGCCGTGCTTCTGCCCCGCGAAGAAGGGCCAGTCACGGACGACGGGAACCGCCCCGCTGGCGGCGCCCTCCATCACGCCGACATGGCAGCCCTCGCGCACGGAGCTGCTGAGGATGACGCCGACGTCCCGCAGGTTGCCGGGCACGTCGGTGGTGGCTCCCCGGCGCTCCACGGCCCCCTCTTTCACCAGCGGGGCCACCTTGCGCTGGAAGGAGCGCTGGTAGGCGGCAGCCGCCTGGCTCGCCTTCGTGTTCATGTCGCCGCCGATCATCACCAGCCGGTAGCGCTCGTCGCGGCGGCGCAATTCCCGGATGACGCGCAGGGCCCACAAGGGGTCCTTGGCGACCTGCCCGATGCCCACCATGCCCACGGTGAATCGGGCGTCGGGGTTCTTCGGCAGGGCGAAGCCGGCGAGGTCCATGCCGTTGTCGACGATGTGCGTGCGCGGCGCCTGCGGTCCGGTCAGGGCCGGCACGGAACGCAGGGCCAGGTCACGGATGTGGTCCGCGACGAAGACCAGGTCGTCGACGCGGGAGAAGTCCGTCAGCCGGGGCCAGTGCGAGAAGGCCTCGTAGCTGTGGAGCCGTACCACGATGCGGGCGGTGCCCGGGTCCACGCTGGTGAACAGCGCCGCGGCGGCGGCGCACCAGTCGATGAACACCGTGTCGGCCCAGTCGAGGTAGGGGCGCAGATGCTGCTCGGCGGTGAAGCCGTACATCGGATCGCCGCCGAGGCGGTAGTCCAGGAGACGCCGACGGTTGCCGGCGAGCCGCTTGAGGCCGGGGTAGTCGGTGATGTCGAGGAACCTGAGCTCGACGTCGGGATTCGACTCGTAGTGGTTCCTGATCAGTCCGAGGAAGTTGTCGTTGCCGTCCGTCACGACCAGCAGGCGCCGCGGCCTGCCCGGCTCCGGCTCCGCCACCGGATGCGCCCGGCCGCGCCCCCCAGCCACAGCGGACGCTGCCGTCGACGCCGCGGTCAGACGGGCGAACTCCTCCGCCTGCTTCGGCAGCGGGCTCATCCGCTGGTCGATGTGGGCGACGCGGTGGAAGGCCGTCTGCAGGCCGTGGTTGACGAACTCCGCGGCGCCGGCCGCGTCCTGCTCCGCGAACAAGCGGTCGGCGTGGGCGAGGTCGGCCTCGGCCGAGGCCAGCAGGGTGTCCGGCGTGGATCCCTGCGCCAGCGCACGCCGGGTCGCGTTGCGCAGGACCTCGGAACGCGCCTCGGTGTCGCGAAGCCTGCCCGCCACCGAACTCGCGGTCGCGAGCGCGGCCTGGTTGCGCTTGGCGGCGAACAGACCGGTCACCAGGTTGCGGGTCATGTCGACGCGGGTCCTCTCCCGCATCGGAAGGAGCGGTACACGCCGGGCGAGAACCGCACCGGCCTTGTTTCCCAGCAGCTTCTCGTTGCCCAGGAGCAGGGCTATGTCCGAGGTGCGCTCCTCCTGCCCGCTGTTCTCCTCGCTCGTCTGCTCGGCGCTCGGCGGCCGCGCAACCCCGTCCCGCACCGCCTGAGCCTTGCGCTGCGCCGCGGCCAGGCCCGCGCACGCGTGTGCCCGCGGGTTGAGCCGGGCCAGCTCCCAGGCGCTGTAGTAGGCCTTGGTGTCGACCGCGACGATCACGTCGGCCGCCTTCGTCAGACGCAGCACCTCCTGGTCCGCGCCGACGTAGGCCCAGAAGCGTTCGTGCGGGTGCATTTCCACGGCACGGGCCCGGGCCCGCCAGCCCAGGTTGGCGCCGTCCGTCGCCACCCGCCGCACGGTCCCGAGTCCCCACTCGGGGTCGATGGCGGGCTCGGAGAAGGTGCCGACGAGATGAACGCGCGCGTCGAGTTCCTTCAGTTCGGCGACGAACGCGGAGAGGATGTCGATGTTGGGCGTGCGCCCGACCACGACGAGCACGTCCATCACGATTCCACCTTCTCCTTGATCTCGGGGACCGCTCCCGTGACCAGTTCGGTCAGGGCACACACCGCGGGCCGCATGAGCGTCCCGCGCTCATAGGCCGCACCGTGCGCGCGTGCCGCCCGGCGCTGCTCGTCGGTGGCCGAGACCGCCAGGTGAGCGGCGCGGCAGAACGAATCCGTCAGCTTCTCGACGTCGAGACCGTGCGCACCGGTCCACAGGGGGTGACCGTCCAGGAGGTGGGACGCGTCGTGCTCCCGTTCGTGCATGGACACGATCGGAAGGCCGGTGCTCATGTACTCGTAGACCTTGCCGGAGGTCATGTGCCGGCCGCCCAGGATGACGAGCAGCAGGGCGTCCCAGCCGCCGTAGACCTGGGACACCTCCGCCTTGGGCGCGGGGCCGCCGACCACGACTCCGTCGTCGGCGGCCCCGCGCAGCAGTTCCATGTGCTGGTTGGCGCCGCGGTTGGCTCCGTAACCGATGTGTCCGCGTACCTCCAGCCTTGCCGAGGCGACGAGCGGATCGCGGGCGCGCGCGGCGTTCCAGGCGTCAAGGACCTTCTCCAGCAGCCGGACCGAGAAGCTGACCGTTCCCAGGTGGCCGAAGACGAGCGGCTCGTCGGCGGACCGCTGCCGGGCCGGCAGGTCCACGCTGTCGGCGTCGTAGCCGTTGCGGACGACGTGGACGCGTGAGCGGTGTTCGGGGTAGCGGTTGCGGTAATGCTCCGCGATGGGGTCGTTGACGCACCAGAAGGACACCGCGTCGGCGATGGCCCGCTCTTCCCACTTCGCCGCCTCGGAATCCCTGGGGAACGCCTCGACGTCGTCCACCACGTCGATGGACCAGCCGTCGCGGAAGTCCACGGCGTAGGGCACGCCGCAGTCCTCGTACAGGCGGCGCACGGGGGCCAGTTGGACGTACGGGACGCAGCTGGCCAGGGAGAGCGTCACGGGGTTCTCCCGGTGGATGCGCAGCGCGGCCTCCTCCAGGTCGTACCGCCAGCCGCCGAAGACTGGGTCGGGGAAGACCTCGGACGCCTGCTCGCGCATGGTCCTGTGCCACAGCTTCGGGTCGATGGCCCGTTCCCGCGAGAACCGGCGCAGGTCGGTCTCCAGGTCGTCCCGGGACAGCGGCAGCTTCACGATGTCGATCCGGGGGTCGACGGACGCGGAGAGGGTCGGGTCGATGCCGCAGTCGCCCAGCCAGCCTTCGTCCTCAATGGTGACGACGGTGACCCGCCACCCCAGCGACACGAACTGGTTGGCGGTCTCCCGCATGCGGAAAACGCAGCTCTTGGCCGCGGGCGGGAAACCGATCGCGAAGTACAGCAGGTGCGGGCGGTCGCCCGCCTCGGGTCTTGGTTCAGCGGTTGACAAGAGAGCTTCCTCAGCTGGATGAGTGGGCCGTTGGGCGGGCGACCGAGCCGCTTGCTGGTCAGCCGCCGATGACGACCCGGCGCACGCCCTCCCAGCGGGCCGGGTCGGTGGTGCGGCGGCCGTCGACCAGGACGCGTACGTCCGGCAGGTCGGTTGCCGACAGCTCGCGGTACTCGGCGTGGTCGGCCTGGAGGATGGCGGCGGTCACGGTCTGGCCCTCGTGCGGAGGCAGGCCGTGCGCGGTCAGCTCCTCGGCGGTGTACATCGGGTCGGAGACGCAGGGCACCGCGCCGCGCTCGCGCAGCGCCTCCACCGTGCCGTAGACGCCCGAGAACGCGGTCTCCTTGACACCGCCCCGGTAGGCGGCGCCCAGCACGAGGACGTTCACGCCGGTCAGATCGCCGTAGGCGGCCGCGAGGAGGTCGACGGCGTACGCCGGCATGGCCGCGTTGGCCTCGCGGGCGGCGCGCACCACGGTGGCCTGCGGGTCGTTCCACAGGTACATCCGCGGGTAGATCGGGATGCAGTGGCCGCCGACGGCGATGCCCGGCTGGTGGATGTGGCTGTAGGGCTGGCTGTTGCAGGCCTCGATGACCTTCTTGACGTCGATGCCCGCGGTGTCGGCGAAGCGCGCGAACTGGTTGGCCAGGCCGATGTTGACGTCCCGGTAGGTGGTCTCGGCGAGCTTGGCCATCTCGGACGCCTCCGAGGTGCCCAGGTCCCACACGCCGTTGGGCCGCGGCAGGTCGTCGCGCTCGTCGAAGTCGAGGACCTGCCGGTAGAAGTCCACGCCGCGCCGGGTCGACGCCTCGTCGATGCCGCCGACCAGCTTCGGGTAGCGCCGCAGGTCGGCGAAGACCCGGCCGGTGAGGACCCGCTCCGGGGAGAACACCAGGTGGAAGTCCTCGCCCGCGGTCAGCCCCGAGCCCTCGGCGAGCATCGGCGCCCAGCGGTCGCGGGTCGTGCCGACGGGGAGCGTGGTCTCGTACGACACCAGGGTGCCCGGCTTCAGCCCCTGTGCGATGGCCGTGGTCGCCGCGTCCATCCAGCCGAAGTCCGGCACGCCCTCGGCGTCCACGAACAGCGGCACGACCACGACGACGGCCTCGGACCGGGCCACCGCGTCGGCGGTGTCGGTGGTGGCGGACAGCAGCCCGTCGTCGACGGCCCGCTTGAGCCGGACGTCGAGGTCGTGCTCGCCGGGGAAGGGCTCGGTACCGGCGTTGACCAGGTCGACGACCTTCTCGTTGACGTCGGCGCCGATCACCCGGTGGCCCTTGGAGGCGAACTGCACGGCGAGCGGCAGGCCGATCTTCCCGAGGGCGACTACGCAGATGTTCATGGACGGGGTGCCTCTTTCTCGGGGCGGTCTGCGGGACCGGGACACGGGACCCGGCAGGAAGCGATGGGCCGAGCGTCAGGCCCCGGACGGCACGGCGTCGTCGGCCGTGTCCAGCCGCACGGTGTCGCCGGTGGCGGCGGATTCGAGCACCGCGGCGGCCACCTCGACCGTCCGCAGGCCCTGGCGGAGCGTCGAGATCTCGTGCGAGCGGCCGAGCACGGCGTCCCGGAAGAACTCGTGCTCGACGAGGAGCGGCTCCCGCTTGGGGATCGCGTAGCGGATCATGTCGCCCTCGGCGACGCCGCGGAACGCCTGCAGGGCCTCCCACTCGGTCGCGACGGCCGCGTTGGAGTGGAAGGTCAGGTCCGCGGTGAGGGTGTCGGCGATGAAGCAGCCGCGCTCGCCGGTGACCGAGGTGAACCGCTCCTTGAGCGGACTCAGCCAGTTGACGAGGTGGTTGACCATGGTGCCGTCGGCCAGCTGCCCGACGGCGGCGACCATGTCCTCGTGCGGGCGGCCGCTCTTGGAGACGGTGTGCGCGGAGACCGACACGTAGGGCTTGCCGGTGACCCAGGCGGTCAGGTCGATGTCGTGGGTCGCCAGGTCCTTGACCACGCCCACGTCGGCTATACGGTGCGGGAACGGCCCCTGCCTGCGGGTCACGACCTGGAACACCTCGCCCAGCTCACCCGCCTCCAGGCGGGCCCGCAGGCTCTGCAGCGCCGGGTTGTAGCGCTCGATGTGGCCGACGCCGGCCACCAGGCCGCGGGCCTCGAACGCCTCGACCAGGCGCCGCGCGCCCTCTACGGTGTCGGCCACCGGCTTCTCGACCAGCGCGTGCACCCCGGCCTCGGCGAGCTGCAGGCCGACCTCCTCGTGGAGCGCGGTCGGGCAGGCCACCACGGTGTAGTCGACGCCCAGCGCGACGAGCTGCTCGACGGACTCCAGGACCGGCACGCCCCGCGAGACGCCGAACTTGTCGCCCATCGGGTCGACGACGGCGACCAGTTCCACGCCGTCAAGTTCGGACAGGATCCGGCAGTGGTGGCGGCCCATGGACCCCAGGCCGACGAGACCGGCCCGCAGCTTCGCCTCACTCACAGTGTGTCTCCCAGGGTGTTCACGGCGTCGGCGATGCGCACGAGGTCGGCGTCGGTCAGCGACGGGTGGACCGGCAGCGACACGACCTGGGCGGCGGCCCGGTCGGTCTGCGGCAGGTCCCAGGTCCGGCCGGCCTTGCGGTCCGGCTCCCGGTACGGCGTGAGCCGGTGGATGGGGGTCGGGTAGTAGACGGCGTTGCCCACTCCGGCGGCCGTGAGCCGCTCCTGCACCGCGTCCCGGTCCATGCCCTCAGGCACCCGCACGGTGTACTGGTGGTAGACGTGCCGCGCGCCCTCGGCGACCGGCGGCGTCACCAGCGCGGTGATGTGCTCGTCGAGGTGGGCGGCGTTGGCGCGGCGGCGGTCCGTCCACTCGGCGAGCCGCCCGAGCTGCACCCGCCCGATGGCCGCGGCGACGTCCGTCATCCGCATGTTGGCGCCGACGATCTCGTTGGCGTAGCGCTGCTCCATGCCCTGGTTGCGCAGCAGCCTGAGGGTGCGCGCCACCTGGGGGTCGGCGGTGGTGATCATGCCGCCCTCCAGGGCGTGCATGTTCTTCGTCGGGTAGAAGCTGAACGTTCCGGCGGTGCCGAACGCGCCGACCGGAGTGCCGTTCAGCTGCGCCGCGTGGGCCTGACAGGCGTCCTCGACGACGGCGAGGCCGTGCTTCTCGGCGATCGGCAGAAGCCGGTCCATGGCCGCCGGGTGCCCGTACAGGTGGACCGGCATGACGGCGGCGGTGCGCGGGGTGACGGCCGCCTCGACCGCGTCGGGATCGAGGCAGAAGCTGCCGGGCTCGATGTCGGCGAAGACGACGTCGGCGCCGACCAGGCGGACGGCGTTGGCGGAAGCGGCGAAGGAGAACGAGGGCACGATCACCTCGTCGCCCGGGCCGATACCGAGGGCCATCAGGGTCAGCTGGAGCGCGGAGGTCCCGGAGTTGACGGCGACGCAGTGGCGCCCGTCGACCAACTCGGAGAACTCCGACTCGAAGGCGGCCACCTCGGGCCCCTGCACGACCCTGCCGCTGCGCAGCACGCGCACCGCGGCCTCGATCTCCTCATCGCCGATCACCGGCCGAGCAGCCGGGATGGA
Source organism: Streptomyces sp. NPDC091412 (assembly GCF_044756885.1). Classification (NCBI taxonomy): domain Bacteria; kingdom Bacillati; phylum Actinomycetota; class Actinomycetes; order Kitasatosporales; family Streptomycetaceae; genus Streptomyces; species Streptomyces sp. NPDC091412. The sequence goes on along the minus strand of NZ_JBIVTV010000004.1, from coordinate 493,729 downwards.
CTCCAGGGCGTCCGCCATCGGCGTCCTCCTCTTCAACGGCCTTGTCGCCGCACGACATACCTGAGCCGGGAGGTGGCCGCCGTGGCACGTTCGTCCGCTTCCCGTGGATCACCGGTGCTACGGGACGGCGTACAGGTCTCCGCCGAATCCCCCGCCGACGGGGTGCTCTGAGGGAGAGTCAGCCGCGAGCGGGACCGGCGTGCTCGTCGGCTGTGGTCCTCGGCAAACGCCTGGGTGTACGTCTCGGCAGCGGCCGATACCGCCGTTCAGGCTATCAAAAGGCGCACGTGCGTTCCCCTGTCCGCCACCCCTCCGTAACCTCGGGCGTTCGACCGGGGTCCGAGCGGGCCGGGTGCGCTCGCACGGGCAGGGGCGGCGCGGCACCGGAGGCGCCAGATTGTACAGACGGGCGATGCCGAGCACGGCGTGGTAGACGCCGTCGCCCTTCAGGCGGCAGCCATGCAGGGTCTTCCAGCCCTTCATGCGGCCGCCGCGGGCACACGAGCGCCCACGCCGGCCGGTGGCGCAACTCCTCCAGCATCCCGGCAACCTCGCGGCTCGCGTACGCGCCGGGGAGGAATCCGTACCAGGGCGACGGCCGCGCCTCAGGATGCGGCCCGGGGCAGGCGGCCCACCCACCGGCCCCTACAGACGGGCCACGCCGACCGGTGGCGCAACTCCTCCAGCATCCCGGCAACCTCGCGGCTCGCGTACGCGCCGGGGAGGAATCCGTACCAGGGCGACGGCCGCGCCTCAGGATGCGGCCCGGGGCAGGCGGCCCACCCACCGGCCCCTACAGACGGGCCACGCCGACCGGCTCGGCGCCCTTGGAGTACCGGCTCGCTGATGTTCGTCTCGAAGGTGACGCGGTGCCGTTCGGGATGCGCGGGCCGTTCAACCTGGTCCGAGGTCAGCGGGCCGTCGATGAGGGCGGCATCCAGCATGAGGAAGGAGGCGGCTGCCTCACCAGCTCTTGTGGTGACGTAGCCGCCTGGTACGCCCTTTCAGACAAGAATTACCCGTGCCATGAGTCCGTGCTGAGATTACCCGCATCATAGCCGTTCATCCACAATTCGGAAGTCGCGGAGATATCACGCGTACCGGAGTAGGTTGTGCCGAAGCAACCGCGCGTGAAGCCGGGATTGAGCGTCGATTCCAAGCATGAAAAGTCCCAGTTCCCGGCGTATGTGCCACCTGTGTTGTAGTGGTGAACGACACCGCGAATAACGGCGGCCTTGGTGCCGCTGTTCTGCACGACAAGCACGGCCTGCGCATCATTCTTGGCGTTACGCACAATGCACGTCTTAAAATTGATATTAAGAGACAGGCGGTGAGCCTTGGGGGTCGAGCAGCTCCAGGTCGAGCTTGTGCTCACCTCCTGCCAGTACGGGAACGCTGATGCTGGAGTCGAAGTAGCAAGGCAGGTAAGAACGGCTGCCGAAACTGCCACACCGGCACCAAAAATTTTCGCCTTCATCGGATCCCCTCTCGGTAGTCATGCTCCAGTCGGCGTAAGCGCACACCATGGCAGCGCCATGACACTGTCATGGTGGTGCAACCGCGCCGCGGAGCAGCGGCATAGCACTCGGGATGGTGGTTTCCGCACAAAGAGCCATCCCCCTGCCGCTTCAACCGCTGATCTTAATCAGACGTACGCGCGAAATTAGGGGCACGTTCAACGATTGTCTTAAAAGTGCCACACGACTGACGAATTTAGCCTCTTGACCAAACGCGCACTGATGTGTCGCGGTCTTCTGATTCGGTGTAATAGTCCTCCTACTCGCGTAACTGGCGTTGAAGACCCCGGGGTCGTCGATAAGGTCGCAGTCACCGAACAGGCCATCCACGTACGCGGCTCCAAAGCTCCCTGACTCGTTGTCACTTCACTTGTAAAGTGGCACGACCGGGCTCGGTTTGTAGCGTTTGCAGCGGAGGCTTGAGCTGAACCGAACTACCTCGGCGGCAGTGGTGCTGCCACTTTCAGCGAAGACGCCTGTGGGTAAACCCTGGCTCCGGATTCTGCAGGCTGATCACGCTGAGCGCCGCGGGCTGACCACCGCCGACCCACCGGACGTGACTGTCCTGGTCGACAGGCACAGTACGGTTTTCGTTTCAGGCAGTCGTTGGTCCGGCTTGGAGGGGCGTCCGACGGATCGTCATCGGCGGCCGAAGGCCGGCAACCGATTGCAGACGCCACGTCAGTTGCCGGGCTGCGGTGCGTTCGTCGTTGGTGGTGCAGGGCCGCAGATAGGCCCACTCGTCGAGCAGGGCGCGGTTGTGGCGTTCGACCTTGCCGTTGGTCTGCGGCCGGTCGGCGCGAGCTTGTTGCGCCGCCGTCGGGGATACGGCCCAGCTTTTTGACGTCCACGTGGACCAACTTGCCGAGCCGGATCCGTTCGTGGCGGCAGGCTACCTGGCCGGTGGGCCAGCCCAGGTACAAAAGCCGGTTGAGGCCGTGGCGGGCAAGGATGCGGTGCACCCTCGAGGGGAGCAGGCCCAGGATCGAGCCGGTGCGCGCGGGGCCCAGCTTGAGCTCCTGCCGCAGTCGGCACACACAGGCCTCGGTGTTGGCCGCGGTCCGGTGCGCTGTCCAATCCTCATCTCAGGCGACGTGGGCGACGAGACGGCCGGAACGTACACGCTCGATGAGCAGCCGTCTGCTGGGAACGGTCAGCCGGGCATTACGGTGGAGCACGAAGACCTCCGTGCGGTGAAGTCCTGGAGAACTCCACCACGCCGGAGGTCTTCGCCATGATCAAGCCCGATCGGCGTCAACAAGGCTCGTGATCAATACACCTAGGCCCTCGTCACTCCTCCACCGACGAGCCGACCGAGGACGGCGCCTGCTGGGCCGCCGCCGCGGTCTTCTTGGCCGTCGCCTTCTTGGCCGTCGTCTTCTTGGCCGCGGTCTTCTTGGCGGTCGTCGTCTTCGCCGCCTTCTTGGCCGTGGCCTTCTTCACGGCCGTCTTCTTGGCCGCGGTCTTCTTGGTGGCGGCCTTCTTCGCCGTCGCCTTCTTGGCCGTCTTGCGGGCCGCCGCCTTCTTCGCGGGAGTCGCCTCCGAGGCGGTCTCCTCGGCGGGCTCCTCCGCGGCGGCGGCCGATTCGGCCTCCTCCGCCGGGGCCGACGGGACGACCACGACGGCCGTGTCCTCGGACGCGGTCGGCGCGGTGGCCTTGCGCACGGCGCGGCGGCGCGGACGGGCCGGGGCGGCGGACTCGGCAGGGGCCTCCGGCTGCTCCGCCGGAACCGGAGCCGCTTCGACCGCGACGTCCTGCGGCTCGGCAGCCGCCGCCGGCGCGGCCTCGGACACCGTCACCACGGTCTCCTCGGCACCCGCCGGGGAACCGGCCGGAGCCGACACCTTGCGGGTCGCGCGACGACGCGTACGGCCCGTGGGGGCGGCCTCCTCGACGGGGGCCTCGGCCACGGGCGCCGGAACGGCCGGGGCCTCGACGGCCACGGGCTCGGCCTGAGCCTGTTCCGCCGGCTCCGGGCGCACCGGGCGCGCGGCCTCGGCGGCCGCCGTGACGTCCTGGGCCGTGGGAGCCGGGGTGCCACCGTCGGCGTGGGCCTTCGGCGCGCCCGCGGGCGCGGACGCCCGCCGGCTCGCGCGGCGCCGCGTGCGGCCACGGCTCGCCGCGGCCTCCGCCTCGGCGACGCTGCTGTACAGCTCCTCGTCCGGGGCCATCTCCAGCGCGGGCAGCGCGATGGGCTCGGCGGCCTCCGCCTCGGTCTCCGCCTCCTCCTCGGCGGTCGGGGCGACCACCTCGACGGCCACGGCCTCGTGCTCGTGCGGCTGCTCGGCACCGGCGCGGGCGCGCTTGCGGCGCTTGCTCCCGCCGCCACCGCCAACGCTCGGCTGCTCCAGGTGGACGATGACACCGCGGCCGTTGCAGTGGACGCAGGTCTCGGAGAAGGACTCCAGCAGTCCCTGGCCCACCCGCTTGCGGGTCATCTGCACCAGACCCAGCGAGGTCACCTCGGCCACCTGGTGCTTCGTCCGGTCGCGGCCCAGGCACTCCAGCAGACGGCGCAGCACCAGGTCGCGGTTGGACTCCAGGACCATGTCGATGAAGTCGATCACGATGATGCCGCCGAGGTCGCGCAGCCGCAGCTGGCGCACGATCTCCTCGGCCGCCTCCAGGTTGTTCCTGGTGACCGTCTCCTCCAGGTTGCCGCCCTGGCCGGTGAACTTACCGGTGTTGACGTCGATGACGACCATCGCCTCGGTCCGGTCGATCACCAGCGAACCACCGCTGGGCAGCCAGACCTTGCGGTCCAGCGCCTTGGCGAGCTGCTCGTCGATCCGGTACGTGGCGAAGACGTCGACCTCGCTGGTCCAGCGCTGCAGACGCGGCGCGAGGTCCGGGGCGACGTGCGAGACGTACCCGTGGATCGTCTGCCATGCCTCGTCACCGCTGACGATGACCTTGGAGAAGTCCTCGTTGAAGATGTCGCGCACGACCCGGACGGTCATGTCCGGCTCGCCGTACAGCAGCGACGGTGCGCTCGAACCGCCGCCGTTCTTGGCCTTCTTCTGGATGTCCTCCCACTGCGCCTGGAGCCGCTCGACGTCCCTGCGCAGCTCGTCCTCGCTCGCGCCCTCGGCGGCGGTGCGCACGATGACGCCCGCGTCCTCGGGGACGATCTTCTTGAGGATGGTCTTCAGCCGGGCCCGCTCGGTGTCGGGCAGCTTGCGGCTGATGCCGGTCATCGAGCCCTCGGGGACGTACACGAGGTAGCGGCCCGGGAGGGAGACCTGGCTGGTCAGACGGGCGCCCTTGTGTCCGATGGGGTCCTTGGTGACCTGGACGAGGACGGACTGGCCGGACTTGAGGGCGGACTCGATGCGCCGGGGGCCGTTGGCCATGCCGAGCGCCTCGAAGTTGACCTCACCGGCGTACAGCACGGCGTTGCGGCCCTTGCCGATGTCGATGAAGGCGGCCTCCATCGAGGGCAGGACGTTCTGCACCTTGCCGAGGTAGACGTTGCCGACGTACGAGGTCGACTGCTCCTTGTTGACGTAGTGCTCGACGAGCACGCCGTCCTCCAGGACGCCGATCTGCGTACGGTCGCCGTGCTGCCGGACCGCCATCACGCGCTCGACGGCCTCACGGCGGGCCAGGAACTCGGCCTCGGTGATGATCGGCACCCGGCGACGGCCCTGCTCGCGGCCCTCGCGGCGGCGCTGCTTCTTGGCCTCCAGGCGGGTCGAGCCCTTGATGGACTGCACCTCGTCGGACGGCTCGGCGGCCTTGCGGGGCTCACGCACCTTGACGACGGTGCGCTCGGGGTCGTCGGCGGACGGCTCGTCTTCCGTGCCGCTGTCACCGGCCCGGCGACGACGCCGACGGCGACGGCGGCTGCTGCTGGAGCCACCGCCCCCCTGCCGGCCCTCGTCCTCCTCGGCCGACTCCGCGGCCTCGGCCTCGTCCTCGTCGTCCTCGTCGAGCTGCTCGGCGGTGTCCTCGGCGTCCTGCGCGGCCTGCTCGGCGGCGAGCTCGTCGCTCTCCTCCGCGTACTCGTCCCCGCCGGCGGACTCGCCCCGGCGACGGCGGCGGCCACCGCGACGGCGGCGACGGCGCGAACCGGCCTCCTCGCCGTCCTCGCCCTCGGCGGCTTCCTCGGCCGACTCGGCGGCCTCCTCCTCCGTCTCGTCCTCGGCGGACTCGTCGGCGGTCCCGGCCACCCGGGTCTCGGGCTCCTCGCCACCGGAACCCCGGCGGCGACGGCGGCGGCGCGAACCGCCCTGCTCAGCCTGCTCAGCCTGCTCGGGCTGCTCGGGCTGCTCGGCCTGCTCCTCCGGAAGCTCCTCGACCTCCGCGGCCTCGGCCGCCGCCGCGGCGGCGGCCCGCTCCGGGGTCTGGAACATCGGCTCGGTGAAGACGGGCGCCTGGAACACGGCGACAGCGGGGCGCGCGGGCCGGCGCGACGACTCGCCGTCGCCGGCGGCGGACTCGGCGGCGGGCTCGGAGAAGCCGGTCGCGGCACGCCGCACGACCCGACGCCGGCTCCGCCTCGTCCCGGTCTCCTCGGCCCCGGCCTCGGCGGCGGGCGCCTTGGGCGCCTGCGACTCGTCGGCAACAGGGGTGGCGGGGGCGACGACGGCGGGGACCTGGTCCTCGCCGGGAGCCTCGGCGGACCGGGCCGCGGGGGTCTCGGTGACACCTGTGGCCTGGGCGGCGGGCTCGGACACGCGGCGCGTGGCACGCCGGCGGGCACGCCGCGGAGCAGCGTCCTCCACGACCTCGGCGGCGGGCTCGGGGGCCGTGACCTCCTCGGCGGCGGGGACCTCACTCACGGACTCCGCCGCGCTCTCGGGCGAGACGGCGGGCTCGGACGAGGCGGCGGGCTCGGACACGCGGCGCGTGGCACGCCGGCGGGCACGCCGCGGAGCAGCGTCCTCCACGACCTCGGCGGCGGGCTCGGGGGCCGTGACCTCCTCGGCGGCGGGGACCTCGCTCACGGACTCCGCCGCGCTCTCGGGCGAGACGGCGGGCTCGGACGAGGCGGCGGGCTCGGACACGCGGCGCGTGGCACGCCGGCGGGCACGCCGCGGAGCAGCGTCCTCCACAGCCTGGGCAGCGGGCTCAGGCTCGGCGGTCGCGGCCTCGGCGGCGGGCTCGGGGGCCGTGGCCTCGGGAGCGGCGTTCACCGCGGGGACCTCGGAAGCCTCGGCGGGCGCGGGGGCACCGGCGGGCGTGGACACACGCCGGGTCGCGCGGCGCCGCGTACGAGCGGCGGGCGCGGGCGCCTCCGCCGCCGGTTCGGCGACAGCCTCGGCACTCTCCTGCCGCTCCGCGCTCTCCGCGGGCGTGGCGGGGACGAGCGTCTCGACCGTCTCCGCGGACGCGGTGGGCGCGGACACGCTGCGGGTGGCACGCCGGCGGGTACGCCGCGGAGCGGCGGCCTCGCCGGCCTCCACGGACCCGGCGGACGTCTCGACGGCACCGGACCCGGTGGCCGGCGTCTCGGCGACGGCCGCCGCCGGCACGACGGTCTCGGCGGCAGCCTCGCCCTGGGCGGTCGTGGGGGTCCCGGCGGGCACGGAAACACGGCGTCGCGTACGGCGCGCGGGCGCGGCCTCCGCGGCGGCTTCCACGAGGGCGGCGGCCTCGGCCGCCTCCTCCGTCGCCTCGCCGGTGACCGTCTCGGCCCCGGGAATCTCCTGCTCCTCCACCTGCTCCGCGAGCTCCGCGGAGGTGGCGGCCGGTACGGCCGGAGCGGTGATCTCGGCCGCGGCCTCGGAGGACGCGGCGGCGGGCGGACCCGCCGGGCGGGACGCGGCACGGCGCCGACGACGCGGCGGCAGGGTGTCGCTCGGAGTGTTCAGTTCTTCGGAACCCTCGATGGGTTCGGTCGGTTCGAGCATGCGGGCGTATCTCCCGTCAGGCTCCCGGGCGCCGCGCCTGGTCCGGCGCCGATCATCGATCGACACCGTTGACGTCCGCGGCCGTGCCATGGGCGCCGGCCGCCGTCCGGGGCGCGGGCGCCGCACGGGAGCTCTCTGTGTCCTGTCTCGCCGGTTCCGTACCCCTTGTCGTGTACGGCCTGGCGAAAGTCTTCTGGTCGGTGCGCTGCCCGACCCAGGTGGCTCCCGAGTACGAGGGCGGCGCTTCGACGTACGTCCCGGTGCGGAACCGTCCCTACGCAGGCGCCTTCGCGGCGGCAGGAACGGCGGCCCCCACTGAATCGGCCGGGGCGGCCAGGTCTGCCTCGCGGTCGGGCGCGAGCGGGTCGGTCACCGTACCGGTCTCTTCATCGAGCAGCCCCTGCGCCAGCCTGGTCACCGCTGCGGGGACCGGCGGCGCCAGGTCGGCCACGGCGCGGAGACCGGACAGGACGTCGTCGGGTCGTACGGCAGGCGTCACGTGCCGAACAACCAGCCGCAGTATCGCACAAGGCTGGTCGCTCGGCCCATCAGCCGCCGAACCGTTCGTTTCCGCACTCTCCAGGTCCACCACCGCGGACCGGGCGTCGAAGGTGCGCATGCCGTTCTTGGTCAGGCGCTGCACTTCCACGGTCTCGGCCCCGTTGAAGGCCGCGACCGCACGTTCGGCCTCGGCCGGGTCCACACCGTCCAGCCGCAGCTCCCACACGGAAGCGGTCAGCCGGTCGGCGAGCCCCGACGTACGGGCCTCGACCGCCTCGACGACGTCCAGCCCGGCGGGCAACGACTCGTCGAGAAGCTCACGCAGGCGCTCCGGGTCGCGGGACGCGGTGAGCGCGATCTCCAGGTACTCCGCCTCACTGCCCGTGCCGGTGGGTGCGGCATTGGCGTAGGACACCTTCGGGTGCGGCGTGAACCCCGCCGAGTACGCCATCGGTACCTCGGCACGGCGCAGCGCACGCTCGAAGGCGCGCTGGAAGTCACGGTGGCTGGTGAACCGGAGGCGGCCACGCTTGGTGTAGCGCAGTCGGATGCGCTGCACCGCGGGTGCGGGCGGTGGGCCTTCGGGCTGTCGCTTGCCCAGTGGAACTTCTCCTCGTGTACGGCGGACGGTCCGTGGCACCACCCCGCTACGGCGGGGAGCGTCCGGTCCGGCACCTTTCCGGTGCCGTCCCGTCCGGATCACCCTCGCGTCGGCGGGGAGACTTCGCGCCCGGTCCTTGTCTCTAGAGTACGCGTCTCGGCCACCACAGGTTCCCGACGGGCCACCGGCCGGGGTTCCCCGAGGAGCGCCCGGCGCAGGTCGACTCGGGCCTGCCGGGCGATGTCGCGCGCCGCGGCGAGAGCCTGCCGGGCGGAGTGGCCCACCTGGCGCGCGATCCGCGCCGCGGGGCGCAGGACGGCGTCCCCGACGGCGTGCCCGACCGGCGTGAGCACCCGGCGGTACGCCCAGCGCACCGGCTCCACGACGAGCCGGCGCAGGACGGCCCCCAGGAACCGCCCGACGGCGAGGGAGATCCACCCGGCCACCCGCCAGGCGTGCCCGAGGGCGTCCGCCACCTCCCGCCCGACGACGGCCAGGGCGCGACCGACGGGGACGAGCACCCACCGCCACAGTCCCCTCCCGCACCAGGCGAGTCCGCGGCCGGCCGGCGTGAGGACCCACCGCCACAGCGCGAGCGCGGGTAGGACGAGCAGGACACGACAGGCCCAGCACA
>NZ_JBIVTV010000004.1:465017-484522 GCF_044756885.1 Streptomyces sp. NPDC091412 | reverse complement strand
CAGAACCGCACCGACCCCGGCGGCCGCCGCCGCGAGAACCCACCACACTCCCCTCGCACACCGGGCGAGCGCACGGCCGGCCGGCGTGAGGACCCACCGCCACAGCGCGAGCGCGGGCAGGACGAGCAGGACACGACAGTCCCAGCACAGAACCGCACCGACCCCGGCGGCCGCCGCCGCGAGAACCCACCACACTCCCCTCGCACACCGGGCGAGCGCACGGCCGGCCGGCGTGAGGACCCACGTCCAGCACCACTTGCCGGGGGCCACGAGGAGCCACTGGACGAGCCGGGCAGCGCCGGCGAACACCGCTGCTCCCACGGCGGCGAGCACGAGCCCGAGCCTTCGCAGCACCCACTCGGCCGCACGCCCGATCGGCGCGAGCACGCGCGCGTACACCCACGCCAGCACGTCCCCGGCTCTCCGCGCGAGCCACACGAGCGCGTACCCGATCGGCGTCAGCACCCACCGGTACGTCCATACGAGCGGTACGACGACCAGTACGCGCCCGAGCCGAGCGAGCGCCCGGCCGAGCGGCCGCAGCACGGTGTCGCGCAGCAACCGCCCGCCGACGACGAGCGCGTCCCACGCCATACGCACCGGCACGACCAGCACCAGCACCACGATCCGTACGGGCATCCGGATCGCCACCACGAGGCACCCCTCGGGCGGCCGCTCCCCGGCCCCCCGCTTCTCCAGTTCCATACCCGAGAGGACGCGGCGGCGCTCCCGCCGGATCCACGAGGCCCACACGTCACTCGGCAGGAATCCGCAGAGGCCGGACCCCGATCCCCCTCTGGCCGCACACGACAACCCCGCCGCACACGACGACGGAGCGGACCGAACCGGCCCGCTCCGCCCGCGCTGCGCCTCGGATCACTCGTGAATCGCCTTACTTGTGAATCGTCGCGCAGGCCTTGGTCCCCGGGTAATTGTGCCAATACCCGCAGATCTTGCTGCCGTCCGCCGCCGAAAGCCCCCAGGTGGTTCCGACCGTCTTCTTCTCTACCCGCGCGGCGCTGACGGTTTGGCTCATAAAACCGCCCGACCCGTCCGTGAAGTCGATGTGCGCGTAATCGGTCCAGGCCCGGTTGTTCGACTGCTTGGACAGGTAGAAGCTGTCCACCTTGAGCCCGGTCCCGTTCACCGTGATACAAACCGACCCGGACCCGTCCGTGGATCCCGCGTTTCCGGTGCAGTTCGTGGCGCTGAACGGAGTGACATCCACCGCCTGGGCATTTCCGCCGAACATCGTGACACCCATGACAGCGACGGCGATTGCGGTCAGAACCTTCTTCAAGTGGCTTCACACCTCAAGCGATTGATCGGCAAGTGACAGGTCATATAAACAATCCGCCACACACCGCAGCCACTCGTTTCCGGCCTTGATCTGACCGGTTCCCCACTTCTCAAACACGTTGAAGCCCCCTCCCGGCAGGGAAGGGGCTCAACCGGCTACGCAGCCGGACACGAGTACCTCGCGCAGCTCAGTGCGCGTGACCGCTCGACGCAGGTGCCGGGGCCGCGTTCCCGACCGTCAGAGGCAGCAACTTGATGGCGGTCGAGGGCGCTTGCCGTTGCATCAGTCGGCCTCATTGGGCCGGGCCAAGTACTTCGTCGACGCTTCGCGACTCCGTGCGCGACTGTTGGTTGAGCTTGTGGCGCGCCAGGGAGGATCGCCGGTAGACCTCCTTGCGGGCCCGCATGATGTTGCCCAGGGGCGCGTGCTCGGCGGTGACCCGCCAGGGCGTGAAGGACAGTGCGTCCATCTTCTCCAGATTCCCCGGCTCGGAGATGTCCTGCCGCGGCAGCCGCAGCTTGGCCACGGTGACGGACGGCGAGAGCTGCTCGGGCCACTCCACGGTGGTGTCCTCCACCGGCATGCGCTCCAGGTCGGTGCAGAGCTGGACCTGGATGTCGAAGGCGTAGGGCCGCTCCTGCAACTCGGCTTGCAGGGCCGGTCGGAAGACCTCCACCCCCGAGGTCGGGTCGATGGCACGCCGGACCACCGCGGCAGCGGAGGACGGTTCGGGGGTGATGCGCACCTTGGCGATGTAGTCCCCGTGCCGGACCGCGCCCATCGTCCAGTAACTCGAAAGCAGCAGGTTCGCCGGAGGGGTCTTGGACAGACGCAGGAAGGCCAGGAACTCGTCCCACGCCCAGTTGTCCTGGTCCAGTGTCCCCTTTCCGGTCACGAACTCGGTGAAGAAGCGATGTGCTCCGGGACGGCCCTGGGAGAAATAGGACGGCGCGGTCAGGAACAGTTCCTGGATGAACAGGTAGTGCTCGACTGTGTTGCAGAAGAAAATCGGTCCGTTGATGTTGGCGTAGTCGAATGTGCCCGTGTCCGGTTCGTCTTCCAGCAGGGTCGGGCCGGGGATGTCGAACATCTTCAGCGCCAGTCCGGTGGCGGCGCCCAGCCGCGCGTCGGCTCCGGCGTGAGGCGAGCCGTTGGAGAAGCGGATGAGCGCATCGTGGGTTCCCGGAGTCGCGTAGATTCCTTGGGCGTACTCGGGGGGCAGCCCGTCCAGGATCTCCACTTCCCCTCGGACCAGCCCGTAGCCCTTGGCATGGGCGTCGCGAAGGGCCCGGCCGGTGCCGCCGGCCTCGACCGATTCGGCGATGTAGCTCTCGGTCTTCTCGATCACCGTCTGCACGTTGCGGTCGAAGTCCGGGTCGTCGTCTTCGACGTCAGGCGTGTAGCGGACGAACTGTGCGGCCATGACTTCGACCTCTCCTCCCGGAGACCGTGATCGCACCTCAGGGGCAGGAAATTGCCCTCAGCCCTCCAGTTCGGCGAGCCAGCGCACAGCGCGCAGCCCCGGCACGAAGCAGTACTCGCCGCCCCGGGTGACCACGAAGCTGGGCAGGTTCCGCAGACGGCGCCGGACCGGCTTCTCCGGGATGGTGACGCTGCCGGTTCCGCCGTGATGCCCGGCCACCGGGTCCTTCTCGCCGGGGTAGCCGATGAAATTGCCGTCGTTGACCCATTCGGCCTTGATGAACTCAAACTGCCGTTCCAGATGGGCCCCGAGGAAGACTCCGACCAGGCCCCGGTCGGCGCCGTCGTCCTCGAGCACGCCCTCCGGCAGCGGCGGGCCGTAGGTGGTCCCACGGCGGATGAGGCGGTGCATCCGCGCATCGCCGATGATGGTGGAATCACGAGGGTTGGTACGCCGGATGTGCGCACCGGCGGGGCACCGGTACCCCCGGTCGTCGTTCTCCCGGTACAGGAAGTCGTTGACGCGGTGCGCATCGGCCGCCAGCTCCGGATCATCGTGCTCCGGGGTCAGCGTCAACGGCGCTCCGCTCGGCCAGCGCCCGACCATCTTCGCCGCCAGGAGTGCCTCCTCCTCGGCGCTGGAACTGTTCGCGCGCAGGTACCGGCGCCAGGCCGCCACGTTGGTGTGGATCTTGCGGACAGCCGCGTAGGTCCCATTGCGCCCCAGCACATCGGGGCTGGGCATGGGCGGCAGGCTGCCGGTTTCATCGGGGTAGCCGAGGATGAACTCGCCGGCCTTGATGGGGGCCTCCCGCGGGTTGGAACCGGGCAGTCCGACGCCCTCGATGTTCGGATGGCTGATGCCGTCACGGAAGCCGAAGGTGGTGCGCCCGGTCGGGAGCTGGTGGACGTCCTGCTGCCAGATCACCCGGACACCGGGTGTCTCCTCGAAGGCGACACGGGCCCGCTCCAGCTCCTTGTCCAGCTGTGCCGTATCGGAGGAGAGGGCACTCAACGCGATGTGGACATCGCCCGTTCCGAACGGTGCCTCCCAATGGGCCGGCGCGCTCTCGCCCACGTCGCCGATCAGCTCCGCCCGAGCGGCCATGCCCTCACGAAACGCTCGCGGAAAGCTGTCCAGCGACTCCTGGGGCACCCCCAGGGCCCTCAGCCCCTCGTAGGTGAACGCCACAGCGACCCAGGCATCCTGGCTCCGGTCCGCGCTGGGCAGACCACCCGAGGTCACCGGGAGCAGCCGCCGCAGCAGGGCTCGTCCGGCATGACGGTCATCGACACGCAGGAAGACGAACTTTCCCTCGTACGGCACGGGCCTCGGACGCAGCGCCCCGCTCTGGACGTCGTCGATCTCGATGCTCACGCCGGCCGCGCTGCCGCTGTCCGCTGTGTTCATGATCGCTTGTGCCCTCCACATCGGTCGCTAGGCCGAGGCTTCCTCCAACAGCTTCCGGAAGGCAGGCGTGGCCACCAACTCCGCGTTGGCCGGGTTCTCCAGGGCCGACCGGAACTCGGGGGTGTCCAGCACCTCCTGGAACGCGTCGTCCACACGGTGGTCCTTGAAGATCTGCTGAACGGTCAGATCGGGATAGGCGCTGACGAAGACCCCCGCGGGCGCCTGGTGGGCGATGAACCAGTCCTTCACCCCGGGATCCTTGACGCCGGGGAACCCCACGCTGTGCGAGAAGACCTTGTCGAAGCGTTCCCCGACCACCGTCTTGGCGAAGTCGTCGATGTACGTGTCCCAGGAGCCGTCGAAGACGCTGGCGAACATGAAGCGGGTGTCGTTGTCGAAGATCACATGCCGTGCGTCATGCAGGGTGCCGATCTGGCGCAGCGCCGCATGGACCCTCTCGTCATCCGCCGCGTCGGCCATCGCGGCGAGATCCTCACGCAGCGCGTCCGCATGGCCCGGCTTGATCTCGGTGAAGACGGTGAACTCGCTGCAGACCCCATCCGACCTGCCCGGCCGCTCGGGGCGCGCCGGCTGGGCTGCACCTGTCGTCGCAGTCATCGTGAAACTCTCCTGCCACGAATCGGTGCGAGGGTCGCCAAGCACCCGGACATGAGGCGCCATCGCCCCCACATGTCAATCCTCACCACGGATGCACCGCCTCGCATCCCGGGTCCTGGGCACTGTGGTCACCTGAGGTGGATGACCGGGAGAGTCCGGCACTGCGGCGTCCAGCCCGATCCGTCCCGCCCCGAAAAGCACCCGAGGACAGATCCGGCCGAGCGCAGGAAGATGGAATGGGCGGGACGTGCCGAGTACGTCGTCGTCACCATTCCCGGGCAGCCGCTTCCGCACGGCCGTGGAGACAGTGGCGCGACCGATCGCACACCGACCCGTTGCGCCGCCGAGGCGGTCGGGGCACCCTCTCGCGCCAAGCCCTACTCAACTGGATCGCCACCCTGACCTCACGCGGAGGCAACCATGGGCGCAGTTCTCGGTGACGTGCTGGGTTTCGCGGCGGCCGTCGCGGTCAGTCCCCTCCCGATCATCGCCGTCATCCTCATACTCGCCACGCCCCGAGGACGTCTCAACGGCGTCCTCTTCACCGTCGGCTGGATCCTGGGACTCGCGGCACTGGGCGCGGTGATGCTGGCGATCGCTTCCCCGGCAGGTGCCTCCGCCCGCAACCACCCGGCCACCTGGGTGGGAGTCCTCAAGCTCGCCCTGGGCCTGTGCCTCGTCCTCTTCGGCGCCCGGCAATGGCACCGGCGCCCAAGGGATTCCTCGCAAGCTCAGCTGCCGAAGTGGATGAGCGCGATCGACCGCCTCACGCCGGTCAAGGTCTTCGCACTGGGGCTGGCCCTGGCCGCGCTCAACGCCAAGAACGCCCCGTTGACCATCGCCGCCGGCGCCGCGATCGGCTCAGCCGGCCTGCCGGTAGGTCAGCAGATCGCATCCCTGGCGATCTTCGTCCTGATCGCCACCCTCGGCCTGCTGGCCCCACTGGGAGTTTTCCTGCTCGGGGGAGAGCGGGCCAGGACCACGCTCGGCAGCTGGAAAAACTGGGCAGCTCAGCACAATGTCGCCGTGATGGCGGTCCTGTTCTTCGTCCTCGGGCTGAAACTGCTCGGAGACGGCATCTCGATCCTCACCTCCTGACAGGCTCACTCGCGGCGCCCGGATACCGGCGAGTCCCCTCCCCATCAGGGAAGGGGGCTCAACAGGCCACGCGGCAAAGGCAGCGGCCACCTCGTCCTCGCTCGCCCCTACCAGCGCCTCAACCACCCGTTCGAGTGCCTCGCGCAGCTCAGTGCGCGTGACCGCTCGACGCAGGTGCCGGCGCCGCGTTCTTGACCGTCAGAGGCAGCAACTTCTTGCCGGTCGGGCCGATTTGGATGTGGGTGTCCATTTGCGGGCCGGTAGCTACGCACAACCACCCCGCCAAGGCACCGTGCCAGCCGATGCCCCAACTGCCGGTTCAGCCGCAGCTGCAACCCGTGGACTCGAAGGCCGGTTCGGTGGCCTGGGTGATGCAGCAGCCGTCGCCTGTCGCGTTGGGGTCGGCGCTCTTGCCGAGGGTGTCGGCGTCGGCCTTGACGACGTAGACCTCCCAGGGCTCCTTGCCAGGTCCGTGCACCCACACCTTGTCCTGGATCGCGTAGCAGCAGGAGGTGTCGTTCTCCTCGAAGGTGGCCAGGCCGGCGTCCTTGAGTCGGGTGGTGGCGGCGTTGACCTGGTCGGTGGACTCGACCTCGACGCCGAGGTGGTCGAGGCGAGTTTCCTCGCCGCGCTCGCCCTCGATCAGGACGAGCTTGAGCGGGGGCTCGGTGATGGCGAAGTTGGCGTAGCCCTCACGTCGCTTGGTCGGCTCGGTGCCGAACAACTTCGAGTAGAAGGTGATCGACGCTTCCAGGTCGCTGACACGCAGGGCGAGCTGAGCACGGGACATGACAGGGCTCCCATCGACTTGCATTGATGTCCGTCGATGCAAGCTTGTGAGTTGGATCGAAGGATGTCAACATAAACGCATGTCGAATCAAGAGCTTGTGGTGCTCGGACAGAGCGACGAGAACGGCGCGTGCTGCCCCGGGCTGGTGACCGCTCCCCTGAACGAGGACCAGGCGGCAGAACTGGCGAAGCTGTTCAAGGCGCTGGGCGACCCGGTACGCCTGCGCCTGCTGTCGATGATCGCCTCACGGGCGGGCGGTGAGGTCTGCGTCTGTGACCTGACCCCGGCTTTCGATCTGTCCCAGCCGACGATCTCGCATCACCTCAAGCTGCTGCGGCAGGCCGGTCTGATCGACTGCGAGCGGCGCGGCACGTGGGTCTACTACTGGGCACTGCCCGCCACCCTCGACCGGCTCGCCGCCTTCCTGAAGACGTCGCAGACGGCCGAGACAAACGCGTGACCGCCCCGCTGGGCCGCCGGGCCGCCGCCGAGGCTGTGGGATCGGCCGCCCTGGTCGCGGCGGTCGTCGGCTCCGGCATCCAGGCCACCGAGCTGACCAGGGATGTCGGCGTGCAACTACTGGCCAACTCGCTGGCCACGGTCTTCGGCCTGGGCGTGCTCATCGCGCTCCTGGGGCCGGTCTCCGGTGCACACTTCAACCCCGTCGTCACCCTCGCCGCCTGGCTCACCGGCCGCCGCAGCGAGGATGCACTGACCTCGCGGGACGTCGCCGCTTACATCCCGGCCCAGATCATGGGAGCCATCGCCGGGGCCGTCGTGGCCGACGCCATGTTCGGCAAACCGCTCGTCCATTGGTCCACCCATGACCGCTCCGCCGGTCACCTGTGGCTGGGCGAGGTGGTCGCGACCGCCGGACTCGTCCTGCTGATCTTCGGCTTGGCCCGCTCCAATCGTGCCCACTTCGGCCCGGTGGCCGTGGCGTCTTACATCGGAGCGGCGTACTGGTTCACGTCCTCCACCTCGTTCGCGAACCCGGCGGTCACCATCGGCCGGGCCTTCACCGACACCTTCGCCGGCATCGCCCCCGGCTCGCTCGGCCCGTTCATCGTGGCCCAACTGGTGGGTGCCGCGCTGGGGCTGGGGCTGCTGCTTGCCGTCTTCGGACGCCCAGCACCCACACAGACTGCAACCGTTCCTCTCCAAGGCGAACCCGAACTCGCCGCTCCCACACTCCCCTGACCGGCCTCCGCCCAGAAAGACACACCAGCCATGAACACCTCCGCTGAACGTCCCTCCGTGCTGTTCGTCTGCGTTCACAACGCCGGGCGCTCCCAAATGGCCGCAGCGTTCCTCACTCACCTGGCGGGCGACCGCGTACAGGTCCGCTCTGCCGGATCCGCGCCCGCCGACACGGTCAACCCGGCCGTCGTCGAAGCGATGTCGGAGGCAGGCATCGACATCTCCGCCGAGGTGCCCAAGGTGCTCACGGTCGAAGCCGTCCAGGCCTCCGATGTGGTCATCACCATGGGCTGTGGCGACACCTGTCCCGTCTTCCCCGGCAAGCGCTACCTCGACTGGGCGCTCCCCGACCCGGCCGGGCAGGGCGTCGACGCCGTCCGCCCCATCCGCGACGAGATCGAGAAGCGCATCCGCGGCTTGCTGGACGAGATCGCCCCGACGAGCCAAGCGTGAGCGCCGCGACCGAAGTTCGCATCGTGGCCATGGGCCCCTAGCACGCCGACGAGGTTCTGAGGATCTACCGACTCGGCATCGACGAGGGCAACGCCACCTTCGAGACCGCCGCGCCCACCTGGGAACACTTCGACGCCAGCAAGCTGCCCGACCACCGGCACGTCGCGGTGGACCAGGGCGGCAGCGTGCTGGGCTGGGTGGCGGCGGTGCCAGTGTCCGACCCGTGCGTCTACGCCGGCGTGGTCGAACACTCGGTGTACGTCCACCCCGACGCCCGCAACCGAGGAGTCGGCACGGCGTTGCTGAACGCGTTTATCGCCTCGACCGAAGCAGCGGGCATCTGGGCCATCCAGTCAGGCATCTTCCCTGAGAACACCAGCAGCCTCGCCCTGCACCAGAGGGCGGGCTTCCGCATCATCGGCACGCGCGAACGCATCGGCCGGCATCGCGGCGTATGGCGCGACGTCGTACTCATCGAACGCCGCAGCCCTGCGGTCGCACAGGGCGCCCACCACGCATTCAAACGCCACCAGACACCAGCGAGCCCCCTCGCTGTAGGAGAGGGGGCTCGCATGGTCATGCAGCCGCGCACAGGCACGGAGCGGGCCCTCAGACCCATTCCACCTCGGAGACGATGTACGGGGCACTTGCAGGACCCGGCAGCGGCGTCCGAGAGGACGCCGGCGGCGCCGATGGACGAGGAAGTGAAGCGCCGACCGAAGCCAGTACGGCGGACACCTCGTCCTCGCTCGCCCCCGCCAGGGCCTCCATCACCCGATCGAGTGCCTCGCTCACGTCAGTGGGTGTGACCACTCGCAGCCGGCGTCGGACCTGCGTTCTTGACCGTCAGAGGCAGCAGCTTCTTGCCGGTCGGGCCGATTTGTATGGCCGTGTCCATCTGGGGGCATATGGACACAGGTGTAAAACCAGCTCTACGGTCGCATGCATGGGGACACGAACACGGAAGCGCACAGCAGCCGACCAGAGGCAGTACTCGGTCGAGGCCGAGTGGACTGACGCGGATCTCGCGCTCCTGGAGGAGTTGAAGCAGGCTGAGGCCCTACTCCCCGGGGATGCTCCTCGGGCTCTCTTATCCGTCCGCCTGTCTGTGCTGACGGACGAAACCACGTCGCCGGTGCGGCAGGAGCTCGACCTTCGCATCCTGGCAAGGGAGAGAGGCTGTCGAGTCGTCGGCGTCGCTTCAGACCTGAACGTGTCAGCAACGAAGGTTCCGCCGTGGAAGAGGAAGGAACTCGGGGACTGGTTGAACAACCGCTCTCCCGAGTTCGATGAGCTCCTGTTCTGGAAGCTCGACCGCTTCGTACGCCGCCTCTCTGATCTCTCGACGATGATCGAGTGGAGCCTGAAGCGCGGGAAGAACCTGGTCTCGAAGAACGACAGCCTTGATCTCACGACGACCGCCGGGAAGATCATGGTCACGATCATCGGCGGTATCGCCGAGATCGAAGCGGCCAACACCTCTACCCGGGTCACGAGCCTGTGGGACTACGCGAAGACCCAGGAAGAGTGGATCATCGGCAAGCCGGCGTACGGCTATGTCACGGGTGAGGACGACGCAGGGAAGCTCGGTCTCGTCATCGACCCCGAGGCCCACAAGGCACTGCACTGGGCTCGACGCATGGCGCTTCGAGGACGCTCCGCGCGGTTCATGGTGCGCTGCCAGAAGCGGTCCGGGCTCATGAGCCAGGGGCTCACCGTGGCGACGCTCCACCGCCGCCTCCGTAACCCTGCGCTTCTCGGCTACCGGGTGGAGGAGGACAAACAAGGAGGGCAACGGCGCTCGAAAGCGATCCTCGGCAAGGACGGCAGGCCGATCAAGGTCGCTCCCCCGATCTTCACCGAGGAGGAGTTCGAGACCCTCGGCGCCGCTCTCGACAAGCGCAAGAAGAACCAGCCTCCACGCCGTGTCGGCGGAGCGACTCAGTTCCTCGGCGTCCTCCTGTGCGCCGACTGCAAGACGAACATGACCGTGAAGATCACGAACAACAGGTTCGGGATCTACCACTACCTACGGTGCCGCAACTGCAAGAGCGGCGGACTCGGCGCACCCGACCCCGACCAGGTCTACGAGCGGCTCGTGGAGGACGTGCTCAAGGTCCTCGGTGACTTCCCCGTACAGGTTCGCCAGTACGCCGAGGGCGCCGAGGTACGGCGGGAGATCAAGCGCCTTCAAGAATCCATCGCTCTCTACATGAAGGAGCTCGAACCAGGGGGCCGGTACACGAAGACCCGGTTCACGAAGGAGCAGGCAGAGGCGACGCTCGACAAACTCATCGGGGAGTTGGAAGCCATCGACCCCGAGACGGCGAAGGACCGATGGGTCAACGTCCACGGAGGTAAGACCTTCCGCGAGCACTGGCAGGAAGGCGGCATGGAAGCCATGGCCGCAGACCTGTACCGAGTCGGCATCCGATGCGAGGTCACCCGCACGAAGGTGCCGAAGGTGCGAGCCCCGAAGGTGCACCTCCGCCTACTGATCCCGAGGGACGTACGCGAGCGGCTCGTGATCCGAGAGGACGACTTCGCCGAAGCCTTCTGACACAGCACAGGCGACGTATCAGTGCGGCCGCCTTCCCGAGGCACGCGGGGAGGCGGCTTCCCTTTTCACGAGAACCAAGACGCGGGGTCAAACGGCTCTTCAGTGCCGTCATCGTCAATGATCACGATCTCGCTCTCAATCAGGCTCATGGTCCTGTTGTTGGACGTCCGGGGCAGCGGCGAGCGCCCAGGCTGCTGAAGTTCGCGTTCGGGCAGGGCAGTTATCGACACCACTCCCCCTCTTGCCCTGCTCCCAGGCCGAGCCATCGGCACTCCGCAAGGTCCTCGGCGATTCCGGCCGCGATGAGGGCAGCGCCGGGGGTGTGGCCCGAGCCGACGTAGCGCCATTGCCGCTCGGTGACCATGTCGGGCAGGTCCGCGTGGCCCAAGTAGTCGGCTCGCTCGGCGCGGAGTGCCGCGTACGTCGTCGAGTAAGCACGGGACTTGGTCAGGATGTGACCCCGGTAGCCAAGCGTGTGGGTCCAGTCCCGGAGGCGGAGGTGGGCGTACTCGGGAAGGCCGCCAAGACGCCAGCAGGTGCGCATGAGGATCCGAACGTGTTCGCTGACCGGTGCCGACTCGATGTCTGCCCAGGTGGTAACGGGGTGGTCGAGGCCGGCGCCTGTGTCGCTCGCTCCCTTGGTGACGTACTTGGCCACGTATGCGGCCACGGCGTCATCGTCGGGTCCGTCGCTGTCGGCGCGTAGTGGCCGGGCGTCGACCTGGGCGCCCCAGTTCAAGGCCAGCTCGCCCACGGCCGCGCTGTAGGGGGTGCTGACCAGGACCCGCCGGGCGGAGGCGCGCACGGCGTCGATGAGCAGGTCGGGAGTGCCCCAAGCCGGTGGTTCGTCGTCGGGTCCGTTCGGTCCGTCGAGGCGGACGACGGCGTGCACGTGGACAGCCGCTCTCCTCTGATACTCAGCGACACGGGCGAAGGACAGCCGGGCGTGGTGGGCGAAGTGGGACTGTACGAGGCCGACTGCGGAGGCGAGGCGCCGCCGGACGTCGATGACGAACCGGTCCCACAGTTTGGAGGCGTGTGCGTGCCACAGCACGTGGCCCGTGTAGTCGTAGCAGTCGGCGCACAAGGGTTGGCCGACGACCGGCGCGTCCGGGGCGTGGATGGTGCGGCAGCCGAGGGGACGACCGTGTGCGCAGGTTCCGCCGTCGCGACGGGGACGGCAAAACTCCCCCGCACGGTGGACCGGGCCGAAGGACGGGGCGGTCAGGGTGACGAAGAGCCGGGGCCGGTGGCGGACGGTGGCGGGGACGTTCTTGCCGCCGAGGAGGCCGGCACGGACGAGGTGGTAGGTGTCTCCGGCGTGGAGGCGGGAGCAGGCCGGGCAGACGGTGGCGCGCCGGTTGCGGCAGCGGACGAGGAGCCGTTCACCGGGCTCGTTGCGGGTGTCGTAGTGGTGGAGGATCTCGCCGGTCGCACCGTCCAGGGTGCTGGTCGAGCCGGACAGGTGGACGGGATGAGCGCAGCCGCCGGTGGCGGTGATCTGCTCCAGCCAGCGGGCGAACTTGGGGTCTTGGGCGAGACGGATGGCGTCGCGGTCTGCTTCGGAAAGCTGACGCAGGCGCGCCGCGCGGTCGAGGGCGGCGCGCCGGTCAGTGGGGGTGATCTGCGGGGTGATGGTGGTGACCTTCCGGGGTGGGCCGCCGTAGCGGCCGGGTGAGTGGTGGGTGGTGCGCCGTGGTTCATGGGGATCGCCTCCCTTGCGTGGTCGGGTCGGGTGGGGGTGGGGTTAGCGGATGGTTCCGGTGCCGCGGCAGACGCGGCAGCGCCGCTGTCGTCCGGTCCAGGTGCGGCGTGCTCCGTCGCCCTTGCACTGAGGGCACCTCACGCGGGGCATAGGCATGCGGGTGTGTCCTTTCTGCTCAGGGGTGGGAGAAGCCGTTGATCAGCCAGGTGACGAGGCCGTGGATGGTGTAGATCACGGGGGTCTGGCCGAGGTAGACGCCGAAGAGGCCGACGCAGACCGCTTCCCAGGCGCGGACGTCGCGGGAGCGGACGAGGAGGACGGTGATGATCCCGAAGATCACCGCGAACGTGAACGCCGTACCTTCGCCGATCACTTGTCCTCTCCTTCCGGCACCGCAAGGGCGCGCGTGAGGCCGGGCAGTTCCGGGGTGAGGGCTGCGCACTTCCGGGCCGTCGCTACGGCCTCTTGCGTGGGGGTGAGGTGGGAGCGGGCGCGGCTCCAGCCGCCGTCCGGGCCGGTGCATACGGCCACGCCGCGTTCCTCCGGTGTGATCGATTGGGCGACGGCCACGGCATCTTTGTTGAGGTCGCCGAGGGTCATTTCGGCGGTGCCGGGGTCGTTGACGCGGTGGCAGATCCGGCCGCCTAGCTGGGCTCGCAGGGCGGTGACGCCGGGGCCGAGATCGGAGCCGACGCGTTGGCCGGCGACGACCAAGTGCATCCCTAGCGCGGCCCCGAGTTGGGCCAGCCGGAGCAGGAGCGTGGAGCACTGGTCTGCTTCTGCCTTGCTCTCGCGGGTGCCGTCGGACAGGTACAGTTCGGCGATCTCGTCGACGATCACGACGACCGGCACCGGCCGCAGTTTCTCGGGCAGCTCCCAGATCGAGCGGACACCGGCGGACCGGCATGCGCTCATGCGGTCCTGCATGTCGACCACGAGCGCGGAGAGCACGGCGACCGCTTCCCTGCGGCAGGTCGCCAGCGCGCTGAGCCGTCCGGCGAACAGGCCGAGTTCCATGCCGCCCTTGCAGTCGATGCCGACCAGGGCCACGGGCTGCTCAGCGAGCTGGGTGATCAGACGGGCCAGCAGGGTGGACTTGCCCGAGCGGGTGGCCCCGGCGATGAGCCAGTGCGGCACGAGCCGCAGGTTCATCACCCACGCCCCGCCGGACTCCAGCACGCCTATCAGCGCGGAGAGGAGTTCGGCCGGAGCCGTGGCTAAACCGGGCCGCTGCAGCGGATCCGTGGCCGTCGCCGTCAGCAGGACGAGCCCGCGTTCCGGCGAGGTGACCCGCACGGCGTGCACCTTCCACGCGTGCACGAACGCGTCCGCCGCCTTCAGGTATGTCGCCGGGGTCTGGCCCGCATGCAGGCGCACGAACACGGTCAGGCCCATACGGGTGGCGCGCGGGAAGGAGACCCGCGGAGCCACCGGCCGCAGCGGATCACCCTTCACCACCAGGTCCCCGAGCAGCCCGCGCGGCGGGCGACGGGAGACGGCGAGGTCGTTGAGCATGGCGACCTTGCGCCAGGTCAACACCACCCGGCACGCGGCGGCCGGGTAGCCCACGAGGTACCAGTGCCAGGCCGGACGATGCCGGCGCACCAGGTCACCGACGACCAACATCCAGGCCAGCACGGCCAGGGCGAAGGCGAGCAGGATCGGCCCCATCAGGCGCCACCGCCCTTGACGTGCGCCGTCGCGCCAGGCACGGGCGTGATGGCGTCGGCGCGGAAGCTGACGCCGTGCCGGTCGCCCATGGCCCACATGAACGCCGTCAGGCCGGTGACCTTGACGATCTGCCCTTCCTCGATGCCCTTCGGTTCACCGGTCACGGCGATCTCGATGACGGAGATCCGCCGCCGGTCCTGCCGCACGGTGACCGCAACGGTGTAGACGGGGTTGCCGTCCCGGTCCTTCTTCACCTCCTGTGTCTCGGGGTTGCTGATCTTCGCTTCCGGCGCGATGGCGCACCGCAGTACGCCCAAGCGCGCCGTGTCCACGGGAATGGACTGCATTTCTTTGGCCTCCCTGGCCAGTCGGAACGCCAGCAACGTACTGACGTCACTTGTCCTTACGAGTTACGACTATGGAGTCCTGTACGGCGGGGGTGCAACTACTTATACTGACGAGTGATGTCGCGCGTGCGACGTGCCTACGACCTCACCCGGAGATGCCGAGATGACCGAGATCCAGCGCCCCGGAGCCCTCTACCAGCAGGTGGCCGCAGCGGTCAGGGAAGCGATCCTCACCGGCGAGTTCGCCCCCGACTCCCTGCTTCCGTCCGAGGCCCAGCTCATGGCCCGCTACGGCGTCTCCCGCCCCACGGTCCGCAACGCGATCGCCGCACTGCGCGCGGAAGGGCTGATCGATGTCCGGCACGGCAAGGGCAGCTTCGTACGCTCCGACGGACAGCCGGCCCTCACTCTCGAACGGCGCATCAGCCGTACCGGCGAGGGCAAGTTCGTCATGCCCAATGGCGACGTGTGGCAGGAGGCGGAGGAGCCGAGCACCTACCGCACCCACACCGCGAAGGACTCCGGCCGGTTGCTTCAACTCGGCGAGGAAGAGGCGCTGTTCGGCTGCGACCGGCTGCTCACCGACCCCGGCACCGGGACGCGTGCCATGCACCGCACGCTGATCCCCTTCGAGATCGCCGAGGCTGTCCCGCTGCTCGGCAAGGAGCCGTGCAAGCCTCCGGCAGCGATCTACTGGGTACTCACCCAGGCCGGACACAAGCTGTCGTGGACCGAGACGGTACGCGCCCGCATGCCGCTTCCCGACGAGCGAACCGCGCTCCAGCTCCCCGACGCGACCCCGATCCTGCACATGGCCCGCGTCACCCACGGCACCGACGACCGTCCGCTGATCCTCGAAGAGCTGCGCATCGGCGCGGACCGTGCCGAACTCGCCTACCGGATCACCGCCGACAAACAGCCCGCACGACGCCCCCGCGCCTGAGCGCCGACAACGATCGGTCGAAACCGCCTTCACTTCCTCAAGGGCGCGCCTGCGGCGCGCCGGGCCGCCCGGCCGCCCCGGCCGGGCGTGCGGCGTGACCGCCGGTCCCGTCCGGTCGCCGGACGCCCCACACCGCAGCCAGCCGGAGAAGTCGCAGCGTCGACCGGCCGTCGCAGGCAGAGGCGTGGTGGCCTGGGGGTCGCCGGCCTCCGAGACTTTACGCAGCTCCCATGGGGCGAGCCTCGAAGAACAGGGGGCCCATCGGGCACAACCGCGGGCAGGTCCAGTACCTGCCCGATTCGCCGGGCCAGCGTAAGGCCCCCTGTTCACTCGCCCCATGGCAGCTACTGCCCAAAGTCTCTCCAGCCGACGACGTGCCCACGTGCCGCGCTCACCAGCGAAAACACCCCTCACGCCGCACCGCCGCCACCGTCGGCGAGCCCCTCCAAGAGCCCGGCAAGCCGGTCCACCGCCTCCGGCCAACCCGCCAGGCGCACGAGCCCGCGCCCGTCCTCCCCCGTCGAGGCGACCGCCCGAACATCGGACAGCTCGAATCCCGCACCGAGCAGCGCTCGGTTCAGACTGTCGGCAACCTCCCGAGCCTCTCGCCAGCCCGCCACGTAGTCGACTCCCGGCACCCACAGGCCGTGGCCGATGCCCATCACGTCATCGAGGCCATCGCTCAGCCAGCTCTCACCCGAGCCAGTCACCTTGCCCACCTCTGCCCTGATCTAGGTAACGGATCATCAACTCCCTTTGGTCCAGGGCAGACAAGCAGCACGACGGCCCCGGTACCATCAGGCACCGGGGACCGCTGCGTCCCCTCCCGGACCACCCCGGTTGCTGCCAGGCGCGGGGGTGGTCCGGTCTCGGTATGAGGTTGTGAAGCATGGCCCCCGGGGCCGAGTGGGGAGCCCGGCGGACAGTCCCAGGGAGCCACGCCCCGATCACCGGAGGGAACACCTCCGGCCCCGTGCTGCCGCCCGCCCCGAGGGGCAACACGAAGGCGACAGCCCGGAGATCACTAAGTTGGACTGACGCCATCTCCACCGTTGAGGTCGAAGCGGCACCACACGGTCTTGCCACCCCCGTCTCCCGGCGTCCACCAGACCGCCACCGCCAGCCGCTGAACGATCAGCAGCCCACGACCGCTGTCAGGCAAGACCGCTTCCGACAGCTCACCCATCAGCCCCGGAGAGAACGCGTCACCCAACGGCAGCACCGGAGGCGTCGAGTCCTCATCAGAGACACCGATGAACAGCCACTTCGGCCAGAGCTTGAAGGTCACATCAACGCGCCGGCAGCCGCCCGGATGGGCCAGCTCCCGATCCGGCACCGCGTGGTTCACCACGTTCCCCACCAGCTCGGACACGGCCAACCGGGCATCGTCGATCGCCTCGGTTGCACCAGCACCCCGCAGAAACTCAGCGGTCATGTCCCGGGCAACGCGTGCCGTGTCCTGGAACTCGGCGAAGAGCGTCAGTGCCAGGAAGTGCCCACCCGATGACGGCTCAGGCGCCACGAACCAGTGGGCGTACGCGTCCAGTTCCTCCTCTAAGCGCTCACGCTGTCGCACTCGCTTCGCCTCCATGACAGGGTCCCGTCGCGGGTCACGCCTGCCGAGGCCCTCCCGGCAGGGTCACGCGAGGATGCCCCGCATCTCCCGGCCGTCGCTCCCCTCTCGTGGGGACCCCCCTCGTGGGTACACTCGCGAGACGGACAGCGCACGAAGATCGAAAGAGAAGATCAAACAAGTCGAGACGTCAGGTCAATCACGATGGGGAAGTGAGATGACCGAAGCTGCACCGACACCGGCAGCTCTGCCGCCGCATGTGCTGGAACGCGCAGACGTACGGTCTGCAATCGCCAACCACGACTTCGGCGAAGTCTTCAGACTGGCCCGGCTCCATGGTCAGATCAGCTTCGCCAAGATCGCCGAGGCCACCGGCTACAAGCGCGAGCACATCGGCAAGATGGCCCGGTCGGAGACCGACGGCAAGGGCATTCGCCCACGGATCACCCAGCATTACAAGATCCTCGAAGTGGTGGACGCGCTACGCATTCCCGGCCATCTCGCGGGACTAGCCCCGCGTCCGTGGGAGCTGGGCCGGAGAGCCACCGCGTCACAGCCGGACGACCCGAGCGCCTTGATTGCCCAGGGTGGGGCAGGTCTGTGGGATGTCGCCGAGCTGCTCCGCCGTACCGAGATGTCGAACATCAACAGCGCCGCCCTGGAATCCATCGAACAAGGCATTGACCAACTGGCCCGCGCCTACCCGTACGCCGACGCCGACTACCTGCACGAGCGCACCCGCAACGGCCTGCACTACGTCACCAAGCAACTCGAAGGCCGGATGACCCTCCGCCAGCACCGTGAACTTCTCGTCGATGCCGGATGGCTCTTCCTGCTGAACGCATGCGTCCAATACGACCGCGGGCAGCGCGAGGCTGCCAACCTCAGCAAGGCCGCCGCACTCCGCATCGGCGAAGAGGCCGGCCACGGCGAGATCAAGGCGTGGGCATGGGAGATCGAGGCGTGGTTTGCCCTCACCCAGAGCCGTTGGCAAGACATGCTCGACGCCGTCGAAGCAGGGCATGCCTCCGATCAGACGCATTCCGTCGGCGTGCAGTTGTACGCGCACAAGGCACGCGCCGCCGCGCGCATGGGAGACGCCCGCCTGGTCCGCGGCTCCCTGGACGCCGGACGCGCGCGCCTTGACCGGCTACCCCGGCCGGACCACCCCGAACACCACTTCATCATCGACCCGGACAAGTGGGACTTCTACGAGATGGACGCCTACCGTCTCCTCGGAGACGACGAGCGCGCCGCCACCCACGCCCGATCGGTGATCCGCATCAGCACCGGCCCCGACGGAACCGAGATCTCCCCCATGCGCGCCGCAGAGGCACGCCTCACCCTCGGAGTCGCCGCCGCCCGCACCGGCGAGATCGAAGAAGCCATCGGCATGGGCACCGCAGCCCTGGAGGCCGACCGTAAGTCCCTTCCGTCCCTACTTTTAGTCGCTGACGAACTGGACAAAGAACTGCGCGCCAGATACCCCCGCGAGGCTGCATCGCGCGACTTCCATGAACGGATCATGAAGATCAAGCGAGGTGCCACCAGTCCGGAACTTCCGTTCTGAATCAGCTCACTCGTCTTTCAGCTCGCCCAGAGATCACCGAGGGAGCAAGGTATCTGAAAACGCATCGCTCGACGCGATTGCAAACGTCAGCGTTCGCCCACGCATTCTAATCGGGTGCAGCCGTGCAGGATGTTTACAGGCCGAAGCGGTGGCGTCCGCTATCGCTTTCCTTCCTGATACCAGAAGTACACCGTCGCCATACCGAACGAGACGTACATGAACTGCCTGTCAAGGGAGTTCGACAAGCTTGGATTGAAGGCGCCGATCACGTCGGCCGCTGTCCCGAACAGGAACACCAATACTCCGAGCAAAAGTGCGCCTGGCGCGATATTTTTCGGGCTGAACCTACTGGCTGGCCCGCCTTCGGCTTCATCTGCCTGTTTAACGAAGGTCTCTACAAGCTTGGTGAGTTCCGAAGCGGCCTCTTCATTTGCGAGCAGG
Source organism: Streptomyces sp. NPDC091412 (assembly GCF_044756885.1). Taxonomy (NCBI): domain Bacteria; kingdom Bacillati; phylum Actinomycetota; class Actinomycetes; order Kitasatosporales; family Streptomycetaceae; genus Streptomyces; species Streptomyces sp. NPDC091412. Next base: position 465,420 of record NZ_JBIVTV010000004.1, on the reverse strand, counting down.
TTTTGCGCGGCGATATCGATGGAATCAGGATCTACTACCGAAGCCGATTCGACCGAAACTTGAATCACGGGGTCGCTGAACGAAAGTCTCCCTCTGTAGAGGTCACTCAGCTTTAGGGCCGACGAGATCACGGGGGCAGCACTAAGAGTCTCCACTGATGACAGCGGATCAAAGCCACCGGCGAAAGGACTCGCACCTGCCGCCAACTTAGCCAATTGGAATGCGTTAGATGCATATTTCGGCGGCGCCGAGTTACTCAGGTCTATGAGCGAGCGGACCTCGCCGAGGATGCTCGACGCTTCCCCACCCAAGCCCAACTGAGTGGCGAACGAGACGGTCCTGCGCCCCGACTTCTGATACTTGGCGACCTCGCCGAGGATGCTCGACGCTCCCCCACCCAAGC
>NZ_JBIVTV010000004.1:251839-464919 GCF_044756885.1 Streptomyces sp. NPDC091412 | reverse complement strand
GCCCAACTGAGTGGCGAACGAGACCGTCCTGCGCCCCGACTTCTGATACTTGGCGACCTCGCCGAGGATGCTCGACGCTCCCCCACCCAAGCCCAACTGAGTGGCGAACGAGACCGTCCTGCGCCCCGACTTCTGATACTTGGCGACCTCGCCGAGGATGCTCGACGCTCCCCCACCCAAGCCCAACGTTGGCTTCGGAGCGACACCACTGAACGCAATACCGTTCGCGTTGCTTCCCTCAGGCTCTTCGAAAACTTCCTCTGCCTCTTCTGCCACACATTCAGATTACTCGACGAGGCAACGACTTCCCTGCCGTGCCATTTTCACCAACAGCACTGCATCCGGGGTAGGTTGGACCAGAAGCCGCGCACCCCTGCTGGGCCGGACTGGGATACCTGCCGCAGGTTCCCGCCATGGACACGAACACACCATCCGACGCGACAGTGCTTGAGCGTGTCGCCGCAGCGTGGACCGCTCTCGGCTAGAGGAAGGTCAAGGAGTGGCGAGGGCAGGCATGCCGGCAGACGTCCTTGTCATGTGCTGCCTCCTCACTTGGAGCGTATGGGTGACCAAGTTGGCATGCCTGCGGCAAAATATGTAGCTATGGATCAAGGGACCGCGGCGGTCTGGGCTGCTGCCATTGCTGGCTTATTGAGTTCGACGTCAGCACTCATAGTGGCGGTTGCGGCAGGGCATTCAGAGCGCGCTACCGTCAAGCAAACTGCTGTGGAGGAGCGGGGGCACAGGCACGAGGCTGACCGGAGGGAAAGCTACGGCAAGTACACGGCCAAGATCAACGCGGCCTGCGATGCCTTCGACGACATGGTGCAGACGCTTCGGGACGGGGGGTCCCCCAGCGGGGATCCTGCGTCCCGGCAAGTGATCTTCAGGGTGATGAGGGAGGTTGAGAGCAGCTACTTGTCCGACGTATACCCAAGGGGACAAGACCACGTCATCACTGCGGCAGGGCTGATTCACGATCACTTGGTGCTAGCTCGTGACATCCTTTTTCTCCTTCTCGCCCACCCTGAAGCCGTCCAAGACGAGCAGTCGCAGGGTATGCAGCAGTGGATCCGTCAACGGCTTCAGGTACGCAATGCCCACATGTGGTACTCAGCGTGCGTCAGCCAGGCGATCTATGCGGCGTAGCGCAAGCAGCAGACGCCCAGTTGATGGTCATCCGCTGCTAGGAGCTGTCCGGTCGATCATGTGCGAAGTCAGATGACCAGCACGGCATGACGCCACGTGAGAGTAAAGCACTTCGCCCCTGATATCACGCATAGCTCCATCGCCGCGCCGGCCCGAAGCTCGGTGGCCGTCCGCCTCGTGATCCCTTACGGGGGCGAGCAGCCCGGCTGTCGGTCTTCTCCGGAAGACCGACAGCGGCAACATCTTCTTGTCGCTGTCACTCAATTGCGGCCGTGAGTCGAACTGCGGGCTGTGAGCACCGAGCCCTTCCGACCATGGGGGCAAATCAGCCCGTGCCGATAATCTCCAGGGTCGGAGGCAACAGTTCCGCACCGACAATCCTCGCTGCTGCTGGCACCCGAAGCGTGCGAAGGGAGCGCACATGTCGCAGCGAACTCACATCGACGTCGAGAAGGGGGGTCTCCAAGGTCAGGTCGGTGAGATAGGGAAACGCGACCAGCCACTCCCAGGAGCAACGCAGATCTGCCGCGACACAAAGCCCCATGAGGCGGTCAGTTACGCAGGAATATTGGATTTCCTCGGGCTTGAGGGGCGATGTGATTTTCAAGAAGGATCTCCCGCCGAAACGGCGCAGGGCCCAGAGTTCTTGACTGCTTGAAACCACGAAATAGAGGTCGTCCTCCTGCAAGTGCGCGATGACCTCATCGGCGTAGCGTTCCGTGTCGAACCGGCTCCAAGCGAGGGCCAGTTCGGCACGTACTCGTAGGTCGTCCGCGGTCCGGAAACGGGTCAGCACCGGGATCGCGGCGTCGGTTCCGATGCGGCTAGCGGTGAGGACAGTAAAGTAGGCCTCGTCGTCGGTGAGGCCCTCCGGACCCTGCAGCAATTCCAACACAACTGGACCGACATCTGCTAGCGCACGGGCCTTGGCGACCGAGTGGGGCGGAATGAGCTTCTCAGCACGATGCTGCACCTCGGTTCGAACGGCGGGATCCAGTTCGGTAGCGTCGTCCAAGCAGGCCGCAGCCAACAGATGGAGTCGGTGGCGGGTGTCCTTCGAAGCGTCACCGCGTTCGATCAATCCTGTGAGCAGTCGAGTGCGCTCTCCCGGGCGGGCATGAGCCACGGCCATGCGGATGACGTCCTCCCACTGGTCAAGGTGGGCGTTACCACCAAGGAAGTCGAAATCAAGGTTCTCTACGGCGGCTCTGGCTCCGAGATAGTCCTGAAAGGTCCTGTGAATGAACTGCATGGTGCCTTCAACGGGCTCGATGAGCAACCCACTTCGGACGAGCAGGTATCGGTAGATCTGCTTCAACGTGCCCTGTTCGGCGATGCGTGGCATCGCCCTCACCGCTTGGGACAGCAGGTCCAGAGCATCCTGCGCGTCCATTTCTGAACGGCCGTTACGAATCAGCCAGTACGCCAATTTCTGGATCAGCTGGACCTGGTGGGATTCGCCGATACGCATGTCGCCCGTTTTGTAGATGCCGCGTTCGCGGTCTCTCCGGGAAAGCAGCATGGACAGCGCCGCGTCGTAGAGCTCCTTACGTCCGTCGGGGAGGTAGCCCCTCCGATCACGATGCAGTGCACAGATCAATGCGCACATGAGGGGATTGGTGGCGAGCCGAGCGAGTTCCTGCTTAGCCCGTACGGCGTAGAGGAGTTCTTTGCCATATGCGTCTGCGCTGCCGGCCGCTTTGTGCCAGCGTCTGATGAATGCGGCGACATCATCACGACTCATGGGAGCCAGGTCCAGTTCCGAGAACTTTTCGTCTGCCAGCCAGTGTTCTCGCACGGCCGAGGGGCGCGAAGTGACAAGCCAACGGTTCTTCGGGTAGGAACCGATGAGGTCCCGCAGCCAGTTGCGGGCTTCCTCGCGTTCCTCCTCGGGCATCTCGTCGATCCCGTCGACCAGCATCAGCCCACGTCCCGCAGTCAGCACACGGTCGTACCAGCCCGTGGGCTGGGCGTGGGCGATCGGGCACCCTACCGCCGAAAGGAACTCGTCCGGCATGGGGAGCCTTGCCCCGGCACGGGTCAGGGACCGCATGGGCAGCACGAACGGCACCAAGCCGTGGAGGTAAAGGAGGCGTTCGTCGAGGTCGTTACGAGCGGCACTGATCGCCAGCCACTGCACAAGCGTGGTTTTCCCGGAACCCGCCACTCCTCGCAACAGCACCCGGTCACGCCCGGCCAAGACCTGTTCGGCAGGGAGCACCAACGGAATCTCGCCGACCGCGGTCTCCGTGGCCTCTAAGCTCAGATAGGCCGCGTCAAGAGGCCATGACGCCGACGCTTCGGACAGATCAAGACCGAAGATGGTCAGCTTGCCATGTTTCTTGGAGATGTAGCGCGCATAGCGCTCCTCGAAGCTGCCGTCCGCCGGGGAAGGCGTTCGCAGGATCAGCGTATCGATCTTCGAGGACAGTTCTTCGATCCGGCGACTCTGCTCAACGAGCGTGCGGGGTACGAAGGTGGACCTCGTGGTAAAGAAGTGCAGGATGTGCAGGCAGGCCGTATCCACCACGTTTGTGTGAAGCAGCACCGCATCACTCGACAGTCCGATCGTGGCAGCCTGGTTGCTTGACCGAAGGCGTCGAGAGAGTTCCAGATAGCCGAGTTGGACAGCTTGGACGTCGTCCATGTCGATATGACCCAAGGCGCTCAATGAGTGTGTGACCGCGTTCACCACCGCCCGCTGCTCGAAGCCGGGCAGGCGCTCCGACACGCCGGTCGACCGCGCCGCGCGATCCACCAACTCTTCTGCGATCTTGCGGAGTTCGGCGTCAGCAAGAGTCCGTTTCTCGCCGCGAAACGACACCAGTTTGGAGATGCGCACAGGCCGATCGACTAGGCCTGCGCCGGGGCCATCCGCCACAAACAGTTTCTTCACCAACGGGACAACGATGCTCGATGCGAGCCGGGCCCCAATGCTTACCGGTTCCATGACAGCTTCAGCATAGAACTCCAAGGCCCTGTACGGTCGTTGAACGTATAAGGCCGACGGAGCCGACAAGCAAAGGAAGCCATGGCCATCGGCTACCCCATCGGCTCAGCCCCGCCTCCCGAAACCGGCCGACATCTCTACCGGACGACAGATTCCTTGCCGCGCGTCAGACCCACTCAACCTCGGACTGGACGGCTGAGGAGCTCCCAGGTGGCAGTTGCACTCTCTGCGCCGGCCCCTGCGCCCCGCTGTGTGCCGAGCGCGGACTCACCAGCCGATCGGGGCCGAAGCCCCTGCACTCACATGCCACCGGCCCCTCCTAGGCCTCCTTGGGACCAGGAGGGGATGAGCCTCAGACCCACTCCACCTCGGACACGATCTGCGTGCCACTTCCAGGGCCTGGCAGCGGTGTCCGGAGGGCGGCCTGCGGAACGGACGAGCGAGGACGCGAAGCAGCCACGGCAGCAAGCGCAGCAACCACCTCGTCCTCACTCGCCCCCGCCAGCGCCTCCATTACCCGATCGAGCGCCTCGCTCACCTCAGTGCTCGTGACCACTCGAAGTGGGCGCCTGAGCTGCGTTCTTGACCGTCAGCGGCAGCAACTTCTTGCCGGTCGGGCCTACTTGTACCCAAGTATCCATCTGGGGACATACCCCACAATCGAAGCAGGGGGTCCAGCGGCAGTCCTCGACCTCGGTCTCGTCGAGGGCGTCCTGCCAGTCCTCCCAGAGCCAGTCCTTGTCGAGACCGGAGTCGAGGTGGTCCCAGGGGAGGACCTCCTCGTAGGTGCGCTCGCGGGTGGTGTACCAGTCGACGTCCACGCCGAAGGGGGCGAGGGCCTTGTCCGCGCCGGCCATCCAGCGGTCGTAGGAGAAGTGCTCGCGCCAGCCGTCGAAGCGGCCGCCGTCGTCGTAGACCGCGCGGATGACGGCGCCGATCCGGCGGTCGCCGCGCGAGAGCAGGCCCTCGACGATGCCGGGCTTGCCGTCGTGGTAGCGGAAGCCGATCGAGCGGCCGTACTTCTTGTCGCCGCGGATCTTGTCGCGGAGCTTCTCCAGGCGGGCGTCCGTCCCCTCGGAGGAGAGCTGGGGCGCCCACTGGAACGGGGTGTGCGGCTTGGGGACGAAGCCGCCGATCGAGACCGTGCAGCGGATGTCGTTGGAGCCGGACACCTCGCGGCCCTTCTGGATCACGCGGGTCGCCATGTCGGCGATCTGGAGGACGTCCTCGTCCGTCTCCGTGGGCAGACCGCACATGAAGTACAGCTTCACCTGGCGCCAGCCGTTGCCGTACGCCGTGGCGACGGTGCGGATCAGGTCGTCCTCCGAGACCATCTTGTTGATGACCTTGCGGATGCGCTCCGAGCCGCCCTCCGGGGCGAAGGTGAGGCCCGAGCGGCGGCCGTTGCGGGTCAGCTCGTTCGCCAGGTCGATGTTGAAGGCGTCCACACGGGTGGAGGGCAGCGAGAGGCCGATCTTGTCGGCCTCGTAGCGGTCGGCGAGGCCCTTGGCGACGTCGCCGATCTCCGAGTGGTCGGCCGAGGACAGGGAGAGCAGGCCCACCTCCTCGAAGCCGGTCGCCTTCAGGCCGGCCTCCACCATGTCGCCGATGCCCGTGATGGAGCGCTCGCGCACCGGGCGGGTGATCATGCCGGCCTGGCAGAAGCGGCACCCCCGCGTGCAGCCGCGGAAGATCTCGACCGACATGCGCTCGTGGACCGTCTCCGCCAGCGGCACCAGCGGCTGCTTGGGGTACGGCCACTCGTCCAGGTCCATCACCGTGTGCTTCGACACACGCCACGGGACGCCCGACTTGTTGGGGACCACGCGGCCGATACGGCCGTCGGGGAGGTACTCGACGTCGTAGAAGCCGGGCACGTACACCCCGCCCGTCCTCGCCAGGCGGAAGAGGAGTTCCTCGCGCCCGCCCGGGCGGCCCTCCGCCTTCCAGGCGCGGATGATCTCCGTGACCTCCAGCACCGCCTGCTCGCCGTCGCCGATGACCGCGCAGTCGATGAAGTCGGCGATCGGCTCGGGGTTGAAGGCGGCGTGGCCGCCCGCCATCACGATCGGGTCGTCGATCGTGCGGTCCCTGGCCTCCAGCGGGATTCCGGCCAGGTCCAGGGCCGTCAGCATGTTCGTGTAGCCCAGCTCCGTGGAGAAGGACAGGCCGAAGACGTCGAAGGCCTTCACCGGGCGGTGGCCGTCCACCGTGAACTGCGGGACGCCGTGCTCCCGCATCAGCGCCTCCAGGTCGGGCCACACGCTGTAGGTGCGCTCGGCCAGGACACCCTCGCGCTCGTTGAGGACCTCGTAGAGGATCATGACGCCCTGGTTGGGCAGGCCGACCTCGTAGGCGTCCGGGTACATGAGCGCCCAGCGGACGTCACAGGACTCCCAGGGCTTGACCGTGGAGTTGAGTTCTCCGCCGACGTACTGGATCGGCTTCTGCACATGCGGGAGCAGAGCTTCGAGCTGCGGGAACACAGACTCGACGGTCTCGGCGGCTTCGGCAGGCATCTCGACGGACCTTCGTGAGCTGACAGGGGGGACCCCCAAGCGTAACCCGGTCCCGGACCTGTCCCGAACGCCCGGCAGGCGGTCGCGGGAGCGCTCAGAGGGCCGTCCCCTTCTCGATCGCCCGCCAGGTTTCCGGCAGCCGGGCCTCCAGCTCGGCCGCACTCTGCTCCTCGCGTCCGTGGAGCACCCCGTACGTGAACGCGCTCTCCCCCGCCTCGTGCGCCTGGCCGGCCAGCTCGCGCAGGGTCCGGCGGGCCATGACACTGTCCTGATGGTCGCCGAGCAGGCTCTGCAGCGACTTCGCCGCCTTCACCAGGCCGACGGCCGGATCGCCGAGGGCGGGTACGGCCGCCTCGGCCGCGTACCGGGTGGCCTTGGCCTTCTTGCGGGCCTCGTGCAGGGCGAGGTCGCGGTCGTGGCCGGGTGGCAGGTCGAGGGCGTGCCGGAGCAGGGCGGAGAGCGCCGCGAAGTCCTTGTGCACGGCCTTGGTGATCACCTTGGCCGGCTTCCCGGCGGCGGCCGGGCGCAGCGGCGGGTCGGCCAGCAGGGCGTCGAGTGTGTCGAGGAGGGCCAGGTGACGGTCGCTGTCGAGGTCGGCGAGGAGGCGGCGGCGCGCGTCGCCGCGGGCGCTCCGCGACCAGGTGCGCAGCCGGGTGCGGACGGGGCCGGTGATCAGGGTGTAGGGCAGTTCGTCGAGGCCGGTGGTGAGGCGCTCGGCGAGGACTTCCTGGTCGCGGCCGAGCCCGAGTTCGGTGCCGAGCCATTTCAGTTCCGCGCGGACCGGGTCGGTGGTGGTCCGGTCCAGGACCTTGCGGTAGGTGCGCAGGGCGCTGCGCAGGCGGCGGGTGGCGACGCGCATTTGGTGGACGGAGTCGTACTCGTCCCGGCGTACGGCGGGGTCGAGTGCGACGAGGGCGTCGCGCTGGGCGCGCAGGTAGGCGAGGACGTGGTCGCCGGCCGTCGTGGGGGCCGCGTGGCCGGCCGCCGTGGGGCGGGGGCGGTCCGGCGGGGCGGTCTCGGTCAGGGCGCGGGCCAGTTTGGAGGCCGCCGGGGAGGGGCGTACGCCCGCCTTGCGCAGGCGTTTGCCGACGGCGTCGAGGAGCGCCGGGTCGCCGTCGTCGGCGAGTTCCACCTCGATCTCGGTCCACTGGGCGGCGCCGCCGTGACCGGTCAGCCGTTCGGCCCGTACGGCGTCGACGGCGACCTCGGCGAGCGGGGTGCCGTCGGCGTCGACGAGGTGGCTGATCCCCCGGCAGGAGCGGATGCGGACCAGTGGGAGCAGTTCGGCGTCGCGGACGCGGGAGCGGACGAGTCCGGCGAGGGCGGGGGGCACGGTGTCGGAGAGGGGGGCGTGGATCTCGTCGCGTACGCCGGGGCTGACCGGGAACTTCAGGTGCCAGCCGGCGTCGGCGCCGCCGGTGCGGCGGCGCAGGGTGAGTCCGTCGGCGGTGAGGCGTTCGTCGGGGGTGTCGTAGTAGACGGCGTCGAGTTCGGCGACGCCCTGGTCGACGACGGCCGCCACCGGGCCGACGCCGGTCAGGTCGGGGAGTCCGCCGTCGCCGGCCTCGTACTTCCGCTCGATCTCCCTTTTCGCCTTGATGTCCGCCATGACCCGAATCTAGTGCGGGTCCGGCCCCGGCGGCAGGGGTCCGGGCGCGGGTCGCCGCCGCTACGCCGACATGGGCCGCTGCACTCTGATCGACTGGAGCAGTCCGACCGCCACCCAGACCGCGAACATCGACGAGCCGCCGTAGGAGACGAAGGGCAGGGGCAGGCCGGTGACCGGCATGATGCCCAGGGTCATGCCGATGTTCTCGAAGGACTGGAAGGCGAACCAGGCGACGATTCCGGCGGCGACGATCGTGCCGTACAGCTCGGTCGTCTCGCGGGCGATGCGGCAGGCGCGCCAGAGCACGATGCCGAGCAGCAGGATGATCAGGCCGGCGCCGAGGAAGCCGAGTTCCTCGCCCGCGACCGTGAAGACGAAGTCGGTCTGCTGTTCGGGGACGAACTGGCCGGTGGTCTGGGAGCCGTGGAAGAGGCCCGCGCCGGACAGGCCGCCGGAGCCGATGGCGATGCGGGCCTGGTTGGTGTTGTAGCCGACGCCGGCCGGGTCGAGGCTGGGGTTGGCGAAGGCGGCGAACCGGTTGATCTGGTACTCGTCCAGGATGTGCAGCTGCCAGACGGCGATGCAGCCCAGGACACCCGCGGTGAGCAGGCCGAAGACCCAGCGGTTTGAGGTGCCGGAGGCGAGCAGCACGCCCAGGATGATGGTCAGCAGGACCAGCACCGTGCCGAGGTCGGGCATGAGCAGCACGACCATGATCGGTACGGCGGCCAGGCCGAGCGCCTGAAGGACCGTGCGGTGGTCGGGGTACATCTTGTCGCCCGCGTCGACCCGGGCCGCGAGCAGCATCGCCATGCCCAGGATGATCGTGACCTTCACGAACTCGGAGGGCTGGAGGGAGAAGCCGCCGCCGAGGACGATCCAGTTGCGGTTGCCGTTGATGGTGGCGCCGAGCGGGGTGAGTACCAGCAGCACCCCGAGGACCGAGAGCCCGTACAGGATGGGCACGACGTTGCGCAGGGTGCGGTGGCCGAGCCAGACAGTGCCGATCATCAGGGCGAACCCGATGCCGGTGTTCGTGAGGTGCCGGATCAGGAAGTAGTACGGGTCGCCCTGGTTGATGCCGGTGCGGTTGCGGGTGGCGGAGTAGATCAGGGCGGCGCCGATCAAGGACAGCGCCAGCGCGCAGAACAGTATCGGCCAGTCGAGCCGGCGGGCGGCCGAGTCACGGGCGAAGACCCGTGTCCAGCCGCCCCGTTCGGGGCCGTATCCGGAGATGGAGAAGCTGTTCGCGCCGGTCATGCGGTCATCCTCCGGCTTCCCCTTCGACGCTGGCGCCTGCGGGTGTTGCTGTTGCCTGTGGGGGGCGAGGCGGTGGTCGCCGGCGGCTGCTGGTCGTTGGGTGCGGCGCCGCCCTGCTGGTCGTTCGGCGCGATACCGCCCTGCCCGGCCTGCTCGGCGGCCTGCTTGGCGATCTCCTCCTGGTCCTTGGCCGGGTCGGCGGGGACCTTCGGGGCGGCGATCGAGCCGTCGGGCCGGATCTGCGGCAGGCTCTTCTGCGGGGTGCCCAGCAAGGCCTTCTTGTTGTCGATGGAGCCGTCGGCCTGGACGCCGTACATGGCGCTGTAGATGTTGCGGACGGCCTCACCGGAGGCGCCCGAGCCGGTACCGGCCTGGGCGATGGTCATGATGACCGTGTAGTCCTTGGTGTAGGTGGCCAGCCAGGAGGTGGTCTGCTTGCCGTAGACCTCGGCGGTACCGGTCTTGGCGTGCAGCGGGATCTTGTCCTGCGGCCAGCCGCCGAACTTCCAGGCGGCGGTACCGCGGGTGGCCACGCCGGCGAGGGCCTGGTCCATCATGTCGCGGGTGGCCTTGGTGATGGGCAGCTTGCCGTGGGACTTCGGCTGGATCTCGGTGATGTGCTTGCCGTCGGAGCTGACGATCGCCTTGCCGATGCTCGGCGTGTACATGGTGCCGCCGTTGGAGATCGCCCCGTAGATGACGGCCTCCTGGACGGGGGTGAGGAGGGTGTCGCCCTGGCCGATGGAGTAGTTGATCGAGTCGCCCTCGCGCATCCTGTTGCCCTCGAGGCAGTTCTCGTAGGCGATCTTCTCGACGTAGCTGCCGTCCTTCTTGCCGGTCTTGCACCAGGCGTCCTTGTTGGCCTCCCAGTACCGCTGCTTCCACTGGCGGTCGGGGACGCGGCCGGTGACCTCGCCCGGCAGGTCGATGCCGGTCTCCTTGCCGAGGCCGAACTGGTGGGCGGTCTTGTAGAAGTAGTCCTTCGGCTGCCCCTTCTTGGGGTTGATGCCACCGTCCTTCTTCCACTCGGTGTCCGAGAGGTAGTAGAAGACGGTGTCGCAGGAGACCTCCAGGGCCCGGCCGAGTGAGATCGGGCCGAAGCTCTCCCCCTCGAAGTTCTTGAAGACCTGGCTGCCGACCGAGTAGGAGCTGGTGCACGGGTAGTTGCCGTTGAAGTCGTAGCCGGCCTCGACCGCGGCGGCCGTGGAGACCACCTTGAAGGTCGAGCCGGGCGCGGACTGCCCCTGGATGGCCCGGTTGAGCAGCGGGTAGTCGGAGTCCTTGCCGGTGAGCGCCTTGTAGTCCTTGGCGGAGATGCCGCCGACCCAGACGTTCGGGTCGTACGTGGGGGCGGACGCCATGGCGACGACACGGCCGGTCTTGGCCTCCATCACGACGACGGCCCCGGAGTCGGCCTTGTAGTTGCTCTCGGTGATTTTGTCCCACTGGGCCCGGGCGGCCTTCATCGCCTTGTCCAGCTCGTACTCGGCGATCCGTTGGACGCGGGAGTCGATGCTGGTGACCAGGCTGGAGCCGGATTCGGCGGCGTCCGACTTGGACTTGCCGATGACGCGGCCGAGGTTGTCGACCTCGTAGCGGGTGACGCCGGCCTTGCCGCGCAACTCCCGGTCGTACTGCCGTTCGAGGCCGGAGCGGCCGACCATGTCGGAGCGCAGGTAGGGCGAGTCGGTGTCCTTGGCCTTCTGGATCTCGTCGTCGGTGACCGGTGAGAGGTAGCCGAGGACCTGCGCGGAGTTGGACTTGCCGGGCCCGGTGTAGCGGCGCACGGCCGCGGGTTCGGCGGTGATGCCGGGGAAGTCCTCGGCGCGTTCGCGGATCTGCAGGGCCTGGCGCGGGGTGGCCTCGTCGGTGACGGGGATGGGCTGGTACGGCGAGCCGTTCCAGCAGGGCTGCGGGGTCTGGGCGTCGCACAGCCGGACCTTCTGCATGACCTCGTCGACGTCCATGCCGAGGACGCCGGCGAGCTTGGTGAGGACCGCCTTGCCGTCGTCCTTCTGCTTGAGCAGGTCGGTACGGGAGGCGGAGACCACCAGCCGGGTCTCGTTGTCGGCGAGCGGCACACCGCGGGCGTCCAGGATGGAGCCGCGCACGGCGGGCTGGACGACCTGCTGGACGTGGTTGCCGGAGGCCTCCTTCTGGTAGTGGGCGCCCTCGCGGATCTGGAGGTACCACAGCCGGCCGCCGAGCGTGCCGAGCAGGGAGAGGACGAGGATCTGGATGACGACGAGCCGGGTCTGGACGCGTGGGGTCCGACCGGTTTCAGGAATATTTGTCATGGGCGAAGCCCATTCCTTGGAAAAGTGGTGGGAGACGGGTGGGCGGTCACGGGTGCTGCCTCCCCCTCTCAGAGCGTGTAACGGACCTGTGCGGCCGGCGGGGCGGCCGACTGCCGTGCTGTCACAGCCGCTTGACCCCCTTGATGCGGCCGACCCGAGTGGTGCGGGTGCGGGCCTTGGCCTTCAGACTGCCGAGCGCGCCGCGCCGGCCCCCGATGCTCAGTCCGGTGCCGGAGGAGAGCCAGCCGGAGGAGATGTCGGTCTTCTTGGAGGCGGAGCCGGAGTCGGCGAGCGGATCGTTCTCCGCGCGCCTGGCCAGCCACATGATCCCGGGCACGACGAAGGGGGCGAGCAGCAGGTCGTACACGGCGGCCGTCAGCAGCAGTCCGCCCAGGCCGACATGGCGGGCGGCGGTGTCGCCGACGAGGGCGCCGACGCCCGCGTACAGGAGGGTGGAGCCGATGGCGGCGGCCACCACCACGGCCATGGGGCCGGTGGCCGACTTGACCTGGCCGGTCTCGGGTTTGATGAGTCCGGCGAGGTAGCCGATGACGCACAGTACGAGGGCGTAGCGGCCGGCGGCGTGGTCGGCGGGCGGGGCGATGTCGGCGAGCAGTCCGGCGCCGAAGCCGACCAGGGCGCCGCCGATGTGGCCGTAGACCATGGCCAGGCCGAGGACGGTGAGCAGGAGCAGGTCGGGGACGGCTCCGGGCAGGTGCAGCCGGGACAGGACACTCACCTGGATCACCAGGGCGACGACGACCAGCGCGCTGGAGAGCAGGATCCGGTTGGGGCGCATGGGACGTGAAGCTCCTACTGCTGCGGATAGTCGTTGGCGTAGGCGTCGGCGGACGGGGTGACCGTCACGGTCACCGTGGGCGTCGGGGTCGGCTTGGGTTTCGGCGGCAGGACCTCGTCACGCGGGTCCTTCTTCGGGGCCTGGACGACGACGCCGACGACGTCGAGCTTGGTGAAGCCGACGAACGGCGTGACGTAGACGGTGCGGGTCAGGTCGCCGCCGGAGGGGTCGACGCGGGAGACGACACCGACCGGGACGCCCGGCACGAAGGGCTTGTCGCCCTGGGAGCCGAAGGTGACCAGGCGGTCGCCCTTCTTCACGTCCGCCTTGCCGTTGAGGAGTTGCACGCGCAGGGGGCGGTCGCCCTGGCCGGAGGCGAAGCCGAGTTCGTCGCTGCCCTCCATACGGGTGCCGACGGTGAAGTCGGGGTCGTTGGCGAGCAGCACGGTGGAGGTGCTGGGGCCCACGGTGGTGACGCGGCCGACCAGTCCGTCGGCGTTGAGGACGGTCATGTCGCGCTGGAGGCCGTCGTTGGCGCCGGCGTCGATGGTGATGGTCCAGGAGAAGCCCTGGGACGCCCCTATGGCGATGACCTGGGCGCCCTTGATGCCGTACTGGCCGTCGCCGGCCAGCTTGAGCATCTTGTTCAGCTGGGTGAGACGGCTGCGTTTGCGGTCGTCGCTGCCGAGTTCGGCCTTGAGGGCGGCGTTCTCCTTCTCCAGCGCGACGAGCCGGTCGTGGCGCTCGCCGGAGTCGCGGACCGCGGAGACCGCGTCGCCGACCGGGTTCACCGCGGCCGACACGCCGTTCTCGATCGGACCGAAGACGGTGGCGGCGGCCCGCCGGGCACCGTCCACCGGGGAGTTCTCCCCGCCGCGGATGTCCACCGTGATCAGTGCGAACGCGATGGCGATCAGCAGCACCAGGAGCAGCCGGCTCTCTTTCGTGTCCCTCACGTGCGGCGGCCGTGCCCTTCCTCATAGGAACTGGGTGGCCCCGGCGAAGCGCGGTCTGCGTGCGCAAATTCAGGGCCCCGTTTGCGGGAGCTTATGCCTCTATATCAACGATCCGCCGCACGAGAAAAGATCATCTCGTACGGCGGAGTAGCTGAGTTGTGTCATCTGCGGGGCTGGGCATCCAGGACCTGCTGGAGTGCCTCGAACTCCTCGACGCACTTGCCCGAGCCGAGCGCCACGCTGTCCAGGGGGTCCTCGGCAATGTGGATCGGCATGCCGGTCTCACTGCGCAGCCGCTCGTCCAGGCCGCGCAGCAGAGCTCCGCCGCCGGTCAGAACGATTCCGCGGTCCATGATGTCGCCGGACAGCTCCGGCGGGCACTTGTCGAGGGTGGTCTTGACCGCGTCGACGATCGCGTTGACCGGTTCCTCGATCGCCCTGCGCACCTCGGCGGCCGAGATGACGACGGTCTTCGGCAGCCCGGAGACGAGGTCACGGCCGCGGATTTCGGTGTGCTCGTCGGAGTCGAGGTCGTACGCCGAACCGATCGTGAGCTTGATCTGTTCGGCCGTCCGCTCGCCCAGCAGGAGCGAGTACTCCTTCTTGACGTGCTGGATGATGGCGTTGTCCAGCTCGTCGCCCGCGACGCGGATGGACTGGGCGGTGACGATGCCGCCGAGCGAGATGACCGCGACCTCCGTGGTGCCGCCGCCGATGTCCACCACCATGTTGCCCGTGGCCTCGTGGACCGGCAGGCCGGAGCCGATGGCCGCGGCCATCGGCTCCTCGATGATGTGCACCTGGCGCGCGCCGGCCTGGGACGAGGCCTCGATGACGGCGCGGCGCTCGACGCCGGTGATACCGGAGGGCACGCAGACGACAACGCGCGGACGAGCCAGATACCGTCGCTTGTGGATCTTCAGAATGAAGTAGCGGAGCATCCGCTCGGTGATCTCGAAGTCAGCGATCACGCCGTCCTTGAGCGGACGCACGGCGACGATGTTGCCCGGCGTGCGCCCGATCATCTTCTTCGCCTCGGCGCCGACCGCGAGGATCCCACCGGTGTTGGTGTTGATCGCGACGACGGACGGCTCATTGAGTACGATCCCGCGACCCCTGACGTACACCAGCGTGTTGGCGGTCCCGAGGTCGACAGCCATGTCACGGCCGATGAACGACATTGAGTTCCCCATCAGGATTCGTCTGGCCTTCCCTGGGAGCGTTTGACGGCATTTCAGGTACGGCGAAGCGGGTGCTGTGACGTGAAGGCTTCCATCGTAGACGCGCCCGCACGAACACTGCGCGAGGGTCTCCGCCATTGTCAGCAGATGGCGTACCGCCTCGCTTCTGGAGACGGTCCATCGGGGGCACTCGTTCCCCCGATCGGCACCGCATATGCCACCGGGCGGCCGGATTCGTGCGGCCGCCCAGGCCAGGCGGGCGGCCGAGCTGACGGTATGTCAGCTCGGCGGGGCCGGGGAAGGCGCTCGGAGGTCAGCCGCGGCCGGGGAAGAAGATCTTCACCTCGCGCTCGGCGGACTCCTCGGAGTCGGAGGCGTGGATCAGGTTCTCCCGGACGATCACGCCGTAGTCGCCTCGGATCGAACCCGGAGCGGCGGCGATCGGGTCGGTCGGGCCGGCCAGCGCGCGCACGCCCTCGATGACCCGCTCGCCCTCGACGATCATGACGACGACCGGACCGGAGGCCATGAACACCATCAGCGGCTCGTAGAAGGGCTTGCCCTTGTGCTCGCCGTAGTGCTGCTCCAGGGTCTCCGCGTCCAGGGTGCGCAGGTCCAGCGCGGTGATCTGCCAGCCGGCCTTGCGCTCGATACGGCTGATGATCTCGCCGGTCAGGCCACGACGGACGGCGTCGGGCTTGAGGATGACGAGGGTGCGCTGGGTCACGGGTGGCTCCTTCACCTGGCAGATGTGCGGTGGGACGAGGTTACAGGGCGTGTCACCGCTCCTGTCACGCAGCGTCAGCCGGAGGGCCGACCTCGGCGGCCTGGGCCGCGAACCTGGCCTTGGCCTCCTCGATCTTCCGCCCGAAGTGCACCGACGCCCACCACAGCGCCGCGAAGACCGCACCGAGGAAGTACATCATCGGCACGACCAGGCCGGACGCGATCAGCGCGAACTGGAGCACCCAGCCGAGGATCACACCGGCGGGCCGGGTCACCACACCGCACAGCAGCAGGCACAGCAGCATCGCGATGCCGCTGACCGTCCACACGGTCGCCATGGACAGGCCGGGGTCCTTCATCGCGACCAGCGCGGCGAAGCCGATGACGAAGAACTCGCCGATCAGGGTCGAGGAACACAGCGTACGCACGAGAAGTCAGCCCCTCCCCAGGAGCAGTCGGGCCTCACCGACGGTGATGACGGAGCCGGTGACGAGCACACCGCCGCCGGCGAACTCGCCCTCCTCCTCGGCGAGCGTGATCGCGGCCTCCAGCGCGTCCGGCAGCCGCGGCTCGACCTGGACCCGCTCCTCGCCGAACACCTCGACGGCGAGCGCGGCCAGCTCATCGGCGTCCATCGCGCGGTGGCTGGAGTTCTGCGTGACCACGATCTCCGCGAAGATCGGCTCGAAGGCCTCCAGCAGACCGCGCACGTTCTTGTCGCCGCTGGCCCCGACCACCCCGATCAGCCGGCTGAAGTCGAACGCCTCCCGGACCGCCTCGGCGGTCACCCGCGCGCCCGCCGGGTTGTGCGCGGCGTCCAGCACCACGGTCGGCGAGCGCCGTACGACCTCCATCCGGCCCGGCGAGGACACGGCCGCGAACGCCTTGCGCACGGTGTCCACGTCCAGCGGCTGGGCGCGCTGCGCGCCGACGCCGAAGAACGCCTCGACGGCGGCGAGCGCCACGGCGGCGTTGTGCGCCTGGTGGGGGCCGTGCAGCGGCAGGTACACCTCGGTGTAGTCGCCGCCCAGGCCGCGCAGGGTCAGCAGCTGCCCGCCCACGGCCACCCGGCGGGCCACGACACCGAACTCCAGCCCCTCGCGGGCGACCGTCGCGTCCACCTCCACGGCCTTCTTCAGCAGGACCTGCGCGGCGTCCACCGGCTGCTGGGCCATGATCACCGTCGCGTCCTGCTTGATGATGCCGGCCTTCTCCCCGGCGATCTCGCCGGGCGTGGTGCCCAGGCGGTCGGTGTGATCCAGGTCGATGGGGGTCACCACGGCGACGTCACCGTCGATGACGTTCGTGGCGTCCCAGCTGCCGCCCATCCCGACCTCCACGACGGCCACGTCGACCGGCGCGTCGGCGAAGGCGGCGTACGCCATGCCGGTCAGCACCTCGAAGAAGGACAGCCGGTACTCCTGCGAGGCGTCGATCATCTCCACGTACGGCTTGATGTCGTGGTACGTCTCGACGAACCGCTCGGCGGAGATCGGGGCACCGTCCAGGCTGATCCGCTCGGTGATCGACTGCACGTGCGGGGAGGTGTACCGGCCGGTGCGCAGGTCGAAGGCGCCGAGCAGGGCCTCGATCATGCGGGCGGTGGAGGTCTTGCCGTTGGTGCCGGTGATGTGGATGGACGGGTAGGACCGCTGCGGCTCGCCCAGGACGTCCATCAGCGCGGCGATCCGGCTGACCGAGGGCTCCAGCTTGGTCTCGCCCCAGCGGGTGGCCAGCTCCCCTTCGACCTCGCGCAGCGCCTTGTCGACCTCGGGGTCCTCCGGGCGCCCGGGTACGTCCGCCTGCGACGGACCGCCCTGGGTCCGCAGGGTGCGGCTGCCGGCCTCGATGACCGCGAGATCAGGGTCGCGTTCGGTCTCCGTGGCGATGATCTCGTCGAAGGTGTCGAGAGGGTCTGACTGGCCGCTGCTGTCCGGGGGGAGCTCACTCACGGGGCCAAGTGTACGGAGGGTCGCCGACATTCTGGGCGAAGGCCCCCGGAGTCACGTGACTCCGGGGGCCTTCGTTCTGTGCCCGCGCGCGCCCCCCCAGCGGCACGGGTGCCCGCGGGCTGCGTACTAGCCCTGCGGCAGCCGCTCCAGCTGCGCCGCGATCCGTGTGATGTCCTCCTCGGCCTTGGCCAGCCGCGTACGGATCTTCTCGACCACGTGGTCGGGCGCCTTCGCCAGGAACGCCTCGTTGCCGAGCTTGCCGTTCGCCTGGGCCTTCTCCTTCTCCGCGGCCGCCAGATCCTTCGCCAGCCGCTTGCGCTCCGCGGCGACGTCGATCGCCCCGGACAGGTCCAGCGCGACCTCGACACCCGCGACCGGCAGCGTCGCCGTGGCGGTGAATCCGTCGCCCTCCGGCTGGAGGCGCAGCAGCTGCCGGATGGCCGGCTCGTGCGTGGCCAGCGCCGTGCCGTCCAGGGCCAGGCTGGCCGGGACGCGCTGGCCCGGCTGGAGCCCCTGGTCGGCGCGGAAGCGGCGGACCTCGGTGATGACGGACTGGAGGGTCTCGATCTCCCGCTCGGCGGCCGCGTCCCGGAAGCCGCTGTCGGTCGGCCACTCGGCGATGACGACGGACTCACCGCCCGTCAGCGTCGTCCACAGCGTCTCCGTGACGAACGGGACCACCGGGTGCAGCAGCTTCAGCGTGACGTCCAGGACCTCGCCCAGGACGCGCTTGGAGACCTCGGCCGGCTCGCCGCCCGCCTGGAACGTCGTCTTGGACAGCTCGACGTACCAGTCGAAGACCTCGTCCCAGGCGAAGTGGAACAGGGCGTCCGACAGCTTGGCGAACTGGAAGTCCTCGTAGTACGCGTCGACTTCGGCGACGACCGAGTTCAGCCGGGACAGGATCCAGCGGTCGGTCGCCGACATCTTCGAGGCGTCCGGCAGCGGTCCGTCCACCGTCGCGCCGTTCATCAGCGCGAAACGGGTGGCGTTCCAGATCTTGTTGGCGAAGTTGCGCGAACCCTGGACCCAGTCCTCGCCGATCGGCACGTCGACACCGGGGTTGGCGCCGCGGGCCAGGGTGAACCGGAGGGCGTCGGAGCCGTACTTGTCCATCCAGTCCAGCGGGTTGACCGCGTTGCCGAAGGACTTCGACATCTTCTTGCCGAACTGGTCGCGGACCATGCCGTGCAGGGCGATGGTGTGGAACGGCGGGGTGCCGTCCATCGCGTACAGGCCGAACATCATCATCCGGGCGACCCAGAAGAAGAGGATGTCGTAGCCGGTGACCAGGACGGAGTTCGGGTAGAACTTCGCGAGGCTCTCGGTCTGCTCGGGCCAGCCGAGGGTGGAGAACGGCCACAGGCCGGAGGAGAACCAGGTGTCGAGGACGTCGGTGTCCTGCTTCCAGCCCTCGGCCTCGGTGCCGGGCGGCTGCTCGTCGGGTCCGACGCAGACGACCTCGCCGTTCGGCCCGTACCAGACGGGGATGCGGTGGCCCCACCACAACTGCCGTGAGATGCACCAGTCGTGGAGGTTGTCGACCCAGTCGAAGTACCGCTTCTCCATCTCCTGCGGATGGATCTTGACGCGGCCGTCCCGGACGGCGTCGCCGGCGGCCTTGGCCAGCGGACCGACCTTGACCCACCACTGCATGGACAGGCGCGGCTCGACGGTGGTCTTGCAGCGCGAGCAGTGGCCGACGGAGTGGACGTACGGGCGCTTCTCGGCGACGATCCGGCCCTCGGCGCGCAGCGCGCCGACGATGGCGGAGCGGGCCTCGAAGCGGTCCAGGCCCTGGAAGGGGCCGTGGACGGTGATGACGGCGTGCTCGTCCATCACGGTGATGGCGGGCAGGTCGTGGCGCCGGCCGATCTCGAAGTCGTTCGGGTCGTGGGCCGGGGTGACCTTGACGGCGCCGGTGCCGAACTCGGGGTCGACGTGCTCGTCCGCGACGACCGGGATGGAACGGTCGGTGAGCGGCAGCTTGATGAGCTTGCCGACGAGGTGGCGGTAGCGCTCGTCGTCGGGGTGAACGGCGACGGCGGTGTCACCGAGCATGGTCTCGGCACGGGTGGTGGCGACGACGATGGTGTCGTCCCCGTCGCCGTACTTCATCGAGACCAACTCGCCGTCGTCGTCCTGGTACTCGACCTCGATGTCGGAGATGGCGGTCAGGCACCGGGGGCACCAGTTGATGATGCGCTCGGCGCGGTAGATCAACTCGTCGTCGTAGAGCCGCTTGAAGATGGTCTGAACGGCCTGCGACAACCCCTCGTCCATGGTGAAGCGCTCGCGCGACCAGGCGACGCCGTCGCCGAGGCGGCGCATCTGGCCGGAGATCTGCCCGCCGGACTCGTTCTTCCACTGCCAGACGCGCTCGACGAAGGCCTCGCGGCCGAGGTCGTGCCGGGACTTGCCCTCCTTGCCGAGTTCGCGCTCGACGACGTTCTGGGTGGCGATGCCGGCGTGGTCCATGCCGGGCTGCCACAGCGTCTCGTGACCCTGCATGCGCTTGCGGCGCGTGAGGGCGTCGATGAGCGTGTGCTCGAAGGCGTGCCCCAGGTGGAGCGAGCCGGTGACGTTCGGCGGCGGGATGACGACGGTGAACGGCGGCTTGTCGCTCTTCTCGTCCGCCTCGAAGTAACCCCGCTCTACCCAGCGCTCGTACAGCGGCCCCTCTACGTCGGCCGGCGCGTACTGGGTCGGCAGTTCGGTGTCGGGCGCTGGTGTCTGCTGCTGAGCGTTGTCGGTCACGGGGCCAGTTTAGAGGCGTCACGGCGCTGTCCCGAACCGCATTTGTTTCGTAACGGTGGCAACCCCGACGACATGGCATCGCCGTACCTGGGCCAGGATGTCAGGGACACATAAGCATCTGGAGGGGAACCCAGGAAATGAGCAACAACCAGCCGGGCCCGTACGGCGGGCAGCCCCAGCAGCCGGGGCCGTACGGCCAGCCTGGTCCCTACGGCCAGCAGCCACCACAGGGACCGCCCCAGCCCGGCTACGGCTACCCCCAGCAGGCCCCTCCCGCCCAGCCGCAGCCCGGTTACGGCTACCCGCAGCAGCCCGCCGCCCCGGGCGTCCCGCCCCAGCCGAACCCCTACGGCCAGCAGCCCCCGTACGGCCAGCCTCCCTATGGCGCCGCCCCGCAGCCTCCGGCCCCCGGTGGCGGCGGCAAGAAGACGGGCCTGATCATCGGCGCGGTGGCGGTCGTCGCGGTCATCGCGGTGATCGCGTTCTTCGCGATCGGCCTGATCGGCGGGAGTGGCGGGGGCGGCGTCGCGGACGACGGCCCACACAAGCTGATCACGCCCGAGACGGTGCTCGACGGCCAGTACAAGAAGAGCGACGACTCCGGGAACGACGGCATGTCCAAGTCGGATCTGAAGGACGCCGAGAACTGGGGCGTGAAGAACCCGAAGGACGTCAGCGCCGGTTACCAGTCGGGGGACAAGAGCAACCCGCTCGCCCTGAAGCAGATCAGCTTCGGCGGCGTCTACGGCACCATCGACGACCCCGAGAAGGCCGTCGACAACATGTTCGCGGACATGAAGAAGAACGCCGAGAAGGAGAAGAGCGACGGCGGAGAGCTCCTCGGCAGCCCGAAGGCGTACAGCCCGAGCGGCCTCGACGGCGCCGTTCTCAAGTGCCAGGAGATCAAGGTCGACCTGGGCACGTCGGGCGGCACGGCCGGCGCTCCCAAGGACATGACGATGCCGGTCTGCATCTGGGGTGACCACAGCACCCTCGGACTGGTGATGCCGGTCGACTTCGCATCCGCCATGACCGGCAAGGCGAGCAGCCCCGAGGACGCGGCCGCGACCGCGGCCAAGCTCCGCAAGGACGTGCGCGTCAAGGCCTGACGCCGGCACCCGGCAGACGAGGAAGGGGCCCCGGTCGGTCGACCGGGGCCCCTTCCTCGTTGTTCGTGCGGATTCGTCGTTCCCGCGCGGCGGTTACGCCGTCTTCTGCTCGCCCGGACCGCGGCCGCGCGCGTCGCGCGGGATCAGGGTCGGGTTGACGTTGGAGAGGACGACGTCGGCCGTGATGACCACGCGGGCCACGTCCTTGCGGGACGGGACCTCGTACATCACGCCCTGGAGCACCTCCTCCATGATGGCGCGCAGGCCACGGGCGCCGGTCTGGCGGAGGATGGCCTGGTCGGCGATGGCCTCCAGGGCCTCGCGCTCGAAGTCCAGCTCCACGCCGTCGAGTTCGAACAGGCGCTGGTACTGCTTGACCAGGGCGTTGCGCGGCTCGACCAGGATCTTCAGGAGCGCCTCGCGGTCCAGGTTGTGGACCGAGGTGATCACCGGCAGCCGGCCGATGAACTCCGGGATCATGCCGAACTTGACCAGGTCCTCGGGCATGACGTCCTCGAACTGGTCCTTGGTCTCCAGCTCCCGCTTGGAACGGATCGTCGCGCCGAAGCCGATGCCCTTGGCGCCCGCCCGGCCCTCGATGATCTTCTCCAGGCCCGCGAAGGCGCCGCCCACGATGAACAGGACGTTCGTCGTGTCGATCTGGATGAACTCCTGGTGGGGGTGCTTGCGGCCGCCCTGGGGCGGAACCGAGGCCGTGGTCCCCTCGAGGATCTTCAGCAGGGCCTGCTGGACGCCCTCGCCCGACACGTCCCGCGTGATGGACGGGTTTTCACTCTTCCGCGCGACCTTGTCGATCTCGTCGATGTAGATGATCCCGGTCTCGGCCTTCTTGACGTCGTAGTCGGCCGCCTGGATCAGCTTCAGCAGGATGTTCTCGACGTCCTCACCGACGTACCCCGCCTCCGTCAGCGCCGTGGCGTCGGCGATGGCGAACGGGACGTTCAGCATGCGGGCCAGCGTCTGGGCCAGCAGGGTCTTGCCGGAGCCCGTGGGGCCCAGCAGAAGGATGTTGGACTTGGCGAGCTCGATGCCGTCGTCACGGCCCTGCGCGCCGCCGTTCTCGCCGGCCTGGACGCGCTTGTAGTGGTTGTACACCGCGACGGACAGGGCTTTCTTCGCGGCCTCCTGGCCGACGACGTACCCGTCCAGGAACTCGTAGATCTCGCGGGGCTTGGGCAGTTCCTCCCAGCGCACCTCGCTGGTCTCCGCGAGTTCCTCCTCGATGATCTCGTTGCAGAGATCGATGCACTCGTCGCAGATGTACACACCGGGCCCTGCGATGAGCTTCTTGACCTGCTTCTGGCTCTTGCCGCAGAACGAGCACTTGAGCAGATCGCCGCCGTCACCGATGCGTGCCACGGTGTGCTTCCCCTTCGCCTGGGAGACGCCTACGTCCAGCGGCTCCTGGTGCTGCCTTATGTCGACGGTACCTTGCCGGGCCCCTCGTTCGGGCCCCCCTTGGCACGGTTCGCTTTGACGTGCACCGTGCCAAGGAGTGGCAGACGATACTGCCTCCCGTCAGCGGACGGACGCGTTGTTCATCTTCCGGGTCGAGATGATCTGGTCGATCAGCCCGTACGACAGAGCCTCCTCGGCCGTGAGGATCTTGTCGCGCTCGATGTCCTCACGGATCTTCTCGATCGGCGTGCTGGAGTGCTTGGCCAGCATCTCCTCCAGCTGCGCACGCATCCGGAGGATCTCGTTGGCGGCGATCTCCAGGTCGGAGACCTGACCGCGACCGGTCTCGCTGTACGGCTGGTGGATCAGCACCCGGGCGTTGGGCAGCGCCATACGCTTGCCCGGCGTGCCCGCGGCCAGCAGGATGGCGGCGGCCGAGGCGGCCTGGCCCATGCACACGGTCTGGATGTCGGGCTTCACGAACTGCATGGTGTCGTAAATGGCGGTCAGCGCCGTGAAGGAACCGCCGGGGCTGTTGATGTAGACCGAGATGTCCCGGTCCGGGTCCATCGACTCCAGGCACAGCAGCTGCGCCATGACGTCGTTGGCGGAGGCGTCGTCGATCTGGACGCCGAGGAAGATCACGCGCTCCTCGAAGAGCTTCGCGTACGGGTCGTACTCGCGGATGCCCTGGGAGGTGCGTTCCACGAAGCGCGGGATGACATAGCGGGACTCGGCCGTGGGGCCGGTGTACTCGGCACGCGTACGGTCGTAGAGGCCACTGCCGGGGAAGTCGTTCACGGTGTCTCCTGGAAAAGGGCTGGGCGGTCGGCTGGGGCTGGCTGGGCTGCGCGGAGGTCTCGGACACCCGCACGGGGCCGGGAACTCCACGGGAGCGCCTCAGGGGGCCTCGTGGGCCCCGTGGGAGCGGCTCAGGCCCCGGTGCCACCGCCGCCCGGCATGCCGGCGGCCGAGGTGATGACGTCGTCGATGAGGCCGTACTCCTTGGCCTCGTGGGCGTCGAACCAGCGGTCGCGGTCGGAGTCGCGGGTGATCTGCTCGACGGACTGGCCGGTGTGGAAGGAGGTCAGCTCGGCCATGCGCTTCTTGGTGTGCAGCAGCCGCTCGGCGTGAATCTTGATGTCCGAGGCCGAGCCGGCCAGACCGGCGGAGGGCTGGTGGATCAGGATCTCGGCGTTCGGCAGCGCGAAGCGCTTGCCGGGGGTGCCCGCGCTGAGCAGGAACTGGCCCATCGAGGCCGCGAGGCCCATGGCGATGGTCACCACGTCGTTCTTGATGTACTGCATGGTGTCGTAGATCGCCATGCCGGCCGTGATCGAGCCGCCGGGGCTGTTGATGTACAGGTAGATGTCCTTGTCCGGATCCGCGGCAAGGAGCAGCAGCTGTGCGGTGATCTTGTTCGCGATGTCGTCGTCGACCGGCTGGCCGAGGAAGATGATCCGCTCGTTGAGCAGCCGGTTGTAGACCTGGTCGCCGAGGCCACCACCGATGGAAGGCTCGCCGGCGGCGGAGGGCATCAGATTCGTCACGTATCCACCTGCTCGTCTTACGACGGCGCCGGGCCGTCTCACGTGTTCCTGCCAGGGGCTGGGGACTCCCCTGCCCCCGTACTCATGGACCCTAACGCGCGGCTCCCTTCGGCGAATCCCGCTGGGGGGAGTGTTCGCCGGGGGCGTAGCGCGCGGCCTCCGGAAAAGCGAACGGGCCCCAGGTCACCAACGTACCCGGGGCCCGTCCTCCGCGCGCATCCGTATGCCGTACGGATCAGGCCTCGGCCTTCTCCTCGCCCTCGCCCTCGGCGGCGGCGTCGGCGGTCTCCGCCTCGTCCTCCTCGTCGTCCAGGTCGACGATCTCGCCGTTGGTGTCCTTCACGGTCGCGGCCTCGACCACGACGGCCAGGGCCTTGCCGCGGGCGACCTCGCCGACCAGCAGCGGAACCTGGTTCTGCTCGACGACCGCCTGGGCGAACTGGTCGGGCGACATGCCGGAGGAGGCGGCGCGCCGCATGAGGTGCTCGGTGAGCTCCTCCTGGTTGACGTTGAGCTTCTCCGTCTTGACCAGCTCGTCGAGGACGAACTGGGTCTTGATGCCCTTGACCGCGGCGTCACGGGTCTCGGTCTCGAACTCCTCGGCGGTCTTGCCCTGGATCTCCAGGTACTTGTCGAGGGCGAGGCCCATCTGGCCGAGCTGGTGGTGCTCCAGGTTGTGCTTGCGGGTGTTGATCTCGTCCTCGAGCAGCTTCTCGGGGACCGGGACCTCGACCAGCTCGAGCAGCTTGTCCAGGACGCGCTCCTGGGCCTGCGTGGCCTGGTCGTACTGCTTCATGTTCTCCAGGCGCTTGCGGCTGTCCGCGCGCAGCTCCTCGAGGGTGTCGAACTCCGAGGCGAGCTGCGCGAAGTCGTCGTCCAGCTCGGGCAGTTCGCGCGCGGCGACCTGGGTGACCTTGACGGAGACCTCGGCCTCCTTGCCGGCCGCGGAGCCGCCCTTGAGCTCGGAGGTGAAGGTGGCCTCGCCACCGGCCTCCAGCCCCTTCACGGCGTCGTCGATGCCGTCCAGCAGCTCGCCGGAGCCGATGGTGTAGGAGACGCCGTTGGCCACGCCGTCCTCGAGGACCTCGCCGTCGACCTTGGCCTCCAGGTCGATGGTGACCACGTCGCCGTCCTCGGCGGCGCGCTCGACCGGGCTCGTCGAGGCGAAGCGCTCGCGCAGCTGCTCGACGGCCTTGTCGACGTCCTCGTCGCTGACCTCGACGGCCTCGACCTCGACCTCGATGCCGGAGTAGTCCGGGATCTCGATGGCCGGGCGGATGTCGACCTCGGCGGTGAAGTTCAGCGTCTCGCCGTCCTTCAGCTCGGTGATGTCGACCTCGGGCTGGCCCAGCGGGTTCAGCTCCGCCTCGTTGACCGCCTCGGTGTAGAACTTCGGCAGCGCGTCGTTGACGGCCTCCTCCAGAACCGCACCGCGGCCGAACCGCTGGTCGATGACGCGGGCCGGGATCTTGCCCTTGCGGAAGCCCTTCACCGTGACCTGCTGGTTGATCTTCTTGTACGCCGCGTCGAGGCTGTCCTTGAGCTCCTCGAAGGGCACCTCGACAGTGAGCCGAACCCGGGTCGGGTTCAGGGTCTCCACGGCGCTCTTCACGGTTCGGTCTCCTTGTGGCTGACTGCTTGGATTCTGCCGGGGCCAGACAGGTCCGGCGGATTTCGCCCCGCCCGGAGGAGTTCGCAGGCCCAGCAGGACCGGACACACGGGCGCGCAGTTTGCATAGTAACCGCAGCCACTCCGCGCCCCCAAAGGCGATCACGCGTGGTGACGCCGACCGGCGGCCGGCGGATGGTCGGGGTGGCGGGATTTGAACCCACGGCCTTCCGCTCCCAAAGCGGACGCGCTACCAAGCTGCGCCACACCCCGTCTGGTGCGACAGGTAGGGTACATGCCCGCAGGCAGTGCGGACGCCGCATTCCACGACCGCCGGGAACGCGCCGGGCGCGAACGCGGTGCGGCAGTGGCTCGCGGGGACCTCACGGGAACGGAGTGTGCGTCCACGGCGCACGACCCGCTACGATGCCTTGTGTGCCGCGGTCGGCAGACCAGCGGCGCCTTGTGTGCGGGCGTAGCTCAATGGTAGAGCCCCAGTCTTCCAAACTGGCTACGCGGGTTCGATTCCCGTCGCCCGCTCTGTACGGCTCAGGGCCAGGTCGGAGGATGTTTCCTCCGACCTGGCCCTGATCGTTTCCGTGGGCACGGACGGCTCGCGCCCCGTCGCGCCGGGTCAGCGGCACGTCACCTGCCCGTCAGAAGCTGATCGAGTTGATCGTGTGCGCTATCGAGTTCAGGAAGCGGCTGATCGACGGCGCCATTCCGGTGGAGGCGAGGAAGAAGCCGAAGAGTATGGCGACGATGGCCGGGCCCGCCTTGATGGAGCCCCCTCGGAGCAGCACCACCAGGATGATCGCCAACATCAGCACCACTGACAGTGAAATGGCCACAACTGATCACACCCTCGGTCGGTCGCTCTCCCGGCCCGCGGACGCCCAGCCCCGCGCACCCCGCTGGAACCATCGTGCCACCAACCCGGCTCCCCTATGCGGCGGCTGACACATCATCGGCCAAACCGTCCGCTCCCGGGATCGCGCCCCTTGGGGCGGGACGCTTCTCCGACCGTGATCCGCAAGGCAATTCGGCACCGTTCGGCGCACCGCCTCCGCAGAGAATTCAGCGAGACCTTTTACACGTCTGCACATGATGTTCGCAAGGAATTCGAATCGTCGCCCAGAACGTGAACTCCTGCACCAACTCATCAGGATGTGTCCGGACATTGGGGGTGCGACTGCCCACACGATGGGCACATGAGATGTGTCGGCCATCACCCGTGACGGCATGCCGACTTCATCAAATAGGGGGTAGCCGCAGCGAATAACCGGCGTATGACGTCGGCGCTTTTACGGAAACCCGCGGACAACACTAGGGTGCCTCAGATGTTCCACGCTGCCTCGTCCCCCGGTCAGAACAGAACGCCGCTCCCCCCGGCACAGTCGCCGGCTCCCGCGGTACCGAGTCCGCGCCGACCGGGCGAGTCGGACGGAAGACCGGCCAAACAGCGCGACGCGTTCTTCGACAACGCCAAATACCTGGCGATCGTGCTGGTGGCAGCGGGTCACTCCTGGGCACCGCTCATGGACGACAGCCGCGTCCTGCGAAGCCTGTACATGTTCGTGTACGCCTTCCACATGCCGGCCTTCATCGTCATCTCCGGCTACTTCTCGCGCAGTTTCGACGCCCGGCCCGACCGGCTCAAGCGGCTGATCACCGGTGTCGCGGTTCCCTACGTCGTCTTCGAGACCGCCCTCTCCCTCTTCAAGCGCTACGCGGGCCAAAGCCCCGAACAGGACATCAGCCTCCTCGACCCCTGGTACCTGACCTGGTTCCTGTGCGCCCTGTTCATCTGGCGGCTGACCGCCCCCCTCTGGAAACTGGTCCGCCGGCCGCTTCCGCTCGCGCTCGTCATCGCCATGCTGGCGTCGGCCGGCTCGTCCATCGGCGACGACCTGGACCTTCAGCGGGTGCTGCAGTTCCTGCCGTTCTTCGTGCTGGGATTGTCGATGAAGGCCGAGCACTTCCGGCTGGTGCGCCGCCGTTCGGTGCGGATCGCGGCGGTACCGGTGTTCGCAGCGGCGCTGGTCACCGCCTGGTGGGCGGCGCCCCGGATGAACTCCTCCTGGTTCTACCACCGTGACGCCGCGCAGGATCTGGGCGCGCCCTGGTGGGCCGGCCCGGTGATGACGCTGGCGCTGTTCGGCTGCTCGCTGGTGCTGACCGCCTGCTTCTTCGCCTGGGTGCCGGGCCGGCGGATGTGGTGCACGGCGCTCGGCGCGGGCACGCTGTACGGCTACCTGCTGCACGGCTTCGTCATCAAGGGCGCCGGCTTCCAGGGCTGGTTCGACCACGCCTGGCTGCACCGTCCGCTCGGCGAGATCCTCGTCACCGTCGTGGCGGCGACGGTCATCACCCTGCTGTGCACGCGCCCCGTGCGGCGGGTCTTCCGCTGCGTCATGGAGCCCGAGATGAAGTGGGCCTTCCGGCAGGACGCGGGCGAGCAGGCCCGCGAGCGCCGGGAGGCACAGTGGCCGCAGTGGGAGAAGGCCGGCTCGGTCAGCGCCTGAGAGGGCCGTGCGGGAGCCCGAGAAGTGCGCGCATCCGTGCGTACTTCCCGGTCAGCCGGGTGCGGGTGGCCTCGTCGAGGACCGCGAGGCGGACCGGGTCGGCGTTGTGCGCCAGGTCCGCCTCCTTCACCAGCAGCGCGCCGGGCGTGGCGAGGATCCGCCGCGCGTAGGCCTCCGGGTCCTCGCCCGCCCGCTTGGTGACCGCCAGCACGATGTCCTTCGTACGGCGGCTCAGCGCGGCCTCGCGCAGCCACTCTTCGGTCAGGGCGCCGTCCTCCACGGAGTCGTGCAGCCAGGCCGCCGCGATCTGCTCGCCGTCGCCGCCCCGGACCCGTACACCCTCGGCGACGGCCCGCAGGTGCTCGGCGTAGGGCCGGCCCGCCTTGTCGGTCTGCCCCTGGTGAGCGGCCCTGGCGACGGTCTCGACCTCGGCCGGGGACATGGTGCGCGGGGTGCGGGGCGTGTCGGTCACCTGCCCAGTGTGTCAGCGTGCCGCCAGGGCCGTGGGGCCCTCGCGGCAGATCAGGAGCAGGGCGCGGTCGTCGTTGACGTCCTTCGCCACCGCCTCGATCAGGTGCCAGGCGGCGCCGTGGAAGCCGCCGGCGACATAGCGGTCGGCCTCGCCGGTGAGGCGGTCGATGCCCTCGACGATGTCGCGATCGGACGTCTCCACCAGGCCGTCGGTGAACAGCATCAGGACGTCCCCGGCGCGCAGGGAGCCCTTGACCGGGTCGAACTGGGCGCCGTCGTACACGCCGAGGAGCGGGCCCTCGGCGGCCTTCTCCTCCCAGCGGCCGCTGCCCGCGCTGAGCTGGAGGCCCGGCGGATGCCCCGCGGAGTACAGCTCGTAGTCGCCGGAGTCCAGGTCCAGCACCAGATGGATGGAGGTCGCGAAGCCCTCGTCCCAGTCCTGGCGCAGCAGGTAGCCGTTGGCGGCGGGCAGGAACGCGTGCGGGGGCAGGCTGCCGAGCAGACCGCCGAACGCGCCCGACAGCAGCAGCGCCCGCGAGCCCGCGTCCATGCCCTTGCCGGAGACGTCCGTGAGCACGACCTCCAGGGTGCGGCCGCCGTTCGTACGGGCGGCGACCACGAAGTCGCCGGAGAAGGACTGGCCGCCGGCCGGGCGCAGCGCCATCTCGTGGTGCCAGCTTCCGGGCAGCTGCGGCAGCTTGCTCTGGACGCGGATGCGTTCGCGCAGGTCGAACAGCATGGTGCCGCCGCGCCGCCAGGGCACGCCGACCCGGCTGCGGAACTGGGCGATGATCAGCCCGAAGAAGCCGCAGGCGGCGACCACGAGCACCACGCCCGGGGTCACCCGGGACGGGCCCTCGGTGTACGGCCCGAGCCGCACCGACTCCACGATCAGCGCCGTGGCCGCGGCGGCGTACAGGCCGAGCAGGCTCGCCGGGCGCAGCAGCAGCCCGCCGGCGACGATGGGCAGCACCAGCGCGACCGGGGAGAACCACACCGAGTTGGCGAGCGTCAGCAGCAGGATCAGCGGGATGGTCAGCAGCAGACCGCCGAGCGCGATCCAGTCCGAGCCGTCCCCGCGGAAGTAGTCGACGGCGGCTCTGCGCACGCCGACGCGGGCCCGGTGCCACTGCATCTTCAACCGGGCCGTGAACGTCTCGGCTTCCGCGCGCCGCTGTCGTCCTGCTGCCATTAGTTGGGGACCCTATCCATCGGACCTGACGCTTGGCACGGGAGGTCCCACTTGTCCCCCGTCCGAGGCTCGGATTCACAGTGAACTTCACCGGCGGCCGTCTCGCTGCCACCTGTGCGAAATTCGTTCGCCCGGTCCGTGGCGCGCTGGTAGGCATGGCGCATGGCGACTGAGCGTGCGACCGAGCCGAGGGTGCTGCGGCGGGACGAGTGGGACCGCTGGTACGACAACCTGATCCGCGCCTTCGGAGGGGTCCCGGAGCCGGCCGAGGAGCGGGAGGCCTGGAAGTCCCTCACCGAGCCGGACCGTTCCCTGGGTGTCTGGGACGGGGACATGTGTGTGGGCACGGCGGGGGCGTTCCGCTTCCGGATCACCGTGCCGGGCGGCGACTCGCTGCCGGCGGCCGGCATCACGATGGTGAGCGTGGCCGCCACGCACCGGCGGCGCGGCGTGCTGACGTCGATGATGCGTCGGCAGCTGGACGACGTGCGCGCCTGGGGCGAGCCGCTGGCGGTACTGACCGCCTCCGAGCCGGCGATCTACGGCCGCTTCGGGTACGGCGCGGCGACCTTCCAGCTCAGCGCCGAGATCGACACCGACCGGGCCGGTCTGACGGTCCCGGCCGGCACGGACGACGTACGCCTGCGGTACGCGGCGCCCGCCGACGTGCTGGACGACTGCGAGGCGGTGTACGCGCGGCTGGTGCCCCGTCGGCCCGGGATGCCGGCCCGGCAGCCCGGCTGGGGGCGGCTGGCGCTGATCGACCCGGAGAGCGCACGGGACGGCGCCTCGCCGCTGCAGTGCGTGGTCGCCGAGCGGGCGGGCGAGGTCACGGGGTACGCCCGCTATCGCGTCAAGCCCGGCTGGGGCGTCGGCGGGCACGAGGGCACGGTGCTCCTGAACGACCTGGACGCGCTGGACCCGGAGAGCGACGCGGCTCTGTGGCGCTTCCTGTTCGGCATCGACCTGACCTCGACGCTGATCGTGCGGGAGCGGCCGGCCGACGACGCCTGGCAGTACCTGGTGTCCGACATCCGGCGGTGCCGGCCGCAGCTGCGGGACGTGCTGTACGTACGGCTCGTGGACGTGGGCGCCGCGCTCGCCGCGCGGACCTACCAGACGCCGGTGGACGTGGTGTTGGAGGTGGCGGACGACTTCTGCCCCTGGAACGCCGGGCGGTGGCGGCTGACCGGAGACGCGAAGGGGGCGTCCTGCGAGCGGACCTCGGACGCGGCCGAACTCTCTTTGTCCGTAAGAGAGTTGGGGGCGGCGTACCTCGGCGGCGTGCCGCTGTCCGGGCTGGCGGCGGCCGGGCGGGTACGGGAGCTGCGGCGGGGGGCGCTGTCCCGGACGTCGGTGGCGTTCGGCTCGGCGGTGGCGCCGTGGCTGCCGCACGGATTCTGAGACGGGCGTCTCATCCCGCCTTCGCGGGCTGCTGGCAGGCGGGGCACCAGAAGAGGTTGCGGGCGGCGAGGCCGGCGGTGCGGATGTCCGTGCCGCAGATGTGGCAGGGCAGGGCGGTACGGCGGTAGACGTAGACCTCGCCGCCGTGGTCGTCGACGCGGGGCGGGCGGCCCATGGCCTCGGGGGTGTGCTCGGGGCGGACGGTGTCGATGCGGTTGGTGCGGACGCCCTCGCGC
The DNA here is from genome assembly GCF_044756885.1 of Streptomyces sp. NPDC091412. Lineage (NCBI taxonomy): Bacteria > Bacillati > Actinomycetota > Actinomycetes > Kitasatosporales > Streptomycetaceae > Streptomyces > Streptomyces sp. NPDC091412. The sequence goes on along the minus strand of NZ_JBIVTV010000004.1, from coordinate 433,249 downwards.
ATGAGGGCGACGAGGTCGGCCCAGATGGCGTCCCACTCGGCCGGAGTGAGGTCCCTGCCGGGGCGGTAGGGGTCGACGCGGTGCCGGAAGAGGACCTCGGCGCGGTAGACGTTGCCGACGCCGGCGACGATCTTCTGGTCCATCAGCAGGGCGGCGATGGTCGTACGGCTGCGGCGTATGCGGGCGTAGGCCTGGTCCGGGTCGGCGTCGGGGCGCAGGGGGTCGGGGCCGAGGCGGTCGTGCACGGCCTGTTTCTCGGCGTCGGTGATCAGGGCGCAGGTGGTGGGGCCGCGCAGGTCGACGTACGAGGTGGCGTTGGCGAGGCGGAGGCGGACGGTGTCCGTGGGCGGGGGTGCGGGGGCGCCGCCGAAGGTGACCTTGCCGAAGAGGCCGAGGTGGATGTGGATCCAGTCGCTGTCGCGGAAGCGGAGGAAGAGGTGTTTGCCGTGGGCTTCCGTGCGGGTGAGCTCCGCTCCGGTGAGGAGCGTGGCCGAGGTGGAGAACTTGCCCTGGGGGCTGCTGACGCGGGCCTGCCGGCCTGAGAAGTGGGCGGCGTAGTCCTGTGCGAGGCGGTGGATGGTGTGCCCCTCTGGCACGGGGTGTCCCTTCTTGCGGTTCTTTGCCCCCCGCCCGCCCGACTCGGCGGGTGGAGGGGGCACCGGCCCTGGGGCTGCGCCCCGGACCCCGTTTCCCACCCACCCGCCGGTCTCGGTGGGTGAAAGGGTGCCGAGCCTGAGGCTGCGCCCCCGACCCCCGCGGGGACTCCGTCCCCTGCGCCCCTGGCAGAACTCGGCCGGGATCTCCAGCGGGGACTCCCGCCTCCCCGCACCCGCCGAGGGCTGAGCCGACCCGCAAGGTGGCGGCACGGCTCCCCTCAGGGCGCCGTGCCTTGGGCGGTGAGGCGGTTACTGCTGGGGGTGGTGGGCCGGGATCGGGGGGAGGTCGCCCGACGATTCGTAGGCCGTGAGCATGTCGATGCGGCGGATGTGGCGCTCGTCGCCGGAGAAGGGCGTGCCGAGGAAGGTCTCGACGAACTTCGTCGCCTCCTCCGTGGTGTGCATGCGCGCGCCCACCGCGACGACGTTCGCGTTGTTGTGCTGGCGGCCGAGGGAGGCCGTCTCCTCGCTCCAGGCGAGGGCCGCGCGCACGCCCTTGACCTTGTTCGCCGCGATCTGCTCGCCGTTGCCGGAGCCGCCGATCACGATGCCGAGGGAGTCGGGGTCCGCGGCCGTGCGCTCCGCGGCGCGCAGGCAGAAGGGCGGGTAGTCGTCCTGGGCGTCGTAGATGTGCGGTCCGCAGTCGACGGGCTCGTGGCCCGCCGCCTTGAGCCACTCGACGAGGTGGTTCTTGAGTTCGAAGCCCGCATGGTCGGAGCCGAGATACACGCGCATGGTCCGAGTGTGACATGGCGGAATGCGGGCGGCAGCGCCGGGTCACGTGCACTATCACATCCACAAGAAAAATGTGGCTAATCTTTCAAAGCTCAAAGAAACCTCAAGTAACAATTACATTTCGAAGGTTCACGGATTCCAATGCCTCCGTTTCACTGGAGCATCCCGTACACCGCTCGTACGGGGCAGCGCTCCACCCGAGCAAAGGAATTCCCCCCATGACTTCGCAGCCGACCCTTTCGGAGACCGGAAGCGGCCATACGAACCCCGAGGGCCCCGGTTCGGGGCTCCAGGCCGGGCTCAAGAACCGCCATCTGTCGATGATCGCCATCGGCGGTGTCATCGGCGCCGGTCTCTTCGTCGGTTCCAGCTCGGCCATCGCCACCGCCGGACCGGGCATCCTCCTCTCCTACGCACTCGTGGGCACTCTCGTCGTCCTCGTGATGCGCATGCTCGGCGAGATGTCCGCCGCCAACCCCACCTCCGGTTCCTTCTCCGCGCACGCCGACCGGGCGCTCGGCGGCTGGGCCGGGTTCTCCATCGGCTGGCTGTACTGGTTCTTCTGGGTCGTCGTGCTGGCCGTGGAGGCGACGGCGGGCGCCAAGATCCTCTCCGGCTGGGTGCCGGCCGTGCCCCAGTGGGGCTGGGCCCTCATCGTCATGGTGGTGCTGACCGCCACCAACCTCGTCTCCGTCGGCTCCTACGGCGAGTTCGAGTTCTGGTTCGCCGGGATCAAGGTCGTGGCGATCGCCGCGTTCATCGTCGTCGGCGGGCTGGCCGTCTTCGGCGTACTGCCCGGCGTGCACAGCGACAAGGCAGGGCTCGGCAACCTCACCGACCACGGCGGGTTCCTGCCGAACGGGCCCGGCGCCATCATGACCGGTGTACTGCTCGTCGTCTTCTCCTTCATGGGCAGCGAGATCGCCACCCTCGCGGCGGGCGAGTCGGAGGACCCGCAGCGCGCCGTCACCAAGTCGACCAACAGCATCATCTGGCGTATCGGCGTCTTCTACCTCGGTTCCGTCTTCGTCGTGGTCGCCCTGCTCCCCTGGAACGACAAGGCGATCACCGAGAAGGGCTCCTACGTGGCCGCCCTCGACTCCCTCGGCATCCCGCACGCCGGTCAGATCATGAACTTCATCGTGCTGACGTCGGTGCTTTCCTGCCTCAACTCCGGCCTCTACACCGCCTCCCGGATGGCCTTCTCGCTCGGCGAGCGCGGGGACGCGCCGAAGGCGTTCGCACGGACCACCCGCCGCGGTGTGCCGATGGCCGCGATCGTCTCGTCGGTCGTGTTCGGCTTCGTGGCCGTGTTCTTCAACTACAGGTTCCCGGACTCCGTGTTCCTGTTCCTCGTCAACTCCTCCGGCGCGGTCGCCCTGTTCGTCTGGCTGGTGATCTGCTTCTCGCAGCTGCGGATGCGGAAGATCATCCAGCGGGAGGCGCCGGAGAAGCTGGTCGTGAAGATGTGGCTGTACCCGTATCTGACGTGGGCGGCGGCCGGGCTGATCGTCTTCGTCTTCGGCTACATGCTGACCGACACCGAGCACGACGGCCGCGAGACCGTGCTGCTGTCGCTGCTGGTCGCGGCGATCGTGCTGGTGATCTCCTTCGTCAAGCAGAGGCTCGGGAGCGGCCGCACGGCGGTCGCGGCCCCGGCCGCCGAGGAGACGGACAAGGTCGCGGCCGGCTGACGACGGTCGCGGCAGGGCCCGGCAGGCGCAGGCAGGTCTGACGGTCCGGAACGCGGAAGAGGCCCGCCGGGGAACGTCGCAGGGCGACGCGGCGGGCCTCTTTCGTAGGATTCCGCGGGATTTCCGCGGGATATTCGCGGGATTCCGGCGGGCTTTCGCGGGTTTTCTCGGGCTTTCGCAGGAACCGGCGGGAACTACGGCATCGCGAAGCGGACGGTCACTTCCCGGCCAGCTTCCAGGCGGTGGGCAGCAGGCCCATCGCCAGGGCGGCCTTGAGGACGTCGCCGATCACGAACGGCGTGAGGCCGGCGGCGAGCGCGGCGGACGTGGACATGCCGGTGGCCAGGGCCAGGTAGGGCACGCCGACCGCGTAGATGATCGCCTGGCCCAGCACCATCGTGCCGGCCGTGCGCCAGACGTTGCGGTCACCGCCGCGGCGGGCCAGGGCGCCCACGACGGTGGCGGCGAGCAGCATGCCGAGGACGTAGCCGAAGGAGACGGAGCCCGCGCCCGAGGCACCGCCCGCGAACCACGGCACGCCCGCCGCGCCCGCGAGCACGTACAGCGCGAGGGCGAGGAAACCGCGGCCGGCGCCCAGCGTGGTGCCCACGAGCAGCGCCGCGAAGGTCTGACCGGTCACCGGCACCGGGGAGTGCGGGACGGGCACCGCGATCTGGGCGGCGAGGCCGGTGAGCGCGGCGCCGCCCACCACGAGGGCCACGTCCCGGACACGGGACGCGGGCAGCAGGTCGGCGAGGACGACCCCGGTACGGGCGGGGGTGGCGGCAGCGGTGCTCATGGGGACTCCGCGGAGTGAGGGCAGTTCGGGACAGCGTGACGCTATCCCAGCGGCGGCGCGGCGATCACCGTCAGCGGTCGACAAGGGGGGAACGGACGCTTGGTCGGTTTCGCACAAAGGAAACGCCGTACACCCTGCGGGACGTGACGCCTGTCACTGAGGTGGCGCGGTTTCCGCCACTCGGGCCGAGGGCACGGCGACTGTAGGGTCCCACCAAACGGCTCGGCGACTGGATCAAGAGCGGTGCCGCGCGCCGCACACCGGCCGCGACAACCCCGCGCGGGTAATCACCGTCTCACTCTGCGCACAGAGCACGTCCGGATGGTGAGCGGGCGCTCCGTCGCGGTGGAGCGGCCGCCCAGACTGTGGGGGTTTTCGCATCTGCCCCCCACCGGACGGGCCTCCCCCCATGCCACGCGACACCACCTCCCCCGAGCTCTCGGCCTCGCCGGAGCAGGGGGGACCCCCATCGGCGCCTCCGCGGGCGGACGACGTCTCCCTGTCCCACGGCCTCAAGCAGCGCCACCTGTCGATGATCGCCCTCGGCGGTGTGATCGGCGCCGGCCTCTTCGTCGGTTCCGGCGCGGGCATCGCCGCCGCCGGCCCCTCGATCGTCGTCGCCTACGCCCTGTCCGGCGCGCTCGTGATGCTGGTCATGCGGATGCTGGGCGAGATGTCGGCCGCGTACCCGTCGTCGGGCTCGTTCTCCGCGCACGCCGAGCGGGCGTTCGGTCCATGGGCCGGGTTCACCGCGGGCTGGTCGTTCTGGGTGCTGCTGTGCACCGCGGTCGGCCTGGAGGGCATGGGCGCCGCGAAGATCGTCACCGGGTGGCTGCCGGGCACGCCGGAGTGGGTGTGGGTGGCGCTGTTCATGGTGGTGTTCTGCGGCACGAACCTGGCCGCGGTGAAGAACTTCGGCGAGTTCGAGTTCTGGTTCGCCGCGCTGAAGGTCGGCGCGATCGCCCTGTTCCTGGTCCTCGGTGTGCTGGCCGTCGCGGGCGTGCTGCCCGGCACGGACTCCCCGGGCGCCTCGAACCTCACCGACTTCCTGCCGCACGGCGGCCACGGCCTGGTCATCGGCCTGCTCGCCTCGGTCTTCGCCTACGGCGGCCTGGAGACGGTCACCATCGCGGCGGCCGAGTCGGAGAACCCGATCCGCGGCGTGGCGAGCGCCGTGCGCACGGCGATGTGGCGCATCGCGCTGTTCTACGTCGGCTCCATGGCGGTGATCGTCACGCTCGTCCCCTGGGACTCCGAGGAGGTCGTCGCGAAGGGCCCGTACGTTGCCGCGCTGGACCACCTCGGCATCCCGGGGGCCGGTCAGCTGATGAACGTGGTGGTGCTGGTCGCGCTGCTGAGCGCGATGAACGCCAACATCTACGGCTCCTCGCGCATCGCGTACTCGCTGGTCGAGCGCGGTCAGGGCCCGAAGGCGCTGGCGAAGGTCTCCGGCGGGGTGCCGCGGATCGCGGTGCTGGCCAGCTCCGTCTTCGGTTTCGTCTGCGTGCTGCTGAGCTACTGGCGGCCCAACGACGTCTTCCCCTGGCTGCTGAACATGATCGGCGCGGTGATCCTCGTCGTCTGGATCTTCATCGCCGTCTCGCAACTGCGGCTGCGCCGCAGGCTGGAGCAGGAGGCGCCGGAGAAGCTGGTGGTCCGGATGTGGGCGTTCCCGTGGCTGACCTGGGTGGCCCTGGCCGGCATGGCGGCGGTCTTCGCCCTGATGGCCGGGGAGTCCGGCACGCGGGTGCAGCTGTACTCGACGGGCGCCATGACGCTGTTCCTGGCGGCGGCCGGGTACATCCGGCAGCGCAGGCGCGCCGGGAGCTGACGCATCCCGGAACGCCGTCCGGGACCGTCCGGCCTCGTGACCGCCTGCTCACCCTTCGCCCTTCACCCGGCAGGCGTAAAGGAAACCCCCGCGAGAACGTGTCTCGCGGGGGTTCCGCGTTCGGATGCCGCCCCGGCAGGACCGGTTCCGGGCCCCGGCGGGGCCGGTTCCGGGCTCGCGGCGCGACACACGCCCCCTTACGATCTCAATTCGGGCGAATCGTACAGCGATCCGACGACCGGACCGGAGGCGCGCATGCCGGACTACATCCACTGCCCCGACTGCCCCGAGAAGAAGCCGCACCCCTTCGGCAAGGTGGGCCCGGACGAGGCGAAGCACATCAACGAGGCACGCGGAGTGCGGGACGGCCACGGCTGGTGGCGGTGCGAGAGCCAGGGCCCCAAGGGGCGCTGCCTGTGGGTCCAGCCGCGCTGGGCCCAGAAGAAGGGCTTCAGCCTCCCCGAGAGCTTCCGCTGACCGGCCGGGTCACAGGTTGCCGAAGTCCGGTCCCGCCGTGCGGGTGCGCTTGATCTCGTAGAAGCCGGGGACGGAGGCGACCGCGAGGGTGCCGTCCCAGAGCCGGGCGGCCTGCTCGCCCTTGGGGGTGGGGGTGACGACCGGGCCGAAGAAGGCGATCTGCTCGCCGTCCGGGCCGGGGACCGCGATGACCGGGGTGCCGACGTCCTGGCCGACCTTCTCGATGCCCTCCTTGTGCGAGGCGCGCAGTTCGGCGTCGAACTCGAAGTTCTCCTGGTCGGCGTAGTCGATCAGGTCGGCGGGCAGGCCCACCTCGTCGAGCGCGGCGACGACGGCCTCGCGGGTGGGGCCCTCGCCCCGGTTGTGGAAGCGGGTGCCGAGCGCGGTGTAGAGCGGGCCGAGGACGTCCTCGCCGTGCTTCTGCCAGGCCGCGGTGACCACCCGTACCGGCCCCCACGCCTTGGTGGTCAGCAGCTCCCGGTACTCCTCGGGCAGTTCGTCCAGCCTCGGCTCGTTGAGCACCGCGAGGCTCATGATGTGCCAGCGGACCTCGATGTCCCGCACCTTCTCCACTTCCAGCACCCACCGGGACGTCATCCAGGCCCAGGGGCACAGCGGGTCGAACCAGAAGTCGACGGGAGTCTTGCCGGACGACGGGGTCGCGGCGGGGGCGGTCTCGGACATGGCTCTCCTCGGTAAAGGGTCGTTGAACTGCCAACATCGACGGTCGTGCACGGCATTCCCGGCTGCCGCGCGGCAAACCCGCATGGCAGGATCGGTGCTGTCCACATCGTGAAAACTTCCGAGGGAGTGCCGCCTGTGCCCGGTGAGAATCTGTCCCGCGACGAGGCCCGGGAGCGGGCCGCCCTGCTGTCCGTCGACGGGTACGAGGTGTCCCTGGACGTGCGGTCCGCGGTGGGCGAGGACACCGGGAACGGTCCGCGGACGTTCCGGTCCGTGACGACGATCCGGTTCCGCTGCAACGAGCCGGGCGCGTCGAGCTTCGCGGACCTGCTCGCGCCGAGCGTCACCGCCGTCTCGCTCAACGGCAGGGACCTCGACCCCAGCGAGGTCTTCGACGGCTCCCGGATCCTCCTGGAGGACCTGTCCGCCGACAACGAGCTCGTCGTGGACGCGCAGTGCGCCTACTCGCGCACCGGCGAGGGCCTGCACCGCTTCGTCGACCCGGAGGACGGCGAGGTCTACCTCTACACGCAGTACGAGCCCGCCGACTCCCGCCGGGTCTTCGCCAACTTCGAGCAGCCCGACCTGAAGGCGCCGTTCCGCTTCGAGGTGCGGGCGCCCGAGGACTGGACGGTGTGGAGCAACGGCGTCGGCGAGCGGCAGGACGGGGTGTGGCGGTTCGCCGAGACCAAGCCGATCTCGACGTACATCACCTGCGTGGTCGCGGGCCCGTACCACCGGGTGACGGACTCCTACGAGCGGGTGTTCGAGGACGGTACGCGGCTGGAGATCCCGCTGGGCGCGCTGTGCCGCAAGGGGCTCGCCAAGCACTTCGACGCCGAGGACGTCTTCCTGGTCACCAAGCAGGGCCTGGACTTCTTCCACGACCACTTCGACTACCCGTACCCGTTCGGCAAGTACGACCAGGCGTTCGTGCCCGAGTACAACCTCGGCGCGATGGAGAACCCGGGCCTGGTCACCTTCCGGGAGGAGTACATCTTCCGCGGGAAGGTCACGCAGGCCTCCTACGAGGCCCGGGCCAATGTGATCCTGCACGAGATGGCGCACATGTGGTTCGGCGACCTGGTCACCATGGAGTGGTGGGACGACCTGTGGCTGAAGGAGTCCTTCGCCGACTTCATGGGCTCGTTCTCGCTGGTCGGCGCGACCCGCTTCACGGACGGCTGGATCACCTTCGCCAACCGCCGCAAGGCCTGGGCGTACCGCGCGGACCAGCTGCCCTCCACGCACCCGGTCACCGCGGACATCCGCGACCTCCAGGACGCCAAGCTGAACTTCGACGGCATCACCTACGCCAAGGGCGCCTCGGTGCTCAAGCAGCTGGTGGCCTACGTCGGCCAGGACGCGTTCCTGGAGGGCGCGCGGCGCTACTTCAAGCGGCATGCCTACGGCAACACCCGGCTGGGAGACCTGCTCGCGGTGCTGGAGGAGACCAGCGGCCGTGACATGGGCGCGTGGGCGCGGTCGTGGCTTCAGACGGCCGGGGTCAACTCGCTGACCCCGCAGGTGGTGCTGGGGGCCGACGGCCGGATCGAGGAGCTGGCCGTGGTGCAGGAGGCCTCTGTCATTGCCCCGGCGGGCCACCCGGAGCTGCGCCCGCACCGGGTGGCGGTGGGCCTGTACCAGCGGTCCCAGGTGGGGGCGCTGGAGCGGTACGCGCGCGCCGAGACCGACGTGGCCGGCGCCCGTACGGTGGTGTCCGAGCTGGCGGGTGCGGACGCGCCCGATCTGGTGCTGGTCAACGACGACGACCTGACCTACTGCAAGATCCGCTTCGACGAGACCTCGCTGGCGACCCTGCGGGAGCACCTGGGCGGCCTGACCGACCCGCTGGCCCGCGCGCTGTGCTGGTCGGCGCTGTGGAACCTGACCCGGGACGCGCTGCTGCCGGCGCGGGACTTCGTGGGCCTGGTGCTGCGCTTCGCCGGGCGTGAGACCGACATCGGCGTGCTCCAGATGCTGCACGCCTGGGCGGAGTCCGCGCTGGTGCACTACGCGGCGCCGCAGTGGCGGGAGACCGGCGGGCGGGCGCTGGCCGAGGGCGCGCTGGCCGAGCTGCGGCAGGCCGAGCCGGGCAGCGAGCACCAGCTCGCGTGGGCGCGCTTCTTCGCCACGGCGGCCTCGGCGCCGGACGACCTGGAACTGCTGAAGGGCCTGCTGGACGGCACGGAGGAGATCGCCGGCCTGGAGGTCGACCAGGAGCTGCGCTGGGCGTTCCTGGAGCCGCTGGCGGCGCACGGGGTGGCGGACGAGAAGGTGCTCGCCGCCGAACTCGCCCGGGACGACACCGCCTCCGGCAAGCGGCACCAGGTGCGCTGCCTGGCCGCGCGGCCCTCGGCCGCCGTCAAGGCGCGGGCCTGGGAGCAGGTGGTCGACTCGGACGCGTTGTCGAACGCGCTGGTGGAGGCGACCATCGCGGGCTTCGGGCAGGCCTCCCAGCGGGAGCTGCTCGCGCCGTACACGCCGAGGTACTTCGAGGCGATCGAGCGGGTGTGGACGGAGCGGTCCATCCAGATCGGCATGGACGTCGTACGGGGGCTGTTCCCGGCGTTGCAGGACTCGCCGGAGACCCTGGAGGCGGCCGACGCGTGGCTCGCCGCGCACGAGGGCGCCGCTCCCGCCCTGCGCCGCCTGGTGCTGGAGGCCCGGGACGACCTGGCCCGGGCGCTGCGTGGACAGGCGCGTGACGCGGCGGCCGGAACGTCCGCCGGCTGACCCGTAGTTCTGGCCAAGGGTCGGGCACGCCGTAGCTGTTACAGGATGCGTGCCCGGCTCGCCGTAACCCCTGGTCCACCCACGACGGGACCAGGGGTTTCCGGCATCCGAACAACCGTCCTTCAGGGCGAGCTTGTCCATGTTTGTCAACGGGCGTGTAACACCGGTTGAGGGCCGGTCACGGCGCGGGAAACGTGCCGTACATGAACCACGAAACCCCGCTCTCCCCCCGCCCCCTGCACCACCTCGCCGAGGCGCCCCGCCAGGTCCTGACCACCGCGCAGCTGCGCGAGCACGGAGTACCGGCGGCCGTGACGGCCGTGCGGTGCCGTGCCGGAGGACCCTGGCAACAACTCCTGCCGGGCGTGTTCCTGCTGCATCCGGGCCCACCGACCAGTGAGGAGCGGCTGCACGCGGTGCTCCTGTACGCGGCGCGCGGACCGCTCCCGCGCACGGCCGCCGGGGTGCCGGCGCAGCCGACCGCCGAGGATCCGCACCGCCCGGTGTACGCGGAGGTGATGGTCACCGGTCTGGCGGCGCTCACCCTGCACGGCTTCGCCACGTCGCCCGCCCTGCCGGCCCTGGAGCAGATCGACGTCCTGGTGGCGCGCGGCCGGCGGCTGCGCTCGGCCGGCTGCGCGCGGATCGTCCGGGCGGCCGGCCTGCCCGCCGCCGAGGCGGTCACGGGTCTGCCGGTGGCCCCGGTGCCGCGCGCCCTGGCGGACGCGGTCGCCGGTCTGTCCGACGCGGGCACGGTACAGCGGCTGCTGACGGAGGCGGTGCGCGGCGGGTACTGCGAACCGTCCGCCGTGGTCCGCGAGCTGACCGGGGCCGGGCTGCTGGACCGGCCGCACGTGGTGGACGCGGTGGGCCTGCTGCTGGCCGAGGGCCGGGCGCTCGCGGAGGACCGGCTGTACCGGATGGTGCGTGAGCACGGGCTGCCGGACCCGGTCTGGAACGTGGACCTGCGGCTGCCGGGCGGCCCCCGTCTCGGCGGCGTGGACGCGTACTGGCCGGAGCAGGCGGTCGCGCTGGAGCTGGACACCCGCGCACCCCGCCAGGGCGGCCGGCCGGCCGACGAGGCCCTGTGCTCCGAGTACGCCCGCAAGCGCGAGCACCTGGAGCGGCTGGGCATCACGGTCGTCCACCTCACCCCCCGAAAGCTGCGGGAGTCCCTGTACCAGCAGGCGACCGTCGTCCGCACCGCCCTGATGGCGGCCACCGGCCGCGACCCGGCCGCGCGCGTGGTGGTGCTTCCCCGGTAGTGACCGAGCGCCCGCCGGGGGCACGTCAGGAGGGGGAGAGGAGGGGCCGCCGGACCACGTTCCGGCGGCCCCTCCGCGCACACCACGGGACGTACGGGCGTGCGTCGCGGACGGCCGGGGCGGCAGGCGGGTGCCGTCAGGTGGGGTTTCCCGCAGGCGGGCGGTCGTGCCACAGGCGCAGGCCCACGTCGACCAGGCCGACGCGGCGCAGTGCGGGTACCGCGTCCAGGGGGTGCCAGGCGGCCCGGTCCGTGGAGCCGCCCGTCTCGTGGCGCAGTTCGCCGCCGGTGACACGGCCCTCGTAGAGGATGCGCAGGCCGTGGAAGTCGGCCTGGGCGCCCAGGGGGCGCGGGTAGTTGCGGCGGACGGAGTCCAGGCCCAGGAGGGCGACCGGTTCGACGGTGTAGCCGGTCTCCTCCTCGGCCTCGCGCACCACCGTGTCGTAGGGGTCCTCGCCGTGTTCCATGCCACCGCCGGGCAGGGTCCACCGCCGGGTGCCGTCGCCCGCCACCCAGCGGGCCAGCAGCAGCCGTCCGTCCCGCACACACACGGCGTAGGCCGCCACCCTCAACTCCTTGTTCATGGGTGGACGTTACGGCAGGAAGGGGGCTGTCCGGTGTGAATCGGCGAGGACGGGGCCCCGCGCGCGGCCGGGTGAACGCCCGTTCCGGCAGCAGTGGTTGTCCTCCTGCGGCACTGAGGGAAGCGCCACGGTTTGGGCCCCTATGCCCCTCGTGGCGCATGGCGGAAGTACGCCATGCCTCCATCCCGCCAGGACCAAGTCTCGTCAAACATCTTTCCTTTGGGTAAAGCTGAGCGATCATCCGACTCCGAAATCCGGACGATCGCGATCGACCCCGATCGCACCTCGCTTGGTTCCTTTACCTGCAAGGGATGCCGATGACCCCCGACCCCCAGCGCGCACCGCTCACGGGCGCGAGACGCCTGGCCCGCATCGCCATGGCCGCCGGCGTGGTGGCCGCGCTCTCCGTGGCCGGCCCGATACCCCTGGCCGTCGCCCAGGACGGCCCCGCGTCCACCGACCCGACCGTCAAGCCGGCGGGCGACAAACTCGGTTCGGTCGACGCCGAACTGCTCGCCGAGGCCAAGGCCGAGGGCGCCAAGAACGTCACCATGATGATCGCGACCGCGCCCGGGCAGACCGCGCAGGTCGCCAAGCAGCTGGACGCGATCGACGGCGGCGCCGTGGGCCGCGCCTACGACAAGCTCGGCTACGTCCGCGCCACCGTGCCGACGGACAAGGCGGACTCGGCGATCGCCGCCGCCGCGAAGCTGTCCTCCGTGCAGGCCATCGACCTCAAGCAGGACATCCCGCTCGACGACCCGAGGCCCGAGGCCGACGCCCCCCAGGGCAAGGACAAGGGCAAGGGGAAGGACAAGGGCACCTACCCGGCGCCGGACAAGAACACCCCCGCCGAGAACCCGTACAACCCGTCCTTCGAGACGGGCGCCGTCGACTTCGTGAAGAAGAACCCGAAGGCGGACGGCCGGGGCGTCACCATCGGCGTCCTCGACTCCGGCGTGGACCTCGGCCACCCGGCGCTCCAGAAGACCACCACCGGTGAGCGCAAGATCGTCGACTGGGTCACCGCGACCGACCCGATCGTCGACAGCGACGGCACCTGGCGCCCGATGACCACCACCGTCACGGGCCCCCAGTTCACCTCGGGCGGCAAGACCTGGAAGACCCCGGCGGGCTCCTTCCTGTTCAACACCTTCAGCGAGTCCGCGACCAAGGGCGGCGACGCCGACGGCGACCTGGACCGCGACGGCAGGACCACCAGCGTGTGGGGCGTCCTGTACGACCCGGCGACCGGCACCGTCCGCGTCGACCTGAACAACAACAACGACTTCACGGACGACGTTCCGATGAAGCCGTACAAGGACGGCTACCAGGTCGGCTACTTCGGCCAGGACAAGAAGGACCCGGAGACCGGCGCCGACCTGCGCGTGCCGTTCGTCGTGGAGATCCGCAAGGACGTGGCGATGGACCCCTACGGCGGGTCCTGGATCGGCAAGAAGGCCGACTTCGTCAACATCGGCGTGATCGAGTCCGAGCACGGCACGCACGTCGCCGGCATCACCGCCGCCAACAGCCTGTTCGGCGGCAAGATGAACGGCGCCGCCCCGGGCGCGAAGATCGTCTCCTCCCGGGCCTGCACCTGGAGCGGCAGCTGCACCAACGTCGCGCTCACCGAGGGCATGATCGACCTCGTCGTCAACCGCGGCGTGGACATCGTCAACATGTCCATCGGCGGCCTGCCGGCGCTCAACGACGGCAACAACGCCCGCGCGGAGCTGTACACCCGGCTCATCGACACCTACGGCGTGCAGCTCGTCATCTCGGCGGGCAACAGCGGCCCGGGCCTGAACACCATCGGCGACCCCAGCCTCGCCAACAAGGTCATCTCGGTCGGCGCGACCATCTCCAAGGAGACCTGGGCGGCCAACTACGGCTCCGTCGTGGACAAGAAGTACGCCATGATGCCGTTCTCCTCGCGCGGCCCGCGTGAGGACGGCGGCTTCACGCCGATCATCTCCGCGCCCGGCGCGGCCATCAACACCACCCAGACCTGGCTGCCCGGCGGCCCGGTCGCCGAGGCCGGCTACTCGCTGCCGGCCGGCTACTCGATGCTCCAGGGCACCTCGATGGCTTCCCCGCAGGCGGCCGGCGCGTCCGCGCTGCTGCTGTCGGCGGCCAAGCAGAAGCACATCGACCTCACCCCGGCGACGCTGCGCACCGCGCTGACCTCGACCGCCCAGCACATCAAGGGCGAGCAGCCGCACAGCGAGGGCGCGGGCCTGATGGACATCGTCAAGGCCTGGAAGTCGATCGAGAAGGGCGCCTCGGCGCACGAGTACACGGTCAAGGCCCCGGTCAACACCTCGCTGTCCTGGGCCCTGAAGACCCCCGACTTCGGCACCGGCCTGTACGACCGCGAGGGCGGCCTGAAGAAGGGCCAGAAGAAGACCTACGAGGTCCAGGTCACCCGTACGACGGGCCCGGCCGGTTCGGTCAAGCACAAGCTGGGCCTGAAGAACGACGACGGCACCTTCAAGATCCTCGGCGACGACGAGGTCTCGCTGCCGCTGAACAAGCCGGTGACGGTCAAGATCGAGGCGCGTCCCGCCTCCGCCGGTGTGCACAGCGCGATCCTCGAGGTCGACGACCGCCGCACCGAGGGCGTGGACAAGCAGATCATGCTGACCGTCGTGGTCTCCACGGAGATCGCCAAGCCGTCCTACACCTACTCGGTGTCGGGCGTCGCGCAGCGCAACAGCACCACGTCGTACTTCGTGACCGTCCCGGAGGGTGCGAAGACCCTCGAGGTCTCGATGAGCGGTCTCAAGGACGGCAGCCAGACCCGCTTCATCGCAATCCACCCGTACGGCACCCCGGTGGACAACACGTCGACGCCGTACTGCTACCCGAACTACAACAACCCGGCCAACACCTGCCGTCCGGACGTGCGTTCGTACGCCAAGCCGATGCCGGGAGTGTGGGAGATCGAGGTCGAGTCGCGTCGTACCTCGCCGCTGCTGGACAACCCGTACACGCTGAACGCGGCGGTCTACGGGCTGGACTTCAGCCCCGCGGTGCAGACGGTCGACGAGGCGAAGGCCGGTACTCCGGCCCCCGTGTCCTGGACGCTGACGAACAAGCTCGCCGGGCTGGACGCCAAGCTGAAGGGCGGCTCGCTGGGCTCGTCGAAGTCGGACCGCCCCACCATCGCCGACGGTGATTCCAAGACCATGACGGTGGTCGTCCCCGCCGGTGCCGAGCGCCTGGACGTCGCCATCGGCAACGTCTCGGACGCCGGTGCCGACCTGGACCTGTACGTGTACAACGCCGCCGGCACGCGCGTCGCCTACTCGGCCGCGGGCGGCTCGGAGGAGTCCGTCTCCATCGCCAAGCCCGCCGCGGGCACGTACACCGTCCTGATCGACGCCTACTCGGTGCCGGCCGGCACCACGGCCTACGACTACCGGGACGTGTACTACTCGGCGGCGCTCGGCTCGGTCAAGGTCGACGAGGCGAAGGTGTACACGCTCGCCCCGAACGGCACGGCGCAGATCTCCGCCGACGTCGTCGCGAACCAGCCGGCCCCCGCGGGCCGCGAGTTCTTCGGCGAGGTGCAGGTGCTGAACACCCGTGGCACCGCCGCGGGCCTCGGCAGCGTGAAGATCGGCAAGGTCGTCCCGTAACGGCGGTCTCCACCTCCGGTACGTGAACGGCGGGGCGGGCTCCACTTCGGAGCCCGCCCCTTGCGTTTCCGGCGGAGCCCGCCCACCTGGCCGTCCCACTCCGTGGGCAATGGATTGGACAGACGGACCCGGGACAGACGCATGATGGAACCGTCCTGCGCGTACCACGTACGCGGAGCCAGTGAAGTGAGCAGAAGGAGTCGCCGTGAGGATCGGAATCGTCGGAGCCACCGGTCAGGTCGGCACGGTCATGCGCGGGATCCTCACGGAGCGCGATTTCCCGGTCACCGAGCTGCGCCTGTTCGCCTCGGCCCGCTCGGCGGGGACGGTCCTCGACGGGGTCACGGTGGAGGACGCGGCCACCGCGGACTACACCGGCCTGGACATCGTGCTGTTCTCGGCGGGCGGCGCGACCTCGAAGGCGCTGGCCGAGAAGGTCGCCGCGCAGGGCGCCGTGGTGATCGACAACTCCTCGGCGTGGCGCAAGGACCCGGACGTCCCGCTGGTGGTGTCCGAGGTGAATCCCCACGCGATCACCGACCGTCCCAAGGGCATCATCGCCAACCCGAACTGCACCACGATGGCCGCGATGCCGGTCCTCAAGCCGCTGCACGCGGAGGCGGGCCTTCAGGCGCTGGTCGTCGCCACCTACCAGGCGGTGTCCGGCTCGGGCGTCGCGGGCGTCGCCGAGCTGCACGGCCAGACCCAGAAGGTCGTCGCGGACGCCGACAGGCTGACCCACGACGGCGCGGCCGTGGACTTCCCCGAGCCGTCCGTCTACAAGCGCCCGATCGCCTTCAACGTGCTCCCCTTCGCGGGCAACCTCGTCGAGGACGGCCTGAACGAGACCGACGAGGAGCAGAAGCTCCGCAACGAGTCCCGCAAGATCCTGGAGATCCCGGAGCTGAAGGTGTCCGGCACCTGCGTGCGCGTGCCCGTCTTCACCGGCCACTCCCTCCAGGTCAACGCCCGTTTCGCGCGCCCGCTCAGCGTGGAGCGCGCGACCGAGCTGCTGGGCGGGGCCCCCGGTGTCGCCCTCTCCGACATCCCGACGCCGCTCCAGGCGGCCGGCCAGGACCCGTCGTACGTCGGCCGCATCCGCCGCGACGAGACGGTGGACAACGGCCTGGCCCTGTTCATCTCCAACGACAACCTCCGCAAGGGCGCGGCCCTGAACGCGGTGCAGATCGCGGAGCTGGTGGCGGCGGAGCTCAAGGGCTAGTCGGTGCCCACTTGGTTCCTGCGCACCTCGTAGAGGAAGCAGCCGTACTCGACGGCCCGGACGTGGACGAGCGCCACGGCCGGGTCGTCGAACGCCTCCGCGAAGGCCGCGTCGAACCGGGGGGAGCCCTCCCCGACCAGCCGCCCGCCCAGGATGTGCCCGTCGGCGCCGTAGCGCCGGACCACACGGTGGGCGTTGGTGAACGGGTGGCCTTCACCGGCCGGCCCCGCGCACTCCCGCGCGTGGATGAAGACCGGCCCCTGCTCGTCGTACGCGCCCACAGCGGCGCCCGTCTCCGCCGCCCAGCGCCGCAGCGGGGCGTAGGAGACCAGCGCGATCCGCTCCCCCGGCTCACTCCTGCGCAGGCAGCAGCGCAGAGGCGCGCCGCCCTCCTCGTCGGTGAACGGGGCCGCCGGACGTCCGGCGTCGTCCCGTTCCCGCAGCCGCGCCAGCACGGCCGGGGCGATGGCACGTGCGCTGTGTCCCGTCGTTTCGCTCACTGTCGTCATGCCCTCAGCCTCACGCCCCGCCGCCCCGGTCACCGGCGGGATCCGGTCGTCGCGTTCCGCGCGGGTCACGTGGAAGGATGGCGCAATCCACACATCACGAGGAGATGACCGCGTGCCTGGCACAAACCTGACTCGCGAAGAGGCGCAGCAGCGGGCGAAGCTGCTCACCGTTGACTCGTACGAGATCGATCTCGACCTCTCCGGCGCGCAGGAGGGCGGCACCTACCGGTCCGTGACCACGGTGCGCTTCGACGTCGCCGAGGACGGCGCCGCCTCCTTCGTCGACCTGGTGGCCCCGACCGTCCACGAGGTGACCCTCAACGGCGACCCCCTCGACCCCGCCGAGGTCTTCGAGGACTCCCGGATCGCCCTGCCGGGCCTGCTCCGGGGCCGCAACGTGCTGCGCGTCGTCGCCGACTGCGCGTACACCAACACCGGTGAGGGCCTGCACCGCTTCGTCGACCCGGTCGACGACCAGGCCTACCTCTACACCCAGTTCGAGGTCCCGGACGCCCGCCGGGTCTTCGCCAACTTCGAGCAGCCGGACCTGAAGGCCACCTTCCAGTTCACGGTCAAGGCGCCCGAGGGCTGGACGGTCGTGTCCAACTCGCCGACCCCCGAGCCCGAGAACAACGTCTGGGTGTTCGAGCCGACGCCGCGCATCTCGACGTACATCACGGCGCTGATCGTCGGCCCGTACCACAGCGTGCACAGCGTGTACGAGAAGGACGGGCAGTCGGTCCCGCTCGGCATCTACTGCCGGCCCTCGCTCGCCGAGTTCCTCGACGCGGACGCGATCTTCGAGGTGACCCGGCAGGGCTTCGACTGGTTCCAGGAGAAGTTCGACTACGCCTACCCGTTCGAGAAGTACGACCAGCTCTTCGTGCCGGAGTTCAACGCGGGCGCGATGGAGAACGCGGGCGCGGTCACCATCCGCGACCAGTACGTCTTCCGGTCCAAGGTGACCGACGCGGCGTACGAGGCGCGGGCCACCACGATCCTGCACGAGCTGGCCCACATGTGGTTCGGCGACCTGGTCACCATGGAGTGGTGGAACGACCTGTGGCTGAACGAGTCGTTCGCCACCTACGCCGAGGCCGCCTGCATGGCGTACGCCCCCGGCTCGAAGTGGCCGCACTCGTGGACCACGTTCGCCAACCAGATGAAGACTTGGGCGTACCGGCAGGACCAGCTGCCGTCCACCCACCCGATCATGGCGGAGATCCGCGACCTGGACGACGTGCTCGTCAACTTCGACGGCATCACCTACGCCAAGGGCGCGAGCGTCCTCAAGCAGCTGGTGGCCTACGTCGGCATGGACGAGTTCTTCCGTGGCGTGCAGGCGTACTTCAAGCGGCACGCCTATGGCAACACGCGCCTGTCCGACCTGCTGGGCGCGCTGGAGGAGACCTCCGGGCGCGATCTGAAGACCTGGTCGAAGAAGTGGCTGGAGACGGCCGGCATCAACATCCTGCGCCCGGAGATCGAGACCGACGCCCAGGGCGTCATCACCTCCTTCGCCATCCGCCAGGAGGCCCCCGCCCTGCCCGCCGGCGCGAAGGGCGAGCCGACCCTGCGCCCGCACCGGATCGCGGTCGGCCTGTACGACCTCGACGAGGCGAGCGGCAAGCTGGTGCGCGCCGCGGACGGCCGGATCGAACTGGACGTGGACGGCGAGCTGACCGCCGTGCCGCAGCTGGCCGGCCGGCCCCGCCCGGCGGTGATCCTGCTCAACGACGACGACCTGTCGTACGCCAAGGTGCGCCTGGACGAGGGGTCGCTGGCCGTCGTCACCGAGCACCTGGGCGACTTCGAGTCCTCGCTGCCGCGCGCCCTGTGCTGGGCGTCGGCCTGGGACATGACCCGGGACGGGGAGCTGGCGACCCGCGACTACCTGTCGCTGGTGCTGTCCGGGATCGGCAAGGAGTCCGACATCGGTGTCGTGCAGTCACTGCACCGCCAGGTGAAGCTGGCCGTCGACCTGTACGCCGACCCGGCCGCCCACGAGGCCCTGCTCACCCGCTGGACCGACGCCACGCTGGCCCATCTGCGCGCGGCGGAGGAGGGCAGCGACCACCAGCTGGCGTGGGCGCGCGCCTTCGCGGCGACCGCCCGTACCCCGGAGCAGCTGGACCTGCTCGAGTCCCTGCTGGACGGCTCGCACACCATCGAGGGCCTGGTCGTCGACACGGAGCTGCGCTGGGCGTTCGTGGAGCGGCTCGCGGCCGTCGGCCGGTTCGACGAGGCGGAGATCGCGGGCGAGTACGAGCGCGACAGGACCGCGGCCGGTGAGCGGCACGCGGCCACCGCCCGCGCCGCCCGCCCGACCGAGGAGGCCAAGGCGGAGGCCTGGGCGTCGGTCGTCGAGTCCGACAAGCTCCCGAACGCCGTCCAGGAGGCGGTCATCGCGGGCTTCGTCCAGACCGACCAGCGCGAGCTGCTGGCGGCCTACGCCGACCGGTACTTCGAGGTGGTCAAGGACATCTGGGGCGCCCGCTCCCACGAGATGGCCCAGCAGATCGCGGTCGGCCTCTACCCGTCGATCCAGGTGTCCGAGGACATCCTGCGCACGACCGACGAGTGGCTGGTCTCGGCCGAGCCGAACGCGGCGCTGCGCCGGCTGGTCTCGGAGTCGCGGGCGGGCGTCGAGCGCGCCCTGAAGGCCCAGGCGGCGGACGCGGCGGCCCAGTCCTAAGACCGCCGGTACGGCGATGCCGTACCACCGCCCGTGCGGCGGCAGGGGGCGCCCGGTGTTCGACCGGGCGCCCCTTTCCCTTCCGGTCTCCGCCTTTCCCGTCACTCGGGGCGGGCGAGCCCGGCGGCCGCGGACCGCAGTGCCTCCAGCACCCTCGCGGGCGCGGGCGCGTCCCGCGCCCCCTTGCGCACGGCCGCCACCACATGCCGGTACGGCCGGTCGGCGGCCAGGGCGCGCATCACGACGCCCTCTCTGCTCACCGCCGCCATGCGCGGGACGAGTGCCACGCCCATCCCCGCCTCCACCATCGCCAGGATCGCCGTCCAGCCGGCCGCCGAGTGGCCCTGGTACGGGCTGAACCCGGCCGCCTCGCAGGCCGCGCGCGTGATGTCCGACCAGGGTCCGCTGCCGCCGAAGATCCACGCCTCCTCCGCCAGCTCGGCGAGCCGTACCCGGGCCGCCGAGGCCAGCCGGTGCCCCGGCGGCAGGGCGAGGTCGAGCGGGTCGGCGAGCAGCGGCACCAGCGTGAACCGCGGGTCCACCGTGCTGGGCGCCTGCGCGGCCAGGGACAGCGCGAGGTCGACCTCCCCGGCCGCCAGCAGCTCGTAGGCCTCGCCCGCCTCCGTCTCCCGGACCCGGACGGTCACCGCCGGATGCGTGCCGCGCAGCGCCCGTACCGCCGGCACCACGAGCGCGGGCACCGCGGTGGAGAAGGCACCCACCCGCACCTCACCCGCCTCGCCCTTGGCATACGCGGCCAACTCGGCGTCCGCGCGCTCCAGTTGTTCGAACACGGCCTCGGCGTGCCGCAGTACGAGCCGCGCCGCGTCCGTGAGCCGCACCCGCCGCCCCTGCGCCTGCAACAGTTCCACCCCGAGCTGCCTGGACAGGTTGGTCAGCTGCTGCGAGACGGCGGACGGCGTCATCCGCAGCGCCTCGGCCGTCGCGGTCACGGTCCCCTGCTCCCGCAGGGTCCGCAGGATCAGCAGCTTCCGGATCTCCCACTCGGCCATGGCGGCAACCTATACGGGCCGTACGGGGCCGCCGTGCGGAGTTCCCGCGCGGGTTCCCTCAGCGGCGCGAAGCCGTCCCGAGGACCACCCCGCCCAGGATCAGCGCCATGCACAGCGCCTGCCGGGGGCCGATCGCCTCTCCGAGCAGGGCCCACGACAGCAGGGCCACGCAGACCGGTTGCAGGTAGTACACGAGTCCGGCGCGGGTCGGGCCGACGAGGGCGATCGCCTTGCCCCAGGCGAAGAACGCCACGGCGGAGGACATGACGCCGACGTAGAGCAGGGGCAGCACCGTGCCGGGGGCCGGTTCGAAGCCGCCCTGGACCGCGAGGCTGACGGCCTGCGCGGGCAGGAGCAGCACGGTGCCGAACAGGAACGTGGTGAACAGGAAGGCGACGCCGTCGAACTCGGCGGGGCGGCGGCGCAGCAGGGCGCTGTAGGAACCGAAGCAGCAGGCCGCGACGATCATCCACAGGTCCCCGGCCGTGAACGACGCCACCCCTCCCCCACCCACGAGCAGCAGCACACCCGCGCAGGCGGTCAGCAGCCCCACGACCCGGCGCGCTCCGAGCCGTAAACCGCTCGCCCGTTCGAAGACCGCCATCAGCACCGGCGAGGCCGCCATGATCATGCCCATGTTGGCCGCCGGGGTGGTCAGGCCTGCCTGGTTGACCAGGGTGTTGTAGACGGCGACGCCGAGGAGGGAGGTCAGCAGCACATAGCCGAAGTGGCGCCGGATCAGTGCCCGCTGCCGCCAGGCCATGCGGGCGCCGAACGGGGCGACGGCGGCCAGTGCCACCACCCAGCGCCAGAACGCGTGCTGCACCGGCGGCACGCTGTCGTGCAGCGCGCGCGAGGTGACGAAGCTGCCGGCCCAGACGACGGTGGCGAGGGCGGCGAGCGCGGTTCCGAGAGCGGGGGCGCCCGCCCTCGGGCCGCTCGTGGCGGTGGGGCGGGCGGTGGTGCGGCTGCCCGTGGCTGGGGGCGGTGTGGTGGTCCGGGGGCGGACGTCGGCCACGTAGGTCCTCTCGCTGATGGGGTGAGCGGGGTCCGCTCTACCGTCGCAGCACCGAACCAGTCAGGTCCATCGAATCTTGACGAGCATTCCTTTCAGTGGAACTGAATGGTTGCGGCGGTGCGGCCGCCGGGCGGGCGGCGCCGAGCTGTCCCGCCAGCGTCGCCCCGAACGCCAGCGCCATGCCGACGAGCTGGACCGGGGTGAGCGCCTGCCCCAGGACGGCCCAGCCGACCACGGCGGCGGTGAGCGGTGACAGCGGGCCGAGGAAGGTGACCCGGGTGGCGGAGAGCCTGCCGATGCCGCGGAACCAGAGCCAGTAGGCGAGCGCCGTGTTGGCCAGGGCGAGATAGGCGTAGCCGCCGAGGGCCCGGGCGTCCAGCGCGGGCGGCGGCCCCTCGGCCAGCAGGGCGAGGGGCGCGATCAGCAGTCCGCCCGCGGTGAGCTGCCAGCCGGTGAGCGCGAGCGGACTCACGCCGGCCGGGCGGCCCCACCTCTTGGCCAGCACGGTGCCGGTGGACATCGAGGCGGTGGAGGCGAGGGCGGCGGCGACACCCACGCCGTCCAGCGCCCCGGCCGCCCTCAGCACGACGAGGCTGACCCCGAACGCGGCCACGACCCCGGTGAGCAGCGCCCGCCCCGTCGGCCGCTGCCCCAGCAGCGGTGCCGAGAGCCCCATGACGAACAGCGGTCCGACCGAGCCGACGACCGCCGCCATCCCGCCCGGCAGGCGGTACGCGGACAGGAACAGCAGCGGGAAGAAGGCGCCGATGTTCAGCGCGCCGAGGACCGCCGCCTTCCACCACCAGGCGCCCTTCGGCAGCACCCGGGCCAGCGCGAGCAGCAGCAGCCCGGCGGGCAGGGCCCGGGCCAGCGCCGTGAAGAGCGGCCGGCCGGGCGGCAGGAACTCGGTGGTGACGGCGTAGGTGGTGCCCCAGGAGATGGGGGCGAGGGCGGTGAGGGCGGCGAGGGACCAGGTGGCGGCGGGACGCCGGGAGACGGTCATGCAAATAGCTTAGCCACAAGCTACTTAGCGTCAAGCTACTTTCTTGCGGTCGACCGTGAGGCGGCGGATACTCGGTCCATGAGTGAACGCCCCCAGCAGCGCAGGGACGCCGTCGACGCGATCATCGGCCAGTGGGCGGCCGTGCGGCCCGATCTCGACACCGCGGGGATGGAGGTCTTCGGGCGGATCTTCCGGCTCTCGCGCGCGATGGGAGACCGGATGGAGAAGGCGTACGCGCCGTTCGGGATCTCGCGGGGCGAGTTCGACGTGCTGGCCACGCTGCGCCGGGCCGGCGAGCCCTACACCCTCTCGCCCCGGCAGCTCTCGGCGACGCTCATGCTCACCA
This sequence comes from Streptomyces sp. NPDC091412, assembly GCF_044756885.1. NCBI lineage: Bacteria > Bacillati > Actinomycetota > Actinomycetes > Kitasatosporales > Streptomycetaceae > Streptomyces > Streptomyces sp. NPDC091412. The sequence goes on along the minus strand of NZ_JBIVTV010000004.1, from coordinate 410,339 downwards.
CGGGTGGGATGACCGGGCGGCTGGACAAGCTCGAGGCCGCGGGGCTGCTGCGCCGCTCGCCGGATCCGCACGACCGCCGCGGCCTCAAGGTCACGCTGACCGACAAGGGGCTGCGCCTCATCGACGAGGCGGTCGGCGCGGGACTGGCCGCGCAGACGGAGGCGCTGTCCGCCCTGGACGCCGAACGGGCGGGCGAACTGGCCGCTCTGCTCAGGGAGCTGATGGCCGGGACATCGGAGTCACCGGGAGCGCCGGCGTAGGAGCCGGCCGGTGATCCCGCAGTCGCCCGGCCCGCCGGTCCCGCAACGCACCCAGGGCGCCCACCTCGCCCACGTACGGCGGCTGTGCGCGTACGTACGGCGAGGTCGACGCCCTCGGAGGAAGTGTGCTGCGGACGGGCCCGCGGCGGGAGGAGGACTCGGTCAGGCCTTGACGTCCACGTCCCGGCTCGCGCGCGGCTGCCGGTCCTTGGACTTGTCCAGAACCATGACCAGACCGGTGATGACCAGGAACAGCAGGAGAGGGAGACCGACGAACAGACCCAGCGTCTGGACGACGCTCAGGCCCGGGCCGGGGTCGTCGCCGTCGTCGCGGGTCAGCGCGAGCGCGGGAGACGACATGAGCAGCATCATCAGCGTCGTACCGGCGGCCAGAGCGCCGGCGCGCAGGGCGTTCTTCTTGTCCACGGTGCAAACGTAGCGAACCCCGAAACGGGTCGCGCGCCCGGGGTGCCGTATCCGCACTGTCCGGCACCGGCGCGCGTGGCCCGGCGGTCAGCCCGCGGCGCCCGGCGCGGCCCGAGCGTCCGTCCGCAGCACGTCCGTCAGGGCGTGCAGCCGGGGGGACGCGGCGAGGTCCTCCAGGGTCACCGGGCGGCCGTCGGCGTCGGCGACGGGCAGGCGCCAGTTCGGGTACTGGTCCCAGGTTCCGGGCAGGTTCTGCGGACGCCGGTCGCCGACCGTGTCGGGCAGCCACAGGCCGATCATGCGGGCCGGGGTGCGCAGCAGGAAGCGGTGGACGGCCTGGATCCCGGCCTCCTCCGAGCAGCCGCCGGCACCGCCGTCCGTGCCTCGCAGCAGGCCCAGCTCCGCCAGCAGGGCCAGCCACTCGCTGGTGTCCGCGGCGGCCTCCGCGCGCTCCTCCTCCAGGGGACGGGTGAGCAGGCCGAGGCGGTGGCGCAGTTCGACGTGCTCGCCGGTGAGGCGGGCCGCGGTGGACGGCAGGTCGTGGGTGGTGGCGGTGGCCAGGCAGTCCGCGCGCCAGCGTTCGGGGGGCAGCGGGCGGCCCGACCCCTCCCAGTCCCGTTCGAACCACAGCACCGAGGTGCCGAGCACCCCGCGCCGGTCCAGGGTCTCCCGCACTCCGGGCTCCACCGTCCCGAGGTCCTCGCCGATCACCACGGCCCCCGCCCGCGAGGCCTCCAGCACCAGCACGGCGAGCATGGCCTCGGCGTCGTAGCGGACGTACGTGCCCTCGGTGGGCGGCAGGCCCTGCGGGATCCACCACAGCCGGAACAGGCCCATGACGTGGTCGATGCGCAGGGCGCCCGCGTAGCGGAACAGGGCGCGCAGCAGCCGGCGGAAGGGCGCGTAGCCGGAGACGGCGAGGCGGTCGGGGCGCCAGGGCGGCAGGCCCCAGTCCTGACCGCGCGCGTTGAAGGCGTCCGGCGGCGCGCCGACCGACATGCCGGCCGCGAAGTGGTCCCGCTGCGCCCAGGCGTCGGCCCCGCCGGGATGCACGCCCACGGCGAGGTCGTGCACGATCCCGATCCCCATGCCCGCCTCGCGAGCCGTGCGCTGGGCGGCGGTGAGCTGGGCGTCGGTGAGCCAGGCGAGCCAGGAGTGAAAGTCGACGCGGTCCGCCAGCGCGGCGCGGGCGCGGGCCGTCTCCGCCGAGCGCGGGTCCCGCAGCCCCTCGGGCCACCGGCTCCAGTCCGAGCCGTGCACCTCGGCGAGGGCGTACCAGGTGGCGTGGTCCTCCAGGGCCCGGCCCTGCCCGGCGAGGAAGTCGGCGTAGGCGGCGCGGCGGCCGGGACCGAGCGGCACCCGCCGCACCAGCTCCAGCGCCTCCCGCTTGAGCTCCCACACCGCGTCCCGGTCGATCAGGGCGCCCTCGTCCAGTACGGCGGCGCGCAGCCGGCCGGCCCGCTCCGGCAAGGGCCGCAGCCGGTCCTGCTCCTCGACGTACGCGAACTCCGGGACGTCCTCGACGCGCAGGTGCACCGGGTCGGGGAAGCGGCGCGAGGAGGGGCGGTAGGGGGACGGGTCGGCGGGTGGTCCGGGCACGGCCGCGTGCAGCGGGTTGACCTGCACGAATCCGGCACCCAGCGCCCGTCCGGCCCAGCCGCTCAGCTCGGCGAGGTCACCGAGGTCGCCCATGCCCCAGGAGCGGTGGGAGAGGAGGGAGTACAGCTGGACGAGCAGCCCGTACGAGCGTCCCGCCGGAGTGGGCAGCCGGGGCGGGGCGGCGATCAGGTGCGCCTGCCCGGTGCGGCCGTCGGGGGCGGTGGCGGTCAGTCGGTGGACGCCCGGCGGAAGGCGGTCCAGGCGGTCCGTCCCGTCCACACCCTGCACCCAGGAGCGGGTCCCGCCCCGCTCGGTCTCGACGTCCAGCCGGGTGCCGGGCGGCAGCCCGGCGAGGGCCGGCGGCGGCAGCCCGGCGTCCGCCTCGGCCGCGGGGTCGCCGTCGGTGACAGGATCCGTCGCGGGACCGCCGGTGGGGCCGTCCGTGGAGCCGCCGGTGGGACTGTCCGTGGGGCCCAGCCAGCACACCACCGTCGGCGGCAGCAGCCGTTCGTCCCGTTCCCGTTCGCGGGCGGTGAGCGCGGCGCGGGCGGCCGCGGGGGTGCTCGCGTCGACGTCCAGGGCGGCCAGGGCCGCGACGACCGCGTCGGCGGAGGCGGTGACCGTACGGCCCAGGGAGGGGCTGTAGGAGGTGGCGACGCCGTGCAGCGCGGCGAGCCGGGTCAGCTCGTCACCGAGAGATCCGGGAGATCCTCCGGAAGATCCGGGAGCTTCGGAAGGTCCGGGAGGTTCGTCCGGCCGCGGTTCCGTCATCTACAACTCCGCTCGACAGGGGTCCTGTCCGGCCGACTCGGCGACCGATTCGCTGGTCAGGGGGGCCGGCTCGGCGAGCGGCGGCTCGCTGGTCAGCGGCTCGGCGTCGGGCAGCGGCGGCTCGCTGGTCAGTGGGACGTCGGCGCGGGTGCCCTCCGCGCCGAACACGCTCAGGCCGGGGTCGGCGGGCAGCAGGTGGTCGGCGGGCGGCTCCGCCACGTGTTTGGACAGGGCCGAGAGCAGAAGGTGTGCCGGTGCGGCCACGGGGGCCTCCTTGTCGAGTACGGCATCAAGGGGATTACCGCAGCCCTACCCAGTGCTCGCCGCGGCAGACGTATGAGAACGACCTACGTGCCGCTGGTCACATTCCCCTTCACCAGGTTGGGGCAATCACGGCACAACGGCCACTCTCGTTGACACCTTCCCGCAGGGATGGTGTGGTCAGGACTCTTCGACACTGCCTTCGGCCCCGCCCGGCGAAGGCCGATCGACGAGGAGGGGCCGTGCGGCGTCGGCGCGGTATGGGGCATGGGAAGAGCGCGGCCGCACTCGCGTTCGCCGTCATGGCCGGAACACTGGGAGCCGCACCCGCGGCCGTCGCGGCGCCGTCGGCGCCCGACCCGGGCGCCGGCCTCCCGGCTGCGAAGCCGGAGCACCCCGCCGCGGACTCCTCCGGCCCCGCGGTGTGGCCGCGCCCGCAGTCCCTGCGGACGACCGGCGGCGCGGTGAAGGTCGCCGACCGGGACGTCGCCCTCGTCACCGACACGGAGGCAGACCCGTACGCCCTGAGCGCGCTGCGCTCGCTGCTGTACGGGGCCGGGACCCGGTCGGTCACGGACCTCGCCGTCACGGACCCGGTTCCGGCGGGCGCCCTGGTGGTGCGCGCGTACACCGAGCGGGCGCACGGCGACCCTCGGCACGCGCTGCCCTCCGGCGGCTACCTCCTCACCACCGGCGGCGGCGCCCTGACGCTCACCGGCGCAGGCGAGGACGGCCTGTTCCACGCCGTGCAGACGCTGCGGCAGCTGCTGCGCCCCGACGGAACCGTCCCCGGCGTGACCGTCCGGGACTGGCCGGGCACCGCCGTGCGCGGCACCACCGAGGGCTTCTACGGCACCGCGTGGACGCAGCAGCAGCGGCTCGCCCAGCTGGACTTCATGGGCCGCACCAAGCAGAACCGGTACCTGTACGCCGCGGGCGACGACCTCTACCGCCAGGAGCGCTGGCGCGAGCAGTACCCGGCCATGCAGCGGGCCGCCTTCCGGGAGCTGGCCGACCGGGCGAGCGCCAACCACGTCACGCTCGGCTGGGCGGTGGCGCCGGGCCAGTCGCTGTGCTTCGCCTCGGACGACGACGTACGGGCGCTGACCCGCAAGCTGGACGCCATGTGGGAGCTCGGTTTCCGGGCGTTCCAGCTCCAGTTCCAGAACGTCAGCTACAGCGAGTGGCACTGCGGCGCGGACCCGGCCCGTTTCGGCTCCGGCCCGGACGCGGCGGCACGGGCGCAGGCGCGGGTGGCCAACGAGGTCGCCCGCCACCTGGCGGAACGTCATCCGGACGCGGCGCCGCTGTCGTTGATGCCGACGGAGTTCTACGAGGACGGCGCGACGCCCTACCGGCGGGCGCTGGCGACCGCGCTGGACGCGTCGGTGCACGTCGCCTGGACCGGGGTGGGCGTGGTGCCGAGGACCATCACCGGCGACGAACTGGCCGACGCCCGCGCCGCGTTCGCGCATCCGCTGGTCACCATGGACAACTACCCGGTCAACGACTACGCCGAGGACCGGATCTTCCTCGGCCCGTACACCGGGCGTGAACCGGCCGTCGCCAGCGGCTCGGCCGCCCTGCTGGCCAACGCGATGGAGCAGGCGGAGGCCTCCCGCATCCCGCTGTTCACGGCGGCCGACTACGCCTGGAACCCCCGCGACTACCGCCCCGAGGAGTCCTGGCAGGCGGCCATCGCCGACCTCGCGGGGGGCAACGCGCGGCGCCACGAGGCGCTGTCGGCCCTGGCCGGCAACGACGCGTCCTCGGTGCTCGGCGGCACCGAGTCGGCGTATCTGCGCCCGCTGATCGCGGACCTGTGGCAGGCCCGTACGACGACGGACCGGGCCGCGAACGAGCGTGCCGAGCAGCGGCTGCGCGCCGCCTTCACGGTGCTGCGCGAGCTGCCGCGCGGACTGGCCGGCGAGGGCACCCTGGCGGCCGAAGTCGCGCCGTGGTCCGCGCAGTTGGCCCGCTACGGCAAGGCGGGCGAGGCGGCGCTCGACATGCTCCGCGCCCAGCGCGCGGGCGACGCGGCGGGGGCCTGGAGCGCGTACCGGACGCTGGACCGGTTGCGGGCCGAGGCCAAGCAGGCCGATGTGACGGTCGGCAAGGGCGTACTGGACCCCTTCCTCGACCGGGCGCGGCAGGAGTACGAGACCTGGGCGGGCCTGGCGCACGAGCCGGAGGCGGACCCGGACGGGGCGCCGGACGGCCGCACGATCCGTTTCCCGCACGCCCGCGCCCTCACCGCCGTGACGGTCCTCAGCGACCCCGGAACCATCGGTGACGTCGAGGTCCACGTCCCCGGACAGGGCTGGCGCCGGGTGGGATCGCTGGCGCAGGGGGGCGCGACGGAGCTGGAGACCACGCAGTCCCCGTCCCCGGGCGGCCCGGTGACACACCCGCCTGCCCTCTGGCCGCCGGTCTCCCCGGCTCCGGGCCTCTGGACGCGCCCGCCGGCCCTCGTGCAGCCCACTCCCCCGCCGGCCGGCACCCGCGTCGACGCCGTCCGCGTGACCGGCGCCTACCCGACCCGGGTGCGCCACCTGGTCCCCTGGTTCGCCGACACCCCGGTCGCGGACCTGGAGCTGCCGCGCGCCGAGGCCGACGCGGAGATCGGCGGCACGGAGCGGCTGACCGCCCGGCTGTCCTCCGGCCGTCCGGCCGACGTACGGGGCAAGATCACCGTCGAGGCTCCCGAGGGCATCGAGGTCCGTGTTCCCGCCACCTCGTTCACCGTGCCCCGCGGCACCACGGTGGACGTACCCGTCGAGGTGACCGTGCCGCCCGCCACGCCCGCACGCGCGTACGACATCCGCGTCACCTTCGCCGGGGTGACCCGCACCCTCACGGTCCGCGCCTTCCCGCGCACCGCCGGCTCCGACCTGGCGCGCACCGGCACGGCGAGCTCCTCCGCCGACGAGACCTCCGACTTCCCGGCCTCCGCCGCGATCGACGGCAACCCGGACACCCGCTGGTCCTCCCCCGTCGACGACGGCGCCTGGTGGCAGGTGGAGCTGCCGCACGCGGTGCGCCTGGGCAAGGTCGCCCTCCACTGGCAGGACGCCCACCCCTCCGCCTACCGCGTCCAGGTCTCCCCCGACGGCCGCCGCTGGCGCACCGCCACCACCGTCCGCGACAGCACCGGCGGCCGCGAAACCGTGCGCATGGACGCGCGGGACGTCCGCTACATCCGCGTGCAGGGCGACAAACGAGCCACCCAGTACGGCTATTCGCTCTGGTCGGTGGAGGCGTACGCGGTCGCGGACTGAGCCCACCGGGCAGCCGACGCGTTCAGATCGTCCGGCGGAATCGTCCGGCGGGATTTTCCGGAGATCACTATTCACTCAGTACATGTACTCAGTACATACTGAGCGCATGAGCACCCGCCACATCCTGCTGGGCCTGCTCGCCGGAGGGCCGAGCCATGGCTACGACCTGAAGCGACGCCACGACGAACACTTCCCGCAAGCCCGCCCGCTGGCCTACGGGCAGGTCTACACGACCTTGCAGCGGCTGATCCGCGACGGACTGGCCCAGGTGGAGGGCACCGACTCCGACGGCGGCCCGGAGCGCACGCTGTACCGCCTCACGGCCGAGGGCTCCCAGGACGTGGCCGTCTGGGCCGGGCAGGTCACGCCTCCCGCGCCCTTCGTGACGAACGAGATCTTCGCGAAGGTCGTCGTGGCGATCCTCACCGGCGGCGACCCCGCCGCCCACCTGCTCGCGCAACGCGCCGCGCACATGGAGCGGATGCGGGAGCTGACGGCGGTCAAGACCGCCCCGGGCGCCGACCTGACGACGGTGCTCTCGGCGGACTACGCCCTCAACCACCTCGACGCCGACCTGCGCTGGATGACCACCACCCAGGCCCGGCTCACCACTTTGACCGCTCTGACCGTGGAGGTCGACCGAGCATGAGCAACCCTCCGGTGCCGCTTCTGGTGGCCCGAGACCTCGTCAAGTCCCATGGCAGGACCCCGGCGCTGCGCGGGGCGTGCCTGGAGCTGCGCGAGGGCGAGATCGTCGCCGTGACCGGCGCCAGCGGCAGCGGGAAGTCCACACTGCTGCACTGCCTGGCGGGCATCGTCCGGCCGGACGCGGGCTCGGTGACGTACCGCGAGGAACGTGTCGACGGACTGCCGGAGCGGCGCCTGAGCGAGCTGCGCCGCACCGACTTCGGGGTGGTGTTCCAGTTCGGCCAGCTGATCCCCGAGTTGACCGCCGTGGACAACGTCGCGCTGCCGCTGATGCTGGCCGGGACCGCGCGGGGGGCGGCCCAGGAGCAGGCGGGGGCATGGCTGGAGCGGTTCGGCGTGCGGGAGCAGGAGGCCGCGCGGCCCGGGGAGTTGAGCGGAGGACAGGCGCAGCGCGTGGCGCTGGCACGGGCGTTGGTGACCGCACCGAGGGTGGTGTTCGCGGACGAGCCGACGGGGGCACTGGATTCGCTGGCGAGCGAACAGGTGATGGCGGCCCTGGTGGGAGCCGCCCGGGAGGCGGGCACGGCGGTGCTGCTGATCACGCACGACGCCCAGATGGCGGCGTACGCCGACCGCGAGGTGCGGTTGCAGGACGGCGTGACGGTCGCGTCGGGGGTGCTCGCGTGAGGACCGATCTGCGGCTGGCCTGGCTGCTCGTGCGGGGTTCGGACCGGCGGGAGTGGTGGCGGATCGCGCTCACGGCGGTGGGCGCGATGTGCGCGACGGGGCTGGGCCTGGCGGCCGCCGTCCTGGCCACGGTACGCGGGCAGTACCGCCTGTCCTTCGGCAACGGCCTGCTCGACCAGCCCGGCGAGCGCTCCGGAGTGATCGTCTCCCTGCTGCTCCTGCTGGTGCCCGTCCTCGGCTTCCTCGGGCAGTGCGCCCGGATCGGCGCGGTCCACCGCGACCGGCGGACGGCCGTGCTGCGGCTGGCGGGCGCGGAGCCGGGCCGGGTGCGGCGGATCGCCGCGCTGGAGACCGGGCTCGCCTGTCTGCTGGGCTCGGCGCTCGCCACGGCCGGGGCGGCGGCGGTGCTGGTGGCCGTGTGGGAGCGGCCGACCGCGTCGGCCTGGGCCGGGATGGCGCTGGTGGCGGTCGTGGTACCGGCGCTGGGCATGGCGGCCGGGGTGCTGGCGCTGCGCCGCGTGGTGGCCTCACCACTGGGGTGGGTGCGGCGGAGCCCTACGCGCTCGGGGCGTGGTCCGGCGCTGCTGTTCGTGGGCGGACTGCTGGTCGTGGGCGTGGTGGCGCTGGGGGCGGTGGCCGGTACGACCGCCGGCTCCCGGCATTCGTCGAGGGGCCCAGTCATCGTCATGGCGGCGGTCCTGGCCGTCGGCGCGGGCGCGGTGTGGCTCACGGGCGCCCTGTCCCGGCTGACCGGCCGGCTGCTCGCGGCCCGGACCGGCTCCCCGGCGGTGCTGATCGCGGCGGAACGGCTGCGGGACGACCCGTGGGCGGCGGCCCGCACCCATGCGGCGGTGCTGCTGGTGACGGTGGTCGGGACCGGGTTCATGGGGGTGCGGCAGGCGCTGCTCGCGGAGCTGGGGACCGCGGACGACACGCACGGTTTCGCCGAGGACGCCTCCTTCTACACGACGGGTCTGAACCTCACGGCCGCAGCCATCGCCCTCGCCCTCGCGATCGTCCTCACGGCGCTCGCCGTCGGTACCGCCGAGTCCGTCGCCACCCGGCGCCGGGCCCTGGCCGCGCAGGTGGCCGCCGGAGTACCCATCCGGGTGCTCGCCCGGGCCCTCCTGCTGGAAACCGCCCTGCCCCTGGCCCCGGCCGTACTCGTGGCGGGCATCGGCGGCCTGGCGATCGGCATCTGCTACGGAGCCTTCACCACCGGGACCGTGCCCTACACATCACTCCTGGTCCCCGCCGGCGTGTACGCCACCTGCCTGCTGGCCACGGCCGCGTCCCTGTCCCTGCTCCACCGCTCGGTCCGCCCGGCGGAGCTGCGGTACGCGTGATCCTCCGGTCCCGGGGACCCGGGGACCCGGGACCGGAACAACCGGACCTCACGCGGCTACGCCGACAAAGCCCTGGGCCGAGCTTCTCGAGCTCGCAGGCTGAATACTTACCTTTACCGCGGGACTTCGTGGCCAATTTACTGGCGATTCGACGCAAAATCGCGATGATCAGGGGGGTGGTTTTAGCCAAGATCTACGAATGGCGCCCTGAATCCCCGCATGCAGGATATGTTCATCTGGGCGTCGGGAGCACCTCGATGTCTAATCCCTTTAAGGGATTTTTGCATGCCTAGGGGAGGAATTCTTCATGCGCAAGAGAGCTGCAACCATAGGCGCCGCACTCGCGGGCGCTGCCCTGCTGTTCGGGGCAACGTCCGCTTCGGCTGCCGAGGCCGGCGCTCAGGCCCTGTCCTGCAAGACCAGTGCGGGCAACACCGGCGGCTGGGCCGAGTGCACCGGCTCCGGCGTGTGGCGCGCCAAGGCCGTCTGCAACTTCGAGTCGGACAAGTACTCACAGCGCGTCGACCAGAAGAGCGGCACCGTCCGGGTCTACGTGCCGGACTGCACCTTCAGCATCGAGAAGGTCGTCGTCGAGCTCCTCTGACGCTGCGTGAACGAACGCGCTGGGGCGTAGTGAAAGTACGCCCCAGCGCTGTCCCATAGGATCACACATGCCGCTGCTAGAAGTAAATTCCCTCCACCAGGGATACAAGCGTAAACCGGTCGTTCGTGGACTCGACCTTGAACTCGACGCGGGAGCCTTCGGGCTTCTGGGACCCAACGGCGCGGGCAAGAGCACGCTCCTGCGGAGTCTGGCCACGGTGAGCAGGCCCACGTCAGGGAGCGTCCGGGTGTTCGGGAAAGAGATCACCACGGCGAAGGAGCTCCGAGCAGCGCGGCGTGAGATCGGGTTCCTTCCCCAGAGCTTTGCCTACCCCGCAGACTTCACAGTCGTCGATTTCGTGAGGCACTGTGCTTGGCTGCGTGAGGTTCCCCGGAGCCGCATTCCGGTAGTGGCTGCGGAAGCAATCGAGCGGGTGGAGCTCGGCGAGCAGGCCAGCACCCCGCTGCGGAGGTTGTCCGGAGGCATGCTGCGTCGAGCGGGGATCGCCCAGGCGATTGCAGGACGCCCCGGACTGGTGATTCTTGACGAGCCGACCACAGGTCTCGATCCGCATCAGCGGGTCAGGTTCAGGGAACTGATCCGGGACCTGGCAGAGGCCAGCTGTGTCCTGCTCAGCACACACCTGGTTGAAGACGTCGCTCACACCTGTTCGCGCATAGGCGTTCTGCATGAGGGCACCCTTCGGTTCGTCGGCACACCGACCGAACTGGAGAAGTTGGCCACTCCCGGTTCTCCTGGGGACACACCCCTCGAACAGGGTTATGCCTCGGCCTTGAGCAGGTCGGCTTCACACGTGACTGATGCGTCATGAGCGGATTCCTGGTCGAACTTCGTCGGACTCCCGTCCGCTGGACGGTACTTCCTCTGCTCATCGCCTCCGCCGCCATGGTCTTCCTCGTGGGAGGCGAGTGGAGGGGCTCCTGGCCGGAGACCTCCGCCGCGGCGACCCGCGCCGCCATTCCCCTGATGGTGGCCGCGGTCGGCATCGCGGCCCACAGGTCCTCCCAGTTCCGCCGCAGCGGCTCGGAAACGATTCTTGCCGCGCGCCCTCCCTATCAGGTGGAACTGACCCGGCTGGCCGCCGACACCGTATGGCTCGGCGCGGTCTATCTCCTCTGTACCGTGTCCGCCTGGGCCGCCACGGCAGGGGCGCCAGGCGGGCCGTGGCCCGAGTACGTTCTTTTCGGGGTCTCCGGAGTGGTGTTCGCCCTGGCGCTCGGACACTTCATCGGCCGCGTGCTGCCCAGCCGCTTCACCGGTGCGATTGCCGCAGTCGGAGGGTTTCTCCTCTTCAGCCTGGTCTTCGGATCGCAGTCCTCTCCACTCGCCGATGTGGTCTTCTACCACGCCGTCGACGTGCGCCTGTCGGCCACGCACATGGCATGGCGACTCGTGGTCACCGTGTTCGCCGTCGCGGCCATGTGCACCGTCAGCGCGCTGATGAGCAGGGACACGCGCCTGAAGGGCGCGGCAACCGCCGGCGGCTTCTTCTCCGTTGCCACGCTGGTCTGCATGGCCGCCATGCCGGGCAACGACAGCTCCCTCCTGGAGAACCGCCGGCCCGAAACGCCGGTCTGCGCCCCGGGCGGCGGAAGCACCGTGTGCGTGTGGCCCGAGCACGCGAAACGACTCGACGGAGCCGTCGACGCTGCACAGAAGGTCATCGCGGCTGCTCAGGGCGTTCTGCCCGCCCCGGAACGCTATACGGAGCAAGGCCTGGAGCGAAACGGCTTGGGTGGCTTCACGCTCGACCACGGTCAAAGGGACCTTCTGCACACCATGCTTCTGGAACTGACGTCCCCGCACAAAACCTGGTGCGAAGAGGAGCCTGAGGAAAAGGCCGAACGAAGGATGTACGCGGGACTCCGGCTGGAGGCGTGGATGGAGGCACGTGTCACGGGCTCCAGCAAGCTGCCCGACTACGTGTACTCGGGAGACACGGGATGGCAGTCGGAGGTTCGCCGGGCCCTCACCCTGCCCAACGCCGATCAAGTGACCCAGGCGAAGCGGTGGGCACGTGAGATGCGGGCGTCATGCTGACCGGCGATCGCGCATTCTCACCGCTGCGCTCCCACCTGCGGTCGCATCACAGCGCGCGGTCCTTGGCGTTCATGGTGGTCTGTACCGTGGCACTCACCTGGTGGGGAGGACATGCTGTCCTCTTCCCGAACGTGAGCGGTGGTAAGCCCATTCCCGCATCCGGCGCCGCGTTCATGCCGTTGCTCCTGGGCATCGGCGTGCTCATCTCGGCCATCGACGGAATGGCTGACTTCTCCGGGGCGTCGGCCCGCCCCCGCAGCCACGTGCTCGCTTGGCACCTGGCTGCGGCACTGGGGACCGCGGTTTTCCTGTCCTGCGTCGCCCTGCTCCTCTCCGGCGAACCGGACGCACTGCCCTTGGCTTTCAGGAATACCTTGGGTTTTACGGGCCTGGCGGGCATCTCCGCCGCATTGCTGGGCTTCAGGCTCTCCTGGCTTCTGCCCCTCGGCCAGACCATCCCGGCCTTCCTCTTGGGAACCCCGGACCTTGAGGGCACTCATGCACAGTGGTGGGAATGGCCGCGTGCCGGCACCGGGAATGGAACATCGTGGGCGGTGGCGGTGGGGCTGTTGACGCTGGGGATGCTCCTTGTTCTTTTCTCGGCCGACCGTAGAAGGTGAGTCCACCAGACCCGGGGCACATCGGGCGACGGGCCGATTTTCACCATCGGACGGACGGTGACGTCCCGCTCGTCCCGCGCGAGCTGGTTCGGCTGGGGCCGGGTGTGACGCCCGGCCCGCGTACCCGAACAGGACGCGGGCCGGGCGTCGCACCCGGCGGCAATGCGAAGGCCCGGAATCGTCAGGCGGAGATGCCGTCGATCCGGGCCAGGGCGTCGTCCGCGCCGTACGGCTGCAGGTAGGGCAGCCAGCGCGGGTCCCTATGCCCGGTGCCGATGATGCGCCAGGCCAGGCCTGTGGGCGGGGCCGGCTTGTGGCGCAGGCGCCAGCCGAGCTCGACCAGGTGGCGGTCGGCCTTGACATGGTTGCAGCGGCGGCAGGAGGCCACCACGTTGTCCCAGACGTGTTTGCCCCCGCGCGAGCGCGGGATGACGTGGTCGACGCTGGTGGCGATGCCACCGCAGTACATGCACCGGCCCCCGTCGCGCGCGAACAGCGCCCTGCGGGTCAGAGGAACGGGCCCCCGGTAGGGAACCCGCACGAAACGCTTGAGCCGGACCACGCTGGGTGCGGGGACGGTAACGGTTGCGCTGTGCAGATAGGCGCCGGACTCCTCGAGGCAGACTGCCTTGTTCTCGAGGACGAGGACGAGCGCGCGGCGGAGCGGTACGACGCCGAGCGGCTCGTACGACGCGTTGAGGACCAGGACATGCGGCACGGATGCCTCCTTGTACGCCGGCGGCGCGTGGCTCGCGCCGGGGCTGCCTGCAGTCAGTTTCCCCTCATGCCTGGTGAACGCGCCACCATGTCCCGGTAACGGGCTGGGAGTGTTTTCGACCACATCTCATTCATCCCCCGGACCACGGCCCCTTCACACAGCCTGTTCAGAGGCCGGTGGTCACCGTGTCCCCATGCGCCCTTCCCCGAACTTCACGGGAACCCACACACCCTGCCCCGTTAGTGTGGTGGTTCTGCCCGTCCGGTGATCTCTTCGTGACCCAGTCGATATTGACCCCGTGCCGGAGGGCGGATGCACCTGGAGGTACCTGCCGTGTCCTTGCCCGCCGCCCTGCCGGCCGCCGGTCCGTCGCCGTCGCCGTCGCCCTCCGAGTCGCCGGCTCTGACGGTCCCGACGTTCCAGGACGCCCACGAGACCGCGACGAACGCCGCCAGCTGGGTCGAGCAGAACTGGTCCACGTGGCTCGCCATCGGCCTGAAGATCCTGCTGATCCTGGTGATCGCGGCGGTGCTGAGAGGGGTGGTCCGGCGGGCGATCACCAAGGTCATAGACCGCATGGCCCGTACCGCCCAGGCGGTGGACGGCACCGCGCTGGGCGGGCTGCTGGTCAACGCCGAGCGCCGCCGGCAGCGCTCGCAGGCGATCGGCTCGGTGCTGCGCTCGGTGACGAGCTTCCTGATCATGGGCACGGCGGCGCTGATGGTGCTGTCCACCTTCGAGATCAACCTGGCCCCCCTGCTGGCCTCGGCCGGTGTGGCCGGTGTGGCGATCGGTTTCGGCGCCCGCAACCTGGTCACCGACTTCCTCTCCGGCGTCTTCATGATCCTGGAGGACCAGTACGGCGTCGGCGACTCGATCGACGCGGGCGTCGCCGCCGGCGAGGTGATCGAGGTCGGACTGCGCGTGACCAAGCTGCGCGGGGCGAACGGCGAGATCTGGTACGTCCGCAACGGCGAGATCAAGCGCATCGGCAATCTCTCCCAGGGCTGGGCCACGGCCGGCGTCGACGTCACCGTCAGGACGGACGAGGACCTGGACAGGGTGAAGGCCACCCTCGACGAGGTCGCCGAGCGGATGAGCAAGGAGGAGCCCTGGAACGAGCTCCTGTGGAGCCCGATCGAGGTGCTCGGCCTGGACAGCGTGCTGATCGACTCCATGGTCGTCCGCGTCACCGCCAAGACCATGCCGGGCAAGTCGGTGACCGTCGAGCGGGAGCTGCGCTGGCGTGTCAAGCGCGCCTTCGACGTGGCCGGCATCAGGATCGTGGGCGACGCGACGGCCCCGGCGGAAGAGGCCCCGGCAGCCGACCCGACGGCGGGCATGTCGGCCCCCTCGGCGTTCGCCAGCACCACCTCCCCGCAGTCCCTGGCGGCCTCGCCGATCCCGCCGCCGTCGCTGTCGAAGTAGAACAACCGCACCCTCACGGCGAAAGAGGCGGCGCCCGGAAAGCCCCGGGCGCCGCCTCTCGCGTGTACGAAAGAGGGACGGAACGGTTCAGCACACTCGTTCGAGTGAAGGGGTGCGGATCCCACCGTGCGGCGCGCCCCGCACGCTCCATCGTTCTGCCGGGGCACCCGGCGCGGGCGTAGCCTCACCCCAGCGCGACAAGGAGACCAGCGATGAGCGCCGAACCGATCATGGAGCCGGTGATGACGCAGGTGGACCCCATCGACCTGTTGAACGCGATCGAAAAGGCGTCGCCGATGCCGATTCGGCCGGAGTACATCGAGGGGACGGTCATCGTGCCTCCACAGCCGAACGACCATCACAACGACGGCGCCTTCACGCTCGCGGTCCAGTTCTTCAACGCCGGGTTCGAACTGGCGGGCATGGGCAACGGTTGTCGCGCCGCCAACAGGGACGGCGGCACCATGGCCCTGCTCATTCCGGACTTCTACGTCCGGCGACGCAAGGCCTCCGAACTCGACGAGTCCTACCGCAAGACCCACAAGGGCTGGTACCCCGTCGACATGATCGCCCTCGTCGGCGAGGTGACGTCGAGCAACCACTGGACGGACACCGGCCCCAAGCTCCGCACCTACGCCGCCGCAGGCGTCTCCGTCTACGTCCTGGTCAACCGCGAGACCCGGACCGCCCACTGCTACACCACCCCCGTGCTCCCCGACGAGGACCCCACCAAGGCGTACTACGACGGCGAGGCCAAGGTCGACCTCGGCGATCCGCTCCCCCTCCCGGCGCCGTACCCCACGCTGGACACGGCGCCGTTCGTCAAGGACTGACCGGACCGGGCTCCCGCCGCACACACCCCTCGCCGCCCCGCGGGCAACCGCTCCGCTGCCGGGGCCGCTTTTCCCTTGACGTTCGCTTCGCCCCGGGCATACCTTCCTCCCACCCGAATAGGAAACTTTCCTAACAGTGATGTCCAGGGGAAGGCAGGTGCCGACTATGTCAGGAGCCGCCGGCACGCCGGGCACCCCGCGGGTCCTGCGCGCCATGAACGACCGCGCCGCCCTGGACCTCCTGCTGGAGCACGGGCCGCTGTCGCGCACCAGGATCGGCAAGCTGACCGGCCTGTCCAAGCCGACCGCCTCCCAGCTGCTGGCCCGCCTGGAGTCCGCCGGGCTGGTTCTCGCCACGGGGACCAGCGAGGGACGCCCGGGCCCCAACGCCCAGCTGTACGCGGTCAACCCGGCCGCCGCCCACGCCGCCGGGCTGGACGTCACTCCCCTCCGCATCCGCGCCGCCGTCGCCGACATCACCGGCCGCACCGTCGGCGAGTACGAGCTGCCGACCCCCGGCCGGCGCCCGTCCCAGCCCGTCGCACGACAGGTCACCGACGCCCTCGACGGCGCGGTGGAGGCGGCGGGGCTGGCCCGCGGCGACGTGCACCGGCTGGTCATCGGCACCCCCGGCGCCTTCGACCCCAACACCGGCCGCCTGCGCTACGCCTCCCATCTGCCCGGCTGGCACTCCCCCACCCTGCTCGACGAACTCGCCGCCGCCCTGCCGATGGCGGTGGAGTACGAGAACGACGTCAACCTCGTGGCCATGGCCGAGCAGCGGCTAGGCGC
Organism: Streptomyces sp. NPDC091412; assembly: GCF_044756885.1. Lineage (NCBI taxonomy): Bacteria > Bacillati > Actinomycetota > Actinomycetes > Kitasatosporales > Streptomycetaceae > Streptomyces > Streptomyces sp. NPDC091412. The sequence goes on along the minus strand of NZ_JBIVTV010000004.1, from coordinate 394,007 downwards.
GGCCCGCGGCCACCGGGACTTCGTGCTGCTGTGGAACCAGGAGGGCCTGGGCGCCGCCCTGGTGCTCGGCGGCCGGCTGCACCGCGGCTGGACCGGCGGTGCCGGCGAGGTCGGCTTCCTGCCGGTGCCGGGCACCCCGCTGGTCCGCCAGGTCACCAGGGCCAACAGCGGCGGCTACCAGGAACTGGCCGGCTCGCAGGCGCTGCCGAAGATGGCCCGCGAGCTGGGCATCGAGGACCTGCCCACGGGGTCCTCCGCCGAGGCCGCCGCCGAACTCGTCGCCCGCGCCGCCGACCACGCCACCGGCCCCCACCGCACGCTCCTGACGACGTACGCGACCCGGCTCGCGACCGGTCTCGCCTCCCTCGTCTCCGTCCTCGACCCCGAACTCGTCGTCCTCAGCGGCGCCTCGCTCACCGCCGGCGGCGAGGTGCTGCGCGCCCTGGTCCAGGCCGAACTGGAGGAACTGGCCGCCTCCCGGCCCCGCCTGGTGGTCGGCGACGTCCGTGAACACCCCGTGCTGCGCGGCGCGTTGGAGAGCGCGCTCGCGAAAACCCGCGACGAGGTCTTCGACACCTCGCGCTGACCGCCGTACCGGCTGCCGTACCCGCCCCGCCCCTTCCCTCACCGCCCGCCCGTCCCAGGGAGATCCAGCCATGCCCGAAGTGTCCCGGAAAGCGGCCCTCGCCCTCGCTGCCTCCGCCGCCATGGCGCTGCTCGCCACCGCCTGTACCGGTCAGCCCGACGCCGGCGCGAACGACGACGCGTCGAAGGACACCACCGTCAACTTCTGGCACGCCTGGAGCGATCCGAGCGAGGTGAAGGCCGTCACGTCGCTGATCGACGGCTTCCGGAAGGCGCACCCCAACATCCGTGTCAACGTCGTCGGCAACATGACCGACGACAAGATCAACCAGGCGCTGCGCACCGGCGGCGACAAGGCGCCCGACGTGATCTCCTCCTTCACCACCAACAACGTCGGCAAGTTCTGCTCCTCGGGCGCGCTGGTCGATCTCAACCCGTTCTTCGAGAAGACGGGCACAGACCCGGAGAAGACCTTCCCGAAGGCGATGAACGAGTACGCCCAGTTCGACGGCAAGCGCTGCACGGTGCCGCTGCTGGGCGACGCCTACGGCCTCTACTACAACAAGGACGCCTTCGCCGCCGCGGGCATCGAGAACCCCCCGAGGACCTGGTCCGAGTTCGAGGCCGACGCCAAGAAGCTGACGATCCCCCAGGGCGACGGCTACCGGCAGCTCGGCTTCATGCCGAACTACCACGGCTGGGAGTCGACGACCGAGCACTACTTCGCGCAGTTCTCCCCGGCGTACTTCGACTCCAGCGGCACGTCGAACCTGGCGAAGGACCCCGCGTTCGAGAAGGGCTTCACCCTTCAGAAGCGGCTCGTGGACGAACTCGGCGGCTACCGGAAGCTGGAGAAGTACCGCGCCACCCTCGGCGACGAGTGGGGCCCCAAGCACCCCTTCCACACCGGCCAGGTGGCCATGCAGCTCGACGGCGAGTGGCGGCTGGGCATGGCCGAGGAGGCCAAGCCGAAGTTCGAGATAGGCGTCGCCCCGCTGCCCGTCCCCGACGACCAGGCCGACCAGTACGGCAAGGGCTACATCACCGGCACCATCGCCGGCATCGCCGCCACCAGCAAGAAGCAGAACGCGGCGTGGGAACTGGTGAAGTACATGACCACGGACACCGACGCGGTGGTCGGCTTCGCCAACGACATCCACAACGTGCCCTCCACGCTGGCCGCGCTGAAGTCCCCGAAGCTGAAGTACGACCCACGCTTCAAGACCTTCCTGGACATCGCCGCCGACCCGCAGTCGACCACGACGCCCGCCTCCGTCAACGGCGGCCAGTACCTGGTGACGATCCAGCAGTTCGGCTACGACTACGAGAGCGGCCGGGCGAAGGATCTCAAGGCCGGCCTGCGCAAGGCGGCCCAGCAGATCGACACGGACATCGCGCAGGCGAAGTAGGCGCGCATGACCACCGTCACCCTGGCGTCCAAGCGCCGCCGTTCGGCGCTGAAGACCCTCGCCTTCATGTCGCCGTGGCTGATCGGCTTCGCGGTCTTCTTCGCGTATCCGCTGATCTCCACCGTCTACTTCTCGTTCGTGCGCTACGACGGCTTCCAGCCGCCGACCTGGCGCGGCACCGGGAACTGGACGTACGTCTTCCAGAACTACCCGCTGTTCTGGCCGGCCCTGCGCAACACCCTGTGGCTGGTACTGGTGATGGTGAGCCTGCGCGTGGTCTTCGGACTCGGCGTGGGCCTGCTGATCACCAGGATCAGGACGGGCACGGGAGTCTTCCGCACCCTGTTCTACCTGCCCTACCTGGCCCCGCCGGTGGCGGCGACCATGGCCTTCGCCTTCCTCCTCAACCCCGGCACGGGCCCGGTCAACTCCCTGCTGGAGGGGGTCGGGATCTCCGCGCCCGGCTGGTTCAACGACCCCGCCTGGTCCAAACCGGCCCTGACGATGCTCGCCCTGTGGGGCGTGGGCGACCTGATGGTCATCTTCATGGCCGCGCTGCTCGACGTACCCACGGAGCAGTACGAGGCCGCGGAGCTGGACGGCGCCTCGCCCTGGCAGCGCTTCCGGTACGTCACGCTGCCGAACATCTCGCCGATCGTGATGTTCGCGGTGGTCACGGGCGTGATCCAGACGATGCAGTACTACACCCAGCCGCTGATCGCCGGAAAGGTCGCCTCGGGCGTGATCCAGGGCGCGGGCACCCAGTTCGAGCCCGGCTACCCGGACAAGTCCACGCTCACCCTCCCCCAGCTCGTGTACAACCTCGGCTTCCAGCGCTTCGACTACGGCTCGGCCTGCGTGGTGGCGCTGGTGCTGTTCGCCCTGTCGATGGTGTTCACCGCGTTCCTGATGCGGCGCCGGGGCGGTCTCATCCAGGCAGGTGACTGACGATGGCCCAAGTGCTCGACAAGCCGGTGGGGTCGAAGGCACGGCCCTCCCCCGCCGAGCGCACGGCCCGCCGCAGGGCGGTGCTGGAGTGGATCGCGGTCCACTCGCTGGGCGTGGCGGCCGCGCTGTTCTTCGTCCTGCCCTTCGTGTTCGTCCTGCTGACCTCGCTGATGAGCGACAGCCAGGCCCTCAGCCGCGACCTGGTCCCGCACACCTGGGAGTGGGGCAACTACAAGAGGGTCCTCGACACCCCGGGCTTCCTGACCTGGTGGCGGAACACGCTGGTCTACGCCGGTCTCGGCACGGTCCTGACGGTCGCGTCCTCGCTGCCCGTGGCGTACGCGCTGGCGAAGTTCCGCTTCCGGGGCCGCAACCTGTCGCTCATGCTGGTGATCTCGATGATGATGCTGCCCCCGCAGGTGATCATCATCCCGATGTACCTGTTCTGGGCCAAGCAGCTGGACCTGTCCGGCACGCTGTGGCCGCTGATCATCCCGATGGCGTTCGGCGACGCGTTCTCCGTCTTCCTGCTGCGGCAGTTCCTGACGACCATTCCGAACGAGTACCTGGACGCGGCGAGGGTCGACGGCTGCGGCGAGCTGCGCACCCTGCTGAAGGTCGTCGTCCCCATGGCCAGACCCGGTCTCGCGGCCGTCGCCCTCTTCCAGTTCTTCTACGCCTGGAACGACTACTTCGGCCCGCAGATCTACGCCTCGGAGAACCCGGGCGCTTGGACCCTGTCCTACGGACTGGAGTCCTTCAAGGGCGCCCACCACACCGACTGGAACCTCACCATGGCCGCGACCGTTCTGGTCATGGCCCCAGTGATCCTCGTGTTCTTCTTCGCCCAGAAGGCGTTCGTCGAGGGCGTCACACTCACCGGAGTGAAGGGTTGAACAGCATGAAACTCACCGTGGTCGGCGGCGGCTCGACCTACACCCCCGAACTCGTCGACGGTTTCGCGCGTCTGAGGGACACCCTGCCCGTCGAGGAACTCGTGCTCGTGGACCCGGCGACGGACCGGCTGGAGCTGGTGGGCGGACTGGCCCGCCGCATCTTCGCCCACCAGGGCCACCCCGGCCGTGTCGTCACCACCTCCGACCTGGACGCGGCCGTCGACGGCGCCGACGCGGTACTGCTCCAGCTGCGCGTCGGCGGCCAGGCGGCCCGGCAGCAGGACGAGACATGGCCCCTGGAGTGCGGCTGCGTGGGCCAGGAGACCACCGGCGCGGGCGGTCTGGCCAAGGCGCTGCGCACGGTCCCGGTGGTCCTGGACATCGCCGACCGGGTCCGCCGCACGAACCCGAACGCCTGGATCATCGACTTCACCAACCCGGTCGGCATCGTCACCCGCGCCCTGCTCCAGGCCGGCCACCGGGCGGTCGGCCTGTGCAACGTGGCGATCGGCTTCCAGCGCAAGTTCGCGCAGATGCTCGGCGTCGCGCCCGCCGACGTCCACCTGGACCACGTGGGCCTGAACCATCTCACCTGGGAGACGGGGGTGCGTCTGGGCGGCCCGGAGGGCGAGGACGTACTGCCCGCGCTCCTGGCCGAGCACGGCGAGTCGATCGCCGGCGGCCTGCGCCTGCCCCGCCCGCTCCTGGACCGCCTGGGCGTGGTGCCCTCCTACTACCTGCGCTACTACTACGCGCACGACGAGGTCGTGGAGGAGCTGCGCACCAAGCCGTCCCGGGCGGCCGAAGTGGCGGCGATGGAGCGGGAGCTGCTGGCGATGTACGGCGACCCGGCCCTGGTGGAGAAGCCTGCCCTGCTGGCCGGGCGGGGCGGCGCCTACTACTCGGAGGCGGCCGTGGACCTGGCGGCGGCCCTGCTGGGCGGAGGGGGCAACCCGTACCAGGTGGTGAACACGTACAACAAGGGCACCCTGCCCTTCCTCCCGGACGACGCCGTGATCGAGGTGCAGGCGGCGGTGGGTTCCAAGGGCCCGGTCCCCCTCCCCGTCTCCGACGTGGACCCGCTGTACGCGGGCCTGATGGCGGACGTGACGGCGTACGAGGACCTGGCCCTGGAGGCGGCCCTGCGCGGCGGCCGGGACCGGGTCTTCCGCGCCCTCCTCGCGCACCCCCTGATCGGCCAGTACGCCTACGCCGAGGCCCTCACCGACCAACTCGTCGCGCACAACCGGGAGTACCTCGCGTGGGCCTGACCGCAAGCGTCCTCGCCATCGACGCGGGCAACAGCAAGACCGACGTGGCGGTGGTGGCGGCCGACGGGCACGTCCTCGCCACGGCCCGCGGCGGCGGGTTCCGGCCGCCGGCCGTGGGTGTCGGGACCGCGGTGGACGCCCTGGAGGAAACGGTCCGGCGGGCGTACGCGCAGGCCGGCGTCACCGCCGCCGGCCATGTCTCGGCATGCCTGGCCAACGCCGATCTCCCGGTGGAGGAGGAGCAGTTGGCGTCCGCCCTGCACGCGCGCGCGTGGGGCACGACGGTGGAGGTCCGCAACGACACGTTCGCGATCCTGCGCGCGGGCGTGGCCGAACCGCGCGGGGTCGCGGTCGTCTGCGGCGCCGGCATCAACTGCGTCGGCATGCTCCCGGACGGCCGCACCGCGCGCTTCCCCGCGCTCGGCCGCGTCTCCGGCGACTGGGGCGGCGGCTGGGGCCTGGCGGAGGAGGCCCTGTGGTACGCGGCCCGCGCGGAGGACGGCCGCGGCGCGCCCACCGCCCTGTCCCGCACCCTCCCCGCCCACTTCGGGCTGGCCTCCGTGTACGCCCTCATCGAGGCGCTGCACCTGGGGCACGTCGACCATCACCGCCGCCACGAACTGGCCCCGGTCCTGTTCACCACGGCCGACCAGGGCGATCCGATCGCCCGCACGATCGTCGACCGCCAGGCCGAGGAGGTGGTGGCCATGGCCACGGTCGCCCTGACCCGCCTCGGTCTGCTCGACGAGGAGACACCGGTCCTCCTCGGCGGCAGTGTCCTCGCCGCCCGCCACCCCCGGCTCGACGACGCCGTACGCGACCTGCTCGCCGCCCGCGCCCCCAAAGCGGTGCCGCGGGTCGTCACGGCCCGTCCGGTCCTGGGCGCCGCCCTCCTGGGCCTGGACCACGTGGGAGCGCCGGCGGCGGCCCGGGAAAGGGTGCGGGCCCACTTCGAACAGTGAGGGACGGTGGGCATCCCGACGGTGGGCATCCCGCGAGCGCGGCCGGGGGAACCGAACTGGTTCCCCCGGCGTATTCATGGGCAAGGGGTGGTACGGGGCGGGCGCACTGCGGCCCGGCCGAGTTCCGGTGAAGGCCGGTGCGGATGCCGGTCCCGGCAGCGATACTTGCGGCGACGGATGACCACGGGGGAGGTCAGCAGTGACACAACCGCCGACGAGCAGTTCGGCACCGCCGGGCCCGGGCCTGCCCACCCTGCCGGCGGTTCCGCCGCAGCCCGCGGTCCCCGCTCCCGCCGCGCGGCCCCCCGCGCCCCCGCGCCGCACCGCCTTCGCGGAGGGCGCCGAACGCCTGCGCGCCGCCGCCACCACGGAGCCCGGCCGCCTCCGCGTCATCGGCGCCGTCATCGCCCTTCTCGTCCTGGCCTTCGGCGCCGTCACCGCCCTCCAGGCCACCGACCGCTCCTCGGCCGCCGACGACGTCCTGCACCGCAGCCAGCCGCTCAGCTCCGACGCGGCGGACATCTACCGCTCGCTCGCCGACGCCAACACCATGGCGACCAGTGGCTACCTGGCCGGTCTCCAGGAGACGAAGGCCACCCGCGAGCGCTACGAGTCCGATGTCCGCACGGCCGCCGCCAAGCTGGTCACCGCCGCCGCCAACTCCGCCCCCGGCAGCCCCTCCGCGGCCACCATCACCAAGCTCAACGAGCTCCTGCCGCGCTACAAGGGCCTGGTCGAGTCCGCCCGCGCCAACAACCGCCAGGGCTTCCCGGTGGGCGGCGCGTACCTGCGCGCCGCCAACGAGACCATGCAGGACGAGATGCTCCCGGCGGCCGAGGACCTGTACCAGAAGGAGAACCAGCGGCTCCGCTCCGACTACGGGGACGCGACACCGTACCCGTGGGCCGCGATCGCCCTCGGCGTCGTCGCCCTGGCCGCCCTCGCCTGGGCCCAGCGGCGCAACTACCGGCGCACGAACCGGGTGCTGAACCACGGCCTGGTCGCCGCGACCGCCGCCACCACCGTCGTCCTGCTGTGGCTGGTGATCGGCCACAGCGTCGCGCGCGCGGGACTCAACGGCTCCTACACGCACGGCGTGCGCTCGCTGAACGTGCTGCACGACGCCCGTATCGCCTCCCTCAAGGCACGCAGCGACGAGAACCTGACCCTCGTCAGCCGCGGCGCGGAGACCAAGACGCTGAAGGACGGCACGGTCATGGACGCCTACGACTGGGCGTACGACCAGGAACTCGGCACCCTCGCCCGGACGCTGTCCCGGGCCGGCGCCCTCGCCGAGGACCCGGGGGGCAGAAAGCCGGTGGACACGGCGAACGAGTCGATGAAGGTGTGGAAGCAACGACACGAACTGGCCCGCCAGGCCAACGACTCCGGCGACTACCAGAAGGCACGCGACCGGGTCATCGGCACCACCGCCAAGGACCGGACGGAGTCGACGGGTGAGTGCTTCGACAACGTCGACGCCTCCCTCGCGTCGGCGCTCACCCATGAGACGGGCCGGTTCCGGCAGGCCGCGGAGGACGGCCGGGCCGCGATGACGGGCCTGCCGGTCGGCTCCGCGGTGCTCGCGGTGTTCGGCGCGGCCGGCGCGGTGCTGGGCATCGGGCGCAGGCTTTCGGAGTACCGGTGAAAGGGAGCGTGGCAGCGGTGAAAGGGGGCGTGGCGATGCGAGCACGACGTCTGCGGGCCGGCCTGAAGGGCTGGGGCGGTGTCGGCGCGATGGCGGCCGTCTGCGCCCTGGCACTGGCCTTCGTCCTCCTGCTGCCCCGCACCCAGCCGCAGGGCGGCGGCGGCCCCGCCGCAAGCGGCTCCCGAGCCGCTCAGGGCACGCAGTCCAAGGCGGACAACTGCCAGGACAGCCAGGCGCAGAACCTGAGCCCGTCCCCGTCCGGCGCCGGCGGCCCCACGCTGAGCGCCATCCGGTCGCGCGGCTATCTGTCGGTCGGCGTCGACCAGAACAGCTACCGCTGGGGCTACCGCAACCCGAACAACGCCTCCGGCGCGCTGGAGGGCTTCGACATCGACCTCGTGCACCGCATCGCCGAGGACATCCTCGGCGACGCGAACAAGGTCCAGTTCAAGGCCATCCCCACCAACGAGCGGATACCCGCGATCCGCAGCGGCCGGGTGGACATGGTGGTGCGCACCATGACCATCACCTGCGACCGGCTGAAGCAGGTGGCGTTCTCCGCCCCCTACTTCCTGACCGGCCAGCAGGTCCTGGCCCCCAAGACCTCCGGCATCACCGGCTACGACGGTTCCCTCGCCGGGAAGAGGATCTGCTCGGCGACCGGCTCCACGGCCTACGACCACCTGTCCGCCGACACCAGGGACGGCAGGCTCCCCGCGTCCACCGACATCACCACCACCGTCCCCAACCAGCTGGACTGCCTGGTGCGGCTCCAACTCGGCGAGGTGGACGCGGTGGTGACGGACGGCGCGCTCGCCGCCAGCCAGGCCGCGCAGGACCCCACGGTGGCCTTGAAGGGCGCCTCCTTCACCAAGGAGTTCTACGGTGTGGCCATGAAGCTCGGTGCCGACGACCTGGTCCGCCAGGTCAACCGGACACTGGAGAACTACCGCAAGGACGGAGGCTGGAAGGCGTCGTACGGGACGTGGCTGTCCGCCACGCTGGGTAAGGACTCACCGTCGGCCACCGCGCCGACGCCGAGCTACCGGTGACCGGTCACCGGCCGGCGCGGCACCGACGGAGCAGCAGAACCGGCAGCACACAGGCGACACGCAGCAGCGAGAGGTGATCGATGGGCGTCACGGACCCCGCCGGGCCCGTCATGGACCGGGACGAGGTGGACCGTGCGCTGGCGCGGCTCGACGCGGAGCACGAGGCCATCGAGACCTCGCTGCTCGCCCTTCAGGACCACGCGGGCCGCAGACTCCTGGAAGGCGCCGAGCTGACCGGCGTCACCGAGGAGCGCTGGGCGGCCACCGACGCGTCGATCACGCTGCTGTGGGCGTACTTCGACGCCTACAGCGGCGCGCTGCGCACCGCCCGTGAGATCCGCGCCCGCCGCCGCTGGTCCAGCCGCGAGGACCTGGTGGAGCTGACCGGGCTGCTGCGCGGAGAGGCCGTCACCGTCCCCGGCGCGGCCGCCGCGGGCGCGCCCGCCCTGCCCGGTCCGGGCCGGCTCAGCCAGAGCTTCTCCCTGGCCACGCTGGTGGACCGGATGAACGAGCTGTACGCGACCGGTCTGGACATGGTGGTCGCCGCCGACGCGGTGTGGTCGGCGCTGCCCGCGCGGATCGATCTGCTGGCCGCGGAGCTCCAGCGCACCCGCCGGCTCGCGCACTCGGTCGGCGTCCGCCCCGGCGAGCATCCGGCGGGCGACGACCTGGAGCGCGTCACGCGCACGCTGACGAGGCTGCGCGCGGAGGTGATCTCCGATCCGCTCGCCTTCTGGGTGCCCGCGCAGGGCAGTTCGGCGCCGGGCGGCGGACGGCCGGACACCACGGTGTACGACCGGGAGGCGCGGGCGCTGGACGAGGTGCGCCGGGAGATCAACGCCGTGCTCGGGGTCCGGCAGGATGCCGAGCAGCGGCTGATCAGGCTGCGGGACGTGCTCTCGCGCGCGGACCGCACGCTCGCCGAGGCGCGCACCGCGCGCGGTGAGGTGCTGGCGAAGATCGCCGCCACGGAGGTACCGGTGGTCAGCGGTCCGCCGACCGCCCTTCAGGAGCAGCTGGCGACGGCCGCCGAGTACCGCAGGCAGGCCCGGTGGCACCGGCTGTCGCCGCTGCTGGAGTCGCTGGAGCAGAAGGCGGAGGACGAACTTCAGCGCGCCCGCGAGTCGTTGACGGCGGTCACCGCGCCGCTGGCGGTCCGTGCCGAGCTGCGCGGGCGGCTGGACGCGTACAAGGCGAAGGTCGCCCGGCACGGCCTGGCGGAGGACCCGCTGCTGGTCGAGCGGTACGACGCGGCGCGCCGCATGCTGTGGAGCGCGCCCTGCGACCTGCGGGTGGCCGAACAGGCCGTGCTGCGCTACCAGCAGGCGGCGGCCGAGTCGCTCGGCGGCTCGCGGGTGCCGGAGCAGGGCGGGCCCGAGGGACGGTAGGGGGAGTCATGAGTCAGGCGGGGCAGACCTGTCAGCGGCCGGGCTGCGGCGGGTCGTACGAGGACGTCGGCGGCGGCGAGCTGTACTGCGACACGTGCGGTCTCGCGCCGGTCGTCTCGACGACCGGCATGGTGGGCTCGCCGCCCACCGGCGTCACCGGCGGCGGGGACTCGCGGGGTTCGGTGGGCAGCGGCGGCTCGGCCTCCAGCGCCCGCAGTTCCCGTACGTCGTCGCAGTCGTCGAAATCGCGCCGCTCGGTGTCGGGACGGCTCTCGCGCTCGCTGTCGGGCAAGGCGACCGGCCGGTCGGTGTCGGTGCGCAGCTCCGGCTCCACGACGGGCTCCTCCGGCCGCGGCCGGCTGGGCGCGGGTCTGGTGCAGGTGCCGCAGGTGCCGCGGCCGGACCCGCGTTCGATGGTGCTGGAGAACCCCGAGGTGCCGGAGCGCAAGCGGTTCTGCTCGCGCTCGGACTGCGGTGCGCCGGTCGGGCGCGCGCGGGGGGACCGCCCGGGCCGTACGGAGGGCTTCTGCACCAAGTGCGGGCACCCGTACTCCTTCATGCCCAAGCTGAGGGCCGGGGACATCGTCCACGGCCAGTACGAGGTCGTGGGCTGTCTGGCGCACGGCGGCCTGGGCTGGATCTACCTCGCCGTGGACCGGGCCGTGTCCGACCGCTGGGTGGTCCTCAAGGGCCTGCTGGACACCGGCGACCAGGACGCGATGGCGGCGGCGATCTCCGAGCGGCGGTTCCTGGCGGAGATCGAGCACGCCAACATCGTGCGGATCTACAACTTCGTCGAGCACCTCGACCAGCGCACCGGCTCCCTCGACGGCTACATCGTGATGGAGTACGTCGGCGGCAAGTCGCTGAAGGAGATCGCCAACTCCCGTCGCACCCCGGAGAGCAGACGCGACCCGCTGCCGGTGGAGCAGGCCTGCGCGTACGGGATCGAGGCGCTGGAGGCGCTCGGTCATCTGCACAGCCGCAACCTGCTGTACTGCGACTTCAAGGTCGACAACGCGATCCAGACCGAGGACCAGCTCAAGCTGATCGACATGGGCGCGGTGCGCCGTATGGACGACGACGAGTCGGCCATCTACGGCACGGTCGGCTACCAGGCGCCCGAGGTCGCCGAGGTCGGCCCGTCGGTGGCCAGCGACCTGTACACGGTGGGCCGTACGCTCGCCGTCCTCACCTTCGACTTCCAGGGCTACACGAACGTCTTCGCGGACTCCCTGCCCGACCCCGACAACATCGAGGTCTTCCGCCAGTACGAGTCCTTCTACCGCCTGCTGGTCCGTGCCACCGACCCCGACCCGGCCCGCCGGTTCGCCTCGGCGCAGGAGATGGCGGAGCAGCTCACGGGCGTGCTGCGGGAGGTCGTGTCCCTCCAGACCGGCCGGGCCCGGCCGGCTCTTTCGACGCTTTTCGGCCCGGAACTGCGGGTGACGGACACGGAGTTGTTCCCGAGGCTGGACGGGGACGTGTCCCGGCTGGGAGCGCGGGCGACACGCTCGCGCGGATCGGCCCCGGCCCTCGCGGCCGGTACCGCGCACGGCCACGGCGTCCCGGACACGCCGAACGCCCCGGCTCTCCCGGCTCTCCCGGCGCTCGTCAAGCCCGTCGACACGCCCGCCGCCGCGCTCGCCCTGCCGGTCCCCCACGTCGACCCGAGTGACCCGAACGCGGGTTTTCTGGCAGGCCTGTTGACGTCCGCGCCCGGGGAACTGGCGCACGCGCTCGCGGCGGCGCCCTCGCAGTCGGCCGAGACCCGGCTGCGCCAGGTCAGGGCCCGGCTGGAGACCGGCGAACCGGCCACCGCGCTGGAGGTCCTGCGCCAACTGGAGCAGCGGAACCCGGACGACTGGCGGGTCGTCTGGTACCGGGGCGTGGCCTCCCTGGTCACCGGCGACCACGAGGAGGCGGCCCTCGCCTTCGACGCGGTCTACGACGCCTTCCCCGGTGAGGTCGCGCCGAAGCTGGCGCTCGGTCTGTGCGCCGAGGTGCTCGGCCAGCTCGACAACGCCGCCGAGTACTACCGCCTGGTGTGGTCGACCGACCCGAGCCAGGTCAGCGCCGCGTTCGGGCTGGCCCGCGTGCAGCTCGCCACCGGCGAACGGCCCGGCGCGGTACGGACCCTGGAGTCCGTTCCGGAGTCCTCGATCCACTACACGGCGGCGCGCGTGGCGGCCGTACGGGCACGGCTGAGGCACCGTACGGCGGCGGCGTCCGACACGCCGTTCCTGGACGATCTGACGGCCGCCTCCGGGCAGGTCGAGGCACTTCAGGCCTACGGTCTGGACCCGGCGCGGCGCGAGCTGTTGTCGGCGGAAGTCCTCGGCTGCGCCCTGGACTGGGTACTCTCCGGGGGCCGGGCCACCGACCCGGCCGCCCGGCGGGTGCTGCTCGGGAGCGATCTGGACGAGCGGGGACTCCGCTTCGGCCTGGAGCGTTCGTACCGCACGCTGGCCCGGCTGGCGCCCGGTGGCGAGGAGAGGATCGACCTGGTGGAACGTGCCAACCGTTACCGCCCCCGGACGTGGGTGTAGTTGATGTCGCAGATGCACCAGCAGGCCGCGCTGCCGAAGTGCCCGAGCTGTGCGGAGCCGCTCGAATCGGGTGACCGCTTCTGCGGCGCGTGCGGGTACGACCTGTCCGCGGCCGCCGAGGGACCGGGCGACACGCCGACGCTCACCATGGACCGCGGCGCGGTGCCGCGCCCGGCCGGCCCCGGCGAGCGTGCCGACGACGCCGTATGGCCGCGCGCACCGCACCCGGACGCGTCCGAGGCCCCGCCACGGCTGCATCTGCCGACGGACCTGCCGGGCACGGACTCGAGCGGCTCCCCGCTGCCGGCACCGGCACGGCAGGCACAGGCGCAGGCTCAAGCCCAGTCCCAGGCGCAGGCCCAGGCGGCAGTGCAGGCGGCGGTCCAGCAGCGGCCGCATCCGGTGGCGCAGTCCCCGCAGCAGCCACAGACGGGTCAACCCCAGCCGCAGCCACAGCCACCAGCCGAGGCCCGGGCGACGGGCCGGCCGCAGCCGCAGCCGCAGCCGCAGCTGCAGGCCCACGCACAGGCCGCAGTTCAGCAGCAGCCGCAAGGCCAGGGTCCGCAGCCACAGCCGCAGCCGCAAGGCCAAGGTCCGCAGCCACAGGGACAGCCACAAGGCCAAGGTCCGCAGCCACAGGGACAGCCACAGCAGCAAGGGGCGTCCGCCTCGGGCGTGCGGTTCGACCGGCCGGCGGAGCCCGACGAGTACCCGCTGCAGGCGCCGGACCCGCGCGTGCCCGCCGACTCCGACACCGCCGCTCCGGCCGAGGGCAGCCCGGGCGACGGCGCCCCGGGCGAGGCCACCACGGTGTGCGTGGCCTGCCGGGCCGGCCGGGTCGACAGCGACGGCTACTGCGAGAACTGCGGGCACGCCCAGCCGCGCGAACGCGACCACATGGAACAGGAGTCGGGCCCGATCGCCGCCGTCAGCGACCGCGGCCTGCGCCACCACCGCAACGAGGACGCCTTCGCCCTCGGCCGTACCGCGCTGCCCGACGGCTCTCCCGCCCTCGCGGCGATCGTCTGCGACGGCGTGTCCTCCGCGACCCGCCCCGACGACGCCTCCCTGGCCGCCTCCCGAGCGGCGAGCAAGTCGCTGCTGGCCGCGCTGCCCCGCGGCACGCACCCGCAGCAGGCCATGCACGACGCGATCGTCGCCGCCGCGCAGGCGGTCGACGCGATCGCCGGGGAGCCCGCGCCGGCCGGCCGGCACTCCGCCCACCAGAACGCGCCGGCCTGCACGTTCGTCGGCGCGGTGGTCACCTCCGGACTGCTGGTCGTCGGCTGGGTCGGCGACAGCCGCGCCTACTGGGTCCCGGTGGACCGCGGCGCGCCCCCGGCCCGGCTCACCGAGGACGACTCGTGGGCCGCGCAGATGGTCTCCGCGGGCCTGATGTCCGAGGCGGAGGCGTACGCCGACGAGCGCGCCCACGCGATCACCGGCTGGCTCGGCGCGGACGCCTACGAACTGGAGCCGCACACCGCCTCCTTCAAGCCGGACCGGCCGGGAGTGGTCGTGGTGTGCACGGACGGGCTGTGGAACTACGCCGAGACGGCCCGGGAGATGGCCGAGGCCGTCCCCCTCGACGCCGCCGTGCGCCCACTGCACAGCGCCCGGGTCCTGGTCGGCCACGCCCTGGACGGCGGGGGCCACGACAACGTAACAGTGGCCGTCCTGCCGTTCCCGGCCACGCCGCAGGGGGCAGGATCGGCCTGAGGGACGTACGCGGGGGCGCGTGACGAGACCCCCCGGCCGAGCCCTCGGCGCGGGGAAGCTCCGCGGGCCGGCGGGGGCCGGTCCGTCCACAGTCGTCGTCCCCGTTCACGGGGTCCAGAGGGGGATCTGGGACAGCATGGCGAATTTCTCGAAGCCCAGCGTGCCGCAGTTCGCGGTGGACGTGTACCAGAACGAGTACCTGCCGGAGGGCGGCCGGGAGGTCAACTCGATCGTCACGGTCAGCGCGACCGGCGGCGGCACGATCGGCAGCGCGGTCGCGGCACCGCACCTGTACACGCCCGGGCAGGGACCGTCCGCCGCGGTGGCGCTCATGGTCGACTGCTCGGGTTCGATGGACTATCCGCCGACCAAGATGCGCAACGCCCGGGACGCCACGGCCGCCGCGATCGACACCCTGCGCGACGGTGTGCACTTCGCGGTGATCGGCGGCACGCACGTGGCCAAGGAGGTCTATCCGGGCGGCGGCCGGCTCGCGGTCGCCGACGTGACCACCCGCGACCAGGCCAAGCAGGCGCTGCGCAGGCTCAGCGCGGGCGGCGGCACGGCCATCGGCACCTGGCTGCGGCTGGCCGACCGGCTGCTGTCCTCGGCCGACGTCGCCATCCGGCACGGGATCCTGCTCACCGACGGCCGCAACGAGCACGAGTCGCCCGAGGACCTCCGGCGGACACTCGACGCATGCGCGGGACGCTTCACATGTGACGCGCGGGGCGTGGGCACCGACTGGGAAGTGAAAGAAGTCACACAGATCGCCTCCGCGCTGCTCGGCACCGCCGACATCGTCGCCGACCCGGCGGGCCTGGCCGCCGACTTCACGCGGATGATGGAGACGGCGATGGGCAAGGAGGTCGCGGACGTCTGGCTGCGGGTATGGACGCCGGTGGGCACGACCATCAAGTTCGTCAAACAAGTCGCTCCATCCGTTGAGGAGTTGACCGACCGCCGGGCCGAGGCGGGCCCGCGCGCCGGGGACTATCCCACCGGATCCTGGGGGGACGAGTCCCGCGACTACCACCTCTGTGTGGAGGTGCCCGCGGCCGGCATCGGGCAGGAGATGCTCGCCGCCCGGATCTCCCTGGTGGTGCCCAAACCGGACGGCACGGTGCAGAACCTCGGCGCCCAGGGCCTGGTACGGGCCGTGTGGACCGACGACATGACCGCCTCCACCTCGATCAATCCGCAGGTGGCCCACTACACCGGGCAGGCCGAACTGGCGCAGGCCATCCAGCAGGGCCTCGACCTTCGTAAAGCAGGCGATTTCGATGGAGCAACGGCCAAGCTGGGCCGCGCTGTTCAGCTCGCCGGAGCCTCGGGGAACGCGGATACTGCGAAACTGCTTGCGAAGGTGGTGGACGTGGTCGACGCCGCGACGGGTACTGTGCGACTGAAAGCGAAGGTCGACGAGGCCGACGAGATGACTCTCGAAACCCGGTCCACCAAGACCGTTCGCGTGAAGAAGTGACACGGGAAGACCGCCCAGGACAGCGAGCCCGACCCCTCGGGGTGGGAGAAATCCGGCCGCACCGGCCGGAGAAGGAGAGGGGGAAGCGCCGACATGCCGACCTGCCCGAACGGACACCAGTCGGGTTCCGACGACTGGTGCGAGGTGTGCGGTCACCGCATGGCCGGTGCCGTGCCTCCGCCTCCCCCGCCGCCTCCGGTCGGGGGCTACGGCTTCCCGCCCGCGCCGGGGCCCGGCGGCCCCGGTCAGCCGGGTGCGCCCGGCGTGCCCGGTGGGCGCCCGCACCTGTCCGCCGTACCGAACCCCGAGCCGGAGCTCTGCCCGCAGTGCCGTACGCCCCGTGAGGGCGGCGCGCCGTTCTGCGAGGAGTGCCGGTGGAACTTCCTGACGAACACGGCGACCTCGTACACGCCCGCCGCGCCGCCCGGTCCCGGTCCCGGCCCGCGTTTCCCGCAGCCGCCCGGTCAGGCCTTCGGCGGCGACACGTTCGAGTACCAGGGCTCCCGGCCGTCCCAGGTGAACCGGCCCGCCGAGCCGATCCCGCACGCCCCGCCCTTCGGCACCGAGCCCCCGGGCCGCCCCGGCCCGCCCCACTTCGGCACCGAGCCTCCCGGCCGCCCCGGACCCCCGAACTTCGGCACCGAGCCCCCCGGCCGCCCCGGCCCACCGAACTTCGGCGGCGACCCGTCACGGCCGGTTCCGCCGCCGCCCGGTGCCCCCGGAGCGCCCGGTGGTGCCCCGCAGGCGTTCCAGCAGCCCGGCCCGCCGGCACCGCCCGGGTTCCCGCAGGAGACCGGTCGGCCGCAGCACGGCGGTGACGACGACTGGGTGATCTCCCCGCCGTCGTCCACGGGCCCCTCCGGTCCGGGCGTCCCCGGCCGTCCCGGCCCCGGCCAGGCGGGCGGCTACGGCTACGGCTACCCGCAGCCGGGTGTCACCCAGGCCCCGCCGGGACCGGCCTTCCCGCAGCAGCCGCAGCAGCCCGCGACCTGGACGGCGACGATCGGCCCGGACCGCGACTACTTCATGGCGATGATGCAGCGCTCCGGCCCCGAGGCCGCGGGTCTGAACCTGCCCGCGTACTCGCCCGAGCAGCAGCGCACGCTCACCGGCAACCAGGTCACCATCGGCCGCCGCCGGCACTCCACCGGCGACACCCCCGACATCGACCTGTCGGTCCCGCCGGAGGACCCGGGCGTCTCCCACCAGCACGCGGTGCTGGTCCAGCAGCCCGACGGCAGCTGGGCGGTGGTCGACCAGAACTCGACCAACGGCACCACGGTCAACGGCTCGGAGGACCCCATCCAGCCCTTCGTGCCGGTCCCCCTCCAGGACGGCGACCGCGTGCACGTGGGCGCCTGGACGACGATCACGATCAGGCGCGGCTAGGGTCTCTCGTCCGGAACACGTCGGGAACCCGGAAGTCCAGGCCCTGTCATCCGGGCAGGTCCTAGGCCTCCGGTCCTCCGTCCGGCCGTCTGAGAGCATGGACGGGTGAATGAGATTCGGCGTGGCACGCTTCAGGAGCAGACCTTCTACGAGCAGGTCGGCGGCGAGGAGACCTTCCGCCGGCTGGTCCACCGTTTCTACGAGGGGGTGGCCGGGGATCCCGAGTTGCGGGCGATGTATCCCGAGGAGGATCTGGAACCGGCCGAGGAGCGGCTGCGGCTGTTCCTGATCCAGTACTGGGGCGGTCCGACGACGTACGGCGAGCGGCGCGGCCATCCGCGGCTGCGGATGCGGCACGCGCCCTTCCGGGTCGACCGGGCGGCGCACGACGCCTGGCTGCGGCACATGCGGGTGGCCGTCGACGAGCTCGGCCTGTCGCAGGAGCACGAGCAGACGCTGTGGAACTACCTGACGTACGCGGCGGCGTCGATGGTGAACACACCCGACTGAGCCGCCACACAGAAACCTGAGTACCGGATTCCGGTCATCCGGCGCCGGATTCCGATCACGATCCGGTCAAGCTCGGCCCACCAACGGTTACCCGCGCCGCACTCCCTCTGACAACATCACCGAAAAGGTCTGGACAACGGCAGGGGGAGCCGGGTGGCGGGGTTCACTGGATTCGTCCTGCTGCGTGCGCGGGCGCACCGGTTGCTGCTGGCAGCCGCGTTGCTCACGGTGCTGCTGACCACGGCGGTACTGGCGACACTCACCGCCTACTCCGGCGCGATCGGCGACGCGGCGTTGCGCCACTCCCTGCGGGACCCGCGCAACGCCGCCGACGCCACCTTGGTCGTCCGCGTCGACACACCGTCCGAGAAGCGCGCGGCCGCCGACACCGCCGTAGGCGAGCAGGCCCGCAAGGCCTTCGACGGACTGCCGGTCACCGTGCGCACCCTGGTGCGCTCCGGCCCCTACGGCCTGCCCCTGTCCCTGCGGCCCCCGGCGGAGCGCTCGGGCGACCCGGACCTGACGTACCTCGCGGCGATGGACCCCACCCAGGTGCGGCTCGTCTCCGGACGCCTCCCCGGTGAGACGGCGACGGGTGACCTCGAGGTCGCGCTGCCGCAGACCGCCGCGCAGCGCCTCGGGCTGAAGCCCGGCGCCCGGCTCAACCTCACCGACCGCCTCGACGGCCGGAAGGCCCAGGTGCGGATCACCGGGCTCTACCGCCCCGTCCACGCCGACGCGCCGTACTGGCGGCTGGACGATCTGGACGGCCGCGGCGTCCGCAAGGTCGGTTTCACGATGTACGGGCCGCTGCTGACCGACCCCGCCGTCGTCACCGGCGGCAGAGTGAGCGCGGGACAGACCGCGTGGCAGGCGTCGGCGGACTTCTCCACGCTGACGACCGGACGGATCGGGGCGCTGCGCGACGCGGTGCGCGAGAGTGCCGCGTCCCTGCGCACGTCCACGGCGGTGAGCGGCACACCGGAGGTCACGTCCTCGCTGCCCGCCGTCCTGGACCGGATCGACCGCTCCCTGCTCGTGGCCCGTTCCACCCTGATGATCGCCGTGCTCCAGCTGGCGCTGCTCGCCGGCTACGCGCTGCTGCTGGTCGCCCGGCTGCTGAGCACCGAACGCGGCGGGGAGACCCGCCTGCTGCGGGCCCGCGGCGGCTCCCGCGCCCGGATCGCCGGCCTCGCCGCCACCGAGGCGCTGCTGCTCGCCGTGCCCGCCGTGGCCTGCGCACCGCTGCTGGCGGGACCGCTGACCAGGCTGCTGGCCGGGCAGGGCGCCCTGGCCCGGATCGGACTGCACCCGGACGTCTCCGCGACCGGGCGGCCGGGGGTCTGGCTGGTGGCGGCGGCCGTGGCGCTGGGCTGCGCGATGGCGGTGACGCTGCCCGCGCTGACCTCGTCGTTCACGACCGGCTCGCGGGCCCGTACGCTGCCCGCGCCGCTGCGCGCCGGCGCGGACCTGGGACTGCTGGCGGTGGCCGGTGTGGCGTACTGGCAGCTGAACCGGCAGCCCTCCGGCGCGGTCGGCGGCGACCTCACGGGCGCGCTCGGCATCGACCCGCTCCTGGTCATCGCGCCCGCACTGGCCCTGCTGGCCGGAACGGTGCTGACCCTGCGGCTGCTGCCGCCGGTGGCCCGGCTGGCCGAGCGTCGCGCGACCGGTGGCCGCGGACTGCCGGCCGCGCTGGCGGGCTGGCAGTTCAGCCGCCGCCCGATGCGCGGGGCCGGGCCGGTGCTGCTGCTCGTACTCGCCATCGCGCTGGGCATGCTGGCGATCGGTCAGGGAGCTTCCTGGGACCGCTCGCAGGACGACCAGGCGGACTTCCGGGCGGGTGCGCCGGTGCGCGTACTGGCCGCCGGGGAGGGGGACCTCGGCCGCACCGAGCAGTACGCGGGCCTCCCGCACGTGAGCGCCGCCGCCCCCGCCGTCCGCGCCACGCTGCCGCTGTCCGGCAACCGCGCCGCGACCGTGCTCGCGCTGGACACCGCGAACGCGGCGGACACGATGCTGCTGCGCCCCGACCTCGCGTCCGATTCCGTACGGCCACTGCTGGCGGGGCTCGCGCCCAAGAGCCCGACGGCGGGGCTGAAGCTGCCCGCCGGGACGGCCCGCCTGCGGCTGACCGCGGGCATCCACGGCTCCGGCACGAGGATGCCGGTGGACATGGGAGTCACCGTCGAGGACGGTCGCGGAGTCCCGTACCGCATGCCGCTGGGCACGCTGCCCGCCGACGGCCGCTCCCACCCCCTGGACCTGGACCTCCCCGCGGACGCGGGCCGCCTGACCCTGATCGGTCTCGACCTGTCCCTCAACCAGCCCGTCGACGTCGCCGAGCGGCACCGCCTCACCGTCTCCGAGGTGACCGCCACCGGCACCGACGGGACGGTACGGCGACTGAGTGCGCCGACGGCCTGGAAGGCGACCTCGATCGGCAACAACATCGCCTCCACTCCCGACGGCGACGACGGCACCTCCCCGGCCAAGGCGGCCGTGACGTCGACCCGCCCGCTGACCGTCACCTACGGCACCGGCTACGTGCCGCACGACCAGCCCTGGGTGACGGGCTCGGTGACCGTGCGGCTCCAGGTGGCGCAGCCCGCGCAGCCGGAGGTCGCGGCCGTGGCGACCGACCGCTTCCTGGACTCCACGGGCGCACGCGAGGGGCAGCGGGTGGACGTGACCGTCGGCGGCCAGAACGTTCCGGTCCGGATCGTGCGTTCGGTGCGGGCGCTGCCGACCACGGGCACTGCCGATCAGGGCGGTTCCCCGGACGCCGCGCACGACGGCGGAGGTCTGCTGATGGACCTGCGGTCGGTCAACCGGCTGCTCCAGTCACACTCCGGCGACCGGGCCGCGCCCACCGAATGGTGGCTGAACGCCGACGCCCACCGGGCGGCGGCCGTGGCCGCGGCCCTGCGGGCCCTGCCCGACATCGACCCGGCGCGAGTGATCGTGCGGGACGAGATCGCCGCCCAGTTGCACGACGACCCGTTCGGCGCCGGGCCCGCGGCCGCCTTCACCGCGGCTGCCGCGGCCGCGGCGGCGCTGGCCGCCGTCGGCTTCCTGGTCGGGGCTGTCGGGGCCCGGAGGGAGCGGGACGCCGAGTTCGCCCTCCTGCGTGCGATGGGCGCCCCGCGCCGCCAACTGGCCCGGACACTCGCGGCCGAGCAGGGCGTGCTGGTGGCCCTGGCGCTGGCGGTCGGCGTGGTTCTGGGCACCGTACTGGCCCGCACGGTGATCCCACTGATCGTGCTGACCGGGCAGGCCGCGAAACCGCTGCCGACCGTCCTGGTCGAACTGCCGGCCGCTCGGGTGGTCCTGCTGCTGGCGGCCGTCGCCGCCGCGCCGCTCGTCGTCACGGCGGTGCTGACCCTGCGCCGGCCCGACCCGGCGCTGTCCCTTCGAGACCGCGGAGGTGAGTGAGCTGAACGCCGTCACTCCCGCCTGGGTCCGGGTACGCCTGCGCACCGCGCCGGGTGCCGCGGCCGCCCTCGCCCTGCTGGTCGCGCTGACCGCGTGCCTTGCGGCCGCGTTCCCCCGCGCGCTCGACCGGTACGAGAACGCCGGTCTGGCCCAGGCCGTCGATCGGGCCACCCCGCCACGCACCACCTTGACGATGTACGCCCCGGTGCCCGAGGCCCCGGACCGGCAACGGGAACAGGCGCTGCTCCCGCCGGCCCTGGGCCGGCAGCACACCAAGGTCCTCGGCGCCATTCCGCGCCCGCTCGTCGCCGACCCCGGCCAGTCGTTGTACGGGGTGGTGAACGGCACCGACCTCCCCGTCCCCGACCGCTGGATCCCCAGGCCCAGCGGGCTGCCCGCGAAAGTGCGCCTGGTCGCACCCAGTGGACTGGCCGAGCACTCCTCGCTGCACGCGGGCCGGATGCCGCGGGCGACCGGGCGGGTGACGGCCTCGACCCCGGACGTGGAGGCCGCCGTGAGCGCCGCGACGGCCAAGAGCCTGCACATCGAGGTCGGTTCGGTCATCCACGTACCGGCCGTGTCCGGCCCGTCGCTCGCGGTCCGCGTCACCGGCATCGTCACCCCGCGCGAGCCCGACGGCGCCTACTGGTCGACCGCGCCGCTGCTGCGCACCCCGGCCCTGGTCCAGGTGCCCTCGGACGAGCCCGAACCACCGATGTACTGGCTCGGCGCACTGCTCCTGCCGTCCGAGGCCGCCCCCGCTCTGCTGGGCACCGTGGGAACCCCCTTGCGCTACTGGCAGGTGGCTCCCGAGACCCGCGCCCTCCAGGCCCACGACCTCGAGGGCCTGAAGTCCGCGGTCGCGAACCTGAAGTCCGGGCCGGGCCTGGTACAAGTGCGTGCGGCCACCGACCCGGTCACGCAGGTGGACACGGACCTCGACGACGTCCTCATCTCCTACGGCCGCCTGAGTTCCGGCATCACCCCGCTGGTCGCGGTCGCCGCCTTCGGCAGCGGGACGGTCGCCGCGGTGGTCCTGCTGATGGCCGGTGGCCTGGCCGCCGACCGCCGCCGCTTCGAACTCACCCTGCTGCGCGCCCGCGGCGCCTCCCTGCCCGGTCTGGCCGGCCGGCTGCTCGCCGAGACGGCGGTGGTCGCCGTGCCCGCCGGCGCACTCGGACTCGGTGCGGCCCTGCTCGCGGTCCCCGAAGGCCGCCTGGGTTACGCGGTCCTCGCGGCCGCCGCGGTCACCGCCGTCGCCTGTGCCGCGCTGCCCGTGCGCGCTCTGGTCGTCCACCGCGCGGTCAGCGTCCACGGACCGCGCGAGGACACGGTGTCCGTACGTCCCTCCCAGCGCCGCACGGTCGCCGAGTTGACGCTGCTGGTGATCGCGGCGGGAGCGGTGGAGGCGCTGCGGCGGTACGGGGTCTCGGGGCCGTCGGAGGATGCCGGTGCCTCGGGCGGGTCGGGGGACCAGCTGGTGTTCCTGGCCCCGGTGCTGGTGGGCGTGATCGCGGCGCTGCTGCTGGTCCGCCTGTACCCGTTGCCGCTGCGCTGGCTGATGCGTCCGGCCGGCCGGCTGCGCGGGGCGGTGGGTCATCTGTCCCTGGCCCGTGCGGGCCGTACGTCCGTCCCGGCGATGCTGCCCCTGCTGGCGCTGCTGACCGCGCTCACCACCGCCGCCTTCGGAGGCTCCGTACTGGCCGGGGTGGCCGGTGCCCGCGACCAAGCGGCTCTCCTCGCCGTCGGCGCCGAGGCCCGCGTCGAGGGAACCGAAGCGCTGCCGGCCGGACTGTCCGACCGGGTCCGCCGGACACCGGGCGTGCGGGAACTCACCGAAGTGAGCGCGGACTACCAGGCCAAGGCGGGAACGGACCTGACCCGGGTGTCCCTGGCGGGCGTCGACCCGGCGTCCTACGCATCCCTGGCCAGGAGCACCGGGCTCGGCGCCTTTCCCGAGCGGCAGTTGCGGCGGCCGGCCGACGGCCCCCGGGACCCGCTGCCGGCACTGGCCTCCCCCACCATCGCCGAGATGTTCGGCAAGCAGCCCTTCAGCGTGATGCTGGGCGACGGCACCGACGTCACCGTCCGGATCGTCACCGTCCGGGACCGGACCCCGGCCCTGGTCGGCACCAGCTTCCTGGTCGTGGACCGGGCCGGGCTGAGCCGCGAGACGGCCCGTACGAACACGCTGCTCCTGACCGGCCACCCGGACGCCGGCGCCCTGCGCCGGACGGTGGGCAAGTCGGCGTCCTTGCACCTGCGTTCCGAGGAACGGGCCCAGTACGTCGACTCGCCTCTCCAGTCCGGCGCCGAGCGCGTCTACGCGGTGGCGGTGGCCGCCGGCGCCGGCTACGCCGTCCTGGCCCTGCTGCTCGCCCTGCTGCGCGCCGCGCCCGAGCGTGCCGCGCTCCTCGCCCGCCTGCGCACCATGGGCCTCACCCGCGCGCAGGGCCGCCGCCTGCTCGTCCTGGAGTCCCTGCCCCAGGCACTGCTCGCCGCGGCGGGCGGAGCGCTGACGGGCTGGGCGACCGTCCTGCTGCTCTCCCCCGGCATCGACCTGACGGCCATCGCACTGCCGTCGACGACAGTGGCCACCGGTGGGAACGCGCTGCGCACCGACCCGCTCTCGCTGGCCCTGCCGGCGACGGCGGTGCTGCTGCTGACCGTGGCGATCGCTGTGAGCCAGGCGTGGTGGACGGGACGCAAGGGATCGGTGCGGGAGTTGAGAGCGGGGGACGCGAGATGAACCAACCGGACCGCCACAGTCGCCGTAGCCGCCGCGCAGGAGAGCCCCGATGACGACGAACCCCACCCTGGCCGACCTGGCCGAGCGGGCCACCGCGAACCGCACCCGCCCGGCCTACGGCCACGACGCGCTGATCAGCTGCGACCGTCTGGTCCGCATCTTCACCGCCGACGGCGTGGAGGTCCAGGCTCTCCAGGGCCTGGACCTGCTGGTCCGCGAGGGCGAGCTGATGGCCCTCGTCGGCGCGTCCGGCAGCGGCAAGTCCACCCTGATGAACATCCTCGCCGGGCTGGACACCCCCACGGCCGGCGCGGCCCGGGTCGGGGATCACGACCTGCTCGCCATGACCGCGAAGGACCGCCTGCGCTACCGCCGCGAGGTCGTCGGCTTCGTCTGGCAGCAGACCTCCCGCAACCTGCTCCCCTACCTGACGGCGGCGCAGAACGTTGCCCTGCCCATGCAGTTGTCCGGCACCCGCGGGCGCAGCCGCCGCGCCAAGGCCGAACGCGCCCTGGAACTGCTGGAGTTGCTGGAGATGGGTCACTGCCGGGAGCACCGCCCGCACCAGATGTCGGGCGGCCAGCAGCAGCGCGTGGCGATCGCGGTGGCCCTCGCCAACAACCCCGCGGTGCTGCTCGCCGACGAGCCCACCGGTGAACTGGACTCCCACACCGGCGAGCAGGTCTTCGCCGCCTTCCGCACCGCCAACGAGCATCTGGGCACGACCATCGTCATCGTCACCCACGACCAGGCGGTCGCCGGCGAGGTCCGCCGCACGGTCGCCATCCGCGACGGCCGCACCTCCACCGAGGTGCTGCGCCGCAGCGAGGTGGACGCGGCGACCGGCGACGAGAAGCTGGTGAGCCGCGAGTACGCCATGCTCGACCGGGCCGGCCGTCTGCAACTGCCCGCCGAGTACACCCAGGCCCTGAGGATGCGGGACCGGGTGGCGCTGGAGCTGGAGCCCGACCACATCGCGGTGCGGCCGGACGACAGCGAGGGAAGCTGAGCCGCCGCGTTCAGCGGACGCTGACGTCCAGGGAGCCGAGTCCGGCCTCCGGCCGCCGTACCGCGATCGAACCGTAGGGGGTGCGCAGCCGCAGCCACGTCCCCGACGACAGCAGCGCGAGATCCTCCGTGCCGGGGGTCGCCGGGAGCCTCGCGGAGTCCCCCTCGCCGACGGCGACGGGGGGCCTGAGGAACCGCAGCGACTGTGCCGCGTGCACGGCGCGCACGGGCAGTTGGGTCTCGCCGACCAGCCGGGACCAGATCTCCCGCCCGATCCGGTCGAGTTCGGCGCGCGTGCGCTGCTCCTGCGCCAACTCTCGCGTACGGGAGCGGAACTCGGCGACCGCGGCGGCCACCATGGCACCCAGGGCCCCGGCCGGGGGCAGCCCCGGCTCCGCCCGCCAGCCGCCGCGCGGCGGCAGCACGCCCGCCCACGGCGGTCCGGTCACCGCCGCCGGGACAGCGGCCGTGGCCG
The DNA here is from genome assembly GCF_044756885.1 of Streptomyces sp. NPDC091412. Classification (NCBI taxonomy): domain Bacteria; kingdom Bacillati; phylum Actinomycetota; class Actinomycetes; order Kitasatosporales; family Streptomycetaceae; genus Streptomyces; species Streptomyces sp. NPDC091412. The sequence continues at coordinate 368,531 of NZ_JBIVTV010000004.1, read as the reverse complement.
CCGACTCGTCGACGGACTCCAGCAGTTCACCGGCGGAGACGGTCACGTCGAGGGTGGCGTCCGGGTCGTTCCGGTACGGCTCGGCGAGCCGCACCGCGCGCACCGCCAGCACCTCGAAGGACGCCGGCCGTCCGAAGACGGCGAGCGCCGTGCCCGACGCCTGGAGGCGCACCGCGGCGGAACGGTCGTAGTGCAGCAGCCGGGAGAGGAAGGCGGCCAGGTCGGCCGCCTCCGTCTCATCGGCGAGGTGGAGGGCCGTCATGCGGCGACGGCCTCCTCCTTGTCGCCCGCGACCGCGGCGTCGTCACCGGTGCCGGCGTCGTCGGTGTACTCCTGGAGGAACTCGCGCTCCTCCGCGGTGATCCGGCGCGGACGCTGCGCCTCGAAGTCGAACGGCACGATCACCGTCGAGGCGCGGACATAGATCTGGTCGCCGTCCTTGACCTCGTAGGTGAGGGTGAAGGACGCCGCCCTGATCTCGGTGACCCACAGCTCGACGTCCACCGGCGCGTGCCGGTGGACGAGCTGGCGCTTGTAGTCGATCTCGTGACGCGCCACCACGGACCCCTGCTTGAACTCCTTGTCCGGGCGGAACAGGAAATCGATGCGTGCCTCCTCCAGGTAGCGGAGGAACACCACGTTGTTGACGTGGCCGTACGCGTCCATGTCCGCCCAGCGCAGCGGGCAGCGGTAGATGTGGCGCATCTGCTTCGATCAGCCCCGGGTCAGCTTCTTGTAGGTGGCGCGGTGCGGCCGTGCGGCGTCCGGGCCGAGCCGCTCGATCTTGTTCTTCTCGTACGACTCGAAGTTGCCCTCGAACCAGAACCACTTGGACTCGCCCTCGTAGGCGAGGATGTGCGTCGCCACGCGGTCCAGGAACCACCGGTCGTGGGAGACGACGACGGCGCAGCCGGGGAACTCGAGGAGCGCGTTCTCCAGGCTGGACAGGGTCTCGACGTCGAGGTCGTTGGTCGGCTCGTCGAGGAGCAGCAGGTTGCCGCCCTGCTTCAGGGTGAGCGCCAGGTTGAGGCGGTTGCGCTCACCGCCGGAGAGCACACCGGCGGGCTTCTGCTGGTCCGGGCCCTTGAAGCCGAACGCGGACACGTACGCCCGGGACGGCATCTCGACCTGGCCGACGTTGATGTAGTCCAGCTCGTCGGAGACGACGGCCCACAGCGTCTTCTTCGGGTCGATGTTCCCGCGACTCTGGTCGACGTAGGAGATCTTGACCGTTTCGCCGACCTTGATGCTGCCGGAGTCCGGCTGCTCAAAGCCCTGGATCATCTTGAACAGCGTGGTCTTGCCCGCGCCGTTCGGACCGATGACGCCGACGATGCCGTTGCGGGGCAGCGTGAAGGAGAGGTCGTCGATGAGGACCTTCTCGCCGAAGGCCTTGCTGAGGTTGTTGACCTCGACGACGATGCTGCCCAGGCGCGGGCCCGGCGGGATCTGGATCTCCTCGAAGTCCAGCTTCCGCATCTTCTCGGCCTCGGCGGCCATCTCCTCGTAGCGGGCCAGACGCGCCTTGGACTTGGCCTGCCGCCCCTTGGCGTTGGAGCGCACCCACTCCAGCTCGTCCTTGAGCCGCTTCTGCCGCTTGGCGTCCTTCTGGCCCTCGACCTTCAGACGGGAGGCCTTCGTCTCCAGGTACTTGGAGTAGTTGCCCTCGTAGCCGTGCAGCCGGCCGCGGTCCACCTCGCAGATCCAGCCGGCCACGTTGTCCAGGAAGTACCGGTCGTGGGTGACGGCCACGACGGTGCCCTCGTACTTGGCCAGGTGCTGCTCCAGCCAGTTCACCGACTCGGCGTCGAGGTGGTTGGTGGGCTCGTCGAGGAGCAGCAGGTCGGGCTGCTCGAGGAGCAGCTTGCACAGCGCGACACGGCGGCGCTCACCACCGGAGAGGGTGGTGACGGGCCAGTCGCCGGGCGGGCAGCCCAGGGCGTCCATGGCCTGCTCGAGCTGGGCGTCGAGGTCCCACGCGTTGGCGTGGTCGAGCTCCTCCTGGAGCTTGCCCATCTCCTCCAGCAGCGCGTCCGAGTAGTCGGTGGCCATCTGCTCGGCGATCTCGTTGAACCGGTCGAGCTTGCCCTTGATCTCGGCCACGCCCTCCTGGACGTTCTCCAGGACCGTCTTCCCCTCGGTCAGCGGGGGCTCCTGCAGCAGGATGCCGACGGTGTAGCCGGGCGACAGGTACGCGTCACCGTTGGACGGCTGCTCCAGCCCCGCCATGATCTTCAGCACGGTCGACTTACCGGCACCGTTCGGGCCGACGACGCCGATCTTGGCACCCGGCAGGAAGTTCAGGGTGACGTCGTCGAGAATCACCTTGTCGCCGTGCGCCTTGCGCGCCTTGCGCATGGTGTAAATGAACTCAGCCAAGAGAAACCGTCCGGCAGCTTGAAATCAGGCAGTGGGCAGATACACCCCATCTTGCCGTACCGCCACCCCTACGCGGAAACCCGTGCGGCCGGGGGGCTCTGACCTGGGGTTTCGCTGCTGGCGGCTGGCGCTGGTCTGTCACTGCCGGTCGTCATTGATCAGCCTCGGGCACCCTCGCACGGCCCACGGACGGCCCGGTGGCGATCACTTTGCACACAGCAGGACGGGTGGTCCGCTGGGGGAGCTGCGTTTCGGACGCTGATCCTTTTCGTCCGCGGAGCGCCCCCAAGTAAGCCGCTGTGCTCTGAGCGGTCACGGTCAACCTACGTCCAGGACGCTGGTCGCGCGGTCATGGCGGACTGCCGGCGGTTGGCTGTGGTTGGCCCTGGGGGTTGCTGTACTCCGCTGCTGTACAGCAACCAGCGCCGGCTCCGGGCGTTCGTGCGCGGGCCGGAACGGGCGGAACCGTGCGGCGGACGCCGTGCGTTGTGAGGGGAAAGCGGGGCCGATGGACGCGGGACTGACAGTGAGCGAGCAGATCGTGCTGCTCGGGCTGGACACGCGGGACGGAACGCCGCGGGAGCAGTTGAGGGTGGGATGCGCCGTCGCGGCGGCACCACTGCTACGGCTCGTGCTGTCCGGCGGGGTGGTGGACCGCGACGGTCGGCTGGTCGCCGTACAGCAGCCTTCGGAGGAAGATCCGTTGGCGTCGGCGGTGACCGGGCAGATTCGGCAGCACCCGGAGGCGAAGCCCCAGGCATGGCTCCTGGCCGTACGCGACCAGGCCTTGACGGCCGCCTACGACGGCCTGCTGGCGAAGGGCCTGGTTCGCCGGGAGGGCCGCAAGATACTGGGTGCCTTCGGCTCCCACCGCTACCCGGTCACGGACCCGTCGGTACCGGCCGCGCTGCATGGCGAACTGGCCGCGGTGGTACTGGCCGGAGCATCCCCGGCACAGGGGGCGGCAGAACTGATCACCCTGCTCCACCACGCGGGCCTGCACGACCTGGCTCTCCCCGACGAGGGCCCGGCGAAGACGGTCCCGCGCATGGCGGAGGTGGCGGCCGGCCTGGGGCCGACGGAGACGGGAGGCAGGGCGGTATCGGCGGCCCTGGCCGCAGTGGCGGTGATCTTGTCTTCCGTACCTGGGGTGACGGGGTGAGGGGTTGCCTTGAACATCACGACCGCGCCCCGCTTGGTGAACGTCCCGCGTTCACTGGCACGGTCGAACCGCAGTGATCGGTGATCAGGGCTTCCCTGCCGAGTACGCACAGGTCACGGCCCTGATCACCATTCGGACATCCAGCACGCGGGTGCGCGCTCAGGCCTGTTCCAGGGCGTCGCCGAACTCGCGCAGGGTTTTGCCGCGATGGCTGCGGGCCAGTTCGTGGCCGACGGCGATGGCGAGCGCGACCGGCCATTCGATGAGGTCGAAAGCCGTGAGGAGGCCGAGGCCCGCGAGGTAGGCGAGCTGGTCCCGCGGCGGCAGTTCGAAGCGGAGACCGCCCAGGGAGACGCTCACCGAATCGCCCGAGACGACCCGCTCGGCCGCGGCGCGGGCGCCGTGGGACTTCGTGATCGGAGCCGGTGCGCCGGCAGCCGCCGTACCGGGGTCCGTCCTGCTCGCTCGCACGGTCATGTCACACCCCGTTCAACGGCCGGTGCCGGGCATCCGCTCGATGTCCCCCCACCACGCTAGATCAGTTCCCGGCGCCCTTCCTCTTGTGGACGATGCTCAGGGCCGTGGCACCCAGAACCAGCAGGCTGAGGCCGGTGGCGGCGATCAGCGGGGTGGTGCTGGTGCCGCCGGTCTCGGCGAGGTTGGGGTTGGGCGAGGTGCCGCCGCCCGCCGTGACGGGGGTCGGTTCTCCGACGGTCTGGGTCACGGCGCCGCCCGGGCTGCCCTGGGTCCGGCAGTCGAGGACGCCGGCGAAGCGCTCCGCGTGGCCGCCCGGGCCCCTGATCGTGAAGTCGTAGGCCTGGTCCTCCTGGAGCGGGATGGTGATCGTCTCGGACGCCCCCGCGGCGATGCTGTAGCGGGTGTCCATCAGCTCGAAGGTGAACGGCTCGTCGCCCTTGTTGGCCGCGGTGATGTCCAGGGCGCCCTTGGCGCAGTTCTTCACCGCGGACAGGGCGGGTATCGCGCCCTCGGCGGCCCAGGTCGCGCCGCTGGTGGCGGCGACCGTTGACTCGCTGGAACCGGCCAGGATCTGGGTCTGGCTGCGGCTGTCGGAGGCGAAGGCACGTCCGACCGGCACGGAGGTGGAGGCCTGCGCGGTCAGCGTCGCCGAGCCGTCCCCGGCGTCCTCGGGCACGTCGAAGAACACCTGGCTGCCGTCCCTTGCGGACGTGATCTCCTTGCCGTCCTTGCCGACGATCCGCACGCCGCTCGTGGCGGCGCCCGCGGGAGGTGTCAGGGTCACGCTGCTCGCGTTGGTGTGCACGGTCACCGGGCCGACCCGCTCGCCCGGACGACCGGAGACGGCGGCCGGGTCGAGGGTGAGCGAGGCCCGCGGCTCGGGCAGGGCGCGGGCGCTCTCCTCCAGGTAGTCCGCGAGCTTCTCGGCCCGTGGGTCGGCCGCGTCGACGTCCGCGCCGTCGGAGTAGCGCCATATGGCCACCTGGGTGCCGGCCGCCGCGTCCTGCTCGGTGAGGTTCCCGACGCCGGCCTTGGCGGCGAGCGCCGCGAGATCATTGACCTGCGGGTAGGAGTTCTCCAGGATCCAGCGGATCTTCCCGGCGTTCTTGTTGGCGGCCAGCGAGGTGCCGCTCCAGGGCGTCTCCCGGTACTTGGCGTCCCGCTGCGTGGGGTTGTGCACGTCGATGCAGTAGGTCTGCAGGGTCCCGCCGCCGTCGACGGACATCTCGAACAGGCCCGCCGAGACCTGGTGGTCACCGCCGTCGTCATGGATGACGGCGGTGCCGTAGGTCTTCAGGCCGCCGATGGTGGCGGTCGCACCGCCCGGACTCTGCGGCATGTCGTCGGCGACGGCCGGGCCTGCGGCGGCCAGCACACCGGCTGCGACGAATCCGGAGACCAGGGTGGCGGCGGCGAGCCGGGCCGCCCCCCGCCTGCGCGCGGGCGGCGCAGAGTACCAAGCACACACAGAATTCCCCTTCGAGCAGGACCCGTTGACGTGGGGGTCTGGTCCCACCGGCAGAAACCTCAAAGCCCAGAGACAAGCCCAGAGAGCTGTGTCCGGCATCCTATGGATCCCGCACACCAGGACTTCGCTGTCGTATCGTCAGATCGCCGATCCGAATCGCAATCGTTATCGCCAAGATCACCGGGCCCCTGTGAGCGGGGCTCGTCGAGGAGTCCTCTGGGGAGTTCCCGGGCGCATCCCGGGCGCGTACGCCGATGAGCGGCAATGACGACCGGCAGTCCGGCCGGATGGCTCGGCACACTCCCTTCAGCACACCGCCGCGACCGGCTCCGGCTGTGGCTCCGGCACCGGCTGTGGCTCCGGCTCCCGTGGAACCTCCGAGTCCGCGGCGGCCGCCTCCCACGCGGGCTCCGGCCGCGGCGGCGGACTCGCCGTCTGCGGCTCCGTCCTGGCCGTGCGCCGGAAGGCCGACGTGCCCCGCGCCAGGTCGTGGCCGATCGCCAGGGCGTCGATGTCCGCCCAGGTCCGGCTGGTGCCGTCGCGGCTCTCGGTACGCACCTTCAGCCTGCCCTGCACGATGACGGGGTCGCCCACGGTCAGCGACGCCACCGCGTTGGCGGCGAGCTGGCGATTGGCCCACACCGTGAAGAAGTTGGTGTGGCCGTCCGTCCAGGCGCTCTTCTCCCGGTCCCAGTAGCGCGAGGTCACCGCCAGTCGGAACCGCGCCGAGGCGCCCGAGGGCAACTCCCGGTGCACCGGCTGCGTCGCCACGTTGCCCACGGTGCACACGATCGTCTCGTTCATCGTCGAATCCCCTCCCTCGCCCGGCCGCTCGGTCCGGGCGGACACGCGTACGGGCCCGTCCCGTACGGCTGCCTCTGCCGTGACGACCGCGTCCGTCGCGATCGCCGCGGAACCAGAGTGCCTCCGTCCGGGCCGAGCCCGCCGAGCCCTGTGGACCACCGCCTGCCTGGGGAAAACTCCGTCACCCTCGCGGGCGATGACCGCCCGTCATCCGACCCCCGCTCCCCGCACCAGCGCGTACTGCTCCCGGACTTCCCGGTACCGCAGGAGCTCCGCCGCCACCGGATCCAGCACCCGGGCCCGGCCGCACCCCGAGGCCGCCTCCCGTAGTCGGCGCTCGGCATCCTGGCCGTACCGCCGTGCGGGTCCGCGCGCCGCGATCCGGCAGCTCCACTCCACGAGCGGCCCGCCCACGATGCCGGCCAGCATGAGCAGCACCGGCATCCCCAGGTTCGGCACCGTCACCCCGACGATCTGGCCCACCAGCCACAGACCACCGGCGACCTGAAGGATCGTCATCGCCGCCTGCACGAGCACCGCGAGGGGCCACCAGCCCGGGCGCGGCGGCCGCCCCGAGGGCAGCCCGGCCCGCGCCGCCAGCTGGTCCAGCGCCTCGGGCAGCCCGTGCGCACCGCGTACGGCGGCCTCACGCACGGCCTGCGCCCACGGCCCCGGCATGCCTGCCGAGGCCTGGTCGGCCACCGTGCGCACCGCGTGTTCGACACGCTGCCGCGCGGTGGCCTCCTCGTCCTGCTGGTTGCGCAGCAGGAACCGTCCGGTGGGCGCCTCGCGCCGGATCCGGCACCACCGCCACAGCCGCAGCCAGGGCGTGCCGCAGGCCTTGTTGGCGTTGCGCAGCCAGGCCCGCTCGGCCGCCTCGCCGGCGGCGGTGGCGCCCACCGCGTCCGCGAGCCGGGCCGCGAACTCCTCGCGCGCCTCCTCGCTGAGCCCGACGTTCGACCGAGCGGCGTAGACGGGCCGCAGGCGCTGCGCCGCGGCGTCCACGTCGGCCGAGATGCGCCGCACGGCGGCTCCACGCTCGGCCACGAACTGACCGAGCGCCTCGCGCAGCTCACCGACGCCGTGCCCGGTGAGCGCGGACAGCGCGAGCACGGTCGCGCCCGACTCGCCGTACTCGCCGAGGGCGATCCCGTCCTCGTCGAGCAGCCGTCGCAGATCGTCGAGGACCTGGTCGGCGGCCTCGCCGGGCAGCCGGTCGACCTGGTTGAGGACGACGAACATGACCTCCGCGTGGCCGGCCATGGGCCGCAGGTAGCGCTCGTGGAGGACGGCGTCGCCGTACTTCTCCGGGTCGACGACCCAGATGACGGCGTCGACGAGCCGCAGGATGCGGTCCACGTGCTCGCGGTGCTGCACGGCCGCCGAGTCGTGGTCGGGCAGGTCGACCAGGACCAGGCCGCGCAGCTGCGGGTCGGCGTCCGGGGCCTGCACCGGGCGCCTGCGCAGCCGACCCGGGATGCCGAGCCGGTCGATGAGACTGGCCGCCCCGTCGCTCCAGCTGCACGCGATGGGCGCCGCGGTGGTCGGCCGCCGTACTCCGGTCTCCGAGATGGCGACGCCGGCGAGGGCGTTGAACAGCTGGGACTTGCCGCTCCCGGTGGCGCCGGCGATGGCGACGACGGTGTGCTGCCCGGAGAGCCGGCGCCGCGCCGCGGCCTCGTCGAGGACACGGCCCGCCTCCGCGAGGGTCTGGCTGTCGAGCCGGGTGCGGGACAGGCCCACGAGCTCGCGCAGCGCGTCGAGCCGGGACCGCAGCGGTCCGTCGTACGCCAGCGGGGGCACGCCCGGCTGCCGGGCGGTCCGGGGCTCCGCGGGTACGAGTTCGGCAGTGGTGTCCGTCTCGGCGGCACGGCGCGCGATCAGCCCGTCGTCCCAGGCGCCCTCGGCCTCCGTACTCCTCCATGTGCCGTCGGCCGTCCCGCGCGCGTCGCAGTCGTCGTGCTCCACGCGCGCGTGGGCGGCGGCGACCTTTTTCATCATGGTGACCTGCCCGGTCACCAGGTGGTCGGAGGCGGCCGCCCCGGGGACCCGGTGGCCCCTGGCGTCCCCGGACGTCGCGTCTCCGGCCTCGGGCACGCCTTCGGCGCCGTGGCCGCCCTCGGCCCTGGCGTCTGCCGCCCTGTCGCGCATCCAGGTCTCCCCGCTCGCCCTCTCCCCACCCGGCCCTCCGTCCGTCTCTCCGTCCCTGAGGACGGTGCCCTGCGTCTGATCGGTGTGTTCCGTTCGGTCCTGGTCAGTGACGGCGGTCACCGGTCACCTCTCCTTCAGCAGTACGGACAGCGCGGCGATGAGTTCGGCCTGGGGCTCGGGGTGTACGCCGAGAGCGTCCAGCGGGGCCAGACGGCGCTCGCGCTCGGCGTGGATCACCCGGTCCAGGTGTTCGGTGAGCAGCCGCCCGGCGCGGTCGCGCAGCCGCAGTGCTCCGTGCGCGCCGATCCGTTCGGCGAGGCCCTCCCCCGCCGACCGCGCCCGGCGGCCTCCCAGCAGTCCGGTGGCGGCCAGGGCAGCGACGGCCTCGGCGTCCGGCGCGACGTTCCGGTCCAGCCGGCGCACCTCGTCCTCGGCGTGCTCCTCCAGCTCCCGCCGCCAGCGCCGTACGGCCAGCCCGATGCGTTGCTCGGCGCTCTCCGCGGCGCGGTCGCGGTCGGTGAGCCCCGGCGCCGTGGCGGCCTGCTCGTGCCGCCAGGCGTCGTCCACGCGCTCGTCGGCGGCGGTGACCGCGCACAGCAGCAGGGAGCCCAGACTCTCCACGAGCGCGTCGAGCAGTTCCCCGGCGGAGCAGTCCAGGGGGAAGGCGCGCCACCTCTTCAGGGCGTCCCCGGCGAGCACCGCCCCGGCCTGGAGCCGTCCACGCACGCGCGTGTGCTCGCTGTCGTAGGCGGTCTCGACGGCCGAGGTGAGCCGCAGCGCGGCGGCGTACTGGGCGGCGGCGGCACCGGCCAGCTCGGGCATCCGGGACTTCAGCGAGTCGAGGAGCCCCTGGGCCGTGCGGGCCATGACGTACTGCCGGGCCGCGGAGTCCTGGGTCTGGTGGACCAGCCAGGTGCGCAGCTGCGCGACGGCACTGGCGGGCAGCAGGCCCCCGCCCCAGGCCGACTCGGGCAGCTCGGGCACGGTGAACCGCGGTACCTCGCCGAGTCCGGCCTTGGTGAGCAGCGCCCCGTACTGGCGGGAGACCTCGGAGGCGACCTGGTGCGGCACCCGGTCCAGCACGGTCACCAGCGTGGCGTCGTACTCCTTGGCCGCGCGCAGCAGGTGCCACGGGACCGCGTCGGCGTACCGGGACGCCGTGGTGACCATGACCCAGATGTCGGCCGCGCAGATCAGCTCGGCGGCCAGGACGCGGTTGTCGGCGATCAGCGAGTCGACGTCGGGCGCGTCGAGGAGCGCGAGACCGGGGGGCAGGGTGTCGACGGTCTCCACGCGCAGCACCCGGGAAGGGGTGCTCTCCTTCATCAGGAGGTCGTCGCCGGCGGGGTCGCCTCTGGGCACCCACACGCGCGTGAGGTCCGGCAGGACGCGCATCCCACTGAACCAGTGGTGGTCCTCCGGATGACAGACCAGCACCGGGGTCCGTGTGGTCGGCCGCAGCACGCTCGCCTCGCTGACCCGCCGTCCGACGAGCGAGTTGACGAGGGTCGACTTCCCGGCGCCTGTCGACCCCCCGATGACCGCCAGCAACGGCGCTTGGGGCCTTCTCAGCCGGGGCACCAAGTAGTCGTCGAGTTGAGCGAGCAGTTCGTCGCGGTTGGCACGCGCGCGCGGAGCCCCCGCCAGGGGCAGCGGGAAGCGTGCGGCGGCGACACGGTCGCGCAGGGCGGAGAGTGCGTCGAGCAGCTGAGGCCGTACGTCCAAGGTCACCACATGCGAAGAATGCCCAATTTTAGGGGAATTCTGAAGCATATGAGCATGTCTGCGCGCCGATTGGACACAACGGACGGAAGGGACGACTGGGACGCGGGTACAGTCCAGGCATAACGAGTGCACAACACCAGGTGCGCCGGACGTCAAAAGCGATGCACGATTCGTACCCGCCTGCGATTATCAGGACCGCTTCACCGAACCTCCACATTGAGCCACGGAGGCGAAGCAACCGGGACATGGATCCGGGAGCCCTATCCTTGTCCCCGGCGATGTCACGGATCAGCCCCCACCAGGGCACCGCGACAGAGGCCACCACACCAGGCCCCCGTAGCTCAGTGGATAGAGCAGGCGCCTTCTAAGCGCTTGGCCGCAGGTTCGAGTCCTGCCGGGGGCGCCTGTGACAGCCCTCCCTCTCGGGAGGGCTTTTTGCTGGTCAGACCGGGTTTCACGGCGCACCGCGAAACCCCGGGCACTCCCCCGACGATCATGGGAAGGCTCCGGGGCTGTCCGGCTGTCACCGGGTTTTAGCGGGTGGCCGTGTCGAATACGTGTCGAAGTTCTCGGCGGGGACGGTCAGCCGATGTCCGGCGGATCGGGGAGGTCCCCCGCGGCTTCGAGCCGCCTCTTGAGATCAGGAAGCTGCCCTTCGACACAGCGGGCGTACGTGGCCAGAAGCACCGGAACGCTGTTGCCGGCCCAGTCCGCCACCTGAGCGGGCGGCATCCCGTCGTTGAGCCACTTCGTCAGGCGCGTGTGCCGGTTGTCGTACACGCGCTTGCCCGTCGGCGATTCGAAGACGTGGGGAGCCAGCACCGTCTTGCGCGCGCCGTGCCAGGCCCGGCGGATGACGGAGCCCGCGAGGATGCCGCCGTTCTCCCCCTGGAAGAGCAGGTCACCCGGCTGGAGCCGCTCGTCCTCGATGTGCTGTCGCAGGATGCGCGTCAGAGCGGGATGCCCCGGCACGGTGCGGGTCTCCCCCTCGGCACGGCCCTTCAGGTCACGCTCTTCGTGGATCTCCCCCGTGTCGGTCCACTGCTTGCCGACCTCCGGCGTCGCCGTGTGGAACAGAAGTTCACTCCACTGGTCTGCGGCATCAGGAGCGGACAAGGTCACATCTTTCACCCGGATGGCCACTGCCTCCTCGGGACGCGGACCGCAGTAGTACAGCGTGGCGAAAAACGCGTGCAGGCGTCTGCCACCGCGCGGCCGACGCCGGATCCAGTCGAGGAGGGCCGCGGCCTGGTCCGGGCTCATCAAGGACCGCTTGTCCACGGCGTTGGTGGTCCTGGTGGCAGCGGTCGTGTCCTTCCCCTTGGGAAGGGGGTTGGCCCGCAGGATGCGCCGCCGTATCGCGTGCTTCATGGCGACGTTCAGGATCCGGCGATGCCGCTTGCGGGACCAGGCGGCGGCCTGCCTGCCGTCGAGGCGTGTGTCGAGGGCTCGTAAGACCTCGTCGACCTTGTCCGGGTCCTCCCAGGCCGAGACGGGAAGCGAGTTCCGCTCCACCCACCTGAGGATGCTCTCGACGTCGCCGGGAGCCGCACCGCGCCGGTTCGTGTTGAACGCCCATTCGCGCAGGGCGGTACGCACCGCAGCGGGTTCGAACTGAGCGGGCTTGACGCGCAGGAGCGCCACGGTGGTCGCGGTCAGGGTCTTGGCGAGGTTCTTCCGGCTGTTGCCGCCGAGTTGGGCCCAGCGCGCGTCCACGTACTCGACGGCGAACTTGTACCAGCTCATGGCGGCCGACTTGGAGCGATGCGATACCGGCAGGCCGGTCGCGATGACGAACGCCTCCCCCTTGCCGGTCGCCGTGATGAGTTCGGAGCGGAAGCCCTCGGCGAGCGCGACAGTGCCGAACGGCTCACGCCAGCGCTTGCCCGCCACCATCCAGCGCACCGTGTAGGTGGACTTCCGGGCGCCCTTGTACGTGAGGATCTTGTAGATCTTGACCTCGTACGTCGTCTCCATCAGGCGGCGTCCTCACGGTCGTCGAGCCAGTGTTCGAGGTCGCTCCGCCGGATCCTGAGGTCACCGTTCGGGAGCTTGATGCAACGCGGCGCACGCCGCTTGGCTCGCCAGTCGTAGAAGGTCGAGCGCGAGATGGCCAGTTCCTCGCAGACCTCCGCGAGGGTGAGCATGCTGCGTGACCGGATGGCCGTGGTCATGTCGTGCTCCCTTCGCTCAGGAGGGCGTCGCGAGCGGTCTCACGGTTGGTCTGGAGGTCACGCGCGACGGTCGCGGCGAGGGCGGCTTCGCCCGGTGTGTGGCCGTGACCGGCGTACTGCCAGTCCGTCAGGACGAGGACCGTGTCCGGCTCCCGGTCGTCGAGGCCCAGGGCGGATGCTTCCTGGGCGGCGCGGTAGTCGGCGCGTTCCTGGCGGAGGGCGCCGAGGGTCGTGGAGTAGGTGCGCGACTTGGACGAGAAGTGCCCGCGGAAGCCGAGCATGTGCGCCCAGGCCCAGAGGCGCCGGTCCGGATACAGGGCGTCCAGGTCGCGGCACGCGGTGATGAGCCGACGGGTGTGGTCGGGGACTTGGTGGCGGTCGAGTTCGGCGAGTTCGCCGATGCGGCGGTCCAGGGTGCCGGTGTTCTCTGCGGCCTTGGTGGCGTACTTGGCCACGTACGAGGCGACGGCCTGTTCGGTGATGTCGGAGCCGTCGCCGAAGGCCTTGACCGGGCGGACGTCGAGCTGTCGACCCCATCGGAACGTCCTGGTCGGCTGGTCACCGGCTGCCGGGACCGAGACGGACGCGTACGAGTGCGCGGCGGCGGCGCGCATCGCGTCCGTGAGGAGGTCGACCGTGGCCCAGGCGGGCGGCGGCGTCCCGGGACCCTCCGGGCCATCGAGGCGTACGACGGCGTGGAAGTGCAGGGCCCCGCGCTTCTGGAACTCGGCGACCTTGCCGTACGAGACGCGAAGGTGTTCGGCGAGCTCTCGGCGAGGAAGGCCGACACGGGCGGCGAGTTCGCGACGTAGCCGGGTGGTGAAGCGCTGCCAGAGCTGTCCGGCGTGGTTGTTGAACAGCACGGCGCCCGCGTAGTCGTATGTGTCCGGGTCGAGGGCGGTGCCCAACTCCGGGGCGTCGGAAGCGTGCCGGGTGCCGCAGCGGCAGGTGCCGTGGTCGGGGCGGTTGTGGACCGGGCCGAACGAGGGGGCGGTGAGGGTGGCGAAGACGCGGGGGTGATCCCGGACGGCGGCGGGGATGTCGCGGCGGGCGTCCCCGGCCAGGCCGGCGCGGATCAGGTGGTAGGTGTCGCCCGCGTAGGTCCAGGCGCAAGCCGGGCAGCGGGAGGCGCGGCGGTTGCCGCAGGCGAGGCGGAGGCGTCCGCCCGGCTCGTTCGCGGTGGAGTAGTGGTGCAGGGTCTCGCCGGTGGTCTTGTCCTTGTGGAGGATCCAGCCGGTGAGGTGGATCGGGTCGGCGCAGCCGCCGGTGCGGCGGACCTGGTCTTCCCAGCGGGCGTAGTCGGAGGCCGAGGCCACCCGGAGCACGTCCCGGAGGGTGGTGGGGTCGAGCAATGTGTCTGGCGTGGGCGCGCTCGGTGTCGCGGGTGAGGCGCGGTGGGCCATGCTGGGGGTTCCTTCCGGTTGCGAGATCGGACAGGGACGGCGCCCGGGCGGCGGATGCTTGGCGGTATCGAGGCCGCCCGGGAGCCGGTCAGCGTCGCTTGGCGTCGGACGCGAGCAGGGAGCGCAGGACGACCGCGCAGACGGCGACCGAGGCGCCGGTGATGGCGACTGCCAGGAGCAGAGAGACCAGGACGGCGCCGAGGACCAGGACGACGGCCGTGCCACCGCCGACGAGGGCGAGCGCGGTGCCGGGCGTGACCTGGACGACCGGGCGGGACGAGGCGGGGGCGACGGGCACCGGCGGCGGGACCGGGGTGCCCGGGGTGATGCTGGTCGGCTCGACGACCGTGGGCGGGGTGGCCGGGCCGGTGGGCTGCGGCATGACCGGGAGCTTGGGCCGGAACATGGGCGGATCTCCTTTCGCGGGCGGGTTACCTGACAGCGGCGTCGATGACGGGGGCCAGGAGGCTGTCGGCGAGGAGGTAGCCGCCGAGGAGCAGCACGGCGATGAGCCACCAGGGCGGGCGGATGAGCTTGACGCCGAGGTAGCCGACGGCCAGCAGGGCGAACCAGAGGGGGACGTCCATGGGCTGTGTCTCCTAGCGGACGGCGCAGCGGTGGGTGCGGGCGGCGAGCTGGGCGGCGGTGTGGCTGGAGTAGTCGGTGGACCAGCCGCAGCGGTCGGCGGTGCAGACGGCGGCGTGCGTGGTCCTGCCGTTGCGGTCGCGGTGGGTGCCGATCTGCACGGGGCCGATCCGCATCACGGAGTGGAAGTTGTCCCGGGCGGACATGGCGGTGTCTCCTTCCTGGTCAGGCGAGGTGGGCGGCGATGGCGTCGGCGAGGTGGGGCGGAACGCCGAGGCGGGAGCGCAGGGTGTCGGGGTCGATCGGGGATCCGGTGCGGGTGCGGTACTCGTCGGCGACCTTGCGGGCGTGGTCGACCAGCACGGCGGGGACCGGAGGAGCAGGCACCGGGGCGGAGGAGGCGTGGGCTTCCTGGGCTGCTGCGGTGTCGGGTACAGGCAGAGCTTCCGTGACCGTCGCGCGTTCGGTGTCCGGTACCGGCTGCTCGGCCGGGGGCACGGCGTCCCGCGTGTCCGCGACGGGTGCCGGCGGAACCGGCTCCGACTCCGCAGCCGACGAGTGAGCGAGGAGCGTTCCACCGAGGAAGGCGACTGCGGGCCATCCGGCGATGCCGAGGCGGAGCAGGGCGGGCGGGTCGGTGAGGTCGAGGAACCCGGCTGTGGCGACGTTGGCACCGAGCGAGGCGAACAGCGCGACGACGAACCAGCACCAGGCCAGCCGGGACGGGCCCTCACTGCGCAGGCGCCGCCAGGCCGCGACCAGGAGCAGGTCGACACTGACCGGGTAGGCCCACGCCTTCCAGCCGTTCTGTCCGGCAGCCGCGGCGAGGTCGTGCAGGTGGGCGAAGGACAGGGCACCGGCGATCACGGCCTGAACCAGGACCGCGTCGACCCGGAGACCGTGACGGGCGCCCATCAGGAGTCACCCGAGTGGTCGGGGCCGCCGTCGGGGTCGTCGTCGGACGGGAACGTGTCGAGCGGCGGCTCGGGCAGCGAGACGGCCAGGGACGGACTGACGGCTTCCACGAAGTCGAGGTCGGCGCCGGCCATGTCGGCGTACAAGGCGAGTTGGCCGAGCAGGAGCACGGTCCGGGCGAAGTCCTCGCAGTTCGGGCACATGGTGGGTTCTCCCTTCTTTGGGCATGGCGGGGGTAGGGACCTGGCGCGAAGGCGGTCACGCCGACCGGTGAGGATCGGAGAGATCAGGCAGCGGCCGAGGAGGGTTTGACCAGCGGCACGGGCACGGCTTCGGAGCCGAAGGCGGTCCGGAAAGAGGCCAGTTCGGGCAGGTCCGGGGTCTGGTCGGCGTGCCGGTTGCAGATGTTCACGGCTTGGCGGAGCGAGGTGTGCGGGGCGCGGATGCGGTGCCACCCTCCGGAGGAGTCGCCCGCGATGGCGAGCCCTCGCATCTCGGCCGGGATCTGGATGGCGGCGAGGACGGCGTCCGGGGAGATGTCGCCGAAAGCCATGTTGGCGGATGTCTCGTCGTTGACGCGGTGGGCGGTACGGCTGGTGAGTTGGGCGCGGAGCATCGTGATGCCCTTGCCGAGTTCGGAGCCGAAGCGCTGCCCGCAGATCTCGAGGTAGATGCCGGCCGCGCGGCCGAGTTGGGCGAGGCGGACCAGGGCGGTGATGACGCGGTCCCGGCGCCTCTCCTCCTCCTTGTTGGCGTACAGGGCGAGTTCGGCGACCTCGTCGACCAGGACCACGACCGGGACTGGACGCACGTCTGCCGGCAAATCCCAGATGTCGGCGGCGATCTCCGCATCCGGCACGTCAGCGGTGATGCGTTGCTGAGCCCGGATGAGCTGATAGACGCGTTCCATCCGGGCCACGAGCGCATCGAGTACTTCGGCGGCGGTGTCGGGGTCGTCGGCCAGCGCGGAGAACCGGCGGGCCAGCGGGAACAGTTCGACCCCCTGCTTGCAGTCGATGCCGACGAGGGCGACGTCCATCGGTGCGAGTCCGGCGACCAGGTTGCGTTGGTAGACAGACTTGCCGGACTCCGTGGCTCCGAGGGTGAGGGCATGGGGTACCGCCCGGTAGTCGCGGTAGTGCACCGAACCGTCCTGCCGCAGGGCGACCGGCACCCGCATGGGCCGGGAATCGGTCTCGGCCGGCATCTGCACCCGCTTGAGCACGTCGTAGCCGGTCATCCGCACCTCTACGACGCCGGAGCGCAGTTCCCGCGAGGTCACGCCGTTCATCGAGAACGAGTGCCGGAGCCGGTCCGAGGCGGCGGCGATGTCGAAGGCGTCCTGGCCGGGGCGGAGCTTGAGCCGGAGAACCAGGCCGGTACGAGTCGGCCGCAGCCGGAGGATGCGCGGCGGGCGGGACTCCGGTATCGGCCGGTTGGTGGCTCTGGCAAGGACGAGCCGCCACCGCGCGGGCGGGACGGTCAGTCCGCAGGCGTCCATGACGGAGCCGTACCGGACCAGGACCCGCACCACGGCCAGCGTGACCCCGAAGGTCAACCAATACCAGGCGGGGCGCCGCCACCGCAGGAGTCCCGCGGCGGCGGCGACCAGCACCAGGGCGACCGTGAAGCCGGTCATGATCAGGCCGCCTCGGGCCTTGCGGCGACGTCGGCGAGCGAGGTGACCGCGACCGCACGGAACGCGATGCCGTGCCGCTTCTGGCCGTTGAAGTCGTTCTCCCAGGGCCGGGCGATCAGGCCGGTGAGCGCGACCGGCGTGCCCATGGACAGCTCGCCGCTGATCCCGGGCTCCGGGACCGTGACGGAAAGGATCTCCACCTCCTCGTTCGCCGCGAACATCACGTCGACCGTCATCAGCTTCGCCCCGGTCTCGGCGTCGGTGGCGATCTCGCCGGTACGACGGTCACGCACCTTGACCTGCGGGGACTTGGCGACCATCACGATCGCGCCGGAGGTGTCGACGGGAATCTGACGCACGGAAACCACTCCTCTATAGATGCGGGACTTCGTCACTCATGTGTAGGAGTGACATGAAGAAGAGTGCCCGACTCCTATACATGAGTCAACCCGCCACGAAGAAGAACCCGTGACGGGCTGCGGGAAGTTGAGGGTGTGTCAGTCGGCGGCAGGGATCCGGTACTCGAAAACGAACTGGTCAGCGGCCATGAGGGTGTCGCACACCTCGACCACGAGACCCGCGGTCGTACGAGCCTCCCGGATCAGGTGGACGACGGGCGCCCCCGGGCTCAATGCCAGCTCCGAGGCTTCCGCCTTGGAGGCCGGCCGCGCTTGGAGCGTCTCCACGAACTCCGCGAACTCATGCCCATGGT
Organism: Streptomyces sp. NPDC091412; assembly: GCF_044756885.1. Taxonomy (NCBI): domain Bacteria; kingdom Bacillati; phylum Actinomycetota; class Actinomycetes; order Kitasatosporales; family Streptomycetaceae; genus Streptomyces; species Streptomyces sp. NPDC091412. The sequence continues at coordinate 350,937 of NZ_JBIVTV010000004.1, read as the reverse complement.
CTTCGAGTCGGGCATAGATGCCACCGCCGCCGGGATTCTCGGCGAACAACTCCGGGATCTCCTTCACGACGTCCCAGGGAAGGTAGGACGTGGCGGTCTCGACAGGGGTGCCGTTGCGGAAGTAGAGGCGTCGGCGGGCGAGCACCTGAGTGCCGACGGGGACGCCCAAACGCTCGGCGGCGCCCTCGGGCGCCTCCATGGGACCGATGTAGAGGACGCTGACTTTGGCGGTGGCGCCGGACTGCGTGGACTCGGCGAGGTAGGCCGCTTTCCCGCCCTGCCGGAGCGAACGCCGGAAGCGATCGGAGGAGCGGTGCCGCACGGGAGGCCGGTTCTTCACGATCGAGCCCTTGCCGTGCCGGGTCTCGACCAGCCCGCTCGCCCGCACCTCGACCATGGCCTTACGGATCGTCCCGCCGGACACGCCATAGCGCTCCACCAGCTCGGACTCGCTCGGCACCATGTCGCCAGGCTTCAGGACACCCGCCCGGATCTGCTGCATGATCTCGTCCGCGATCTGCACATATCGAGGCCCGGAACCGACCCCTCCAGCCGCAGTTCCCATAGTCCTTCTCTGCCTCCTATGCTCCTCTACATGAGTCAACCACAGGAAGCGACACCGTCCCCCCTACACTCCGTGTCCGTGGCCGGAGTAGTGGTGCGCGGGGACGGCCGCCTCCTGGCGATCCGCCGAGCCGACAACGGCACCTGGGAACTCCCCGGCGGCATCCTCGAACTCGACGAGACCCCCGAGGCCGGCGTGGCCCGCGAGGTCCTGGAGGAGACCGGCATCCACATCGAGGTCGACGAACTCACCGGCGTCTACAAGAACATGACCCGCGGCGTCGTCGCCCTGGTCTTCCGCTGCAAGCCCTCCGGCGGCACCGAACGCACCTCAAGCGAGTCCACGGCCGTCTCCTGGCTCACACCCGACGAGGTCAGCGAGCGCATGTCCGAGGCCTTCGCGGTCAGGCTCTTGGACGCCTTGGACGGCAATGGCCCCCACGTACGCAGCCATGACGGCAGGCAGTTGCTCACCCGATGACAGAAGCGGACAACGCACGTCGGCAACCGAGGCAGCTCACAGAACTGTCCAGCGTCCATGAGTTCCTCGATGAGATTCGCCTCCGCCCCGGTATGTGGCTACGCGGCCGCTCACTCCAGCACTTGGACTCCATGCTCGTCGGCTACCGAGCCGCGATGGCCGTGCACGGTGCCGAGGAAGACTTCGCCTTCTGGAGCCCCGGCACTCAGGGCCCCTTCGCCGAGTGGCTGTGGCAGCGGCTCGGCCGTCACAGCTCCCTTAGCTGGGCTGTCGAGATCGAACGCGAGGCACAAAAGGCCGGCGTACCTGCGGTCGAGCTGTTCTTCAGCCTGTTCGACGAGTACCGACAAGAGGCCCATCCGGCCGAGGGATAAGACTTTCCCTACTTCATCAAGCCCCGGCTGCGCTCCGCTCCGCCGGGCGCGCTTCCCGGCTCTGGCTGCGCCCGCGCTCCTGCCTTCGGCCCGCTCGGCGCTGCCGCCGCCGACGCGCGCCCACATGTGGATAGGGCCGAAGGGCCATGAGTCGAGCACTGAACTACGCCGCCACGGTCAAGACCATGCCTCCGGCGGGGGATCGGCCGGCACCGGGATGGAGGGGGCGCCGTTCCCGACCGCGGGCCCATGCGTGGCGTGCGTTGAGGGCTCCCATCCCGTCCACCGTCGACCCAGGCAGAGCCGAGCAGACGCGGCCCCTGGCGTCCAGGTCGTTCGTACAGTGGCGCGCTCCACCTGGACGCCAGGAACCACGCCCGCTCCACGGTGTGTGGGTCGACGGCGGACGGGATGGGAGCTGGGGAGAGTGGTGGTTTAGCTGTGCTCTTGCCTGCGCGTCTCATGACAGAGGTAACGGCAAACCGCTTCGCAGAGACCGCTTGTCCGAGATGATGTGCAAGTGGATGTCGCCCGCATGGTGTTGGACTACCTGAAGGTCCTGATCTGGCCCGTCACTACGTTGGCCATCGTGTACGGCTTTCGCGGGCAGTTCAAAGACCTCATACGGCGAATAAGGCTGCTGAGCGGCCCGGGGATCGACGCCGAGTTCTCCGAGCGAGTATTGGAGGCGAGCGAGGGCGCAGAGGTAGCTGTCCTCAGCCACCCGCCGGGCGACGCGCTTGAAGGCCCCGAGCCGTCAGGCCCCAGTGCAGGCGGAGCCGCGGAACCACCCGCCGAAGAGGCTGCTGACCAGTCGCGACATCATCTGGTGCGCGGGTATCTTCGGACAGCTCCAGACGAGGACGACGCTCTGATCTTGTTGACGGACAACAATCCTCATGCTGCCGTCGTTGCAGCGTTCATCGGAGTGGAGAGCGAGCTGCGGCGTCTCGAAGACAGGGAGCTGCCGACCGTAGAGCGCCGGCGGCCGACCAGGCAGCTTGTAGAGGCCTTGCCGCTCCCCCCGGACATCAGGAACTCCATCGTGGAGATGAGTAGGCTGCGGAACCGCGCCGCCCACGGTGAGCAGGTTGTCAGTGCCCAAGCGGCACGGGCCTTCGTCCGTAGCTCCATAGAGCTAATCGACTGGCTCAAGGCTTTCGGTGATCAACCACGACTCTTCTGAGAGCCTGAGGGCGGAAGTACGCGAGCGCTGTCAAGCCTCACGGTGGTCGATGACATCAATGCCTGACACCAACAGCGGCGGATCCTGCCGATCACCGATGAACCTTGGCGGCGGGCTGACAAGGACAACAGACGGAAGTTTTGGAGATCGCGTACCCCAGGTCATCGACCTGATAAGGATGAGGCTGGAGCGCAAAACTTGTGTCCGACGGAGTCCGTCGTCCTCAACCGATGGACGGCGGACTCCAGTTGACTCGGCCATTGAGGCTCCGCCGACCTCGGTGAGTCACTAGCCTGCGAGCCATGGCAGAGACTCCCCAGAAGGCCTTCCGGCCGCAGATCTTGGTCGCCCTTTACCAACTCGGTGGCACCGCGTCCAAGCAAGCCACCATCCGGCGCATCGAGGAGTTGTACGGGTCCAGGCTCTCGGAAGAGGACTGGCGACCTTGCAGGACCAGACCTGAACCGAGATGGCAGAACCTCGTTGCATGGGAACGTAAGGATCTTGTTCGGGATGGCCTTCTTGAGCGCGGCAGTCCGCGCGACACATGGACGCTGACTGAAGCAGGCAAAGCCGAAGCGCGACGCACATGACCTGGGCGCGCGCCACAAACGCACCAGATCAAGCGGGGAGCACCGGGGAATCACGGTGAAAGCAACCGAGCCCGAAGAGGCGACTGGCCCGACCGTTCGCCCAGGTCAGCGTCCGAATCCGCGACAAATGATCGCAGCTTCCCAAGCTGATGGCTCGCCGTTCGACCCGTAACGATCAGGCATCATCACGGCATCGGCCACGGTGCCGATGTGATGCTCTCGCCATGGCCAGCGAGGACACCTCAGCTCACGACAGTGGCCCAGCCGTGGGCTCCCCCAAGGAAGCAGCTTCGGCTCTCACACAGCGCCGTCGTAGCCCCGCAACGAGCATGTTGGCCCTCACCGCAGTGATCTCTCTTGCTGTCGGCGCCGGCCTCGGCTATGCCATTGCGCACTCCTCTAGGTCTACGAGCGCCTCGACGCCTGGAAGCGCTCCGATCATTGCCGGGGTCAGCAAGAAAACTGTCTGCAATCTCGTGAGCGGTGCGACGCAACAGCAGCTCAGCATCAGAGAGGCATCTCCTATGGCTGAGGAGAAGGGTGGCGCCTCCTGCTATCTGATGATGACGGAGGACGGCGCCGCTGAACCAGCTGGGTTCGTGGTCGCCTTCTACCCCACCACAGCGTCTTTGCAGCAGACGGTGGATGGTACAGACGTAATCCCAGAGAAGGCGGAACCGCTGCTGATCGAGGGGCGTGCCGCTGCCCGCCAAGTCATGTACGGCGACGCCTGGAAGGCTCAGCTCACCGTTGACATAGGTGGTGGAGCAACGCTCTACGTCGAGCGGTTCGGCCCCAAAGATTCACTGTCGGAGCGAGACCTCCGTCGGGCCGTCGACGACCTTGCCGCAAGCGTTCTCAAGGGCCAGAAAGCGTGAGGCCAGCAAGCGGCCAACCTGGGCTCAGTGCCCGCTGCAGCTCGGCCGAGACGCCCGTAGCCTTCCGGGCCTTGACCCAGTCGTCCCGGAAGTTGCTCCGCCGCAACTGCCCGCCCTGGGGCCCGACGAAGACGTGACCGTCACGGCCGGGAGCGGCGAACTGCTCCAGGTGGCGCGTCACCTCGGCGAGCAGCTCGGCCGGGAAGGAGACGGCCCGTACCCCGGCCACTGCCTTCGGCGCCTTGTCGAAGAGCCGGCCGGTCTGCGTTGCCACCCGCAGCAGGTCGCCGAGGGTGGTCGGGTCCAGGCCCGCCAGGCAGGTCCACAGACTGCCCGACGCGCCGGAAGCTCCAGCCCAAAGCCGTTCCACCGACCTCTGTTAGCTCTCCCCGACGGGTCCAACCTGAGACAAGGACCAGCGGCTGCTCCGGTCGCCACGCTTCCCCAACAGAACGACCTTCCCTTCCGTCCTCAACAGTTCCATTGCATATTCGACCTGCCGAATCGAAAGCCCCGTAGCATCACGAATGTCACTTACCGATGAAGGACCGTTCATCAGAAATTCGGCAATTCTGCTTGCGTTCTCGCGTCGCGCACCTCGCGAGCGCGGAGTCACATCTTCCTCAACACCCACAGAATCATCAGCAGGCTCACTTGGCGCCGCACTCTCCTCGGTCCCCAGCGGAATACTCTGTTGCTCGGAGCGCAGCCCTTCAGTGAGGTTTGAGGCGAGTTGATAGATCCTTCCCCCTCGCTCACCAACAGCCTCCGCGACTTGCGCATCAACCAGCCCGGCGAGCGTATTTCGCGCTTCGAGCGAGTCCATGGGGAAGGCGTCACGAAGAGTCTTATTTGTCCAGCGCGTGCCGTGCCTCATCGCAACAAGAGCGTGCCTCTGAATATCACTGAGAGGCGCGGAAGGATTGAGCGAAGCCAACCACTCAAGATCGGCAGGAGCCAAAAGGGTGTGGTTGGGTACACGCACCGTAAACCTAACACCCTGATCGTGAAAACGCGGAGGCACCATACCAGCCTCCTGGAGGGACCTAAGAACTGTAGGAATGCCCGACGCGAGGGCTTCCACCACTCGCTGGCCTCGCGAATAGCGAACGTTCTGGCAAATCCGCACAAGGTATCCGTTGCGCGCAGAGGTCACCCCGGTAAGACCCAACCGATCTACACTCAGGCCCCAAAGCCCTCCAGGGTTACTCAGGATGAGCTGACTGTTGTCAATCTTGAGGGTAATGGCCTCGCCCAGCGCGTAAGGGCCCAGATCTCGGTGGATCAGAGCATTCGACAAGAGTTCACGAACAGCCTCAACCGGATATTCCGACTCATCCCTGCCATGACCGTCATAGCCAAAGCGCACTCTAGTCCTTGTGTTTCTCTGAACCCAGCTCAACGCCTGCTCAAGCATAAGAGGAATGGGCCCATCGAACCTCTTAGCGTCGACAGCTCGCGTACCGGGGGGATCGTTAGGACCCGGAGTTACGCTAGCTTGGATCACCAAGTTCGGAAAAAATTGCTGCGGATAGATACCCAACGCAAGGAGGCCGGCTACCGTGGGCCGACGATCAGGGCCCGCAACAACGCCGGTACGAAACAGGATCTCATCTCGATCAAATCGGGCAAGGGCCGGAGACGTGGCCCGACAGTTCTCGATATACGACTCGACTAGGGCGCCATCCAAATCCTCCTTGCTGGAGTCACCCGCTACGGCCTGATCGAATCGCGGCGTATCGCGATTCGCGATGAAAGCCTGCTCCTCCAGCTCAGAGAGTTCATAGTCCCCGTCATACGAGCGGAGATAAGCCTTCCCCGTCCCCTTGACGCGACAAGGCTTAACCGAGCTAGCAAGCTCGTCAATTTGTGCCGCAACTATCGACTTACCCTCGAAGTTGAAATCCCACATACGAGGATTTACCGCTGGCTCGATCCCATTACGCGACAATGACGCCAGCGCAGCTTTGCAAGCCGCTGAATCGTAAACGCCCACAGAGCTAAAGTTATCGGATTCATCCAGACCGAAGATCAAGGTCCCGCCACCTGGAGTATTGGCGAACGCAGAGATGGTCGGCGCAACGCTCTGGGGAAACCCGTCAGCGGCACGCTTGACTTCGACCTCCGCGAAGTCGCTGCCTTCACTTCGGAGATCGGCAATGACGGTAACCAGCTCAGTCAGATCCACAAAGTGAGCCTAGCGGTGTTGGTTGTGGATCTGCCACATCCCCAAACCCGCGTGACCTGGGCGTTCCAGATCCACAAAGGTCAAGATTCACCCAAGCATCCCCCATCTTCCCGCAAAGCAATCAAACATCCCGGGTCCTCGGCACTACGCTCCGTCACCGTAGGTGCAGCGTAGCGACGGAGCGTAGTGCCGAGGACACCACTAAGCAGCCGTCCCAGTCACGCTGAGTATCTGATCGCGGCTGATCAAGCATCTCAGCTCCACAAACAGTGGGGTTCTGCGTCGGAGGCTTGTGGTGCTGGCTGTGGTCCGGGCACGCGTCTCACTTCAGCGCTGGCGCTTCTCATGGTTGCTCGCTGAAAGGCCCTCACCCGGACGGCGGCCTAACTGCGCGACAACCCGAAGAACAGCGGCGGACAGGTACGGACGCCTGCGGACCACCGCAACAGGCGAGAGGGGTAGCAGCCCAAGATCAGCCACCCGCTCAAGTTGCTTCGGGACAGAGAGGCCGCACATGCCGGAGCCAGATGGGGATGCGGAGGGTGGAATACACCAGCCCGAGTCGGCGTGGCTCAGTGATCCTTATTCGCCATGGCGAGGGCAACTACGGCGCCAACGGCAGCAATGACGACTGCAGCGATCAGATAAGGAGGGGCAGCGTCCCGGCAACCGGGCCATCTGTGAAATGCCGCTGAGACCGCTGATCCACATGAGTACCTCACGCCGTCGCTGTTGAAGCTGACTGGCAGCAGCACAACGATGACAGCAGCCGCACCGGCAAGGACGGCGACGAGTTTGGCGCGAGTACGAGGTGACACCTGCGTCCTCTCAAGGGTGGGGCAACCTGCCGGCTCTGGCAGCCAGAGCCACCCTACGGGTCTCACATAGCGCTCAGCCACCGTCTGTATCAGAGCGAGCACTTGCACCGCTGTAGCCCAGGCTTGCTGTACAGCACTGCCAAGTACCCTGCGCCGCAGTGTGTTTATCGATGCTGGAGGTTCCGTGGACGCTACTGCCCTGGCGCGCCCAGACCGGCTGTGGTCGGAACGCCCGGACTCACATTCCCAGGCCCGGCCAACGCAGAGGCGAACCAAGTGAGCGCTTTGGCACTCGCTGGGCTGGGTGCAGCCCCCTCTACGAGAACGAGACGCCGGGCCGTCTCTGGGCCGTCCAAGGCCAGCCGACGCCGACCGACAACGACAGAAGCCCACGGCATCTGAACTGGTCAGAGCCGTGGGCTTCTTCGGTCCTGCTGGTCAGCCGGACCGATGATCAGTAGACCGGCTACTGACCGCAGTTGCCGGCGCTTGCCACGCCCATTGAGACTCCGCCGACCGCGTGGTCACGCACCTCTCGCTCACAGGTCAGAGCGCCTCCTCGTTTCTTGGCGGCCGTTTCGCGGAACCGCGTGCGTCATACCTGTTTCCAGACCATGATGGCTGCAAGGAGCTAGGCAGTCTGGGGGTAGGACAGATGCAGCGTTGTGCCTACTGCAGCATGTACATAAAGCCCGGCCAGGCAACTTCCAAGGCGCCCAAGCAGCGCACATACCACCTGGCTTGCCTACACAAGCTGCGGGCCAAGAACATCAACAACCAGCCACAGCGCGAGGTAGAGCGGGCTGAGCGCCTAGCGCGTGCAGACGCGGCGGCGAGGGAATCCATGCGGACGCAGAAGCCAAGCGACTGGCGCCTCGGGAAATCCCCGTCGGACTACGGACGCCGCTAGCCGCCGGGCCGTGTCGGGGCCGTCGAAGGGCGCTCAACGACGACCAACGCTGACAACCGCCCGCAGCTAAGCGGCGGGTCTCAGCGTTGAGCGATCACGCGGCCGCAGGTCAGAGGCCTAGCCCTTCCAGAAGAACTGATCGAGTGCCGCATGCGCCCTTGACTCGGTCATTGAAACTCCAGCCCAAAGCCGCTCCGCCGACCTGGGAGCTTTCATGCGGGCAGATCGACAGCGCCTGCAATGAGCACCTTCTGTGCCAGGAACCGCATGAGTACATTCTCGGCACGGAGAGACTCGGCTTCAGGCGAGAAAGGCATCAGTAGTGAGTCCACCTGACCTCCGCCGTCTTCCTTCGTGTGAACCACTCGACACCTGATTTCATAGATCCTCTCGCAAAGCAAGTCGGCTAGGTCTCCCTTTTTCCGTTTCGGGTCTACTGGCTCTAGCCCTACAATTACTTGCCTCTTAGCGCCAAAGTGCCCAAGGACTTCAGGATTCGCCGAGAAAAAATCTGCAATTGCATCTTCGGAAACGCAATACCTAACCGTTGCCTTCAGCTGGCTACGCTCGTCTCCATACCCCCTTCCAGGTTGACGTGTAATCCGCAGGATGCGCGACAAGTGACGCTCATCATCCGCTCTAAAGTTTGGATCACGCAACTCGTTGCGCAGCTTATCGAGAAGATCTCGCTGGCTGTAACGAGAGAAGTAGTATTCGAGTACCTGATAGTAGGCGAGGAACTCAAGCAAGGGCATGCCCACCGCTGACCGGGCGTACCGGTAGAGACTCAGAGGCTCAGCGGCGTACTGAAGCTTAGGTAGCGTAGGAGCGCTTGCATTTTGGTGAGTCCGCCGACCAAATCTCATTGCACCCACGGGCCGCATTCGCCGGAAGGTGAATGAAAGGCCATACTTCAGATCGAGCTCGAAGAGGATGGCGTTGCCCGCGCTTTCGAGAAACGCCAAAGCCTCATTGTAAGTACTGTGCTGTCGCCCCTTCAGTTTGAGAGTGACGGCCCCAAAGCTGGACAGAATATCGAATCTTTCGGAGGGTGGACTGAGCTCCGCAGACCAACCCTCGCCCCTAGTGCCGGTTATTGTAACGGATCCCATATTTCTGGCACGTGGCTTCGCAGGATCTGCAGTTACCCATCCAGGGATACGCTCCACCAGACGGTGAGTTGGCCCGCTGTTGGCCGAAAGGGCAACTTCGATACAGGGATCTTCACCCAATGCCTCAAATGCTTCGTACTCGCCGAGGGCGCGAATTTTCGTGAAATCCATCTCTAAGCACATGAGTGCATTTTTCTCAGAAATCAGCGCAGCGCGAGAGCTCCTTCCAGACGCAACGTTAATCTGCAGGCATACTGATTCGTCCCACATCGCCACCCATTCGCAGGAGATGCCCTCCGCCTGGATTTTTTTCTCCAGGGCAAGCAATGGAGAATTTGGCTTCAGGGAGTCCGCTGGGTTGCTATCGGCAGTCATCATTCTTCCGGAGATCGCGTGGACGCTGAGGAAATGATGATCCCACACCGCGTGGTGTCGTGTCCTGCATTATGTTCCACCGTCATGACGTATCACCATTCGGCATAGTCAACGCGCCGGTAGATGCCGACGGACGGCTGCGGGCGGCCACGTGGAGGCCCGGTACAGCCACGCTGACTTCGGGAGGGTGTCACCAGTCACGTCCGCCCTTACGCAGTGGTGATCACGAAAGGTGAGCGCCCTGGGCCGTCCGAGGCCGACCAACACTGACAGTCGGTACCTACCGGCGACCGCCCCCAACCCGCTCTGGCCTGGGCTACCGAAGTTGATCTGCGACTGCCCAAGCCCGGAGAACTGGCGTCGTGAGCCGTTGACGCTTGTATTCGCCCGCTCACCGCTCCGGGTCAATCTGCGATGGGCAGCGGCTCGTGACGGTGCCGATCAAGTACCGGTCCTCGCGGCGCAGCTCCGCGGATCCCCACTCGATGCGCATGACGCCCTTCTCCATGGAGCAGGTGTAGGCGACGAGGACGAGCTGCACGCCTTCGGGAAGCAGCTCCAGATCTGGATGCACCTCGGAAGCATCGAGTTCTCCCCAGTCCAGGTCGAATGCCTGCTGCCTGGGTGGCGGACCGTGGCGACAGATCAGGTCTGCTCGGAAGCCTGTGGCCCGGCGGAGACGTGCAGCCGTGACGGGCACGTCTCTCTTCGCGTAGCGGAGGGGGTAGATCAGGTGGCCGCGGACGAGCATCAGCGTGCGTCCTTGCAGGCGCACAGCCTCCCCAAGCCCGGAAATGCCGGCGGCCAGTTCCTCATATTGCACCGCCACCGGACGTGGTCAGCAACAAGAGTGCTGACCACACCAAGCACCGTTCCCACAGCCGTCACCATAACTGCCGACCACTGCATGCGCCCCCCTGAAGATTGGTTGACTGGAGCCGACAGCTCAGCAGCAGATCAGGAGGCTGATCGTTTATGCGGCCACAGGTCACGGGCGGTGATCAGTTGTGGCTGAACTGACGGCCAGCCCAGCTGTGGCACTGAATCGTCGCCCTGTTACTCAGGTCATCTTTCATCGGAGTCTTTGGGCCAGTCATCGCGAACTCTATGAACGAGGTCACGGCATTTCGTGATGTTCTTGAAGAGACTTGTCACGTAGCTGCTCGGATAGACATCATCGACATGTTTCACGAGAGAAGAGAGGGCTTTTTCAGTGAGTGCCGGAACCCGCCTCAGTTGTGAAGACCAGTCGTACTCGGCGTCATCGATGCGCTGCAAGTCGATTTCTCGGAAAACCAGGTGAAGTACCAGACGGTTACCCTGGAGACAGACGGACCGCGGACGCCCGTCGAGCTTCCTTTTTAGATCAGACAACGCGAGGTCGACGTAGCGCATGACCTCAACGCATCTCCAAACACGATACGGTCCCACAGTTGGGTTAAACAGCGTGCGGTACGGGGGCTTTTCCGTTGACTCCCAAAGGCTTCCGACCTTACTCTTTGCAAGGACTGCCAAACTTGGTTCACGATTCGCGCACGCCAGAGCAATGGTGGCATCTACCACTGTACAGCCGTTCTCGGCGCTGGGTACAGGCTCTCCGCGTTTGATCGCATACGTCTTCTTCAGTGAAAGCACCAATTCGGTACGCAAGCGATCCTGCTGCGGGTCCAAGGCCACAAAGTCTCGCGTCTCCACACTGTTTTGCGTATTTGTGGCCCTAGTGACTGCCGTCGCAAAGCCAGCTGGGCAGGCTTCGAGATTAATGAAGCGTACCCACACCATTGCACCGTCGAGTGAACTCCCACTCCTCTGCCACGCCTTATGGATACTGGCCACAGTCTGAGCACCATTCACGATGCTAACCCCGGTGAGCGAAAAATCACCGAAAGTGCGCGTTGCCGCGCCGCGAGGCGTCTTCTTGATGCTCTCACAGAGAGCTGTCACGCCATTATTGAAATACCAAAAATGGTGAGGATGGTCCAAGATGGTATTCGCTAGGGCGTCGTTCACACTGGTGTTGCCAAGAGCCTTTCGGATGTTCTGTGAGAACAATCGGTCACCAAAACGTTCATACCACTGGGCAACATTTAAAGCCGCCACAACTCCGTAATAAGCTTCATACGGCTCACTTACAGTTCCCCAATTCTCCAATTGGGCATGAAGATCAATTCGCGAGCCACCCAGCCCCTCAGCGACAAAAGAATGAAACTCGGTCAGGCCCAGCATCTCCACCTCAACTAGCTGCTGAGTCTCGTTCATCTCGTCAAGCACGTCCTGAAAAACCGCAGTAGACGGTTTCGCCAACTCTGTTCGGCCGGTCGTGGCCACGACAAGGACGAACGTGACATCGACATCGTCGAGCGCGGCAGTGATCTGCTCTTCGTTGGCCCTCAGTCGCGGGGTGAAGCGATCAAACTTCGTGTCGAGGAGGTCCTTGAATCCGGCAATGAAGTTCCTCGAATCACCTAGTCCAAGACTGCCGTCTCCAGACCCGTCCCATTTGGACTGAACAAGAATTACCCTGTGTTGTGTAGCGTCAATCGCAATGGCGTCAATTCCGTTGTCATGACTACCATCCACAACGGTGGCGGCCGCTTGCTCCGCTGAGAGCTCGGTAAACCTCTGAACGGCTAGAGCTGCTAGGGAGCGACTCAGGAACGCCTTCTCGCGGATAGAAGAGCTAGCCTTCTCGTAATCACTCATATCAATGTGATCCGCGAAACCTGTGTGTAGCGCATCCTTGATGTGCCTGACCCACAGCTTTTTCATGCGCCCCCCGCATGCCAAGATCAAGGCTCGCCCCTGGAAGGAGCACCGTACCGATCGCATAGGGTGATTGGGAAGGGTCAGACTGTGATCGTCTGGCAGCGGCGCCATACTTGGCTGCCAGTGCGCCGGTCCACGACCGCCCCCAAACCGCACCAGATCGAGCGGGGAGCAGCGGGGAACGACTCTGAAAGCAGCCGGGTCCGACGAGGCACATCTCGGCCGTTCACCTAGGTCAGTGCTCGAACCAGCCACAAATGATCGCAGCTTCCCAAGCTGAGGGCGCCGATCCGGGGTGCTGACCGTGGAGGTAGGGGCCGCCATCCGACTCACGCTTCAGCGTTGAGCGCCTTCCGGGCTGCCTGCTGGAAGACCTTTCCGGGCACTCGTTTGGCTGCCACCGCTTCCATGTATTTCTCGTCCAACTCGGCGAGATTGCCGCGACCTGCTACGCGAGCGGCTTCGTGCCAGTCGACTGCCGCTTGGTCCAGCACGTACATGGCGCGCCGCAGGTCTTCAGCTGCCTCCGCCACAGGGCCAGGGCCCGCGACTGCAACGGCGGCTACCGCCGCGCTGAACGGCGCCCATGCCGCATGCGCCTCCACGGCTTCCGTCTCCCACTGCTCCATCGTGGTGCCATTTGTGCGGAGCCGAACCGCAACCCTCCACCAGCGGGCCGATACCTGTTTCGACGCACTGAGGCATGCGCTGTATGCCTCCCGGCGCACCTCCTCCAACCGGTGCTGCTGGTCTATTCGCTGCTGGCGTTCCTGCTGTCGAGCTTGACCAACGAGTGTGAGCCAACCACCCCCGGCACCACCCAGCATGCCGATGGCCGCACCAACCACTGCCGCTGTCCCTGAGTCCATGTGACGGAGATACCCGCCCGACAGTTCCAATCACAACCGCAGGAACGAGCTCCTCGCCCGCGCCACGCGGCATCCCAGTCAGTTCATCGGCCGGAGCAGTAGAAGGCGACCCAAGTAGCGAGACCGAGTGAGCACCGCCGATTTCCGACAGGCAAGGCAGTTGCTGCACAGCAGGCAGGTACAGCAACCACCGTTTCGCAACCACCCGACAACGGCCCTCGAAGGCCGCCTGACCAGCTCACCAGACCTCAATGGCCGACATGACGGGACGGGGAGAGGAACCCGGGCGGGTGACCGGGCTCCTCTCCCCGTGGATGTGGAACGGAAGTCGTCGTCGGCAGGCGCCGTTTGCGGCCGCCGCTTCAGGAGCGGGGAGGTTCGCCGCCCAGCAGGAGGTGACCGCGGCTGGTCGCAATGCGGAGCACGTCCCGCAAAGCCCCGGTCAGTTCCTCCGCCAACCGTCGCAGGTCCTCCGGGCCCGCGTCCTGGTCGTCGAGGGTTTCCGAGGCCTGCTCCAGCAGTTCGGCCGCCGTGCCGAGTTGGACCGCTTCAATGTTGTCCGCTAGGCGGGACATGAAGCCGTGCCTGTCGTCGGTGCTCAGGTAGCAGGGCTTTCCCTCTGGTCCCGCCCACGGGAGGAGGCGCAGTTCGTTCGGTGCCGTCATCCTTGCGTCTGCCTCTCATCGGTCACGTGGTGGGTGGTGAAGACCGCCTCGACGCGATCCCCAGGGAACACCAGGAGCGCGGCCTCGACGACTCGCCCGGTGAGATCGGTCCCGACGCGTGTGATCGCGAGTACTGCCGCTGCGGAGCTGGTCCGGAGGGTCGATGCTTCGTCCGGTGTCGGTGGGCGGGCACAGATGGTCTCCCGCACAGCGGCCGGCGGCGGGCCGAGGACGGCGAATCTCGTGACCGCCTCCCAGCACGAGGATTCGTCGTCGAGCACTCCGGCCGGTGCCAGGTCGCGCGGGATGTAGATGCGGGCCAGGCCGTGCGGTGATTCTCCCTCGTGGCTGACGCAGAAGAACTCGACGAGAGGGCTGCCCGTGGGCACCTTCAGCAAGGTGGTCAGATACCCGTCTGCCTGAACCGTGGTGCTGCGAACGGTGACACGCAGAGCCGCATCAGCGGCGGTCCACGGGTCCAGCGTTCCCCATCCCCCGACGTACATGATCTTGCGGGGTGGGCGACGAACGAAGTTCCCCTTGCCGTGGATCTTCTCGACGAGGCCTTCACCCTGGAGGACCGCGAGGGCACTCCGTAGCGTCACCGTACTGACCTTGTACCGGTCGGCGAGGCCGGCCTCGGACAGCAGGCGGTCGTCGGGCTTGATGCGACCGGTCGTGATCTGGTGCCGGAGATCGTCGGCGATGTCATGATGGCGAGAAGACACGGTACCGATCACCGCCTTCTCAGCATCCGCACGGCTGCGAGCCGAGTTCGCGTGTGTATGGTCAGCAACTCGCCCGACTCGAAGAGGAGTTGCTTGGCGCCTTGAGGAAGTTGGAAGAGGTCCCTCACCCGGCAGGCTTGACCGCCGAGCTGGATGATGTCGCCACGCTGCACCGTGGTCGCGGTGACCTCGATGTTGGAGACCAGCACGCCGCCGAGCACCCGTTCGCTCACCGCTTCACCTCCGCAGGCGTGGACCGGTCGGACGCCAAGTGACACGGGCAGTCGCACGCCTCGTAGATCACCGGGACGTCGACCGGCGCTGATGCCGGGGAGGACTCCGCGCAAGCGAGGTGCGTGCCGATCCGGCATGCGGTCGATCGGTAGGGGGCGGCCGAGGCGTCCGTGATGTAAAGCTGTTGGCGAGGAGGCATCAGTGGGCCCCCGCGAGGGCCGACCAGGCATCGGCCGGCAGATGGAGAGCGACGACCACTGAGCGCGTCCGCACGCGCTTCTCCCAGGCCAGCACGTACGGGCGAACGAGCGCGATGTCCTCGCCCGTGAGCGAGTGCCGGTGGTTCGCGCTGTCGGAGGCCCGCCCCAGGATGACCGTCGCCCCGACAGCGGACGCGGAGGGGGCGGGAGCGGCCGACGGCCGGGTGGGCGTTAAGGGGCGGCGGTGCCTGCCCTTGGGGATGTACCGCGCTCTGGTGAGCCAGACGGCACGGCGGATACGGTTGAGCACGCTGCTCAGCTCCTATCGCTGATGGCTCGGTCCCCCGACATCGCCCGTCGTGGGGACCGCTTTGCGTACGACCGCCCAGAGGGTGCGGCCGTTCAAGCTGGTGGCGAGGAGCCCGAACCGATCGGCCTCGGCCACCACTTCCAGGACCTCCCGCCATGACTCGGCGGAGAGCGATTCCGGCACCTCCGCTTCGACCGACGTGTGTCGGGGGTGTTCCTCCACTCGCGTGAGAAGCCCGAGGGCGGACAGCCGGGCGGCGATGGCCGCCGCGCTAACTCCCGAAGCGGGCACAGGGCAGCCTCCGTCACCGGCGATCACTTTGAGTGAAGTTAGTTAACTAGATTAGAGCTAGTGGACTAGATTTTCCATATGCCTGAGCAGCCGCCCTATCTCCGCATCGCCGACGAACTCCGGCGGCGGATCGCGGAGAACGAGTGGGAACCGGGAGACCGCCTGCCCTCCCGCGCCCAGATCGGTCAGGAGTGCGGCGTGGGCGAGAACGTGGTCCGCCGGGCACAGGAGTTGCTGATCTCCCAGGGCGTACTGGAGGGCCGCGCCGGTTCGGGCACGTATGTTGCCGAGCCCCGGCAGCGGGTGCGGGTGGTCCGTTCGTCGGCGCGGGAGCGGCCCGACGGGTCGCCGTTCCGGGCGGACATGAAGGCCGTGGGCAGGCAGGGGGATTGGGAGAGCCGGACCGACGCCAAGGTGCCGGCACCGGCAGAGATCGCGGCGCGACTGGGCATCGCCGAGGGCGAGCTATGCGTCCGGACCACGTACGAGTTCCTGGCGGACGGCAGACCGGTGCAGCTGTCGACGAGCTGGGAGCCGTACGACCTCACCGCGGGCACTCTCGTCGTCCTCCCCGAGGGAGGCCCCCATGCGGGGGCGGGCGTTGTGAACCGCATGGCCGCGATCGGCGTCACCGTCAGCCACACCGTGGAGCAGCCGGAGCCGCGACAGGCGACCGCCGAGGAAGCGTCGCTCCTGGGCATCCAGAAGGCCGCACTTGTCACACACATCCGGCGGACGTACTACAGCGACCAGGGGCAGCCCGTAGAGACGGCGGACATCGTCGTGCCCGCCGCACACTGCGAGATCGTCTACGAGATCCCGATCAGCCGGTGATCGCGCCGTTTCAGGGAGACCGTCTCCGGAATCCACTGCACATGGGCCGCCTCCTTGCTTCGCCCGCCAGGATCTCCCCTGCGAGAGTTGGCGTCTTTACCAGGGAAGGTAAATCGCTAGGCCTTGAGGCGCCGACGACCTGAGCACCAGCTTGCTCGTTCTCAGCGCGGAGGTCTGTACCACAGGTGGTACATCTTTCGCGCCTCTTGACTTGCTGGTGGCACAGTGCATCCTGCGGAGGACCGTGTGAGTCTGACAGGTCAGGCCTTTTGTGATCTTGTGGAATAGGTGAGGGGAGAGGTAAATGCGTCGCCGCAGAGGGACCAGTAAGGTCCCCGCAGCCGTGACTGCGACTGTGCGTGAGTGGAGGGACGAGGAGGGGTGGGGCGTGCTCGACTCGCCCGAGACTCCCGGAGGGTGCTTCGGCCACTACTCCGACATTCAGGGGCCCGGCTTTCGCACGCTGTCACCAGGGCAAGAAGTCGATCTCATCTGGGAAGCGCCCGGCTTCAAGCAGGACGGGTACGACTACCGCGCGGTGAGCATCGTCCCCAGGACTGTCTGACATCCACAGTCACGGCCCGATCTCGGTCGACCTTGGGGCCGCTGGGCCGTCCCTGGGCCGTGCGAGGGTGCCCGAGGCCGACCAGCGGCGACCGGCAGTGACAGACGAGCCGCAGCCACCAGCAGTGAAGCGCGGCCCGGCCAGATACGCCACATCGTCCTGCCACGGCACCGGGCGGATGAAGCCTTCCGCCTCCAACCAGTTCCTGCCACGTTGACCCCGCGCAACCGCCTCCTCCGCTGAGGCGTCCGGGTCCACGACCGTCTGCCGGTAGGTGCCCACAGCCTTCCCCCCTCGCACAGTGCAGTCAACCTCACGTCTAGTCAGGGCAGTCAATGGCTCGGGAGAACCACCGGCTTCGTCGTAGACCCTCACCCTCCGGAGCCGTGGACTAATCGGCTCCGGACGCGGTGGACAACACAGCGGATGCGGCAGCATGCTCCGCACAAACAGCCCACGACGTTTCGCCCCCGGCATCGGTGACCCACACGCTCCACGCCGCTGGTTTGGGGCACGGTGCCCCCAGGCGCACTCGCCACGTGCGGAGGCCGCGCCCGCCCGATGATGGTTTGCGGCCCACGGGCTCTTCCGCTCAAGCTTCATGACTCATAGTCAAGCTGAAGTGCTTCACCATCGTCTGTCGAATGCGAGTCGAAGTTCCGCAAACCCCACGGTTCAGGGGCAGGTCCAAGCAGGTCAGCACAGGGAGGCAGTGGTATGCACTAGGCGCCTTCTAAGCGCTTGGCCGCAGGTTCGAGTCCTGCCGGGGGCGCCTGTGACAGCCCTCCCCAGTGGGAGGGCTTTTCGCTGGTCAGGCCGGGTTTCACCGCACACGAAGAAGCCCCGGGCACTCCTCCGACGATCATGGGAAGACTCCGGGGCTGTCCGGCTGTCACCGGGTTTTCGCGGGTGGCCGTGTCGCATACGTGTCGAAGTTCTCAGCCGGGACGGTCAGCCGACGTCCGGCAGCATCCTCCGCGGCTTCGAGCCGCCTCTTGAGATCGGGAAGCTCCCCCGTGCCGGTCCACTGCTTGCCGACCTCCGGCGTCGCCGCGTGGATCCGAGGTTCACTCCACTGGTCCTCGGCGCAAGGAGGGGGCAACGTCACATCTTTCACCCGAATGGCCACTGCTTCCTCGGGACGCGGACCGCAGTAGTACAACGTGGCGAAAAACGCGTGCAGGCGCCTGCCTCCGGGCGCCTGCCTTCGGGCGGCCGGCGCCGGATCCAGTCGAGGAGGGCCGCGGCCTGGTGCGGACTTGGGGAGGGGGGTGGCCCGCAAGATGCATCGCCGTATCGCATGCTTCATGACGGCTCCCGTTCAGGAACGACGCTGGATCGTTGGGCGCGTCCCGCTTTACGGTGGCGCCATGAGCGATCACTCGGAAGCCCCTGTCGCGCCCGTCGAGGCCTATGAACCGCCCTACTACGTGGCTGTCTTCACTACGGTGCGAACCCAGGACCAGAGCGGTTACAGCGAGACCAACGCACGCATGGAAGACCTGGTGAAGGACGTCCCCGGGTTCCTGGGGATGGACCACGCGCAGACTCCTGGCGGGCTGGGCATCACCGTCGGGTACTTCCGCGACGCCGACGCCCTCACTCAGTGGCGGAGCAACGCCGAGCACCGCGCGGCGCAGAAGCGCGGGCAAGCCGAGTGGTACCAGAGCTACACGCTGCATGTGGCGAAAGTGGAGCGGAGCCACGGGTTCACGCGAGCGTAGGTCCCGCAGAGCCCGGCAGCGGGCTGACCAACCGAAAGGCAAGGTTCTCACGGGGAGGCCCCGAGGCTGTCCGGCTGCCACCGGGCCCTCAGGTCCTCCTGCCAGGTTCTCCGTCATCTGACGGGTCAGCACACGGCCCTGTCCGGAGGCGTCGACCACGAAGCGGCCGGTGGCCCGACGGGGCTCACCGTCCTGCGTGTACGCCACCCCAGTCACCCTGCCGGTCTCGTCGCGCAGGATCTCGGTGACCTGGGCCGCCTCGTGGACCGTGGCGCCGAGCTTCCGGGCGTTGTCGAGCAGGAGTTGGTCGAACTCGCTCCTGGTGACGTGCAGACGTGGGTGAAGTGGCTGCCCGTCGCGGAGAAGGCCGCCAGGCCCAGTTGGAGGCCGACGGAGAGCATCACCAGCTCCGTCAGGCCGCGGGTGTTCATCAGGATGGCGAGCACGGCCGCCGAACGGGCCGGCAGGCGGCCGAGCCGTGCGGCGGCGTAGGTGCCCCCCGTCGCTCGACCAGGACCTGTACTCGATCACGGTGGTGATGGCCCTGGTCACCACTGCCATGACCGGCCCGCTCCTCACCCTCCTCGAACGCCGCCGGCAGGGGGCCTGCGCAGCCGGTCGAAAGTCGCCTCCGCAGTAGGCGGTCTCCCATTCCTGCATTCCGGAGTCAGATCGTCGACGCAATGACCGAATGTGCCCGTTGTGAAATCTTCACTTGTGGTGAGATCGCCGCGTATTCGATGTCTCGCCCACCAAGGAATACAAAGACTGATCACAGCACCGGCAAATCCACCCTACAGTCGCCATTCATCGGGTTCGAAGACAGGAACGACACCCGGATTCGGCACCACACGGAGCATCGGAGCAGCTCAGCGGCGTGCGCGTTCGAAGACGCCGAGCCGCCACCCTCGCCCCCTTGATCCTTACTCTTTCCATTACACATTTCCGCAGGCGCTTCGCACAGCCACGCCACGCAATTTGCGAGGAGTTCCACCCGGTTACTTGAGCGTCACATCGGGCACATCGATGCACTGTTCCTTCAAACAAAATCCTCCTGGCCTCCCTGGAGTCAAGGATGCGGCGTAGGTAAAGTCCGCTGAAATTTGAAGGAAAACATCCGTACGCATCGGCTTCCGGCCCGCGGCCATCTGAGCGCGCAAGTCAGCAAGTCCGTGCTCAGGGATGGTGATTGGCCTGGAGCCCGCGAAGTTGTCAGCAATGCCCCCGCCCGCTCGGTTGCGCACCGCCGCCGCGCGCCTCCTCCTGCCCGCAGTGCTCGCCCTGTCGTTCGCCGCTCAGGCAGTGGGTGCCCTCCTCCCCGGCGTTCCCCTGCTCGTGGCCTCCACCGCTGCCGGGCTGGCGGCGGACATGGCCCTGCACCGGTGGCAGCGGAACGTGACCACCGCCCTCGGGAAGCTGCACGCGACCGTGACCGTGCGCCAAGTCCTCCGGGACCTTCTGCTGGTGACCGGCCTGATCCGCATCAGCGACGAGGACTACGAGACGAAATACCTGGCTCTGGTCTGCGGCCTGCTGCTCTTCTACACCCTGCATTTCGCGTCCCAGGCGCTTGCGATCCTCGTACGCCGCACCCGCGCCCTGCCCGTGGTGACCCGGAACATCGATGCCTCGCCACTGCTGCTGAGCCCCGCTCCCCCGGCGCTGCTGACGCAGCGCTCCGGGCAGCGGCTCCTCGCGTTCGGTCTGCCCTCGGCGGCCGGACTGCTGGCCGCGGCGGTGGGCGGCTCGGTCTGGTGGGCCGTCGCGGGAATCGCCCTGTCCGCCGCCCTCGCCCTGGTGGCCATCGGCATACTGCTGCTGCGGCTGCTCCCGGGACGCAGGCCGGTGACGAGCGAGCAGGCGCTGGAGTGGTTCGACGCCTGGCTCGCGGAGTACCGGCCGACGGTGGGCATGTACTTCTCCGGCAGCACGAGCTCGGCCTATCAGGCGGACATGTGGCTGGAGCCGCTGGCCCGGCTGGAGGGCCGCCCGCTGATCGTGCTGCGTGAGCGCTTCATGGTGAACCAGATCGCGTCCACCGACATCCCGATCGTGTGTCTGCCGAAGGTCGCCGACCTGATGAGGCTGGAGCACTCGACCCTGACGGTGATGATCCACCCGTCGAACTCCGGGAAGACCTCGCAGGTGTTGCGCATCCCCACCATCAAGCACGCGTTCGTCAACCACGGCGAGAGCGACAAGCCGTCCAGCTGCAATCCGTATGCGAAGGCGTACGACGAGGTGTGGGTGGCCGGTCCCGCGGCGCGCGAGCGGTACGCCCTGGCGCACGTGGGTGTCGACGACGGCGACGTCGTGGAGATCGGACGCCCGCAGCTGGACGCGATCGAGCCGTACGCCGGTGCGCCCGTGGGCCCGTACACCACGGTTCTCTACGCCCCCACGTGGGAGGGGTGGGACGGCAACCCGGGCAACACCTCGGTCGTCGAGGCCGGCGAGAACATCGTCCGCGCCCTCCTGGCCGACCCGGGGGTCCGGCTCCTGTACAAACCGCACCCGCTGACCGGCTCGGTCGATCCCCGGGCGGCAACCGCGAACGCCCGGATCCAGGGGATGATCCGCGCCGCGAACATCCTCCGTGCCGCGGAACACGCCGATGAGCGGCCCACGCCCTCCGCGGCGGCGGAGCTGGCCCGGCGGACCGCCGAACTCGACCGGCTGACCACGTCCTCGTTCCGGGCGAGCGCGGACAACGCGGAGCGGATGCTGCTCCAGACGGTCCCGGAATCCGGTCGGGCCGCGGCCGTGGCCGCCGCGACCGCCGCCTGGGAGACCGCGTACTGGGCCTCGTTCCCCGCGGGGGAGCACCACATCATCACCGAGGCGCGGCCGACCGTCTACGCCTGCTTCAACGTGGTCGACCTGCTGGTCAGCGATGTCTCCAGCGTCATATCCGACTATCTGGCGAGCGAGAAGCCGTACGCCGTCGCCAACACCAGCGGCCTTCCGGAGCAGGAGTTCCGCGACACCTTCCCCACCGTCCGGGCAGGCGCCGTCCTCACTCCGGACGCCTCCGCCGTACCGGCCCTGCTGGAGTCCGTGCGCCACCCCGAGAAGGACACCCACGCCGAGGCCCGCGCCGAGCTCAAGCGGCACCTGCTGGGCCCGAGCGATCCGCCGTCCGCCGTCCGCTTCAACGAGGCGGCCCGCGCGCTGTGCGCGGTGACCGACGGACACCGGGCGGGTGCGTCGGTGCGCACGCTCGCCGCCATCCCGGCACAGCGGGACACCAGGTCACCCCTGGACAGCAACCACGTCAGGCGCTGATTCCGCAGGTGTGCGCCGGTGCCGCCCGTGGGGCGGACATCCCCGCGGACAAGAACCCGGTGCCCGGCGGGCAGGGGGCGGTCAGGGCCGTGTCACAGCGTGCCGTCGTCCCACTGGTCGAGCAGCTCGTCGCCCCCGAGGCCGTCGGCCGGCCCCGCCCCGCCGTGCAGGGGCTGCTCGGTCCAGATGACCTTGCCGGTGGGGGTGTACCGGGTTCCCCAGCGCTCGGCGTATCGGGCGACCAGGAACAGACCGCGTCCGCCCTCGTCCGTCGTCGCCGCGTACCGCAGGTGGGGCGAGGTGCTGCTGCCGTCGGAGACCTCGCAGATCAGCTTGCGGTCGCGCAGCAGGCGGACGTGGATGGGGGCACTGCCGTAACGGATGGCGTTGGTGACCAGTTCGCTGAGGACGAGTTCGGTGGTGAAGCTCGCGGCCTCCAGACCCCAGTCCTTCAGCTGCCGGGCGACGTCGGCGCGGACGCGGGAGACGGCCGCGGGATCGGCCGGCACGTCCCAGTCGGCGACCAGATCGGGATCGAGTACGCGGGTACGGGCCACCAGCAGGGCGATGTCGTCGATGGCGTGGTCCGGGGGAAGGGCGTCGAGCACCGCCCGGCAGGTCTGCTCCGGGGGCCGGTCGGGATGGGCCAGCGCGGCACGCAGGAGTTCGAGGCCGGCGCCGATGTCCCGTTCGCGGTCCTGGACGAGCCCGTCTGTGTAGAGGACCAGCTGGCTCCCCTCGGGCAGCCGCAGTTCGGTGGCCTCGAAGGGCAGGCCGCCCAGGCCGAGGGGCGGTCCCGCGGGCAGGTCGGCGAAGGCCACGCTGCCGTCCGGGCCGACGAGTGCGGGCGGCGGGTGGCCGGCCCTGGCCAGGGAGCAGGTGCCCGAGGACGGGTCGTAGACGGCGTACAGGCAGGTGGCCCCCGCGAGCCCCTCCTCACCGCCCGCGGCCGCGCCGTCCCGGTCGAGCCGGGCCACCAGGTCGTCCAGGCGGGCCAGCAGCTCGTCCGGGGCGAGGTCCAGGGAGGAGAAGTTGTGCACAGCGGTGCGCAGCCGTCCCATGGTGGCCGCCGCGTGCAGCCCGTGTCCCACCACGTCGCCGACCACCAGGGCCACCCGGGCACCGGACAGTTCGATCACGTCGAACCAGTCCCCGCCCACCCCCGCCTGGGCCGGCAGATAGCGGTAGGCCACCTCCAGGGCGCTGTATTCGGGCAGGCCACGGGGCAGCAGGCTGCGTTGCAGGGTGACCGCCATGGTGTGCTCGCGGGTGTAGCGGCGGGCGTTGTCGAGAGCGACGGCGGCCCGGGCGGCCAGTTCCTCGGCGAACGGTACGTCCTCCGCGTCGAAGGCCTCCTCCCGGCAGCGCCAGAAGTCCACCACCCCCAGTACCGTGCCGCGGGCGCGCAGCGGCACCGCGATCAGGGAGTGGAAGCCGCGCTCCAGGACGCGCCGCGCGCGATCGGGATCCGCCACCTGCCACTCCCGGGCTTGCGTCAGCTCCGTCTCGAGCACCCCTCGGCCGCTCTCCACGCACCGGGCCTGCGGTGAGCCGGGCGCGAAACTGAGCCGTCGGCCCACCTCCACCAGCGGCTGGTACCCGGGACGGCCCCGCACCGCGGCCCGGCGCACCTCGCCGCTGATCGCCCCGGTCGGCTCCTGGCCGCCCAGGACCTCCTCGGCCAGTTCGACGGTGACGACGTCGGCGAAGCGGGGAACGGCCACGTCCGCCAGTTCCTGCGCGGTGCGCGACACGTCCAGGGTGGTGCCGATCTTCATGCCCGCGTCGTAGAGGAGCTTCAGGCGCTCGCGCGCCACCTCGGCGCGTCCCGACAGCGCCCGCAGTTCCGTGGTGTCCCTGAGCGTCACCACACTCCCCTCGTACCCGCCGTACGGGGCGGTGGGCCGTTTGTTGACCGCGAGGAGGCGGTCGGCTGTGAGGTGGACCTCGTCGCTGGCCGTGCGCTCCGACGTCAGCAGTTCGGCGATTCCGGCGTCCAGGGGCAGGTCGGTGACCTTGTGCCCCTCCGCGTCCGGCGGCAGATCCAGCAGCCGCAGCGCCTCGTCGTTGGCGAGCAGCAGCTGGCCGTCGCCCCCGACGATCAGCACGCCCTCGCGCACCGCGTGCAGCACGGCGTCGTGGTGGTCGTACATCCGCGTCATCTCGGCCGGTCCCAGGCCGTGGGTCTGGCGCAGCAGCCGCCGGCTCACCAGCGCCGTGCCGGCCGCGGCCAGGACCAGCGCCCCGGCCGCCGTCCCCAGCAGGACCGGAAGCTGCCGGCCCGCCATGGTCTCCACCTTCTGGACCGTGATCGCGACCGCGACGGTGCCGACGGCCCCGCCGCCCGGCTTGATGACGGGGACGTACGAGACCACCGAGCGTCCCTGGGTGGTCTGGATGGTCTGGGTGACGGGGGAGGGCGGCGGCCTGCGGACGCCGAGGACCGGTTTGCCGATGAAGGCCGGGTTGGGGTGGGTGTAGCGGATCCCGTCCTTCGAGTAGATGACGACGAGGTCGACGTCGGTCTCCTTCATGATCTTGTGCGCGACGGGCTGCAGCACCTTGCTGGGGTTGGGGCCGGTCATGGCCTTCAGCGTGTCCGGCGCGTACGCCAGCGTCTCGGCGATGCCCAGGGAGCGTTCCCGGGCGTCCTTGGTGCTGTCGTCACCGGCCTGGAGCACGAGGGCGACCAGTGCCGCGGCGACGATCAGTACCGCGATGACCACTTGCAGCAGGAACACCTGGCCCGCGACGGTGCGCGGCCTGAACAGTGACCGCAGCCGCCCCGTGGGCGGCGTCGGCGAGTTGTCGCGCCCGCCGCGCCGGAGGGATCGACGGGATTGTGCGATCACTCCTCCATTTTGCTCCCTGTGTCCCGGTCGGCATTCCGGCAAGGGCATGATGGAGCGCACCATGGCAGGCAATACGACGGACGAGATCCCCGACAACGGCGCGGCCGGCTCCGGGCGCGGTATGACCGTGCTGCGCAACGGCATCGGGGTGCTGCGCACCTTCAGCGTCGACGAGCCCGAGCTGGGCGTCACCGAGATCGCCACCCGGGTCGGACTGCACAAGTCCACCGTGTCCCGCATCCTCGCCACGCTGGAGCAGGACGGCCTGGTCGAGCGCGACCCGGGCTCCCGGCGGTTCCGGCTGGGGCTCGGCGTGATCGCGATGGCGGGTCCGCTGCTGGCCGACCTCGATGTGCGCCGGGCGGCGTATCCGGTGCTCCAGGAGCTGAGTCACCGCACCGGGGAGACCGCGGCGCTGCTGGTGTGGAACGGCGCCGAGGCGGTCTGCGTGGAGCAGGTGGCGAGCCGGCACGAGGTCAAGCACAGCACTCCGCTGGGGACCCGCTACCAGACGGCGGCGAGTTCCTCGGTGCAGGTGTTCCTCAGCCGGCTGCCCTCCGAGCGCGTACGGGCCCTGGTCACCAGCGGGGCCGTGGTCCACCCCGGGCTCAGCGACGCGGCGGTCGACGCCTATCTGCTCCGCCTCGCGGAGAGCGCCGAGCGCGGCTACGCCGTCAACTACGGCGAGACCTCGGTGGAGGAAGTGGGCGTCGCCGCCCCGGTCTTCGACCACCGCGGCGAGGCGGTCGCCTCGGTCCTGGTCTCCGCGCCCCGGTTCCGGGTCTCCCCCGAAGGGCTTCCGGTACTGGGCGAGACGGTGCGCGAGTCCGCCGCCCAGGTCACCGCGCGCCTCGGCGGACGCCGGCCCACGTCGGACGGCTGACGTCCCCGTTGCCGCTACAGGCCGGGACTGGCCGTCAGGTCGGCTCCCGGGGCGGTGCGCAGTACGGGGGCGAGGACGGACAGCTCCGGCTGCTTCAGGGCGGGCAGTTCGCCGGGGGTCGGGGCGGTCAGGGGGGCGTCCAGGGAGAGGCCCGGGGTCAGGGTCCGCACGTCGGAGGCGGGCAGGCCGACGCCGACGTGGTCGAAGCCGTCGTCGAGGGTGTGGGCCAGCGGGGCGCGCAGCTCCGCGCCGGGCAGCCCGCCGTCGACCGGCAGCCGTGGCACGGCGCGCTCGGGCAGGAGCCGTCCCTGGACGAAGCGCGGGGGCTCCGGCACGCCCGCCGCGGGCAGCGGCAGCTGTCCGCCGACCTCGGGCAGTTCCGTGCCGAGGACCGCCTCCGCGCCCTCCAGCGGGACGGGGACGGGAACCGTGCCGGCCGCGGCGGCGGGGGTCGCTGCCGCGCCCATGGCTGCGGCGACGCCCGTGATGAGGGCGGCGAGGGTTCCTCGAGTGGTCGACTTCATGTCAGGTACGGTCCCTTTCCGGGTTCGGGGCTCGACGTCCGTACCGCCCAACGATCCTGACGCCACCTTCAGCACGGGCTTCCCCCGAGTGCCGCAGTAGTACGACGGGTCCGGCCGGTACGGAGGCGCCGAGCTCACGCCTCACGCGGCTCAGCGCTGCAGCGCCAGGCCGCCGAGGAGCGGCTTGGGGGCGTTCAGGGTCTGGGTGGCGCCGTTCACCGTGTGGAGCAGCGAGTCCTGGTTCTCGGTGTTGAGGGCGTTGGACTGGTGCTGGAGCGGCATGACGTCGACGGGGCCCTTGGTGAGCGTGTTCACGGCGCCGTTGAGGCTGTTGGGCGTGAGGTCGGCGGCACTCTGGGCGAACGCGGGCGCGGCGGCGCCGGTGAGGGCCAGGGATCCGGCGAGGACGGCGGCAGCCTTCAGGGACTTCATCGTCGTGTTCCTTTCTTCGGCGACGTCGGTCACCGCGGGGGATTGCGTCGCCCTGCCCAACGAGCCCCGGCCGGACCGGAAACCCCGGCGGCCCGAATTCGCCGCGTTCTGATACGGGATCTGCGACACGGGGGATCGGCTACGCGTCCGGCCGCCGTCCCACGGAGGAACCGGGGAAGGCGGCCGGACGGAGGAACGCGCGCGGATGTCAGCCGTTGACGCAGGCGTTGCCGAACGTCGGGTTCAGCACGCCGATGACGTCGATGGTGTTGCCGCAGACGTTGACCGGGACGTGCACGGGAAGCTGGATGACGTTGCCCGACAGCACGCCCGGGGAGTTGGCGGCGCCGCCGGTCGCGCCGCTGCTGGCGGCGGCGATGCCGGCACCACCGGCGACGGCCGCGGCGGCGACGGAGGTAAGGACCAGGCCCTTGGCGATACGCGACATGGAGAAGTGCTCCTTGGATTGACGCAAAAACACCCGGGCGGGGATGCCCGGCGTTGTGTCAACGCGTGGCAGTCCCGCGAGTTGTGCCGCCAAAGGGGTGATCTCAAAAGTCTCCGCGCACACGGCGAGCCGGTCCACGCCCCGCCTCCGGGAGCGCACCACGACCGGGTGCCGGCCGGGGGCGGGGACGGTCCATGACCGGGTGCCGACCGGGGGCGGGGACGGCCCATGACCGGGTGCCGACCGGGGGCGGGGACGGTCCATGACCGGGTGCCGGCCGAGGGCGGGGGCGGACCAGGACCGGAAGCAGGCCAGGACCAGCAGCGGTCGGGGGCCGGGGACCGACCAGCGCCAGAGGCGAGGCAGGGCCAGCGGCGGGCCATACCGGAAGCAGGCCCGGACGGGAGGCGGGCCGGGGCTGGGAGCGGGCCGGGCTGGGAGCGGGCGACGACCAGCGGCGAACCAGGACCAGCAGCAGACACAGGACCCGCAGCGGTCGGGGGCCGGGGGCCGGCCAGCGCCGGAGGCGAGGCAGGACCGGCGGCGGGCCAGGACCGGCGCGGGGCCGAGACTGGCGGTCGGCCGGCCGCGGGCGGCGGGCGGCGGCGACACAAGTGCGCCCGGACGCCAGGCAGGCGAGCGCGTGGCCGTCGGCAGGACGAACGCGACGGCCGGCAGGAAGACGCGCCCGCCGGTCCCAGCCGGACAAGCCCGTCGGCCTTCAGGAGGACAAGCGCGAACCCACCTGGCGCCAGAAGGGCGAGTGCGACGCCCGGCAAGAAGATGAGCCCTGAGCCCGCCGGCGGTCAGCAAGACGCGCACGCCTGCCGGCGGGAAGGCGAGCCCACCGGCCGTCAGGAGGGCAAACCCGCCTGCCGGCAGGAAGGCGAGCGCGACCGACGTCGGCACGACGGGCGGGCCTGTCGTCAGGGAAGACAAGAACGGGTGCCGGACAGCATGTCCGGCACCCGTAGGGGGCCGCTTCGCCGGCCCGGGGATCCAGCCCTAGCGGTGCGTCGCCGCCCGGCCGCGGCGGTAGAGGATCACGCCGCCCGCGATCAGGGCCGCGCTGGCGGCCGAGGACGCCAGCAGGGCGCCGGTGCCGGTCTCGGCCAGCTGCGGGGCCGCGTCAGGCGTGGCGTTCTCGAGGACCGCCGGAGCCGGCAGGGTCTGGGCACGCTGCGGCTCGGCCACCACCTCGTCCACCACGCGCGGCGGGGTGTCCGTGCTCGACGTGCCGGAGTCCGGCGTGGGCGTGGACACGGGAGGCAGCGTCGTGGAGCCGTCGTCGGTCGACGGCGTGACACTGGGTGGTGCCGGCACCGTCACCGGCGGGGCCGCCGGTGAGCCGTTGCCGCAGCTGTTGCCGAACGCCGGGTTGAGCACCGCCACCACGTCCACGGTGTTGCCGCAGACGTTCACCGGCACCGAGACCGGTGCCTGGATGGTGTTCCCGGACAGCACGCCGGGCGAGTTGGACGCGGCGCCGTCGGCCTGCGAGTCGGCCAGGGCGGAGCTGCCGCACAGGGTCAGCAAACTCGTCGCGGCGGCGGCCGCGAACACTCCCCTGCTCAGAGTCTGTCGCAATCTCGTTGTCTTCCTGCTTGCAGCCGCTCGGTCGATGCGGCTTGAAGAAGTGGGAAGGCCGGCCTTGGGCGGGAGATCGATGTCCAAGGCCGGCCGTGACACAGCCGGTACGGCTGGGTGCGCCGGACGGTCAGCCGTTGGCGCAGGTGTTGCCGAACGTCGGGTTCAGCAGCGCGATGACGTTGACGGTGTTGCCGCAGGCATTGACCGGAACGTGCACGGGAACCTGGATGACGTTGCCCGAGAGCACACCCGGGGAGTTCGCGGCGGTACCCGTGGCCCCGGAGTCGGCGAAGGCGGGGCCGGCCATGCCCAGGGCCACGAGGGCGCCGGTGACGACAGCAACGCTCTTCTTCATGAAATGTTCCCTTCTTGGGGACGAGGCCCCGATGACGGTCAGAAACCGATTGAACACAACCGATACGGTCGTGATGCTGAACGAGGAACAGCCGTAATGGGAAAATGTGGAACGTGAGTCGCCGAGCACTTCACTCGATTGACCCTCGCGACCATACGATTCACCCTCGACTGCATTGCCGGAAAGAGTTCTTCGGAAAGGCACGGGCAGTCCTCGGCAGAATCGGCGAGGGTCCATGGGCCACCTGACCCGGCTCAGCTCCCGGTATTGGCGGAGAGAGCCGACAGGTTGTCCAGGAGGTGCGAAAGCAAGGCGTTCCGCTCGGCCCGAGTGGAGGTGTCCGAACACTGCTGGTTCTGCTGGTCCGAGTTGACGGCCCGCAGCACGCCGGCGCTGGTGTCGCCCGTGCCGAGGCACAGCTTGTCGAGCGTCCCCCGGGTCAGCGAGAACGGCGGACTCGTAGTGCCCGACAGAAGCGGCGGCCGCCGCGGCGACCTCTGCCTTCTTGAGCACTGCGCGTTCCTTTCCTCGTAGCGACGCAAGTCCTACGCCCTCATCAACCCGGAGCCGCATGTTTGGTTGCGGGGGTTCACCCGCTTGGACGCCACCGCATTCAAAACTCCGGAAAATCACGGAGTCCAAAAAACACACAAGCAGTCCGCGCCGCCGACCGGCGGGGTGAAGGGGAGAAACCAGGGTGTGGCCGCGCAGTTGACCACAGCACTCCGGTGCGACGGGCTTCCTCGGAAAGCCAAGTGGCCGAGGTCCGGAACATACCGGTTCCGCCGATCCTGCCGGACCGGCAGAACCGGCGGAACCGGCAGTGCGACAACGTCTGCGGTTAGGACACCACGTCCTTGCGGGCGAACCCGCGGAAGGCCAGGGCGAACAGCACCAGCGCGTAGCTGACGGAGACCGCCGTGCCCTGGATCATCCCGGACCACTCGGGGTGCGGCTGCACGGCGTCGGCCCAGGCGTACTGCCAGTGCGCCGGCAGGAAGTCGCGCCAGTGCCCGAGGGCCGTGACGGCGTCCAGGACGTTGCCCACGATGGTCAGGCCGACCGCCCCGCCCACGGCGCCGAGCGGCGCGTCCGTCCTGGTGGACAGCCAGAACGCCAGCGCCGCGGTGACCAGTTGCGACACGAAGATGTACGCCACGACCACCAGCAGCCGCTGCGCCGCCGTCCCCGCGTCCAGCGCGCCGCCGGTGGGGATCTCCAGCGGGCCCCAGCCGTAGGCGGCCGTGCCGACGGCGAGCGCCACCAGCGGCAGCAGCAGCATCGCCGCCAGGCTCAGCCCGAGTCCGACGACGAGCTTGGACCACAGCAGCCGGGCCCGCGGCACGGGCGCGGCGAGCAGGTAGCGCAGGGAGGACCAGCTCGCCTCCGAGGCCACCGTGTCCCCGCAGAACAGCGCCACCGGGATCACCAGCAGGAAGCCCGCCGAGACGAACAGGTTCACCGCGGCGAAGTTGGCCCCGGACGCGGTGGCCGTGTCCATCAGCGTCACCCGGCCGCTGCGGCCGCCCGGACCGCCGCCGATCGCGAAGGCGACGGCCAGCACGAAGGGCAGCGCGGCCAGGATGCCGCCCATGACGAGCGTGCGGCGCCGCTTGAACTGCCGCACCAGCTCCACCCTCAGGGGCAGGGTGCGGGCCGCCCGGTAACCGGAGGCGACCTCGGTGCTCTCGGCGAGCGTGCTCATGCGGAACCTCCGATCAGGGTGAGGAAGGCGTCTTCGAGTCGGCGGTGGGGGCCGACCGAGACGACGGGCACCTCCAGCCGCACCAGCTCCACGACCAGGTCCCGCGCCGTGCCGCCGGTCTCCAGCCGGACCAGGAGGCCGTCCTCGGTCCGCAGTGCCGAGGCGATGCCCGGCAGGGCGGACACCTTCTCCACGACCGGGTCCTCCACCGGGGTGGCGGTGCCGACCAGCAGGGTGTCCCCGGAGCCGACGATCTCGCCGACCGGACCCGCCTGCACCAGCCGCCCCCGGTCCATCACGACCAGGTGCGTGCAGGACTGTTCGACCTCCGAGAGCAGATGGCTGGAGACGATCACCGTGCGGCCGCCGGCCGCGTAACGGATCATCACCTCGCGCATCTCGCGGATCTGGGGCGGGTCGAGGCCGTTGGTCGGCTCGTCCAGGATCAGCAGGTCCGGCAGGCCCAGCATGGCCTGCGCGATCGCCAGGCGCTGGCGCATGCCCTGCGAGTAGGTGCGTACCGCGCGGGCCAGCGCGTCGCCGAGGCCGGCGATCCGGAGGGCCTCGTCCAGGTGCGCGTCCTCGGCCGGGCGGCCGGTGGCCCGCCAGTACAGCTCCAGGTTCTCCCGGCCGGACAGATGGGGCAGGAAGCCGGCGCCCTCGACGAAGGCGCCGACCCGCGACAGCACGGGCGCTCCGGGCCGGACGGCGTGGCCGAAGACGCGGATCTCGCCGGCGTCCGGCTGGATCAGGCCCATCAGCATGCGCAGGGTGGTCGTCTTGCCCGCGCCGTTCGGCCCGAGCAGGCCGAGGACCTGGCCCTTGTCCACCTGGAACGACAGGTCCCGTACCGCGTACCGGTCCGCCGACCTCGCGTACCGCTTGCTCAGGCCCGTGATCCGCAGCGGGACGTCGGCCGACTCCGGGTCGGGAGCGGGCGCGGCGGTACGGCGGCGGGAGGTCAGCAGCAGGGCGAGCGCGACCACCGCACCGGCCGCCGGCAGCCACCACACCCAGCCGGGCAGCGGGGCCGCCGCGGTGGTCACGCCCGGTGCGGTCGGCACCTTCAGGTCGCTCTTCAGGCCGACGGTGTACGTCGCGGGGGCGGCCGGTGAGGCGTAGCCGAGGTCGGTGGAGGCGAGCACCAGGCGGAGCCGGTGGCCCTTCTGCACCTCGTGGTCGATCGCCGGGAGGGTGAGGGTGACGTCCTTGCCGGCCTTGGCGCCGTCGACACGCACGGGGGCCACCAGCTGGGCGGGCAGCACCGGCTGCTCCTTGCCCGGTCCGACGTCGTACAGCTTGGCGAAGAGCACCGCGTCGTCGGTGGTCGAGGTGACGTGGACGGTCACCGTGGGCGAACCGGTGATGCGCAGGCCGCCGCCGAGCGGCGCGGAGTCGAACCGCGCGTACTGGCCGGGGAAGTCGAGGGACACCCCGACGCCGAGCGAGGACAGCTGGGCCAGGCCCCCGGAGCCGCCGAGGCCCGGCAGGGAGGACACGGCGGGCGGGTTGGCTCCGGCGGGGTTCTCGAAGCGCCGCTCGCCTCCGCGCAGGGCGATGGACCGCTGCCCGCCCTCCAGCCCCGGATACGCGCTGCCGCTCGCGCCCCGCAGCAGGGCCCGGCCGTCGGTGGAGTCGACCCCGCCGGTGCGGGTGATGCGGAAGGCGGGGCCCGTGCCGGCGTTCTTGTCGCCCTTGAGGTACCGGTCGAACCAGTTCTGCACGCGTGCCTGGACCCGGCCGGTCTCCATGTCGCCGCCGTCGTGGCCGCCCGCGATCCAGTCGACGTCGACCGGGGCGCCGTTCGCCCGGATCGCCCTGGCGGCGGCGTCGGCCTGGCCGAGCGGGAAGAGGGAGTCGGTCTGGCCCTGCACCAGCAGGGTCGGCACCTTGATGCGGTCGGCGACGGCGGACGGCGAGCGCTCCTGGAGCAGTGCGCGCGCCTCCGCGTCCGGCTTGCCCGACTCGGCGACCCGCTCGTACATCCGGCACAGCGCGGGCTCGAACTTGGCGCATCCGCCGCCGGAGTTGATGAAGGCGCCCGCCCACAACTTCTTGAAGACGCCGCCCGGGAAGAGCGCGTCCGCGAGGTTCCAGTAGGTGATCGCCGGGGCGATGGCGTCCACCCTGCGGTCGTGTCCGGCGGCGAGCAGGGAGATCGCTCCGCCGTAGGAGGCTCCGGCCACGCCCACGCGCGGGTCGCCGGGCCCGTCGAGCAGCACCTCGGGCTGCCGCGCGAGCCAGTCGATCAGCTTGGAGACGTCGGCGACCTCGCCCTCGGGGTCGTTCAGCCCGATCTTGCCGGTGGATCTGCCGAAGCCGCGCGCCGACCAGGTCAGCACCGCGTATCCGTCCCTGGCGAGGTCCTGCGCCTGCCGCCGTACGTCGTCCTTGCTGCCTCCGAAGCCGTGCCCGAGCAGGACGGCGGGGTGGCGGCCGGACGTGGCCGGGGTGAAGTACGAGGTGTCGATCCGCACCCCGTCGCCCGTGGTCATCATCCGGTCGGTGCGGTGCACCGGGGGCGGGTCGTCGGAGGCGATCGCCGTCCATGTGCCGGCACCGGCCAGGACGACGACGGCGGCCCCGGCGGCCAGCAGGCGCCGGGGCCTCCGCGGCAGCCCGCGCAATCCGGGCAGTCGAAGATCCATGTCCTCCACGGTACGGTCCGCCACCGGCAACCGAAGCCGCCGCCGGACCGAACCTCGGCACCTACTCGGGGAGTACGGGGCCGCCGTGGCGTACCGCGGACGCGGTACGCGGCCCGTCGTCTTACGGCTGGGTGTCCTCCGGGATCGACACCAGCCAGCGGGTGTCGCGGCGAGGGCGGAGGTAGAAGGCCCAGTAGAGGGTGGCGACCGCCATGATGCCGCCGGTCCACAGCAGGTAGATGATCTCCTGCCGGCTGAGGATGTAGGCGAGGAACGCGATGAGCAGCACGGGCACGGCCGGCCACAGCGGCATCCGCCAGGCGGCCGTGTGCTTGTGGGAGCCGCGGCGGGACAGCAGCGCGGCGACCGCGACGAGCAGGTACATGCCGGTCACCGAGACGCCCGTGACGCCGTACAGGGTGTCCAGGTTGACGAAGCACAGCAGCGCGCCGGGGACACCGACCGCGAGGGTGGCGACCCAGGGGGAGCCGAAGCGGCCGAGCCGGGAGAAGACGTTGTTCACCGCCGAGGGCCAGGCCTTGTCGCGGGCGGAGGCGAACAGCACACGGGAGTTCTGGATGACCATGACGATGCCGGCGTTGATGATCGCCAGGGCCACGCAGAGGCTGACGAAGGTGCCGACCGCGGAGTTGGACCAGGCGATCACCATCGAGCTCAGGTTGCCGTCGGTCAGCTCCTTGATGTCCGAGGCGCCCATGGTGATGGCGACGACCGGCACAAGGATGATCACGGAGGAGATGGCGAGGGTGGCGAGCACCGTGCGGGCGACGTTGCGGCGCGGGTTCTCCAGCTCCTCGGAGAGGTAGACGGCGGTGGAGAAGCCCTGGGTGGCGAAGAGCGCGATGGCGAGCCCGGAGATGACGAGCATGGCCGTCACGGCGTCCGTGTGCCCGTCCGCCCCGGCCACCTGCATGGAGACCAGGCTGCCGACGCCCCGGTGGCTGTGCGCGAAGCCCAGCAGCGCGACCACGCCCGCCGCGATGACCTCCAGGACCAGGAAGATGCCGGTGATCCAGGCGTTGGCACGCAGGTCCAGCAGACCGGCGAGGGTGGCCAGCAGCATCACCCCGGCGCCGGTCCAGGCCGGGTCGAGGTGCACGATCGGCGCCAGGTAGTCCGCGGTGCCCATCGCGATCACCGGCGGGACGATCATGACGACGAGCAGGGACAGCACGAAGACCAGCCAGCCCGCCAGCCGCCCGGCCATGGTCGAGACCATGGCGTACTCGCCGCCCGCGCTGGGGATGAGGGTGCCCAGCTCCGAGTAGCAGAACGCCACGGCGATGCACAGCAGGGAGCCGATGGCGATGGTGAGGGCGGTGGCGGTGCCGAGCGTGCCGAGGAGGTCGGGCACGACCACGAACAGCGTGGAGGCGGGGGTCACGCACGAGAGGGTGAGGAGGGTGCCGCCGACGACCCCGATGGAGCGCTTGAGCTTGGTGGGGCTGTCCGTCGCCTCTGTGGGACTGCCGGCCACTTCGGGGACGGCGTTCTCGACAGAGCGGAGCATGTCGGTCATGCAGCGGTTCCGATCGACTTGTGCAACAGGTGAGGGGGCCGGGGAGCGCGCTATCGCCTCCGGCGGTTCGCGGTCGTAAGCACTCTCGTCCGCTCCCGGCCCGGATATCGAACATCAACGAAAACCGCTGAGTCAATGGCCGTTAACCTACGGAATTCGCGGCGGAACGGCGATCTACAACTGATTCACTCGTCGAACGGTCCCATTGTTCGGGCCCTAACGGGCGTACGGGAACCGTAGCGCGCACCCGAAAAAAGATGAGGCCGTCCGCATAGCGGACGGCCTCGTCATCGCCTGCGGCGACGGTCGGGGGTCGGGGGTCAGTGGTTGCGCGGGAACCCGAGGTCCACGCCCGCCGGAGCCTCGGACGGGTCCGGCCAGCGGGTGGTGACGACCTTGCCGCGCGTGTAGAAGTGCGTGCCGTCGTTGCCGTAGATGTGGTGGTCGCCGAAGAGCGAGTCCTTCCAGCCACCGAAGGAGTGGTAGCCCACCGGCACCGGGATCGGCACGTTGACGCCGACCATGCCGGCCTCGATCTCCAGCTGGAAGCGGCGGGCGGCGCCGCCGTCGCGGGTGAAGATCGCGGTGCCGTTGCCGAACGGCGAGGCGTTGATGAGCGCCACGCCCTCGTCGTAGCTGTCCACGCGCAGCACGCACAGCACCGGGCCGAAGATCTCGTCCTGGTAGGCCTTGGCGCTGGTCGACACCCTGTCCAGCAGCGAGATGCCGACCCAGTGGCCGTTCTCGAAGCCCTCGACCGTGTAGCCGGTGCCGTCCAGGACGACCTCGGCGCCCTCGCCCGCGGCGTTCTCCACGTACGAGGCCACCTTGTCGCGGTGCGCCTTGGTGATCAGCGGGCCCATCTCGGAGGACGGGTCGCTGCCCGGACCGATCTTGATCTTCTCGGCGCGCTCGCGGATCTTCTCCACCAGCTCGTCGCCGATCGCGCCGACCGCGACGACGGCCGAGATGGCCATGCAGCGCTCGCCCGCCGAGCCGTACGCGGCCGAGACGGCGGCGTCGGCGGCCGCGTCCAGGTCGGCGTCCGGCAGCACCAGCATGTGGTTCTTGGCGCCGCCGAGGGCCTGCACGCGCTTGCCGTTCGCGGAGGCGGTGGTGTGGATGTAGCGCGCGATCGGGGTGGAGCCGACGAAGGAGACCGCCTTGACGTCGGGGTGCTCCAGGAGGCGGTCCACGGCCACCTTGTCGCCGTGGAGGACGTTGAAGACGCCGTCGGGCAGCCCGGCCTCGGCCAGCAGCTCGGCGATCTTCAGGGACGCCGACGGGTCCTTCTCGCTCGGCTTCAGCACGAAGGTGTTGCCGCACGCGATGGCGATGGGGAACATCCACATCGGGACCATCGCCGGGAAGTTGAACGGCGTGATGCCGGCGACCACGCCGAGCGGCTGCCGGATCGAGGCCACGTCGACGCGGGTGGCGACCTGGGTGGACAGCTCGCCCTTGAGCTGGACGTTGATGCCGCAGGCCAGGTCGACGATCTCCAGGCCGCGCGCGACCTCGCCGAGCGCGTCGGAGTGCACCTTGCCGTGCTCGGCGGTGATCAGCTCGGCGATCTCGTCGCGGTGCGCGTCCAACAGCGCGCGGAACTTGAACAGGATCGAGGTCCGCTGGGCCAGCGAGGACTGGCCCCAGGTCAGGTACGCGTCCTTGGCGGCGGCGACCGCGGCGTCCACCTCCTCCACGGAGGCGAACGCGACCTTCGTGGTGACCTCGCCGGTCGCCGGGTCCGTGACCGGCCCGTACGTCCCCGAGGCGCCTTCGACGGTCTTCCCGCCGATCCAGTGGTTGACGATCTTCGTCATGCCCGGTTACTCCTTCACAGATGGCGGCGACGGGTCGAAACGTGCCGTTCGTTGAGCTCGTGTGCCGTGACCGGCGACGGGCGCGTCGCGGTCCCGGCCACAGGTACATCCCACCAGGCACGCGCCCAGGACGCGCCCGACACTGTGTCTGCGGTTTCCGTCTCCACGTAGACACATGTGGGAGTGTCCGCCGCACGCGCCCCGCTGAGGACGGCATGCGGATTCCGCGGTCCGGCGGAGTGCGGGCGGCCGCCGCCCCGCGGCGGGTTGTCGGGACCTCCGGCGCGGGGCCGTAGCGGGCGGGGAGTCGACGCTCGCACTTCGCTCCTGCCAGGGCGAAGCGGCGTCCCGCGCCGGAGGCGTTCTGTGCCGGAGGCGTACCG
This sequence comes from Streptomyces sp. NPDC091412, assembly GCF_044756885.1. Classification (NCBI taxonomy): domain Bacteria; kingdom Bacillati; phylum Actinomycetota; class Actinomycetes; order Kitasatosporales; family Streptomycetaceae; genus Streptomyces; species Streptomyces sp. NPDC091412. The sequence goes on along the minus strand of NZ_JBIVTV010000004.1, from coordinate 313,804 downwards.
TGCCCGGGCGCCACGGGGCGCGTGCGGGTCTGCACCCGGCGTGCCTCGCCGCCCGGGTGGGGAAACTCCTGGCCGGACGGGCCGTCCCGGGCGCGCCGGCGAGTACGGCCCCGCGGTGATCAGGTCGCACGCCATCGGCTGCCCTCGGCTTCCCTTCGCCTCGACTCCCCCGGTTCCCCCGGTTCTAGTGCCGGGCACGGACCCCTGTCAATGGTTTGTCCGGACATACGGACGACAGGGTCCGCCATCCGGTCGCGTAAACCCCCGGGCAGGTAGGTCTCTTGCTTCAGCTCTGTCACAAAAACCTCCGCCGTGTCACGCATGTCGCGGGTACGCGGCCCCCCGGTCACACCCGGCCGACAGCCGCTTGCCGGTGCGCACTCCGGGTCGTTCACCGATCACAGGCTTGGAGATCGCCAGCGCGGCGCCCGGCTCCCCCGACGGCCTCTCCGGCCGCCGCCGTGGTGCGCGCGGGGAGGTGCACGTCATGACCGACCGAAGGCTCTGGTCGTACAAGGAGATCGCGGCGCACATCCGGGTGCAGCCGGACACCGTGCGGTCCTACCGCAAGCACGGCCTGCTGCCGCCACCCGACCACGTGGAGAGCGGCAGGCCCTACTGGTACGCCGACACCGTCCGCGCCTGGGTCGCCGCCCGGCCCGGCAACCGCGGCCGCAGAGCCGACTGAAACGCCGCCGGGCCGCGGGCCCGGCCCCCTCGACCGACGGTGCCCCACGCGAGGTGGGGCACCGTCATGTCAGCTCCACGGCTCGATGACCGTGACCCCGGATCCCGGTGCCGTGCCCATCGCCGCGAGCGCGTCCGGGACGGCCGCCAGCGGGATGGCCGACGTCACCAGCAGGTCGGGGCGCAGCACACCGGCCCGTACCAGCTCCAGCATCTCCGGATAGGCGTGCGCGGCCATGCCGTGGCTGCCCAGGAGTTCGAGTTCCAGGGCGATCGCGCGCGCCATGGGCACCGGGGTGGTGCCCGTCGTGGAGGGCAGCAGACCGACCTGGACGTGACGGCCCCGGCGGCGCAGGCCGTTCACCGAGGCCGCGCAGGTGGCGGGTGAGCCGAGCGCGTCGAGCGAGAGATGGGCGCCGCCACCGGTCAGCTCGCGCACCCGCTCCGCCGTGTCCTCGCCGTCGGACGCGTCCACGCACTGCGCGGCGCCGAACCTTCGCGCCAGGTCCAGGGCCCGGGCGGACACGTCCACCGCGACCACCCTCGCCCCCGCGGCCGCCGCGATCATCACCGCCGACAGGCCCACGCCCCCGCAGCCGTGCACGGCGACCCAGTCGCCGGCGGCGGCCCGGCCCTGCTGGACCACCGCGCGGTACGCCGTGGCGAACCGGCAGCCGAGCGAGGCCGCCGTGGCGAAGGACAGGCCCTCGGGGACGGCGACCAGGTTCACGTCGGCGTGGTCGAGCGCCACGTACTGGGCGAAGGAGCCCCAGTGCGTGAAGCCCGGCTGGGTCTGCCGCTCGCACACCTGCTGGTCGCCGGCCGCGCAGGCGGGGCAGGTGCCGCAGGCGCAGACGAAGGGGACGGTCACCCGGTCGCCGGGCCGCCAGCGGGTCACCCGGGGGCCCACCTCCTCGACGGTCCCGGCGAGTTCGTGCCCCGGCACGTGCGGCAGCGCGACGTCGGGGTCGTGGCCCTGCCAGCCGTGCCAGTCGCTGCGGCACAGGCCGGTCGCCTCGACGCGCACCACGACCCCGTGCTCCGCGGGCCTCGGGTCGGCCACCTCGCGCACCTCGGCCCGCTCCCCGTACCGCTCGAACACCACAGCCCGCATCCCGCCGCCTCGCCTTCCGTCCGGTTCACCGCGGCCCACCGCCGCCGGCGAAACCGTAGTACGCGGGCACAACCCGGGCACGGGCGGCCTGGCGGGTGGTCCGCCCCGACCCGGCTTCGGTCATCGGCCGCGGTTCCTTGGATCCATACCCCCTAGGGGTATAGTCTGAGAAATGGCGGGCCACCGTGGCCCCCTGTGCCCCACCCACCACGACGAGGAGAACGACATGACCGCCCAGACCGGCACCCCGGACACCGTCACCACCGTCTACAAGGTGAGCGGGATGAGCTGCGGACACTGCGAGGGTTCCGTGTCCGCCGAGATCTCCGAACTGCCCGGCGTCAGCTCGGTGAAGGCCGTCGCCTCCACCGGCGAGGTCACCGTGGTCTCCGCCTCCCCGCTGGAGACGGAGGCGGTGCGCGCCGCCGTGGACGAGGCCGGCTTCGAACTCGTCGGCGAGGCCTGACGAGGGCCGCTCCACCCGCCCGTACGTCGTCTGGAGTTCCGAGGATGAACACCCACGCCGCCCCGCAGACGCCCACGGCCGACCGGCCGGGCGCCGCCGAGGTCGAGCTGCTCATCGGGGGAATGACCTGCGCCTCCTGCGCGGCCCGCGTCGAGAAGAAGCTCAACCGCATGGACGGCGTCACCGCGACGGTCAACTTCGCCACGGAGAAGGCCAGGGTCTCCTGCCCCACCGGGGTATCGGTCGCCGATCTGATCGCCACCGTGGTCAAGACCGGTTACACGGCGGAGGAGCCCCCGCCGCCGGCACCCGAACCGGCGGCGGACGCGGAGTCCCGGCCGGACGCGGAGCGGGCGCCCCGGGATCCCGAAGCGGCCTCCCTGCGCGGACGCCTGGTCGTCTCCGCGCTCCTCGCCGCCCCCGTCGTGCTGCTCGCGATGATCCCGGCCCTTCAGTTCACGTACTGGCAGTGGCTCTCGCTCACCCTCGCCGCGCCGGTCGTCGTCTGGGGCGGGCTGCCGTTCCACCGGGCGGCCCTGACCAACGCCCGGCACGGCGCGGCCACCATGGACACCCTCGTCTCGATCGGCACCCTGGCCGCGTTCGGCTGGTCGCTGTGGGCGCTGTTCCTGGGCGACGCGGGCATGCCGGGCATGCGCCACGAGTTCCGCCTCACCGTCTCCCGGGTGGACGCGGCCTCCACGATCTACCTGGAGGTCGCCGCCGGGGTCGTCGCGTTCATCCTGCTCGGCCGCTGTCTGGAGGCCCGCTCCAAGCGGCGGGCGGGCGCGGCGCTGCGGGCGCTGCTGGAACTGGGCGCGAAGGACGTCTCCGTACTGCGGGGCGGAGTGGAGACGAGGATCCCGGTGACCGCACTGGCGGTCGGGGACCGGTTCGTCGTGCGGCCCGGTGAGAAGATCGCCACCGACGGCACGGTCGTCGAGGGCAGCTCGGCGGTCGACGCCTCCATGCTCACCGGCGAGTCGGTGCCCGTCGACGTCGGTCCCGGCGACACGGTCACCGGCGCCACGGTCAACGCGGGCGGCCGGCTGGTCGTCGAGGCCACCCGGATCGGCGCGGACACGCAGCTCGCGCGGATGGCGCAGCTCGTCGAGGACGCGCAGAGCGGCAAGGCCGAGGTGCAGCGGCTGGCCGACCGCATATCGGCGGTCTTCGTGCCGGTCGTCCTGCTCATCGCCGTCGGCACCCTGCTCGCCTGGCTGTTCGCCACCGGTGAGGTGACCGCCGCGTTCACCGCGGCCGTCGCGGTGCTGATCATCGCCTGCCCGTGCGCGCTGGGCCTGGCCACGCCGACCGCGCTGATGGTCGGCACCGGCCGGGGTGCCCAGCTCGGCATCCTCATCAAGGGTCCCGAGGTGCTGGAGTCCACCCGCCGCGTAGACACCGTCGTCCTGGACAAGACCGGAACGGTCACCACGGGCCGGATGACCCTGCAGGAGGTGTACGCCGCCGAGGGCACCGACGAGAAGCAGCTGCTGCGCCTCGCGGGCGCCCTGGAGCACGCCTCCGAGCACCCGATCGCGCGGGCCGTGGCCGCCGGCGCCGAGGAACGGGTGGGACCGCTGCCCTCGGTCGAGCACTTCGAGAACGTGCCCGGACGCGGCGTACGCGGACGCGTGGAGGGCCACGACGTGGCCGTGGGACGACTCGTCGAGCTCACCGCCGAGCTGCCGGAGGAGGTGGCCCGTGCCCGGCGCGCGGCGGAGAGCGAGGGCCGTACGGCGGTCGTCGTCGGCTGGGACGGGGCGGCACGCGGTGTCATCGCCGTCGCGGACGCGGTCAAGGAGACCAGCGCGCGGGCGGTCGCGCAGTTGCGCGCGCTGGGACTGCGGCCGGTCCTCCTGACCGGCGACAACCGTGCCGTCGCCGAGGCCGTGGCACGGACCGTCGGAATCGACCCGCAGGACGTGGTCGCCGAGGTGCTGCCCGAGGAGAAGGTCGAGGCCGTCAGGCGGCTGCGGGCCGAGGGGCGCACGGTGGCGATGGTCGGCGACGGGGTCAACGACGCCGCCGCGCTCGCCACCGCCGACCTGGGTCTGGCCATGGGAACCGGGACGGACGCCGCCATCGAGGCGGGCGATCTGACCCTGGTGCGCGGGGACCTCCGGGCGGCCGCGGACGCCATCCGCCTGTCCCGGAGGACGCTGGCCACCATCAAGGGCAACCTCGTGTGGGCCTTCGGCTACAACGTGGCCGCGCTGCCGCTGGCCGCCGCCGGACTGCTCAACCCGATGATCGCGGGAGCGGCGATGGCGTTCTCGTCGGTGTTCGTGGTGACGAACAGTCTGCGGCTGCGCACGTTCCGCTGAATGAAAAGCAGTCGAGACCGAAGTAAGAGTCCCTCTAGAGTCCAACGCGCGCCTCACATAAGCTCTTCACAAGGCTCGCGCATCATCCTTACGCTTGGGTTCCTGTCGCCATACTTGGGCTCTTGCGTACCTAACGGACATATGCAAGAGACGCAGATCACAGTGATGTGAACGTAACCATCGAAGGGGTTCGAAGGTCTAAGTTGGCGATGTCGGGCAGCGTCTTGGGGGGCGCTGACCGGCATCTGGGGATGTCTTGGGGGACTTCCTCAGAGGTGCGTTGCCGGGGCACGTACACCGGGGAGCTTTGAGCGGCCCTCCCGCGCGTGCGCGTCCCGGCAGACCGCACAAGCACCAGGTGCGACGAGTTCTGCTCGTTGTGCTCACAGCGATTCAGGCGCTGGTCCTTGAACGCCCGGCCGGATCCCGTGGGGGGAATCCGCACCGGGACATGGGAAGGCGCCCTGGTCGTCGGCCCGTGGGGGGACCGGCGTGCCGGGGCGCCTTCCGCTTCTTTCGCAGCCTTGCTTCCGCGGTCTCCTTCCGGGCCGTGTTTCCTCTGTGGTCCGTTCCCGTACCGGTACGCCTCCGGGGCGCTCCGCACAGCACGAGGCCCCGCACCCGCGCACGCGCGCGGGATACGGGGCCGGTGACGCTACGGGGCCGGTGGCGCCGCCGGGAGGCTCAGCGCTCCTCGACCGGGACGAAGTCGCGCTCGACCACGCCCGTGTAGATCTGGCGCGGGCGGCCGATGCGGGAGCCCGGCTCCTTGATCATCTCGTGCCACTGGGCGATCCAGCCCGGCAGCCGGCCGAGGGCGAACAGGACCGTGAACATCTCGGTCGGGAAGCCCATGGCCCGGTAGATCAGGCCGGTGTAGAAGTCGACGTTCGGGTAGAGCTTGCGCTCGACGAAGTAGTCGTCGGACAGGGCGTGCTCCTCCAGCTTCAGGGCGATGTCGAGGAGCTCGTCCTCCTTGCCCAGCGCGGAGAGCACGTCGTGCGCGGCGGCCTTGATGATCTTGGCGCGGGGGTCGAAGTTCTTGTAGACCCGGTGGCCGAAGCCCATCAGGCGGACGCCGTCCTCCTTGTTCTTCACCTTGCGGATGAAGGTGTCGACGTCGTTGCCCGAGTCGCGGATACCCTCGAGCATCTCCAGGACGGACTGGTTGGCGCCGCCGTGCAGCGGGCCCCAGAGGGCGCTGATGCCGGCCGAGATCGACGCGAACATGTTGGCCTGCGAGGAGCCGACCAGGCGGACCGTCGAGGTCGAGCAGTTCTGCTCGTGGTCGGCGTGCAGGATCAGCAGCTTGTCCAGCGCGGCGGCCACGACCGGGTCCGGCTCGAACTCCTGCGCGGGCACCGAGAAGGTCATGCGCAGGAAGTTCTCGACGTAACCGAGGTCGTTGCGCGGGTAGACGAACGGGTGACCGATCGACTTCTTGTACGCGTACGCCGCGATCGTCGGGAGCTTGGCGAGCAGGCGGATCGTGGAGAGGTTGCGCTGCTTCTCGTCGAACGGGTTGTGGCTGTCCTGGTAGAAGGTCGACAGCGCCGAGACGACCGACGACAGCATCGCCATCGGGTGGGCGTCGCGCGGGAAGCCCGTGTAGAAGTTCTTGACGTCCTCGTGCAGCAGGGTGTGCTGCGTGACCTCGTTCTTGAACGAGGAGAGCTCGTCGACGGTCGGCAGCTCACCGTTGATCAGCAGGTAGGCCACCTCCAGGAAGGTGGAGCGCTCGGCCAGCTGCTCGATCGGGTAGCCGCGGTACCGGAGGATGCCCTGCTCACCGTCGAGATAGGTGATGGCGGATTTGTAGGCGGCCGTGTTGCCGTATCCGCTGTCCAAGGTCACGAGACCGGTCTGGGCGCGCAGCTTCCCGATGTCGAAGCCCTTGTCGCCGACGGTGCTGTCGACCACCGGGTAGGTGTACTCGCCGCCGTCGTACCGCAGAACTACAGAGTTGTCGCTCACGTCTTCCCTCACCGACGTAGTGCCTCATCTTCGAGGTGCCCTGACTGTCTCTACCATCCCCCATTTGGCTCAGGAGAGTGCACTCGGGGTCGACCGTTGGGCCCATTGACGGCACTCAGTGCCGTCAACCTGTTCATCCTGCCCCCTCGCTCCGGCCACGGGAAGTGCTGTGTGACCTTTACGACTCATTTGATCGATCATTTTTTGTGACGTGGTGTCAGACAGCGGCTTCCGGCCCGCCGGACGGCGGTTTTCAGCCGCCGAGGCGGAAGTCCAGCGCCGTGCAGCGCCGCCCCGCCGACACCGTGCGCACCGCCTGGCCGATCGCCCTGCGCGAGCCGACGAGGACGACCAGCTTCTTGGCCCTGGTCACCGCCGTGTAGAGCAGGTTGCGCTGGAGCATCATCCACGCGCCGGTGGTGACCGGGATCACCACGGCCGGATACTCGCTGCCCTGCGAGCGGTGGATGGTCACCGCGTACGCGTGTGCCAGTTCGTCCAGTTCGTCGAACTCGTACGGCACCTCCTCGTCCTCGTCCGTCAGCACCGTCAGGCGCTGGTCGACCGGGTCGAGCGAGGTGACCACGCCCACGGTGCCGTTGAAGACGCCGTTCTTCCCCTTCTCGTAATTGTTGCGAATCTGGGTGACCTTGTCTCCGACGCGGAAGACCCGGCCGCCGAACCGCTTCTCCGGCAGGTCGGGCCGGCCCGGGGTGACCGCCTGCTGGAGCAGGCCGTTCAGCGTGCCGGCGCCCGCCGGGCCCCGGTGCATGGGCGCGAGCACCTGCACGTCCCGGCGCGGGTCGAGCCCGAACCGGGCCGGGATCCGGCGCGCCGCCACGTCCACGGTGAGCCGGCCGGCCTCCTCGGTGTCGTCCTCCACGAAGAGGAAGAAGTCCTTCATGCCGTCGGTCAGCGGGTGCTGCCCGGCGTTGATCCGGTGCGCGTTGGTCACCACACCCGACTGCTGGGCCTGGCGGAAGACGCGCGTGAGGCGGACGGCGGGCACCGGGCTGCCGTCGGCCAGCAGGTCGCGCAGCACCTCGCCGGCGCCCACGCTGGGGAGTTGGTCCACGTCCCCGACGAACAGCAGGTGCGCGCCCGGGGGCACGGCCTTGACCAGCTTGTTGGCCAGCAGCAGGTCCAGCATGGACGCCTCGTCCACGACCACCAGGTCGGCGTCCAGCGGGCGGTCCCGGTCGTAGGCCGCGTCCCCGCCGGGCTTGAGCTCCAGCAGGCGGTGCACGGTGGAGGCCTCGGCTCCGGTGAGCTCCGAGAGGCGCTTGGCGGCCCGGCCGGTGGGCGCGGCCAGCACCACCTTGGCCTTCCTGGCCCGCGCCAGCTCCACGATCGAGCGCACCGTGAAGGACTTGCCGCAGCCGGGGCCGCCGGTCAGCACGGCCACCTTCTCGGTCAGCGCCAGCCTGACCGCCGCCTCCTGCTCGGGGGCGAGGTCGGCCCCCGTACGGCCCTTCAGCCAGGTCAGCGCCTTGTCCCAGGCGACGTCCCGGAAGGCGGGCATCCGGTCGGCGTCGGCGCGCAGCAGGCGCAGCAGCTGGGCGGACAGGGACAGCTCTGCCCGGTGGAAGGGCACGAGGTAGATCGCCGTCACCGCCTCACCGCCGTCCGGGCCGGGCACCTTCTCCCGTACGACGCCGGGGTCGGCGTCGTCCTCGGGGGGCTCGGCCAGTGCGGCGAGGCACTCGATGACGAGCCCGGTGTCCACCTGGAGGAGCTTGACCGCGTCCGTGATCAGCCGCTCCTCGGGCAGGAAGCAGTGGCCCTGGTCGGTGGACTGCGACAGCGCGTACTGGAGGCCCGCCTTGACCCGCTCCGGGCTGTCGTGCGGGATGCCGACGGACTGCGCGATCTTGTCGGCGGTCAGGAAGCCGATGCCCCAGACGTCGGCGGCCAGCCGGTACGGCTGGTTCTTCACCACCGAGATCGACGCGTCGCCGTACTTCTTGTAGATGCGCACCGCGATCGAGGTGGAGACCTCGACGGTCTGGAGGAAGAGCATGACCTCCTTGATCGCCTTCTGCTCCTCCCAGGCGTCGGCGATCTTCCTGGTCCGCTTGGGGCCGAGGCCGGGCACCTCGATCAGGCGCTTGGGCTCCTCCTCGATGACCTTCAGGGTGTCCAGGCCGAAGTGCTGGGTGATGCGGTCGGCGAAGACCGGTCCGATGCCCTTGACCAGGCCGGAGCCGAGATAGCGGCGGATGCCCTGGACGGTGGCCGGGAGCAGGGTCGTGTAGTTGTCCACCTGGAACTGCTTGCCGTACTGCGGGTGGGAGCCCCAGCGGCCCTCCATCCGCAGCGACTCGCCGACCTGGGCGCCGAGCAGCGCGCCGACGACCGTGAGGAGATCACCGGCGCCCCGCCCGGTGTCGACGCGGGCCACCGTGTAGCCGTTCTCCTCGTTGGCGTACGTGATCCGCTCGAGCACGCCCTCCAGCACGGCCGGACGCCGCTCGCCGGCACCGGCCTGCCCGCTCCGACTCGCCTCCGTGGTCATGACCCGACGGTACCGCCGGGCTGTGACAGCCCCGCCGGGCGTGCCGGGGCGGTCCTGCTCCGCGCCGACGGGGCCGCCGCCCGGACCGGCGGCGGAGCCCGCCGCTCACCCGGCCCTGCCCTCGGCGAGGGTGTGGGCCACCAGGGCGTTCGCGTGGCCGTGCCCCAGGCCGTGCTCGGACTTGAGCCAGTCGACCAGTTCCATGTGCTTGGTCAGCGGCGAGGAGCGGATGAGGCCCTTCCACTCGGCGATCGGCCGGCCGTACTTCTTCTCGATGGAGGGGAAGTAGCTCGCGGGGCCCTTGGCGGCGGCGGTCATGGCGGATTCCTTCCTGTGACGGACGTTGTCGTGGGTGATGACTGACGCCGGGGGGTGGACTCATCGCTCGGCCGGGGAGCGATTTCACGCCACTTCCGGGCCCCACAGGGCAACGATCCGGCAACGGGCCCTTGCGGCCGCGTGTGTAATCGTTTCCAATCGAGTGTGTAATCGATTCCACGAGGAGGTGGAACGGCGATGGCGAGCATCAAGGACGTCGCCGCCGCGGCAGGCGTGTCCGTCGCCACGGTCTCGCGCGTCCTGAACCAGCACCCGTCGGTCAGCGCCGACGCGCGCGCACGCGTGCTGGCCGCCGTCGAGGCCCTCGGCTACCGCCCGAACGCCGTCGCCCGGTCCCTGCGCACCGACCAGACCCGCACCCTGGGCCTGGTCATCAGCGACGTGCTCAACCCGTACTTCACCGAGCTGGCCCGCTCCGTCGAGGAGGAGGCCCGCGCGCTCGGCTACAGCGTGATCATCGGGAACGCCGACGAGCGGCCCGACCTCCAGGACCACCACGTACGGACCCTGCTCGAGCGGCGTATCGACGGCCTCCTGGTCTCCCCCACCGACGGCGGCTCCCCGCTGATGCTGGACGCGGCGCGCGCGGGCACGCCGATGGTGTTCGTGGACCGGTGGATCAAGGGCGTGGACGTGCCCGTGGTCCGGGCGGACGGCCGGGCGGCTGTACGGGACCTCGTCGCGCACCTGCACGGGCTCGGGCACCGGCGGCTGGCGATCATCGCGGGGCCCGCGGCCACCACCACCGGCCGCGAGCGCGTGGAGGCCTTCCGCGAGGCGCTGGCCGCCTACGGCATCCCTCTCCCGGACGCGTACACGGGCCAGGGCGACTTCCAGGCCGGCAGCGGCCGGCGGGTCACCGAGCGCCTCCTGGACCTGCCGGTGCCTCCCGAGGTCGTCTTCGCCGCCGACAACCTGATGGCACTCGGCGCGTTGGACGCCATCCGGGCGCGTGGGCTGCGGGTGCCCGACGACATCGCGCTGGCCGCGTTCGACGACATCCCGTGGTTCCCGCACACCGACCCGCCGATCACCGCGATCGCCCAGCCCACGGACGAGCTGGGGCGGGCCGCCGTACGCGCCCTGGTCGACCGCATCGAGGGCCGGCCCGCGCGGTCCGTCACGCTCCCCGCCCGGCTGGTCGTACGCCGCTCGTGCGGCGAGGCGGCCGCCGCGCTGGACTCCGCCGTACAGGACTCGGCCGTACGGACCCCCGCCATACAGGACTCCGCCCGTGGCTGCCGCTGTCCGTCCTCCGGCAGCAGGTCGTCATCGGCGCGGTGAGCGCGCCGACGAGGCCCGCCGGGTTCACCGGCTGACCTGCCGACCCCCCTGAACCACTGAACCACCCTCTGCGAGGAGGCAGCACTCATGTACGAATACGACCTTCTGGTCGTCGGGTCGGCCAACGCCGACCTGGTGACCCGTGTCGAGCGGCGGCCCGCGGCAGGGGAGACGGTGCTCGGCTCCGACCTGGCCGTCCACCCGGGCGGCAAGGGCGCCAACCAGGCGGTGGCCGCCGCCCGGCTCGGGGCCCGCACGGCCCTGCTGGCCCGGGTCGGCGACGACGACCACGGCCGGCTGCTGCTCGACTCCCAGCGCGCGGCCGGGGTCGACACGGTGGGCGTGCTGGTCGGCGGCGCGCCGACCGGGGTCGCGCTGATCACGGTGGACCCGTCCGGGGACAACAGCATCGTGGTCGCGCCGGGCGCCAACGGCCGGCTCACCCCCGACGACGTCCGCGCGGCCGGCGCCCTCCTGCGGGCCTCCCGGGTGATCTCGACACAGCTGGAGATCCCGCTGGAGACGGTCGTGGAGGTCGTGCGGAACCTGGCGCCGGGAAGCCGTTTCGTACTGAACCCCTCGCCGCCGCGTCCCCTGCCGCCAGAGCTCCTGACGGCCTGCGACCCGCTGATCGTGAACGAGCACGAGGCGCAGGTGATCCTGGACGGCAGTGAGGCGGGCGACACCCCCGAGGGCTGGGCGCGGGACCTGCTCGCCCTGGGCCCGCGCTCGGTGGTGATCACCCTGGGCGGCGAGGGCGCGCTGGTGGCGTCCGCCGACGGGGTCGCCCGGGTCCCGTCGGTGAAGGTGGACGCCGTGGACACCACCGGCGCGGGCGACGCGTTCACCGCGGCGCTGGCCTGGCGGCTGGGCGCGGGCGCGACCCTCGAGGAAGCGACGGCCTACGCGGCCCGGGTCGGCGCGATCGCCGTCACCCGGAGGGGCGCACAGGAGGCCTATCCCACGGCGGCGGCGGTCGACGCCCTTTGACTGCTCCCCTTCCTTGGAACAAGCCGGTCGGCGTCCTCAGTGGTCAGGAGCTCCCGGGGCTTCCCTCTTCGTCTCGCGGCCGCCGCCTGACCTGCCGAGCCTCTGCCACCGCCTCCCGTATCGCGCGGGCCGACCAGGGCCGCTGGAGGGCCAGTTGTCCGGTCACGGAGCCCAGCCAGGCCGGGTCGCCGAACAGGTGCGCCTCGCCTGCCTGGACGGTCTGTCTCAGCAGTTCTTCAAACAGAACGAGTTCGGTGCCACCGTAGAAGCGCGGGTGCCGGTCGAAGCGGGCCACCCAGTCCTCGTAGGGGTGTCGCAGCGTCATGTGCAGATAACCGCTGCCCCGCCCCCTCCAGGGTCCCGGCAGGCCGCCGAGCATTCCCATCGGGGAGTAGTTTCCCCTCGCCGGGTACTTGGCGCCCAGGGTGAAGAGCATCCCCAGCATGACCCTGGGCCACGGGATCAGCTGTCCCTCCGAGTCCGGCTCGTGCTGGTACAGCCCGTCCGCGCGGAGTTCGACCCAGTAGCCCTTCGGCCCACTGGGGTCCCCCACCACCCAGCGGCCGTCGGTCAGTTCCAACGGCCCCAGGGACGTGCTCCTGTCCTTCTCCGTCATACGGTCATTGGATCACGTGCGCCACGAACCGGTCCGCCGTCTCCGCCAGTACCTCCCGTCCGTCCCGGGCCCACAACTCATCGTTGAACAGCTCGACTTCGATGGCGCCGGTGTAGCCGGCCGCCTCCACGTACCGCTTCCACTCCCGCATGTCGATCGAGCCGTCGCCGATCTGGCCGCGGCCGTTGAGCACGCCCTCGGGCAGCGGAGTGGTCCAGTCGGCGAGCTGGAAGGTGTGGATGCGGCCGCCCGTGCCCGCCCGCGCGATCTGCTCCGGAGCGGTGTCGTCCCACCAGATGTGGTACGTGTCGACGGTGACGCCGACCTGGTCGGCGGGGAAACGCTCGGCGAGGTCGAGCGCCTGGGCGAGGGTGGAGACCACGCAGCGGTCGGCGGCGTACATGGGGTGCAGCGGCTCGATGGCCAGGCGGACACCGCGCTCGGCCGCGTACGGGCCGAGGACGGCGAGGGCGTCCGCGATGCGCTCACGGGCCCCGCGCAGGTCCTTGCTCCCGGCGGGCAGTCCGCCGGAGACCAGCACCAGCGTGTCCGTGCCGAGCGCCGCGGCCTCGTCGATCGCCGCGTGGTTGTCGCCCAGCGCCTCGGCCCGCTCGACCGGGTCGATCGCCGTGAGGAAGCCGCCCCGGCACAGGGTGGTGACGGTGAGGCCCGCGTCCCGTACGAGCTTGGCGGCGGCCTCCACCCCGTACGCCCGCACCGGTTCGCGCCACAGGCCCACGCCCGGCACACCCAACTCCAGGCAGTTGTCCACCAGTTCCGGCAGTGACAGCTGCTTGACCGTCATCTGGTTGATCGAGAAGCGTTCCAGGCCCGTGCTCATTGGTTCACCCCGTACAGCGACAGCAGGTTCTTCATCCGCTCCTCGGCGAGCTTCGGATCCGGGAACAGGCCGAGTCCGTCGGCGAGTTCGTAGGCACGGGCGAGGTGCGGCAGGGAGCGGGCCGACTGGAGGCCGCCGACCATCGTGAAGTGCGTCTGGTGCCCGGCGAGCCAGGCCAGGAACACCACGCCGGTCTTGTAGAAGCGGGTGGGGGCCTGGAAGAGGTGCCGGGACAGTTCGACCGTGGGGTCGAGCAGGCCGCGGAAGCCCTTGACGTCCCCGGTGTCCAGAACCCGTACCGCCTCGGCCGCCAGCGGTCCGAGCGGGTCGAAGATGCCGAGCAGCGCGTGGCTGAAGCCCTGCTCGTCGCCGGCGATCAGCTCCGGGTAGTTGAAGTCGTCGCCGGTGTAGCAGCGCACGCCCTGCGGCAGGCGGCGGCGCAGGTCGATCTCCCGCTGGGCGTCCAGCAGCGAGATCTTCACTCCGTCGACCTTGTCGGGGTGGGCGGCGATGACCTCGAGGAAGGTGTCGGTGGCCGCGTCCAGGTCGGCCGAGCCCCAGTAGCCCTCCAGGGCCGGGTCGAACATGGGGCCGAGCCAGTGCAGGATCACCGGGTCGGCGGCCTGGCGGAGCAGGTGGCCGTAGACCTCCAGGTAGTCCTCCGGGCTCTCGGCCGTGGCCGCCAGGGCGCGCGAGGCCATCAGGATCGCCTGGGCGCCCGCCTCCTCCACGACGGCGAGCTGCTCCTCGTACGCGGCCCGGATCCGTGCGAGCGAGCCGCCGGTGAGCTGGTCGGTGCCGACGCCGCAGGCGATCCGCCCGCCGACGCCGCGGGCCTCGGCCGCGGACCGGCGGATCAGCTCGGCCGCGCCCGCCCAGTCCAGGCCCATGCCGCGCTGCGCGGTGTCCATGGCCTCGGCGACGCCGAGCCCGTGGGCCCACAGATGGCGGCGGAAGGCGAGGGTGGCGTCCCAGTCGACGGCGGCGGGCGAGTCGGGCGACACATCCGCGAACGGGTCGGCGACGACGTGCGCCGCCGAGAAGACCGTGCGGGAGGTGAAGGGCGTGCCCGGGGCGGGGGCGAGCGGCTCGGTGCGGGGCTCGTAGGTCCGCAGCGTCCCGCCCGCGCCGGGCAGTCGGACGGTCACAGCTGGATCTCCGGTACGTCGAGGCGGCGGCCCTCGGCCGAGGACTTCAGGCCCAGCTCGGCGAGCTGGACGCCGCGGGCGCCGGCGAGCAGGTCCCAGTGGTAGGGGGCGTCCGCGTAGACGTGCTTGAGGAACAGCTCCCACTGGGCCTTGAAGCCGTTGTCGAAGTCCTGGTTGTCGGGCACCTCCTGCCACTGGTCGCGGAAGGCCTCGGTGGCGGGGATGTCGGGGTTCCAGACCGGCTTGGGGGTGGCGGAGCGGTGCTGGACGCGGCAGTTGCGCAGGCCGGCGACGGCCGACCCCTCGGTGCCGTCCACCTGGAACTCGACGAGTTCGTCGCGGTTGACGCGGACCGCCCAGGAGGAGTTGATCTGGGCGATCGCGCCGCCGTCGAGCTCGAAGACGCCGTAGGCGGCGTCGTCGGCGGTGGCCTCGTAGGGCTTGCCGTTCTCGTCCCAGCGCTGGGGGATGTGGGTGGCGGTGAGGGCCTGCACGGAGGTGACCCGGCCGAACAGCTCGTGCAGCACGTACTCCCAGTGCGGGAACATGTCGACGACGATGCCGCCGCCGTCCTCGGCACGGTAGTTCCAGGACGGGCGCTGGGCGTCCTGCCAGTCGCCCTCGAAGACCCAGTAGCCGAACTCGCCGCGCACGGACAGGATCCGGCCGAAGAAGCCGCCGTCGATCAGCCGCTTCAGCTTGAGCAGTCCGGGCAGGAAGATCTTGTCCTGGACGACGCCGTGCTTGACGCCGGCCTCGCGGGCGAGCCGGGCGAGCTCCAGGGCGCCCTCCAGGCCGGTGGCGGTGGGCTTCTCGGTGTAGACGTGCTTTCCGGCGGCGATCGCCCTCTTGATCGCCTCCTCGCGGGCCGAGGTGACCTGCGCGTCGAAGTAGATGTCGACCGCCGGGTCGGCGAGGACCGCGTCCAGGTCGGTCGAGACGTGTTCCAGGCCGTGCTTCTCGGCGAGCGCCCGCAGGGCGTGCTCGCGCCGGCCGACCAGGACCGGTTCCGGCCACAGCACGGTGCCGTCGCCGAGGTCGAGTCCGCCCTGCTCGCGCAGGGCGAGGATCGAGCGGACCAGATGCTGGCGGTACCCCATGCGACCGGTCACGCCGTTCATGGCGATCCGCACCGTCTTGCGTGTCACGTCAGTCCCTTCGTACGCGGTCCACGCGCCGCGTACGCCCCCGGTGGTCGCACTGGTGAGCGTTGCAGCAAGCGCTTTCTATACACAGAGAAGCTAGCCTCTGGACAGCGGTCCGGACAAGAGCGCGTCCAGGACGTGGTCGTTCGAGGGGGAGAACGGGCGGGGCGGGTGGCCGTAAGGTCTGCTCGACACCCTGAGCGGCCGCATCCCCGCGGCGGACCGCAGGTGGCACGTACCGGCTGAGCACGGCACGTACGACGACGAGATGCGCGACCGGAGGACGACGAGATGACGGTGACCCTGGCGGACGTGGCGGCCCGCGCACAGGTCTCTCCCGCGACGGTGTCGCGCGTGCTGAACGGCAACTACCCGGTCGCCGCCTCCACCCGGGAGCGGGTGCTGAAGGCGGTCGACGAGCTGGACTACGTGCTCAACGGCCCCGCGAGCGCGCTGGCCGCCGCGACCTCCGACCTGGTCGGCATCCTGGTGAACGACATCGCCGACCCCTTCTTCGGGATCATGGCGAGCGCCATCCAGTCGGAGATCGGCGGCCCCGGCGGCCGGGCCGGTGGGGAGCGGCTCGCGGTGGTCTGCAACACGGGCGGCTCACCGGACCGCGAGCTGACCTACCTGACCCTGCTGCAACGGCAGCGGGCGGCGGCGGTGGTGCTCACCGGCGGGGCCGTGGAGGACGAGCCGCACGCGGCGGCGGTCTCGGCGAAGCTGCGCAAGCTGGCCGACGCCGGGACGCGCGTGGTGCTGTGCGGGCGGCCGCCGGCGCCCGGCACCCAGGCGATCGCGCTGGCCTTCGACAACCGGGGCGGCGGACGGCGGTTGACGGAGCATCTGATCGCCCTGGGCCACCGGCGACTCGGCTACATCGCGGGCCCCGAGGAGCGGACGACCACCCGCCACCGGCTGGAGGGCCACCGGGAGGCGCTGGCGGCGGCGGGCATCGAGGACGACCCCGGCCGTACGGTCCACGGCCGGTACGACCGCTCCTCCGGCCACGAGGGCACCCTGGAGCTGCTGCGCCGCGACCCGTCCCTCACGGCGGTCGTCGCCGCGAACGACTCCGTCGCCCTGGGTGCCTGCGCCGCGCTGCGCGAGTCCGGTCTGCGCATCCCCCAGGACGTCTCGGTGGCGGGCTTCGACGACCTGCCCTTCAGCGTTGACACGGTCCCCGCCCTCACTACGGTCCGGCTCCCGCTCGCGGAAGCGGGGGCGCGCGCGGGCCGCATCGCGATGGGCCGCGAGGAGCCGCCGTCCGGAGGGGTCGCGACCGTCCCGGGTGAGCTGATGGTGCGGGGGTCCACGGGGGCACCGCGGGGGGCGTGAGGCGGGCGCGAGTCGTGGACGGGTGGTCGTCGCGGGGATAGCCTCGGGGTGAGCGGTTCCTCTGACTGGGTCAAGTATCCGTGCTGTCCGGGCCGGCGGCGGAACCGCGCCCGTCTCCCACCCCCTCACCCACGGGGCCCTACATGACCGTCCAGGACATCCGCGCGTTCAACCGCTTCTACACCAACGCCATCGGCGCCCTCGACTACGGCCGCCACCTCTACGCCCCCTACACGCTCACCGAGTCCCGGGTGCTCTACGAGCTCGCGCACGCGCCCCGGACCGACGCGGCCGACCTGCGGGCCGAACTCTCGCTGGACGCCGGGTACCTGAGCCGGATCCTCAACAAGTTCGAGCGGGAGGGGCTGGTCGAGCGCGGGCCGTCCGAGCGTGATCCCCGGCGCCGGAGCGTCACTCTCACCCCGCGGGGCAGGGACGCCGCCGGCCTGCTGGAGGAGCGGGCGCGGGAGTCCGTCGGCCGGCTGCTGCTCTGCCTACCGCCGGCGGACCGGCCGCGGCTGGCCGACGCGATGCGCACCGTACGGGAGATCCTGTCGGAGGGGCGGGCGCCGCGGCCGGAGGACGTCGTGCTGCGCGGGCCCGGACCCGGCGACCTGGGCTGGATCGTGCAGCGCAACGGCGCGGTGTACGCCGCCGAGTACGGCTGGAACGCCGACTACGAGGGCCTGGTGGCGAGGATCGTCGCCGGCTTCGCCGAGGACCACGACCCGGCCCTGGAGCGGGTGTGGATCGCCGAGCTCGACGGGCGGCCGGTGGGGTGCGTGATGTGCGTACGGGACGAGGCTCCGGCCACCGGCCGGCTGCGGCTGCTGCTCGTCGGACCCGAGGCGCGCGGACTGGGCATCGGCGACCGGCTGGTGCGTGCGGTGGTCGACTTCGCGCGCGGGGCCGGCTACCGGGACCTGGTGCTGTGGACCAACGACGTGCTCGGCGGCGCCCGACGCATCTACCAGCGCCACGGCTTCGCCCTGGTCGCCGAGCAGCCGCACCACTCCTTCGGCAAGGACCTGGTGGGCCAGGACTGGCGGCTGAATCTGGGCGAACCGGGCGCAGGACGAGACGAGAAGAGGGAGTAGGGTCCGTGCCCATGAAGTTCGCCTTCTCCACTCTGGGTGTGCCCGGTCTGCCCGTACCGGACGTGGTCCGGCTCGCCGCCGCGCAGGGCTACCACGGTGTCGAACTGCGCGCCCATCCCGAGGAGCCGGTGCACCCCGGGCTCGGGGCCGCCGAACGGGCCGAGGTGGCCGCCGAGTTCGAGGCGGGCGGGGTCGAGATCCTGGGGCTCGCCGGGTACCCGCGGGTCGCCGCGCCCGGCGACGACGCGGCCGTGGTCCGTGAGATCCGCGAACTCCTGGAACTCGCCGGGGACTTGGGCGCTTCCTTCGTACGGGTGTTTCCCGGCGCGGATCCGCGGCGGCCGGCCCCGGAGGGCGACGCCGTCGCCGCCCGGCGGCTGGCGGCCGTCGCCGGACACGCCGCCGACCTGGGCGTCCGCGTCCTGCTGGAGACCCACGACTCGCACCGCACGGGCGCGGACGTCCTGCGTGTCCTCGGCCCGGTCGGCCACCGCTGGATCGGCGCCCTGTGGGACGTGATGCACACCTGGCTGGGCGGCGAGCAGCCACCGGAGACCTTCGCCGCCCTCTCCCCGTACCTCGGCTACGTCCAGGTCAAGGACATCGCCTCGGCCGACGACACGACGCCCCTCCCCCTGGGCGCGGGCGCCCTGCCGCTCGCCGAGTGCGTGGAGGTCCTCACCCGCCACGGCTGGGACGGCTGGCTGTGCTGGGAGTACGAGAAGCGCTGGTACGAGGCGGCGGCACCGTTGCCGGACCTGCTCGGTCCGGGGCGGGAGCATCTGGCCCGGCTGCTGACCGAGTCGGCCTGACCTCGGCCGGGCCGGACGGCCACCGGTGGCACCGCCGGCCTCACCGCGGCTGCCCCGCGAAGTCGCCTCACCGCGGCTGCCCTGCGGGGTGCGACGGCGCGGGGCCTTCGGCGTGGACGATGGCCTCCGGGGCCGGGGCCGGGGCCGGGGCCGGGGCCGGCGGCTGCTCGCGGCGGCGGCTCGGTGCGAGCGACGTCAGCGCCACCCCGCCGACCAGCAGCGCCGCCGCGCACCAGCGCAGGGGGCTCACCGATTCACCGAGGAAGAGCGCCGCCGAGGACATGCCGAAGACCGGGACCAGCAGCGAGAACGGCGCGACCGTGGAGGCCGGGTGGCGGCGCAGCAGCCAGCCCCAGGCGCCGAAGCCGAAGACCGTGGTGATCCAGGCGACGTAGAGGACCGTGCCCACGCCCTGCCAGTCCAGGGCGCGCAGCGCGGCCAGGTCCCGGGAGGGGCCTTCCAGCAGCATCGACAGGCCGAGCAGTGGCAGGACCGGGACCGTGCTCACCCAGACCATGAAGTTCAGCGCGTCCGGTGAGGCGGCCTTGCGGGTCAGGACGTTGGAGACGCCCCAGCAGACGGCCGCGGCGACGACGAGCACGAAGGCGCCGAGGGGGCCCGCGGTGCCCTCGTCCACGGCCGCGACGCCGATGCCGCCGAGCGCAACGCCCATGCCCAGCACCCGTACGCCCGAGGGCCGTTCGCCCAGCACCAGGAAGGCGAACAGGGCCGTGAACACCGCCTGGATCTGGAGCACCAGGGAGGAGAGCCCGGCGGGCATCCCGGCGTCCATCCCGACGAACAGCAGCCCGAACTTGGCGACGCCGAGCACCAGTCCCACCGCCACGATCCATTTCCACGCCACCTTCGGCCGGCCCACCAGGAAGACGGCGGGGAGCGCGGCCGCCAGGAAGCGCAGGGCCGAGAAGAGCAGGGGCGGGAAGTGGCCGAGGCCGACCTCGATGACGGTGAAGTTCACCCCCCAGACGGCGGCGACGAGGACGGCGAGCAGGACATGGGAAGGTCGCATGTACCGAGGATCACTTCCACGGACCATGAAGCACCAGCGATGATTGCTGCACCATTGGGTGAAGCACCGCTAATCATTCGGCCCGTCGGAGGAACCGTGCTCGATCTCCAGCGCCTGCGTGCCCTGCACGCCGTCTCCGTGCACGGCACCGTCGGGGCGGCCGCCGCCGCGCTCGGGTACACCTCGTCGGCGGTGTCGCAGCAGATCGCCAAGCTGGAGCGGGAGACCAGGACCGTACTCCTCGAACGCGAGGGGCGCGGGGTGCGGCTCACCGACGAGGCACAGCAACTGGTCACCACGGCTGGGGAGTTGCTGGCGATCGTGGAGCGGGCCGAGACCGAGCTGGAGGAGCGGCGAGGGGTCCCCGCCGGGCGGCTGCTGGTGGCGGCGTTCGCCTCGGCGGCGCGCGGGCTCATGCCCCGCGTCCTCGCGGACCTGGCCCGCCGGCACCCGGCCCTGGACGCCCGGCTCAGCGAGGTCGACCCGCATCTGTCGGTGGACCTGGTCGCCAAGGGCGCCGTCGACCTGGCCGTCGCGCACGACTGGGACATCGCCCCGCTGCCCGCGCCGTCCGGAGTGGAACAGGCGGTCATCGGGGACGACTTGTGCGACCTGCTGGTGCCGGCCGGGCATCCGTTCGCGGGGCGGACGGGGGTACGGCGCGAGGAGCTGGGCGGCGAGCGGTGGATCTGCCAGCCGCCGGGCCGGGTGTGCAGCGACTGGCTGCTGCGTACCCTGCGCGCCGCGGGGCACGAGCCGGACGTGGTCCACCAGGCCGACGAGAACCCGACCCTGGTCGCCCTGGTCGCCGCGGGCCTGGGCGTCGCGCTGATCCCGCGCCTGGGCCGGGGCCCGCTGCCCGAGGGGGTCGTGGAGGTGCCGCTGGACCCCATGCCCGTACGGCGGTTGTACGCGCTGTGGCGCACGGGCGCCGCACGCCGGCCGGCCATCGCGGAGACGGTGCGCACCCTGCGGGAGCACTGGCCCGAGGTGTCCGCCCACACGCCCCGCTGAGCCCCGCCGCCACACCCGCACCGACCTGCGCGAATCCGGGCCCGGCCGGGAACCCGGCCCCGCTCCCGCCCGTCCAACCGGTGGGCTGCCGGAGGAGTCCGCGCGGTGCGGTGTCGGCCTCGCCGACGGCTGCGATCGCCGACCACCCTCTCCTCCGCACCGCGGCCGGCAGCCCGCCGCCGTCGGCGCGCCCCCTCCGGCAGCGCCGGCGGCGACCCTCACCGGTTCCTGTGCACTCCCTTGACTGGCAGAAACTTCCCGGATATTGGTGACTCCTCGGAAGTTTCCTTCAGTGGTACTCCAGCGGATCTCCTCCGGAAGGGGCGCACGTGCACGACACCAGCACGGGAACCACCGCACTTCCCTCCAGACGTACCCTCCTCGCCGCCACCGCCGGCCTCACCGCCGCCCTGGCGGTCCAGGGCACCGGCACCGCCCACGCCGCTTCCTCCAACGACAAGAAGCTGCGTGCCCTCATCTCCCGAATGACGCTCGAGGAGAAGGTCGGCCAGCTCTTCGTGATGCGGGTCTACGGCCACTCGGCCACCGCCCCGACGCAGGCCGACATCGACGCCAACCTCAAGGAGATCGGCGTCCGCACGGCCGCCGAGCTGGTCGCCAAGTACCGCGTCGGCGGCATCATCTACTTCGCCTGGGCCAACAACACCCAGAACCCGCACCAGATCGCCGACCTGTCCAACGGGATCCAGCAGGCGGCCCTCGGGCAGCCGCGCGGCCTGCCCCTGCTCGTCGCCACCGACCAGGAGCACGGCATCGTCTGCCGCGTGGGCAAGCCCGCGACCCTCTTCCCGGGCGCCATGGCGATCGGCGCGGGCGGCTCGCCCGCGGACGCCCACACCCTGGGCCGCATCTCGGGCGCGGAGCTGCGCGCCCTCGGCATCAACCAGGACTACTCCCCCGACGCCGACGTGAACGTCAACCCGGCCAACCCGGTCATCGGCGTACGGTCCTTCGGCGCCGACCCGGACGCGGTGGCGGGGCTGGTGGCCGCGGAGGTGAAGGGCTACCAGAGCTCCAAGGTGGCGGCGACCGCCAAGCACTTCCCGGGGCACGGGGACACCGCCACCGACAGCCACTACGGCTTCCCGGTCATCACGCACAGCCGCGAACTGTGGGAGAAGCTGGACGCGGTGCCGTTCCGGGCCGCGATCAAGGCCGGCATCGACTCGATCATGACCGCCCACATCCAGTTCCCGGCGCTGGACGACTCCGGCGACCCGGCCACCCTCTCCCACCCGGTCCTCACCGGCATCCTGCGCGGCGAACTCGGCTACGACGGCGTCGTGGTGACCGACTCGCTCGGCATGGACGGCGTGCGCACCAAGTACGGCGACGACCGGGTGCCGGTGCTGGCGCTGAAGGCGGGCGTGGACCAGTTGCTCAACCCGCCCTCGCTGGACGTGGCCTGGAACGCGGTGCTGAACGCGGTGCGCGCCGGCGAGCTGACCGAGGCCCGGCTCGACGAATCGATCCTGCGCGTCCTGCGGCTGAAGGCGAAGCTGGGACTGCTCGACGACCCCTACGTCAGCCAGGCGAACGTCGACCGTGTCGTGGGCATCGGCACCCACCTGGCGGCGGCCGACCGCGTCGCCGAGCGGACCACGACCCTGCTGGCCAACGAGGGCCGCCTGCTGCCGCTGTCCCGCCGCAGCCACAAGAAGCTGCTCGTCGTCGGCGCCGACCCCGCCTCCCCGTCGGGCACCACGGGCCCGCCCACCGGAGTGCTCGCCGCCGCCCTCAGCGAACTCGGTTTCCAGGCAACGGCGTTGTCGACGGGAACCGCCCCTTCGGCGGCGACCGCCGACAAGGCGGTGGCCGCGGCGCAGGACGCGGACGCGGTCGTGGTCGGAACGTACAACGTCACGGCGGGCAGCTCCCAGAAGACGCTGGTGGAACGGCTCGTCGCCACCGGCCGCCCGGTGATCGCGGTCGCGATCCGCAACCCCTACGACATCGCCCAGCTCCCCACGGTTCCAGCCCACTTGGCGGCCTACTCCTGGACCGACGTGGAACTGCGCGCCGCCGCACGGGTGATCGCGGGGCAGGTGCGGCCGCGCGGCAGGCTCCCGGTGCCGGTCCAGCGGGCGGACGACCCGGCGCGGGTCCTGTACCCCATCGGGTACGGCCTGTCGTACTAGCCGCCCTCGCGCGTCGGGCGTACGGCGCTTACGCCGCGCCCCCGGCGCGCCACCGCCAACCGGCCCGAAGCACCCCGCACGCCTGGCGTGGCCCCGCTGTGGCGGGCCACGCTGGGCCGGGGGGGTGGACCGGGGGATGGCGATGCGCGGGAAATGGTCCGTGGGGGTGGCGTGCGCCCTGCCGGCGCTGCTCGTGGCTCTGCTGACGGGCTGCGGACGGCCGTCCGGGTCCACGGGCGGCCAGGAGCGGGGCGGTGTCCCGGCCTCCGCGCGGCCCTCCGGTCACGGCGCGGTGTTCCTCGGCCCGGGCGAGTGCAGTTCCTTCGGCACGACGAGCTTCACCGAGGTGCCGTGCTCCGGGGAGCGGGCGGCGGCCCGGGTGATCGCCCGCCACGACGGCCCGCCCGGCGACGGCCCGCTCTGCCCGCCGGACACCGACTTCGTCCTGCACATCGGCGCCCAGCCGGCCGCCGCCGGCCAGGAGGGCGGCGCGATCCCGCGGGGCTACGCCTGCATGCGCAATCTCCAGCCGCCGCACCCCGGCGACCCCGGCGGCGGGGGCGGCCCGCGCACCGTCGTCGGCGACTGCCTCTACGGCTCCGGCCGCGGCCAGGTCCGGGAGACCGCGTGCGACGGCACGGGCGGGAGGAAGCCGGAGTACCGGGTGACACGGGCGGTGCGCGACCGCGCCCAGTGCCCGGCGTCGACCGCCCTGTACGTCCGGATCGGCGGCGACGAACCGGTGGGCTGCGCCCGGAAACTGTGACTCCGGGCGCAGCCCACCGATGGATCAGCGTCGGTCGGTCAGCGCGTGCGTGTCAGCGGGTGCCGACCGGCGCGTCACGGCCTGAGCGCCGGCTCGCGCTCCACGTCCCGCACGTCCAGCTTCGCGTCGAAGCCGGCCAGCGGCTTGGCCACCGACGGGTTCACCTGGACCGCCGGGGTGGCGACTCCGGCCCACTCGAGGATCTTCGCCGTGGAGAGCGCCTTCTCGTCCGGCACGAGACCGGCGACGTTCGCCCCGTGGTTCATGCCGGGCGCCGTGAACACGTACGAGTCCCGTGCCCCGTTGCCGAGGCGGAACCGCTCCGAGCCCCACGGGTCGTTCTCCCCGTACACGAAGAGCATGTGGTTCGCGTGCTGGCGCACCCAGGTGTCCACGTCACGCATCGCCGACGGCTGGAACTTCATCGGGATGGACCGCGGCACGAAGTTGCGCGGCGGCTGGTAGCCGTAGCGGATCAGCTTCTTCTCGATGTGCGGGAACTGGATGGTCGGCGCGCCGAGCTGCGTGCCGGCCTGGTAGTAGTACGGCGTGTAGGTCTCGAGACCCTGGTCGGTGTAGGCGTCGAAGCCGGAGATGGCGTCGACGGAGTCCCAGATCTGCTGGTCGGTGGCGTTCTTGGCGTCACCCGGGATGGTGCCGCAGTCCTTCAGCAGGCTGTACTGCCAAAAGCCCCACACGTAGTCGAGGACGACGGCCTCGTACGCCTTGTCCAGGTTGCCGATGGTGGTGAAGGTGTAACCGTTGTCGGCGGCGAACTCGGCGTACTTGTTCTCCAGCGAGGACCGGCGCACCAGCGCCTCCCGCTGCACGCCGTTCAGCCGGTCGCGGCACTCCTTGGTGCCGACGGTGGCGAAGAAGCGGTCGTAGGCGGAATCCTCCTTGTCGACCACGTCGTTGGGCGCGACGTAGGCGACCACGCCGTCCATGTCACCGGGGTAGAAGCGCTTGTAGTAGGTGGCCGTCATACCGCCCTTGGAGCCGCCGGTGGCGATCCAGTTGTGGGAGTAGACCGGCTTCAGCGCCTGGTAGATGCGGTGCTGGTCGCTGGCGGCCTGCCAGATGTCGAGCTTGGACCAGTCGGCCGGGGCGGGCCGGGACGGGGTGAAGAACCGGTACTCCATGGAGACCTGGTTGCCGTCAACGATCTGGGTGGGCTCGCGGCGGCTGGGGGTCGTGGAGACGTTGTAGCCGCCGGTGTAGAAGACCGTCGGGCGGTCGGCTCCCTTGTGCAGCACGGTGATCCGCTGCTGGAAGGTGCCCTTCGACGGATTGCGGTGGTCGACCGGCTGGGTGTAGTTGAGGACGAAGTAGCGGTAGCCGGCGTAGGGCTTCTCCTGGATCAGGCTCATGCCTGGAATGGCCAGGAGCTGGTTCAGTATGTCGGCTTCCGTGCTGCTTGCGGGGCCGTTCGTGGCCTCCGGCTGGGCCGCGGTAGCCACCCCCGCCGTGCTCAGCGTGCCGATGGACACTGTGAGCGCGAGCAGCCATCTGAGCGCCTTGCGCATGCACCCTCCCTATGAGACAGATGTTCGCCGGAAGCTATCGGAGCAACTCGGGTGCACACCAGGGCAGCAGGGAAAATACCTGAACGCGTTTCAGGAGTTCAGCACAGGATCCAGTCCGTGTGCACCGACTTCGACCCCACCGATCCGGCGACCCGCACGCACCGGTGGCCCGCGTGCACGGTGACCGGGCCGGCGTGCCGGGAGTAGCGGCCCTTGTCGGTGACCGGACGGTTGCCGCGGGCCTGCACCGTCACCGACATCGGCCGTTTGGGGCCGGGGTTCCTGGCGACGGTGAGGGCGCAGACGTAACCGTCGCGCTTGTGGACGTGGACGGTGCCGGTGGCGAAGGAGAGCGTTCTGACCTCGCGGCCGGCGCAGGAGGTGGCCGCCTGGGCGGTGCCGGGCGCGGCGAACGCCAGCAGCACCGCCCCGGTCAGCACGGCCACAAGCGCCAGCGGCCGCCGGCGTGTCACACCACTGTCCACAGTCCCCCCTGACGCGAGCGTACAAGTGTACGGATGTACGGACGCGGCCCGTGGGCCGGATGGTTGCGCCCGCGGACTCAGCGGGTCGCGCTGACCGGCTCCTCCGGTTCGGCCGCGCCGACGAACGTCCGCCACAGCTCGGCGTACCGCCCGTCGCGGGCCAGCAGTTCCTCGTGCGTGCCGTCCTCGGCGACCCGGCCGTGGTCCATCACCACCACCCGGTCGGCGCGGGCGGCCGTCGTCAGCCGGTGGGCGACCACCAGTGTCGTACGGCGACCCGCGAGCCGGTCGGTGGCCTGGTTGACCTGTGCCTCGGTGGCCAGGTCGAGCGCGGCGGTCGCCTCGTCGAGCAACAGCACGTCGGGGTCGACGAGTTCGGCGCGGGCCAGCGCGATCAGCTGACGCTGACCGGCCGACAGATTGCGTCCGCGCTCGGCGACCTCGTGCAGATAGCCGCCCTCAAGGGTGGCGATCATCTCGTGCGCGCCGACCGCCCGCGCGGCGGCCTCCACCTCGGCGTCGGTGGCGTCGGGGCGGCCGTAGGCGATGGCGTCGCGGACGGTGCCCGGGAAGAGGTACGCCTCCTGCGGCACGACCCCGAGCCGGTGCCGGTACGCGGTGAGGTCCAGCGCCCTGACGTCCGTGCCGTCGACGGTCACCCGGCCACCGGTCGGGTCGTAGAACCGGGCCACCAGCTTCACCAGGGTCGACTTGCCCGCGCCGGTCTCGCCGACGAAGGCCACGGTCTGTCCGGCCGGGACGCGCAGGTCGACGCCGGTGAGTGCCGCCTCGCCCGCGTCGGCGGCACCGTACCGGAAGTGCACGTCCTCGAAGGCGATCTCGCCGCGCAGGGCGGGCACGTCGAGGGGCTCGGCGGCGGACTTCGTGGACGTCGGCTCCCGGAGCAGCTCCCGGATGCGCCCCAGGGAGACGGTGGCCTGCTGGTAGCCGTCGAAGACCTGGGAGAGCTGCTGGACGGGCGCGAAGAACAGGTCGATGTAGAGCAGGTACGCCACCAGGGCGCCCGTGGTCAGGGTGGCCGCCTCCACCCGGCCCGCGCCCGCGATCAGCACCGAGGCCGCGGCGACCGAGGACAGCAGCTGCACGAACGGGAAGTAGACCGAGATCAGCCACTGGCCGCGGATCCGCGCCTGGCGGTAGCTGTCGCTGCGCCCGGCGAACCGCCGCCCGCCGTCCCGCTCGCGCCGGAAGGCCTGCACGATCCGCAGCCCGGCCACCGACTCCTGGAGGTCGGCGTTGACCACCGACACCCGCTCCCGGGCGAGTTCGTACGCCTTCACGCTCGCCCGGCGGAAGAAGAACGTGCCGACGACCAGCGGCGGCAGCGTCGCGAAGACGACCAGCGCCAGCTGTACGTCGATCACCAGCAGGGCGACCATGATGCCGAAGAAGGTGACGACCGAGACGAACGCCGTGACCAGACCGGTCTGGAGGAATGTCGACAGCGCGTCCACGTCCGTCGTCATCCGCGTCATGATCCGGCCGGTCAGCTCGCGCTCGTAGTAGTCCAGGCCGAGCCGCTGGAGCTGGGAGAAGATCTTCAGGCGCAGCGAGTACAGCACCCGCTCGCCGGTCCGCCCGGTCATCCGGGTCTCGCCGATCTGCGCCGCCCACTGCACCAGCACGGCGAGCAGGGCGAGCAGCGAGGCCGCCCAGACGGCGCCCAGGGCCATCCGTGTGACGCCCTGGTCGATGCCGTGCCGGATCATGACCGGCAGCAGCAGGCCCATGCCGGCGTCCACGGCGACCAGGCCCAGGCTGACCAGGAGCGGCAGGCCGAAGCCGCGCAGCAGGCGGCGCAGGCCGTAGGAGTCCTCCGGGCTGACGGCCCGCCGCTCGTCGATGTCGGGGATGTCGCTGGCGGGCGGCAGCGCCGCGACCTGGGCGAGCAGTTCGGGGGTGGCGGGCATGCCGGCCATCGCCGCGTCCCGGGGCTCGCGGTCCCCCGCCCACAGCGTGGGCGTGATGCCTCGCTCGGCGTCGAACTCCGCGTCCAGCTCCTCTCTTACGGAGACGTCCTCCGGGGGAGCGGCGGGCTGGGCGTGGCCGGGCGAGACGCCGCCGAGCTCGTCGGGGTCGGTGAGCAGGCGCCGGTAGAGGGGGGACCGCTCCTGGAGTTCGTCGTGGGTGCCGATGTCGGCGAGGCGGCCCTGGTCGAGGACGGCGATGCGGTCGGCGAGGTTCAGGGTGGAGCGGCGGTGGGCGATGAGGAGGGTCGTGCGACCCCCCATGACCTGGGCCAGGGCCTCGTGGATCTCGTGCTCGACTCGGGCGTCCACGGCGGAGGTGGCGTCGTCCAGGACGAGCAGGCGCGGGTCGGTGAGGATCGCGCGGGCCAACGCGACGCGCTGGCGCTGGCCGCCGGAGAGGGTCAGACCGTGCTCGCCGACCTTGGTGTCGTAGCCCTCGGGCAGCTCCGAGATGAAACGGTCGGCCTGGGCGGCGCGGGCGGCGGCCTCGATCTGCTCCCGGGTGGCGTCGGGGCGGCCGTAGGCGATGTTGGCGCGGACAGTGTCGGAGAACAGGAAGGAGTCCTCGGGCACCAGGCCGATCGCGGCCCTGAGCGAGTCCAGGGTCAGCTCGCGCACGTCGTGGCCGCCGACGAGGACAGCGCCGTGGGTGACGTCGTAGAAGCGGGGCAGCAGCAGCGAGACGGTGGACTTGCCGGAGCCGGAGGAGCCGACGACGGCCAGGGTCTCGCCGGGGCGGATCCCGAAGGACAGCCCCTGGAGGACGGGGTGGCCGTCCGCGTAGCCGAAGGAGACGTCGTCGAACTCGACGGTGGCGGGCGCGTCGGCGGGCAGCTCCTTGGTGCCCCCGGTCAGGGTGGGCTCGGTGTCGATCAGCTCCAGGACGCGTTCGGTGCCGGCCCGGGCCTGCTGCCCGACCGTGAGCACCATGGCGAGCATGCGGACCGGGCCGACGAGCTGGGCGAGGTAGGCGGAGAAGGCGACGAACGTGCCCAGCGTGATGTGCCCGCGCACGGCGAGCCAGCCGCCGAGGGCCAGCATGGCGACCTGGCCGAGTGCGGGCACGGCCTGGAGGGCGGGGGTGAACCGGGCGTTCAGCCGGATGGTGCGCAGCCGCCCGGCGAACAGCCTGCGGCCGACCTCGCGCAGCTTGGCGGTCTCCTGCTCCTCCTGCCCGAAGCCCTTCACCACGCGGACGCCGCTCACCGCGCCGTCGACCACGCCGGCCACGGCGGCGGCCTGTGCCTGGGCGTACCAGGTGGCGGGGTGGAGCTTGGTGCGGCTGCGCCGGGCGATCCAGCCGAGGGCCGGGGCGACGGCGAGGGCGACCAGGGTCAGCGGCAGCGACAGCCAGGCCATGATCACCAGGGAGATCAGGAACAGCAGTACGTTGCCGATGGTCATCGGCAACATGAAGAGCAGGCCCTGGATCAGCTGGAGGTCGCTGGTGGCGCGGCCGACCACCTGGCCGGTGGACAGCTCGTCCTGGCGTCTGCCGTCGAGCCGGGTGATCGTCTCGTACATCTCCGTCCGCAGGTCGTGCTGGACGTCGAGGGCGAGCCGGCCGCCGTAGTAGCGGCGGATGTAGGTGAGGACGTAGACGACGAGCGCGGCGGCGATCAGGGCGCCCGCCCAGGGGGTCATACGGCGGCTGTGGTCGCCTATCACGTCGTCGATGATCACCTTGGTGATCAGCGGCACGAGCGCCGTGACGGCCATGCCGCCGAGCGAGGCGCCGAGGGCGAGGACGACGTCCTTGGGGTAACGCCAGGCGTACCCGGCCAGTCTCCGCGCCCACCCCGGCTGCGCTGCCACGTCGGTGCCTCCCTCAAGAGCTGATCTTCCGGAAGACACCAACGCGGGCGGCGGCGGATTTCATCCCTCCGTGACAAACGCACCCGGCGGCCAGGGGTCACCCGCCGGAGGGGACCGCCACGAACGCCTCCTTCGGTGTGGTGGTCGGCGCGTAGCGCACCGTGTTCGTGGTCGTGGGGACGAGGTCCTTGTGGATGGCCTTGGCGATGTTCTGGATGGTGGTGACGCCGTAGTTCATGGTGCTGTTGTCCTGGGTGAGCACCGTGATCATGTAGTCGCGGCCGGCGCCGTCGAAGGTGCCGACGCTGTGCACCCGCCAGCCGTGGGTGGAGCGCGACAGCCAGCCGTTCTTGACGTGCACGGCGACGGAGGACGGCGCCCCGGCCGGCGTGCCCCAGCGCTGGGAGGAGACGACCTGGCCCATGAGCTTGAGGATGTAGGCGCGGGAGTTGTCGCTCAGCACGGAGTTCTTCGCCGTGATCAGGGCGAGCAGCTTCTGCTCGTCGCGCACGGTGATCTGGGTCAGTCCCCAGTAGCCGTTCGCGCCGGGCTTGGTCTGGGTCATGCCGGCCGCGGTCAGGAAGCCCTTCACCTTCGTCACGCCCAGCTGCTTCCACAGGGTGGAGGTGGCGTTGTTGTCCGACTTGGTGATCATGGCCTTGGCGAGCGCGGTCTCGCGGGCGGTGAGGTAGCGGTTGTGTTTCTTGGCGTCCCACAGCAGGGTGGCGAGGACGGTGACCTTGACCACGCTCGCCGAGTCGTAGGCGGTCGACTGGCGCAGCGTGCAGGTCGTGTTGGTGCCGCGGTCGCGCAGACCGACGGCGATGGTGCCCTTGCGGCTCTTCATGGCCGCGGTGATGTCCTTCTCCAACTTGGCTGCCAGGCCCGCCTTGCCGGACGTGCAGCTGACCGTGGGTGCGGCGGCCGCGGCAGGCGTCGCGGCGGCCAGGCAGGGAATCAGCATCCCGGCGCCCACGCCCGCCGCGAGCACTCTGGCGCGTCGGGTTGTCGAGTGAGTCATGCCCAGTTGACGTACGGGATCCGGCGAATGGTTGTGCGAGTTGCCCGAGATTTGACCCGCCGTCGTCCACCAGCGGCAGGCCGTCGCCGCCCTCATCCGGGCGGGCCGGCGTCGTACAGGCCGAAGCAGCGCCGTTCCTGGCGGCGTACCAGGCAGGCGCTGGCGGCGTCCGGGCCGGAGCGTCCGAGGGCGATCATGGGAGTGGAGAGTGAACCCTTCGCGTCGTACTCGTCCTTGACCTCCGCCGTCAGCGGAGCATGGCCCGGCATACGGATCTCGACCCGATCGCCGACCCTCCCCAGATCGATACGGGCCCACACCGCGTGGCAGGCGGCACCGTGCCGGATCTTGACCACGGTTCGTCCGGGAAAGGCCTGCCGTCGCAGCGTCGTCGGCGGGGGTGTGACGTCGCACCCGTAACTCTCGGGGTTCTTGCCCGTGCAGTCGCTGCCCTCGCAGCCCGGCGACGCCGGAACCGTCAGGGCGGACGTCGCCGGAGAGCCGCCCGACCGCCAGTGACCGGCTCCGAGGGCACCGGCGACCACGAGTGCCGCCGCGACGGCGACGGCGGCCAGACCGCAGAGCCCTCCGACGGCCAACTCCCGGCGCACACGCGAGTGCGGGAACCGGCGAGTCGCGCGACCGGACGCCCCGGACGCGGCGCGACGGGACGCCGACGGGGCCGCGGCGCCGTCCTCGGCGGGCCCGGCGTCGTCTCCCGAGGAATGGGCCGCGCCTGTCTTCGTGGGTCCGGTCTCGGCGGGGTCCGGAGGTGACGCCGGGCGGGGCGCGGGGAGTTCGGCTCGGGCGGTCGGCGGTCCGGGCTGCGGCGGACGCCCGGAACGCCCGCTCCACACGGCCTCGGCCAGCTCCCACAGGGCGAGCGGCCTGCCGGGATCCTCGCCCGCCAGGGCGCACAGCGCCTCGACGGCCTGCCGGGGCGGGACCGTCTTGCCGTTGAGGTAACGCTCCCAGGAGGACTTGCTGTACCGCGTCTTGTCCGCCAGTCCGGCCAGGCTCAGACCGGTCCGGGCGCGCAGGCCGCGCAGCGTCCCGGCCAGCCGGTCGCACTCCAGGTGCCGGTCACCGGGCGTCATGCCGCAGCACTCCCCAGGTGTCCTCGCCGACCACCCCGTCCACGACGATGTGCGCGTCCCGCTGGAGCCGCTGCACCGCACGCTCGGTGCCGCTGCCGAAGGCCCCGTCGGCGAGCCCCGGCGAGAAGCCGTGGTGCCGCAGCAGGCACTGCGCCTCGACGACGGGCCACTGCGCGGATCCCACACCGAGCAGCTCCGTACGGGTGTTGCTGTAACCGGCGTACAGCAGACCGTCCTTGTCCCTCCGGACCGGGCACGAGTAGTCCTTGCCCGCCTGGAACACGAACGGGTGCCCGTCCCGATCCGTGGCGGAACTCCCCGCCGCGGCCGCCGGCCGGTCCGGTGCCCCGCCGTGGTCCCAGGGGGCGGCCACCAGCAGCGCGGTCAGGGCCAGCAGGGCCGTGACGGACGCCGCCGCCAGGACGGCCACCCACGACCGCCGACCGCTCCCCGGCTCTCCGTCCCGCGTGCCCTTCCCCACGTCCGCCGGCTCCTCCGGCTCCTCGGGTGTCTCCGCCTCCTTGCCGCGCGTGCCCCGTGCGGCGCCGTCCAGCGCCACCGCGGCCACCTCGTGCAGGGCCAGCAGCCGGCCGGGGTCGGCGGCACAGGCGCGGGCGAAGGCGGCCACGGCCCGCTGGGGAGGCAGGGCCCGGCCGTTGAGGTACCGGTCCCAGGAGGAACGGCTGTACCCGGTTCTGGCGGCCAGTGCCTGCAGGCTGAGTCCGCTGTGGTCCTTGACCCGGCGGAGTCGCAGGACCAGTTGGCGCGTCCTGGGGTCGAGTGAGGTCGGCAGTTGCTTCCAAGGAGACATGTCCCCCACATCTCTTCCGTTTGCCAGCAACTCTTTACCGAAGATGCGGCGGGTTCTCGGCCCGGTTCCCCGGCACCGTCCCCCGAAAGGATGCTTTCAGCGGCCATCCGGCGTGACGCGCGTCCCGCCACTGCGTCGTCGCACCGCACGCCCCCGCAGGTCAGGACATGGGACGTCCCATGTGGGCAGCATTCCGGCGGCGGTTGTGGCCCGCCCCCGCGGCCGGCGGGCAGTGTCGGTGGTGCCCGGCGGGGCGGCGTGTTCGTACGACGCGGTCCCCGCCCGGCGCCGACAACCGGACCCAGCAAGGAAACGGGGAACACCCATGACCATCGGCGCAACGCACAGGTCCCTCGGGATCGGCGTCGCCACGCTCGCCCTCCTGGGCGGCGTGGCCACCGCCGGCACGGCCCACGCGACCGGGAGCGTCACCACCCACTCCACCACGGCCGCGGCGAAGAAGTGCACGTACACGAAGAGCCTCGGCTACTACTGCGGCTACTACAAGGGCGACGGCACCGTCCGCAAGGGCAGCAAGGGCGACGTGGCCCGGGAGGTCCAGGCGCTGATCAACCAGACGACCTCGTACACGCCCAAGCTCAAGGTCGACGGCGACTTCGGCACGAACACCAAGGCCGCCGTGGTCTGGTTCCAGAAGAAGTACCACGTCAAGCCGTACGACGGCATCGTCGGCAAGAAGACGTGGAAGGAGCTGCGTCTGAAGTAGCGCCTCCGGGGCGGGTGTGCCGTCCTCTCAGGCCAGGTGCGTGGGCGCGAACATCCGCAGCACCGCCGGGAGGACGACCACCGAGGGCCCCGGCTGGGCCAGGACGTTCGACAGGTCGGTCTCCAGGTTCTCGGGCGTCGTACGGACGCCCGGGACCCCGAAGGACTCGGCCAGGGCCACGTAGTCGGGGCGGGTGAGCTCCGTCGCCGTGGCCTGGCCGAAGGCGTCGGTCATGTACTCGCGGAGGATGCCGTAGCCGCCGTCGTCGACGATCAGCCAGGTGACGTTCAGGTCGTACTGGCGGGCGGTGGCCAGTTCCGCGATCGAGTACAGCGCGCCGCCGTCGCCCGACACCGCCAGGACCGGGCGGGTGCGGTCGGCGGCCGCTGCCCCCAGCGCCGCCGGGAAGCCGTAGCCGAGGCCGCCGGCGCCCTGGGCCGAGTGCATGGCGTTGGGAGCCTTCGCGTCGAAGGCCGACCAGGCCCAGTACGCCAGGATCGTCATGTCCCAGAAGGACGGCGAGCCGGCGGGCAGGGCGCGGCGGACGGACGCCAGCACGTCCTGCTCCAGGGTGAGTTCCTGGGCGGCGATCCGGTCGCGGACCTTGGCAAGGACCTCGCGCACGCGGTCGGCGGCGCCCTCGTCCGCGCGCTCGTCCACCGTCTCCAGCAGGGCCTGGAGCGCCAGGCGGGCGTCGGCGTGGATGCCGAGCGCCGGGTGGTTGGACTCCAGCTTGCCGAGGTCGGCCTCGATCTGGATGACCCGGCCGCGCGGCTTGAACGTGTGGTAGTTGGAGGAGAGTTCACCGAGACCCGAGCCGACCACCAGCAGGACGTCGGCGTCCTCCAGGAAGTCCGTGGTGTGCCGGTCCTCCAGCCAGGACTGGAGGGACAGCGGGTGCTCCCAGGGGAAGGCTCCCTTGCCGCCGAAGGTCGTGACGACGGGGGCGTTCAGCCGCTCCGCGAGGGCCAGCAGCTTGCCGGACGCGTCGGCGCGGACCACTCCCCCGCCCGCGACGACCGCCGGGCGCGCGGCCTTCGACAGCAGGTCGGCCGCCACCGCGGTCAGTTCGGGACGCGGGACCAGCTCCTCCGGGGTCGCGTCCAGCGCCGTGACCACGGGCAGGCTCGTCGCGTCCAGCAGCACGTCCTGCGGGATCTCCACCCACACGGGCCCGTGCGGGACCGTGAGCGCCGACTTCCAGGCGGCCGCGATGGCGGAGGGGATCTGGGACTGGGAACGGACC
This sequence comes from Streptomyces sp. NPDC091412, assembly GCF_044756885.1. Classification (NCBI taxonomy): domain Bacteria; kingdom Bacillati; phylum Actinomycetota; class Actinomycetes; order Kitasatosporales; family Streptomycetaceae; genus Streptomyces; species Streptomyces sp. NPDC091412. Next base: position 279,417 of record NZ_JBIVTV010000004.1, on the reverse strand, counting down.
GTGTGGACCGACTTCACCACGCCGCGGAACGAGGCGGCCTGGTCGGGCAGTTCGTGCAGATAGCCGTGACGGCCGCCGCCGAGCCCCGCCCTCGGGATCTGGCTGCTGATGGCCAGCACGGGGGCCGAGGCCGCCGCCGCCTCCTGGAGCGCGGCCAGCGAGGTCAGCGCTCCCGGGCCGGTCGACAGCAGCAGCGGTGCCGCCTCGCCGGTGATCCGGCCGTAGGCGTCGGCGGCGAAGCCGGCGTTGTTCTCCACCCGCAGGCCCACGTACGTGAGGTCCGAGCGGCGCAGCGCGTCGAACATGCCGAGGGCGTGCTGGCCGGGCAGGCCGAAGACGGTCGTCGCGCCCAGCCCGGCCAGGGTCTCCACGACCAGGTCTCCGCCGTTGCGGCCGGGGGGAGAGTTGAGGGCGGCCTCCGTCTGCGCGGGTGTCGGGCGGAGTACCAGGTCGTGGTCGTGCGTCACGTCGCTTACGCGTCCTTCCGGGCCGCCGCGATCTGGCGGGTCATGATCGTGGTCAGTTCGTACGCCGTGTGGGAGGCGGCCACCGAGGTGATCTCGGCGTGGTCGTACGCCGGGGCCACCTCGACGACGTCGGCGGACACCAGGTTGCAGGAGGCCAGGCCGCGCAGGATCTCCAGCAGTTCGCGGGAGGTCATGCCGCCGGCCTCGGGGGTGCCGGTGCCGGGGGCGTGCGCGGGGTCGAGGCAGTCGATGTCGATGGAGATGTACAGCGGGCGGTCGCCGATGCGCTGCCGCAGCTGGTCGGCCACCTCGTCGGCACCGCGGCGGTAGACGTCGGCGGAGGTGACGATGCCGAAGCCCATCTTCTCGTCGTCGCTGAGGTCCTGCTTGCCGTACAGCGGGCCGCGGGTGCCGACGTGGGAGAGGGCCTCGGTGTCGAGGATGCCCTCCTCCACCGCCCGCCGGAACGGGGTGCCGTGCGTGTACTCGGCGCCGAAGTAGGTGTCCCAGGTGTCGAGGTGGGCGTCGAAGTGGAGCAGCGCGACCGGGCCGTGCTTCTTGGCGACGGACCGCAGCAGCGGCAGCGCGATGGTGTGGTCGCCACCGAGGGTCATCAACCGGGCGCCGGTGCCGAGGAGGTCGTCGGCGGCGGTCTCGATGGTCTCGACGGCCTCGTTGATGTTGAACGGGTTCACGGCGATGTCGCCGCCGTCCGCGACCTGGGCGAGGGCGAACGGGGAGGCGTCCTGCGCCGGGTTGTAGGGGCGCAGCAGCCGGGACGCCTCACGGATGGCGTTGCCGCCGAAGCGGGCGCCCGGCCGGTACGAGACGCCGGAGTCGAACGGCACACCCACGACGGCGACGTCGGTGGTGCCCACCTCGTCGAGGCGGGGCAGCCGGGCGAAAGTCGCGAGGCCGGCGTACCGCGGAACGCGGGAGGAGTCGACGGGACCGCGGGGCGTCTCGGTGCTGCTCATACTGAAATGCCTTCTTTCTTACGCTTCGTCGCGCATGTACTGGCTCGTGATCGACTCTACTGGTGAGCGGGGGCCGGCTCGGACGTGAGTTCGGGGGTGCGCCCGGCAAGCCGCTCGCGCCAGGCGGCGAGGACGGCCTCGTCGGTCGGCTTCGTCGCCAGGGAGACGACGACGTAGGCGGCCAGGGAGGACAGCAGGCCGTAGTAGACGGGCTCGTTGGCGAGGATGCCGAAGGCCGCCATGAGGCCGATGACCGCGGCGCCGCCGACGATCACGGAGGCGAGGGCGCCCTGCACGGTGCCGCGCTTCCACAGCAGTCCGCCGAGGATCGGCACGAGCAGCCCGCCGACGAGCAGGTTGTAGGCGACGGTCAGCGCCTCGACGACGTTGTTGAGCGCGATGGCGGTGCAGATCACGCCGACGCCCATGATCAGGATGAAGGCGCGGTTGCCCTTGACCTCGTCGTGCGCATCCCCGTCGCGGCGGACCGCGCCGCGCAGCCGGGACCAGATGTCGTTGTTGGCGACGGTGGCGCAGGCGATCAGCGCGCCGGAGGAGGTGGACATCACCGCGGCCAGGGCGGCGGCGAGCACCAGGCCCCGGATGCCGATGGGCAGGTCGTCCTTGACGATGGTGGCGAAGGCGTCGTCGGGGCTGCCGAGGTTGGGGTAGAGCACCTTGGCGGCGGTGCCGATGACCGCGCCGGCGATCGCGTAGACCAGGCAGTAGGTGCCGGCGACGGTGCCGCCCCACTTGGCCGTGGTGTCGCTGCGGGCGGTGAACACGCGCTGCCAGATGTCCTGGCCGATGAGCATGCCGAAGGTGTAGATCAGCACGTAGGTGAAGATCGTCTCGCCGCCGATGCCCAGCGGGTCGAAGTACGAGGTCGGCAGCTTGGCCTTCATCTCGCTGAAGCCGCCCGCCTTGACGACGGCGATGGGCAGCAGCAGGAGCAGCACGCCGATCGTCTTGACCACGAACTGCACCATGTCGGTCAGCGTGATGGACCACATGCCGCCGAGGGTGGAGTAGGCGACGACGATCGTGCCGCCGAGGATGATCGCGACGGTGCGGTTCAGGTCGAACAGGACGTCGAAGATCGTGGCGTACGCGATGGTGGAGGTCACCGCCAGCATCAGGGTGTACGCCCACATCACCAGGCCCGAGATGACGCCGGCCCGGCCGCCGTAGCGCAGGTCGAGCATCTCGGAGACGGTGTAGACCTTCAGGCGCGCGATGCGCGCGGAGAAGAAGACCGAGAGGGCGAGGATCCCGAGGCCGATGGTGAAGACCATCCAGGCACCGGAGAGGCCGTACTTGTAGCCGAGGCCGACACCGCCGATGGTGGACGCGCCGCCGAGGACGATCGCCGCCATGGTGCCGGAGTACATCGCGGGACCCAGGCGGCGGCCCGCGACCAGGAACTCGCTCTTGGACTTGGCGCGGCGCATGCCCCACCAGCCCATGGCCAGCATGCCGGCGAGATAGACGACGATCACTGTGTAGTCGACGGCCATGTGGGGCCCTCCTTCGCGCACATCCGGGTGGCGGTGTCGTGCAGATGTATGGGGTCGTGCAGATATGTGGGGGTGGACGTCGGCAAGGGCTCGCGGGGACATCGCCCGTACCCGTGGCTGCCGGCCCCCTAGACACTAGGTGGCCGAAAAGCGACTGCGAAGTGTACTTTTCATCCATTCGAGTCGCGACGGTATGGAGGGAATGCACATCGTGCCGGACGCATCCGTGTCACTGCCCCCGGCGGTCCCACCGACCCCACCGATCCCGCTGTCCGCGCTGCTGGCCCGGGAGGACCTCGCGCTGCGCCTGATCGCCGGCCCGGCCGACCGGGACACCGTGATCCACTGGGCGCACACCTCGGAGATGACCGACCCCTACCCGTATCTGCTGGGCGGCGAGCTGCTGCTGACGGCCGGGGTGCACGTCACTCCGGCGGACGCCACCGGCCCGTACTTCGACACCTATGTCTCCCGGGTGGCCGCGGCGGGCGGCGCGGCCATCGGCTTCGGCCTGGCGCCGGTGCACGACTCGGTGCCGCGCACTCTGGTGGCGGCCTGCGAGGCCCACGGCCTGCCGCTCCTGGAGGTCCCGACGCAGACCACCTTCTCCGGCGTCGCCCGCGCCGTCTGGCAGCTGATGGCGCAGGCCCGGCTGGCGGAACTGCGCCGCGTCACGGAGGCGCAGCAGAGGCTCGCGGCCGCCGCCTCCCGCCCCGACCCCGTCCCCTCCGTCCTGCGTCAGCTGGCCCAGCGCCTGACCGGCTGGGCGGCCCTGTACGGCCCGGACGGCGCGGAGATCGCCTCGGCGGGCCGCGCCCCGCACGACGCGGCCCGCCAGGCGCTCGCCCACCTGACGGACGTGGTCCGCCCGGCCCCGACGACCACGGCGCCTGCGGCCACGACCCCGCCGGGCACGCCCGTCCGGACGCCCGCGACCCCGGCTCCGCTGCCGACCGGCCGGCCCGCCCCGGCAGCCGCCCCCGTGGGCCGGCCCGCGCCCTCCTCCGCCACCGACACCGTGGCCGGCAGCCATCTCGCCGCCTACGCCCTCGGGGCCGGGCAGGGCTTCGTGCTCGGGGTGTCCTCGCCGCGCCGTGAACCCGGGGACCACACCATCGCGTCCGTGGCCGCCGTGCTGCTCTCGCTGCTCACCGGGGAGCACCGCAGCGGTACGGGGGCGGCCCGCTCCTCGGCGCTGGTGCGGGTGCTGCTGGGCGCGGCGCCCGAGGAGGTGGCGCCGCTGCTCGGGACCGGACGGTGGGTCGTCGTGCACGCGCGGCCGGAGACCCAGGCGGCCGACGCCGTGGCCGCCGCCGCGCTCGGCGCCGCGCTGGGCTCGGCGCTGGTCGACCTCGCCGACGGGGTCGTACGGGTCCTCCTGCCCGCCGAGCGGGAGCCGGGCCCCCAGCCCGGCTGGGCCCTCGGGGTGAGCACCGCCGTGGGCCCCGGCGACTGGACGACGGCCGACTCCCAGGCGGCCCGCGCCCTGGCCCGCGCCCGCGCCACCCGCGCCGCCCTGGTCGGCCACGGCACCCGCCCCGGCCTGACCGACCTGCTCCCGCGGGACGAGGCCGACGCCCACGCCCAGGCGCTGCTCGCCCCGCTCCGCGCGGCTCCCGCGCTCATCGAGACGCTGCGCACCTGGCTGTCCCTGCACGGCAGTTGGGACCGCACCGCGGTCGCCCTGGCGGTGCACCGCAACACCGTCCGCCAGCGCATCGCCCGCTGCGCCGCCCTCCTCGGCACCGACCTGGACGACCCCGACGTCCGCATGGAACTGTGGTTCGCCCTGCGGCGGGCGTGACCCGCGTCCCAGCGGCCGGGACACCGGCGACGCGGGCAGTGCGCTGCACCACAATGGGAGCCATGCCGATATCCGGGACACCCAGCCGCGCCGAGCTCGTCGACCACCTCGTGAGGACCCGTATCGCCGGGGACGTCGCCACCCCTCGCGAGAACAACCTCTCCCACTACCGCAAGCTCGCGAACGGCGACCGCCACTTCTGGCTCGGTCTGGAGCTCGGCGACCGCTGGAGCGACGAGCAGGACGTGCTGGCGGTGATGGCGGAGCGCGTCGGCGTCAACGACGACCCGGAGCACCGCTACGGCCAGGACACCATCGACCCCGAGCTGACCGTCGACGCCCTGGAGCGGATGGCCGGCCGGCTGCGCAAGGCGGCCGACAGCCGTCAGCGGGTCCTGTTCGCCACCGGTCACCCCGGCGGCCTGCTCGACGTGCACCGCGCCACCGCCGCCGCCCTGCACGCCGCCGGCTGCGAGATCGTGGTGATCCCGGACGGGCTCCAGACGAACGAGGGGTACGTCATGCAGTTCGCGGACGTGGCCGTCCTGGAACACGGCGCCACGCTGTGGCACACCCACTCCGGCGAGCCGATGCGGGCCGTCCTCACCGGCCTGGAGCGCGAGGGCCGCCCGCTGCCCGACCTGGTCGTCGCCGACCACGGCTGGGCGGGATACGCCGGTCAGCACGGCGTGGACTCGGTCGGCTACGCCGACTGCAACGACCCGGCCCTGTTCGTCGCCGAGGCCGAGGGGACCGTCCAGGTGACCGTGCCGCTCGACGACCACGTGGTCAGCCCCCGGTACTACGACCCGATGACGGCGTACCTGCTGGACCGGGCGGGCCTGGGCTAGGACCCGTCAGGGGTCTGGGACCGGGGCACGCGGACCACGCCCTCCTGGATCACCGAGATCGCCAGCCGGCCGTCCTGGGTGTAGATGCGGGCCTGGCCGAGGCCGCGGCCGCCGTGCGCGGAGGGGGACTCCTGGTCGTACAGCAGCCACTCGTCGGCCCGGAACGGCCGGTGGAACCACATCGCGTGGTCCAGCGAGGCCCCGACCACGTCGCCGACCGCCCAGCCGCCGCGGCCGTGCGCGAGCAGCACGGAGTCCAGCAGCGTCATGTCGGAGACGTAGGTGGCGAGGACGACGTGCAGGAGAGGTTCGTCGATGTCGCCGTCGAGCTTGCCGTTGGCCCGGAACCACACCTGGGAGTGCGGCTCGCGCGCCTCGCCGAACCTGCCGTACGGCGGCTCGTCGGCGTAGCGCAGGTCGACGGCCTCGCGGGCCTCCAGGAACCGCTCCACGACCTGGCGCGGGAGGTGGTCGTAGCCGCGCATCCGCTCCTGCGAGGTGGGCAGGGTCTCCGGGTCCGGGGCGGGCGGCATGGGGGCCTGGTGCTCCAGCCCCTCCTCGTACGTCTGGAAGGACGCCGAGAGGTGGAAGACGGGCTGCCCGTGCTGGACCGCGACGACCCGGCGGGTGGTGAAGGAGCGGCCGTCGCGGATGCGGTCCACGGTGTAGACGATGGGCGCGCCCGGGTCGCCGGGGCGCAGGAAGTACGCGTGCAGCGAGTGCGCGTGCCGGTCCCCGGGGACCGTGCGCCCGGCTGCGACCAGCGCCTGCGCCGCGACCTGCCCGCCGAAGACGCGCGGGACGACCGCGTAGCGGGACTGGCCGCGGAAGATGTCCCGCTCGATCCGCTCCAGGTCGAGCAGATCGAGCAGGGACCGAAGTGCTGGGTTCATGCGCCGTCCTGCCCTTACAGGCCCATGTCCTTGGCGATGATCGACTTCATGATCTCGCTGGTGCCGCCGTAGATGCGGTTGACGCGGTTGTCCGCGTACAGGCGGGCGATCGGGTACTCGTTCATGTAGCCGTAGCCGCCGTGCAGTTGGAGGCAGCGGTCGATGACGCGGTGGGCCACCTCGGTGCAGAACAGCTTGGCGGAGGCGGCCTCGGCGGGGGTGAGTTCACCGGCGTCGAGGGCGTCCAGCGCGCGGTCGGCGACGGCCTGCGCCGCGTCCACCTCGGCCTGGCAGGCGGCCAGCTCGAACTTGGTGTTCTGGAAGTGGGCGACCGGCTTGCCGAAGACGGTGCGCTCCTGCACGTACTGCTTGGCGAACCGGACGGCGGCGCCGGCCTGCGCGTAGGCGCCGAAGGCGATGCCCCACCGCTCGGAGGGCAGGTTGGCGCCGAGGTAGGAGAAGCCCTTGTTCTCCTCGCCGAGCAGGTCCTCGACCGGCACCTTGACATCGACGAACGCCAGCTCGGCGGTGTCGGAGGCCTTCAGGCCCAGCTTGTCGAGCTTGCGGCCCACCGAGTAGCCCTCGGACCGGGTGTCCACGCCGAACAGGGAGATGCCGTGGCGGCGGTCCTCGGCCGTCGGGGCGGCGGTGCGGGCGCAGACGATGACCTTGTCGGCGTGGACGCCGCCGGTGATGAAGGTCTTGGCGCCGTTGAGGACGTAGTGCGTGCCGTCCTCGCTCAGCCGGGCGGTGGTCTTCATGCCCGCGAGGTCGGAGCCGGTGCCGGGCTCGGTCATCGCGATGGCCCACATCTCCTCGCCGGAGACGAACTTGGGCAGGTAGCGCTTCTTCTGCTCGTCGGTGGCGAGCATCTTGAGGTAGGGCAGCGCGAGCAGGACGTGGACGCCGGAGCCGCCGAAGGTGACGCCCGCGCGGGCGGTCTCCTCGTACTGGACGGCCTCGAACCGGTGCGTCTGGAGTCCGGCGCCGCCGTACTCCTCGGGAACGTTGATGCCGAACAGGCCGAGCTCGGCGAGCCGGTGGTAGAACTCGCGCGGGACCTGGCCGGCGGCGCACCACTCGTCGTAGACCGGTACGACCTCGGCCTCGATGAAGGCGCGGAGGGTCTCCCGGAACGCCTCGTGATCCTCACTGAACACCGTACGACGCACGCCGCCACCTCCACACACGGACTGTCTAAGCGCTTGCTCACACCAACGTACCGGCGAGTACACAACGCCGTAAAGAGCAGCCCGGGTAAGACAGGTCACGGAAGCGGCGAGCCGGAGCGGGCGGGGGGCGAAGCCCCTCGCCCACCAGGGGCGCGGGGAACCGCGCGCCCAGCCCCCACGAACCCGCAGGCAACCACGGGGGTCCAGGGGGTGAAGCCCCCCGGGACGGGACGGGTAGGGGCGGCGGGGGCGCCCCCCTCCACCCCGGGGGCATGGGGCACAGCCCCCTCACATGCCGGGCCGCACCCGCAAACCGCTCAGCCCGCCGCAGGCGCGGGCGCCGACGCGAACGCCCCCCGAGCCATCCGATGCAGCAACTCCGCCGTGTCCCCCCGCCCCGGCAGGGCACCCGCCCGCCCCAGATGCGGCGTGGAGTTCAGCAGCCCGAACACCGAGTGCACGGCCGACCGCGCGGCCGGCTCGACGAGATCCGGATGGACCTGCCGGACCACCTCCACCCACAGCTCGACGTACTGCCGCTGAAGCTGGCGCACCAGCTTGCGGTCGCTCTCCCGCAAGCGGTCCAGCTCCCGGTCGTGCAAGGTGATGAGGGGACGGTCGTCGAGCGCGAAGTCGATGTGCCCCTCGATGAGGGAGTCGAGCACCGCCTCCGGCTCGGCCACCCCGTCGGCCTCGGCCAGACGCCGCTTCGCCCCCGTCAGGAGCTGACCGCTGATGCCGACCAGCAGCTCGGCGAGCATCGCGTCCTTGCCCGCGAAGTGCCGGTACAGACCCGGCCCGCTGATGCCCACGGCGGCGCCTATCTCGTCGACGCCGACACCGTGGAAGCCGCGTTCGGCGAAGAGCCTCGCGGCTTCCTTGAGGATCTGCTCGCGGCGGGTGGGGGCATCGGTTCGGGTGGCCATGGAAGTAATTCTAGACAGGGAGGTTAGCGCTCGTTAACCTGGAGGCAAACACGTTAACGCTCATTAACAGTCGGGCGCACCGACCACCCGGGTGAGGGGACCGCAAGGATGCACGAGGCACCGGAGCTGACGAGCGCGGCCGATCCCGCGTCGGAGGCCTGGCGGGCCAACGAACAGGCACACCGCGCGCTCGCCGAGGAGCTGCGCGGCAAGCTCGCCGCCGCACGGCTCGGCGGCGGCGAGAGGGCGCGCGCCCGGCACACCGCGCGCGGGAAGCTGCTGCCGCGCGACCGCGTGGACACCCTCCTCGACGCCGGGTCGCCCTTCCTGGAGCTGGCACCGCTGGCCGCCGACGGGATGTACGAGGACCAGGCACCGGCCGCCGGGGTCATCGCCGGCATCGGACGGGTCGGCGGCCGCGAGTGCGTGATCGTCGCCAACGACGCCACCGTCAAGGGCGGGACCTACTACCCGATGACGGTGAAGAAGCACCTGCGGGCCCAGGAGGTGGCCCTGGAGAACCGCCTGCCCTGCCTGTACCTGGTCGACTCCGGCGGCGCCTTCCTGCCCATGCAGGACGAGGTCTTCCCCGACCGGGAGCACTTCGGGCGGATCTTCTACAACCAGGCCCGGATGTCGGGCGCCGGAATTCCGCAGATCGCCGCCGTCCTCGGCTCCTGCACGGCCGGCGGGGCCTACGTCCCGGCGATGAGCGACGAGGCCGTGATCGTCCGCAACCAGGGCACGATCTTCCTGGGCGGGCCGCCGCTGGTGAAGGCGGCCACCGGCGAGGTCGTGACCGCCGAGGAGCTCGGCGGCGGCGAGGTCCACTCCCGGATCTCCGGCGTCACCGACCACCTCGCCGAGGACGACGCCCACGCCCTGCGCATCGTGCGGAACATCGTGGCGACCCTCCCCGCGCGCGGTTCCCTGCCCTGGGAGATCACCGAGGCGGTCGAGCCCAAGATCGACCCCCACGGGCTGTACGGGGCGGTGCCCGCCGACCCCCGCACCCCCTACGACGTCCGCGAGATCATCGCGCGCGTGGTCGACGGCTCCCGCTTCGCCGAGTTCAAGGCCGAGTTCGGGCAGACCCTCGTCACCGGCTTCGCCCGGATCCACGGCCACCCGGTCGGGATCGTCGCCAACAACGGCATCCTGTTCTCCGAGTCCGCCCAGAAGGGCGCCCACTTCATCGAGCTGTGCGACCAGCGCGGGATCCCGCTGCTGTTCCTGCAGAACATCTCGGGCTTCATGGTGGGCAAGGACTACGAGGCGGGCGGCATCGCCAAGCACGGCGCCAAGATGGTCACCGCGGTCGCCTGCACCCGCGTGCCCAAGCTGACCGTCGTGGTCGGCGGTTCGTACGGCGCGGGCAACTACTCCATGTGCGGCCGGGCCTACTCCCCCCGCTTCCTGTGGATGTGGCCGAACGCCAAGATCTCCGTCATGGGCGGCGAGCAGGCCGCCTCCGTGCTCGCCACCGTCAAGCGGGACCAGCTCGAAGCCCGCGGCGAGGAGTGGCCGGCGCGGGACGAGGAGTCGTTCAAGGCCCCCATCCGCGCCCAGTACGAGCACCAGGGCAACGCCTACTACGCCACCGCCCGCCTCTGGGACGACGGCGTGATCGACCCGCTGGAGACCCGCCAGGTGCTGGGCCTGGCCCTGACCGCGTGCGCCAACGCCCCGCTGGGTGACCCCCAGTTCGGCGTCTTCCGGATGTGAGGGGGGACCTCGTGACCATGTTCGAAACGGTTCTGGTGGCCAATCGGGGCGAGATCGCCGTCCGGGTCATCCGTACGCTGCGCGCGCTCGGCGTGCGCTCGGTGGCCGTCTTCTCCGACGCCGACGCCGGCGCCCGGCACGTCCGGGAGGCCGACACGGCGGTCCGGATCGGCCCGGCGCCCGCGGCCGAGAGCTATCTGTCCGTCGAGCGGATCCTGGAGGCCGCCGCCCGTACCGGCGCGCAGGCCGTCCACCCGGGGTACGGCTTCCTGGCGGAGAACGCCGGGTTCGCGCGCGCCTGCGAGGAGGCCGGGCTGGTCTTCATCGGCCCTCCGGCCGACGCGATCTCCCTCATGGGCGACAAGATCCGCGCCAAGGAGACGGTGAAGGCCGCCGGGGTGCCGGTGGTCCCCGGTTCCAGCGGCTCCGGGCTCACCGATGCCCAGCTCGCCGAAGCCGCCCGCGGGATCGGTATGCCGGTGCTGCTGAAGCCGTCCGCCGGCGGCGGCGGCAAGGGCATGCGGCTGGTGCGGGACGCCGGCCTGATCGACGAGGAGATCGCCGCCGCCCGCCGTGAGGCCCGCGCCTCCTTCGGCGACGACACCCTGCTGGTCGAGCGCTGGGTCGACCGCCCCCGGCACATCGAGATCCAGGTCCTGGCCGACGGCCACGGCAACGTGGTGCACCTCGGCGAGCGCGAGTGCTCCCTCCAGCGCCGCCATCAGAAGATCGTCGAGGAGGCGCCGAGCGTGCTCCTCGACGAGGAGACCAGGGCCGCGATGGGCGAGGCCGCGGTCCAGGCGGCCCGCTCCTGCGGGTACCGGGGTGCGGGCACGGTGGAGTTCATCGTCCCCGGCAAGGACCCGGCGTCGTACTTCTTCATGGAGATGAACACCCGCCTCCAGGTGGAGCACCCGGTCACCGAGCTGATCACGGGGCTCGACCTGGTGGAGTGGCAGCTGCGGGTGGCGGCGGGCGAGCCGCTGGCGTTCGCCCAGGAGGACGTCCGGCTGACCGGTCACGCGATCGAGGCGCGCCTGTGCGCGGAGGACCCGGCCCGCGGGTTCCTGCCCTCGGGCGGCACGGTGCTCGGGCTGCGCGAGCCGGAGGGAGACGGCGTGCGCACCGACTCCGGGCTCAGCGAGGGCACGGAGGTCGGCAGCCTGTACGACCCGATGCTGTCCAAGGTGATCGCCCACGGCCCGGACCGCGCCACCGCGCTCAGGAAACTGCGGGCGGCCCTCGCCGGGACGGTCACGCTGGGCGTGCAGACCAACGCCGGGTTCCTGCGCCGGCTGCTGGCCCACCCGGACGTGGTGGCGGGCGAGTTGGACACCGGGCTGGTGGAGCGGGTGGCGGACGAGCTGATCCCCGCGGAGGTGCCGGAGGAGGTCTACGAGGCCGCCGCGGCCGTACGGCTGGAGGACCTGCGGCCGAAGGGCGGGGGCTGGACCGACCCGTTCTCCGTGCCGAGCGGCTGGCGGCTGGGCGGGGAGCCGAAGCCGATGGCGTTCCCGCTGCGCGTGGCGGGACTCGAACCGGTCACTCACCAGATGCGCGGCACTGCCGCTGTCACCGACGACACGGTGTCCGTCACTCTCGACGGCGTCCGCCACACCTTCCACCGCGCCGCCGACTGGTTGGCCCGCGACGGCGACGCCTGGCACGTGCGCGACCACGACCCGGTGGCCGCCTCCCTCAGCCGCGCGGCCCACTCCGGCGCCGACTCGCTCACCGCCCCCATGCCGGGCACGGTCACGGTGGTGAAGGTCGCGGTCGGCGACGAGGTGGCCGCGGGGCAGAGCCTGCTGGTCGTCGAGGCGATGAAGATGGAGCACGTCATCTCCGCGCCGCACGCCGGCACCGTCACCGAGCTGGACGTCACACCGGGCACGACGGTCGCCATGGACCAGGTCCTGGCGGTCATCGCCCCCGTGGAGGAGGAGACGGCATGAGTACCTCGGACCGCTTGAGCACGTCGGACACCGGCCTCCCGATGGTGGTCCCGGCCCCCGACCTGCCCGCGCGGATCAGGATCCACGAGGTCGGACCGCGCGACGGACTGCAGAACGAGAAGGCGACCGTGCCGACCGAGGTCAAGGCGGAGTTCATCCGCCGCCTCGCCGACGCGGGCCTGACCACCGTGGAGGCCACCAGCTTCGTCCACCCGAAGTGGGTACCCCAACTGGCGGACGCGGAGGCGCTGTTCGCCCAGGTCAAGGATCTGAAGGGGGTGCGTCTGCCGGTCCTCGTGCCCAATGCGCGCGGGCTGGAGCGCGCGCTCGCCCTGGGGGCGGACCGCATCGCCGTCTTCGCCAGCGCCACCGAGTCCTTCGCCAAGGCCAACCTCAACCGCACGGTGGAGGAGTCGCTCGCGGTCTTCGAACCCGTCGTGACCCGCGCGAAGGAGAAGGGCGCCCACGTCCGCGGCTACGTCTCCATGTGCTTCGGCGACCCCTGGGAGGGCGCCGTCCCGCTCCACCAGGTCGCCCACGTGTGCAGGGCGCTGCTGGACATGGGCTGCGACGAGCTGAGCCTCGGGGACACGATCGGCGTCGCCACCCCGGGGCACGTCCTGGAGGTGCTGGCCACGCTCAACGAGCAGCACGTGCCGACCTCCGCGCTCGGCGTGCACTTCCACGACACCTACGGCCAGGCCCTCGCCAACACCCTGGCCGCCCTCCAGCACGGCGTCACCACCGTCGACGCCTCCGCGGGCGGCCTCGGCGGCTGCCCGTACGCCAAGTCCGCCACCGGCAACCTCGCCACCGAGGACCTCGTGTGGATGTTGCAGGGTCTCGGCATCGAGACCGGAGTCGACCTCGGCCGCCTGACCGCCACCAGCGCGTGGATGGCCGATCGGCTGGGCCGCCCCAGCCCCTCCCGCACCCTCCGTGCCCTCTCCCACAAGGAGCAGTGATCGACGATGAACCACCGTCTCTCCCCCGAGCTGGAGGAACTCCGCCGCACGGTGGAGCAGTTCGCCCACGACGTCGTCGCCCCGAAGATCGGCGACTTCTACGAGCGGCACGAGTTCCCGTACGAGATCGTCCGGGAGATGGGCCGCATGGGCCTGTTCGGGCTGCCGTTCCCGGAGGAGTACGGCGGCATGGGCGGCGACTACCTGGCGCTGGGCATCGCGCTGGAGGAGCTGGCCCGGGTGGACTCCTCGGTCGCCATCACGCTGGAGGCCGGAGTCTCGCTCGGCGCCATGCCGATCCACCTCTTCGGCACCGAGGAGCAGAAGCGCGAGTGGCTGCCGCGGCTGTGCTCCGGCGAGATGCTGGGCGCCTTCGGCCTCACCGAGCCGGACGGCGGTTCGGACGCGGGCGCGACGCGTACGACGGCCCGGCTGGACCCGGACACCAACGAGTGGGTGATCAACGGCACCAAGTGCTTCATCACCAACTCGGGCACGGACATCACCGGGTTGGTGACCGTGACCGCGGTGACCGGCCACAAGCCCGACGGGCGCCCGCAGATCTCCGCGATCATCGTCCCCTCCGGCACGCCCGGCTTCACGGTGGCGCCCGCCTACTCGAAGGTCGGCTGGAACGCGTCCGACACCCGTGAGCTGTCCTTCGCCGACGTCCGGGTGCCGGCGGCGAACCTGCTGGGCGAGGAGGGCCGCGGCTACGCGCAGTTCCTGCGGATCCTCGACGAGGGCCGGATCGCCATCGCGGCGCTGGCGACCGGGCTGGCCCAGGGCTGTGTGGACGAGTCGGTGAAGTACGCCAAGGAGCGGCACGCCTTCGGCAAGCCCATCGGCTCCAACCAGGCCATCCAGTTCAAGATCGCCGACATGGAGATGAAGGCCCACACCTCCCGCCTGGCCTGGCGCGACGCCGCCTACCGGCTGGTGGCCGGCGAGCCCTTCAAGAAGGAGGCCGCGCTCGCCAAGCTCTACTCCTCGACGATCGCCGTCGACAACGCCCGCGACGCCACCCAGGTCCACGGTGGCTACGGCTTCATGAACGAGTATCCGGTGGCCCGTATGTGGCGCGACTCCAAGATCCTCGAGATCGGCGAGGGCACGAGCGAGGTGCAGCGGATGCTGATCGCGAGGGAGCTGGGCCTGACGAGCTGACGCCCCGGCAGCGCACGGGCCGCCGACCGGCACGGACGTGACGACCCGCCCCCTGGACAGGAACTGAGGTTAGGCTAACCTACCTTCGAACCTGTCCGGCGGGCGCTCCGCCCCGTTCGAAAGCAGTCACACCCATGCCCAACGCCCGTGCCACTCATCTCTCCCGCCGCGGCATCCTCGCCGCGGGCGGCGCCCTCGGCCTCGGTGCCGTACTCGCAGCCTGTGGTGACGGCGACGCGAAAGGCGGCGGCTCGGGCGGCAAGGCGGCGGCCGGCGCGTCCGGCCCCTGGGCCTTCAAGGACGACCGCGGGCAGACCGTGAAGACCGGCAAGGCCCCCTCGCGGATCGTCGCCTTCGTCGGGGTCGCCGCCGCGCTGCACGACTACGGCGTCCGGGTCGAGGGCGTCTTCGGCCCGACGACGACCAAGGACGGCAAGGCCGATGTGCAGGCCGGCGACATGGACGTCAGCAAGGTGACGGTGCTCGGCAACGAGTGGGGCCAGTTCAACATCGAGAAGTACGCGTCCCTCGCCCCCGACCTGCTCGTCTCCACCATGTTCGACGACGCGGGCACCCTCTGGTACGTCCCGGAGGAGTCGAAGAAGAAGATCCTCGCCGTCGGCGCCCCCACCGTGGGGATCTCCGTCTACGACCGGCAGCTGACGGAGCCGCTGGAGCGCATGCTCGCGCTGGCCGAGTCGCTGGGCGCGGACGTCACCGGCGACAAGGTGAAGCAGGCCAGGAAGCGGTTCGAGGACGCGGCCGTCCGGCTGCGCGCCGCCGCCCGGTCGAAGCCGGACATCAAGGTGCTGGCGGGCTCCGCGAGCCAGGACCTGTTCTACGTCTCCGGCACCAACCTCTCCGTCGACCTGGAGTACTTCAAGGCCCTCGGCGTGAACTTCGTCGAGCCCCCGGAGAGCGCCAAGAAGCAGGGCGGCGGCTGGTACGAGTCCCTGAGCTGGGAGAACGCCAACAAGTACACGGCGGACATCATCATGATGGACAACCGCACCTCGGCGATCCAGCCCGCCGACATCACCCAGGGCACCTGGAAGAAGCTGCCCGCGGTCAAGGCGAAGCAGGTCATCGCCCGCAACCCCGAGCCGATCCTGTCGTACGACAAGTGCGCCCCGCTGCTCGAGGACCTCGCGAAGGCCATCGAGACGGCGAAGAAGGTCGCCTGACCCGACCCGCGCCCTCGGGCACGCACCACCACCCCCCACACACAAGCACCCTGACGATGACTCAGGAGCACCCATGACGACGGCCGTGGCCGCCCCGTTCCGTTTCTTCTCCCTCCAGGTCGTACGGACGAGGCGGCTCGGCCCGTCTCTCGTCCGGGTCACCTTCGCCGGGCCCGACCTGCACGCCTTCCACTCCGATGGACTCGACCAGTCCCTCTCCCTGTTCCTGCCGCACCCGGGCCAGTCCGAGCCGGTGGTGCCGCTCGAACTCGGGGACGGGTGGTGGCAGGGCTGGCGCGACCTCCCCGACGACGTACGGGCGGTGATGCGCTCGTACACCCTGCGGTCCCTGCGCCGCGGACCCGACGGGCCCGACGAGATCGACATCGACTTCGCCCTGCACGGCATGGAGCCCGGCGCCGCGGTGCCCGCCGGCCCCGCCTCCCGCTGGGCCGCCCGCGCCACTCCGGGCGACCGCGTCCTGCTGCTCGGTCCGGCGGTCGCGGACAACCGGGCGATCCGCTTCCGCCCGCCCGAGGACACCGATCTGGTGGTGATGTGGGGCGACGAGACCGCCGTGCCCGCGGCGACCGCGATCCTGGAGTCCCTGCCGGCCGGCACGCGGGTGCGCGCCTGGCTGGAGGTGGGGCACATGGGCGACATCCAGGACGTGGTGACCGACGCCGACGCCGAGGTCACCTGGCTGGTGCGCGAGTCGGGCCGCCCGGAGGGGCCCCCGATGGCGCTCGACGCCCTGCGCGGCATCCGGTTCCCGGCCGGCGCGCGGCCCTACGTCTGGCTCGCGGGCGAGTCCGGGTGCGTCCGGGCGCTGCGCCGGCACTTCGTCGGCGAGCACGGGACCGACCGGCGCCGCGTCACCTTCGTGGGCTACTGGCGGCACGGTCTGAGCGAGGAGCAGTTGCGCGCGCAGGAGTGACACCGGTCACGGTGGGGCAGCCTTTGACCTAGATCAACTTAGGTTAGGCTAACCTAAGTTGAGTCGCGCACGAACGGCGCCGCTTTCCCGTCCCGCTCGGACCGTCCCCACCCACCGGAGGACCCCCCACATGCGCTCACACCTGCTCAATGACCTGACCGCGGAGCACTACCGCCGGTCCGTGAAAGAAGGAGTGGAGCGGGTGGCCGCCCGACTGGCCACCACCGACCGGCCGTTCACGGGCGTGACCGCCGACGCCCTCGCCCCCCGCATCGAGCGGATCGACCTCGACCGGCCCCTGAACGACACCACGGCGGCCCTCGACGAGCTGGAGGAGGTCTACCTCCAGGACGCCGTCTACTTCC
This sequence comes from Streptomyces sp. NPDC091412, assembly GCF_044756885.1. NCBI lineage: Bacteria > Bacillati > Actinomycetota > Actinomycetes > Kitasatosporales > Streptomycetaceae > Streptomyces > Streptomyces sp. NPDC091412. Next base: position 262,512 of record NZ_JBIVTV010000004.1, on the reverse strand, counting down.
ACCACCCCCGCTACCTCGCCCACCTCAACTGCCCGGTCGTCATCCCGGCGGTGCTCGGCGAGGCCATCCTGTCCGCCGTCAACTCCTCCCTCGACACCTGGGACCAGTCGGCGGGCGGCACCCTGATCGAGCGCAAGCTCATCGACTGGACGGCCGCCCGCGTCGGCCTCGGCCCCGACGCCGACGGCGTGTTCACCTCCGGCGGCACCCAGTCCAACCTCCAGGCGCTGCTGCTGGCCCGTGAGGAGGCCAAGAGCGACGCCGTCTCCAAACTGCGGATCCTCACCTCCGAGGCAAGCCACTTCAGCGTGCGGAAGTCAGCCCGGCTGCTGGGCCTGGGCCCCGATTCGGTGGTCTGTGTCCCCGTCGACCACGACCAGCGCATGCAGACCCTCGCGCTCGCCCACGAGCTGGAGCGCTGCCGCCGCGACGGGCTGGTCCCGATGGCCGTGGTCGCCACCGCCGGCACCACCGACTTCGGCTCCGTCGACCCGCTGCCCGAGATCGCGGAACTGTGCGGGCAGTTCGGCACCTGGCTGCACGTCGACGCGGCCTACGGCTGCGGCCTGCTGGTCTCCCCCACCCGGCGCGACCTGCTCGCCGGCATCGAACGCGCCGACTCGGTCACCGTCGACTACCACAAGTCCTTCTTCCAGCCGGTGAGTTCCTCCGCCGTGCTGGTCCGTGACGCCTCGGTCCTGCGGCACGCCACCTATCACGCGGACTACCTCAACCCGCGTCGCGCGGTGACCGAGCGCATCCCCAACCAGGTCGACAAGTCCCTCCAGACCACCCGCCGCTTCGACGCCCTCAAACTGTGGATGACCCTGCGCGTGATGGGCGCCGACGGCGTCGGACAGCTCTTCGACGAGGTGTGCGACCTGGCCGCCGCGGGCTGGAAACTGCTCGCCTCCGACCCGCGCTTCGACGTCGTCGTCGAGCCGGCGCTGTCCACCCTGGTCTTCCGCTACATCCCGGCGGCCGTCACCGACCCGGCCGAGATCGACCGCGCCAACCTCTACGCCCGCAAGGCCCTGTTCGCCTCCGGCGCCGCGGCCGTCGCGGGCACCAAGGTCGCCGGCCGCCACTACCTGAAGTTCACCCTGCTCAACCCCGAGACCACCACCGACGACCTCACCGCCGTCCTCGACCTGATCGCCGGCCACGCCGAGCAGTACCTGGGAGAGTCCCTTGACCGCGCGTCCTGAAGCGACCGAAGCCCCCGAGGTCCCGGAACAGCCCCAGACCGCCTACGACTTCGTGGGCATCGGCCTGGGCCCCTTCAACCTCGGCCTGGCCTGCCTCACCGAGCCGATCGCCGAACTGAACGGCGTCTTCCTGGAGTCCAAGCCCGACTTCGAGTGGCACTCGGGAATGTTCCTCGACGGCGCCCACCTCCAGACCCCGTTCATGTCGGACCTGGTCACCCTGGCCGACCCGACCTCCCCGTTCTCCTTCCTCAACTACCTGAAGGAGAAGGGCCGCCTGTACTCGTTCTACATCCGGGAGAACTTCTACCCGCTGCGCGTCGAGTACGACGACTACTGCCGCTGGGCGGCGTCCCGGCTGAGCAGCGTCCGCTTCGGCACGACCGTCACCGAGGTGACGTACGACGACGGCGACGAGCTGTACACCGTGCGGACGCACACCGGAGCCGCGTACCGCGCCCGCCGGCTGGTGCTCGGCACGGGCACACCCCCGTACCTTCCCGAGGCCTGCCGCGACCTGCCCGGCGACCACCTGCACAACTCCCGCTATCTGGAGCACAAGGCGGCGCTCCAGCGCAAGGAGTCGATCACGCTGGTGGGCAGCGGCCAGTCCGCCGCCGAGATCTACTACGACCTGCTCGGCGAGATCGACGTCCACGGCTACCGGCTGACCTGGGTCACCCGCTCCCCGCGCTTCTTCCCGCTGGAGTACACCAAGCTCACGCTGGAGATGACCTCCCCGGAGTACATCGACTACTACCACGCGCTGCCGGAGGAGACCCGCTACCGCCTCACCGAGCAACAGAAGGGCCTGTTCAAGGGCATCGACGGCACCCTGATCGACGACATCTTCGACCTGCTCTACCAGAAGAACCTCGGCGGCCCGGTCCCCACCCGCCTGCTCACCAACTCCGCGCTCACCGGCGCGACCCACCACGACGGCGCGTACACCCTCACCTTCCGCCAGGAGGAGCAGGGGAAGGACTTCGAGCTGCGTTCCGAGGGCCTGGTCCTGGCCACCGGCTACCGGTACGCCGAACCGGAGTTCCTGAAGCCGATCCGGGACCGGCTGCGCTACGACTCCCACGGCAACCACGACATCGGCCGCAACTACGCCATCGACGTCACCGGCCGGGGCGTCTTCCTCCAGAACGCCGGCGTGCACGCCCACAGCGTGACCAGCCCCGACCTGGGCATGGGCGCGTACCGCAACAGCTGCATCATCCGCGAGCTGCTCGGTACCGAGCACTACCCGGTCGAGAAGACCATCGCTTTCCAGGAGTTCGCCGTATGACCTTCACGATCCGTCCGCTCGACCCGCTGAAGGACGCCGAGCTGCTGCACGGCTGGGTCACCCATCCCAAGGCGGCGTTCTGGATGATGCAGGACGCGAGGCTCACGGACGTCGAGCGCGCCTACGTGGAGATCGCAGCCGACCGCCACCACGACGCCTTCCTCGGCCTGCACGACGGCGAGCCCGCCTTCCTGATGGAGAGGTACGACCCGGCCCATCGCGAGCTGGTGGGGCTGTACGAGCCGGAACCGGGCGACGTCGGCATGCACTTCCTGGTCGCGCCGACCGACACGCCGGTGCACGGGTTCACGCGGGCCGTGCTCACCGCCGTGCTGCGGCACCTGTTCGAGGATCCGGCGACGCGCCGGGTCGTGGTGGAGCCCGACGTGCACAACAAGGCCGTGCAGAGACTGAACACGGCCGTCGGGTTCGTGCCGGAGCGCGAGATCGGCAAACCCGAGAAGACGGCGTTGCTGAGCTTCTGCACCCGGGAGCACTTCACCGCGGCGACGGGGGTGACGGCATGACCCTCGCCGACGCCGTGTCCCACCTCTCCCCGGAACGCTGGGAGAGCGCCAACCGCCTGCTCATACGCAAGGCGCTCGCCGAGTTCACGCACGAGCGGCTGCTCGCTCCCCGGCCTGACGGAGACCACTGGGCCGTCCACACCGACGACGGCCTCACCCGCTACCGCTTCACCGCCGTCCGCCACGCCCTCGACCACTGGCAGGTGGACCCGGACTCGATCACCCGCCACCGCGACGGCACCGAACTGCCGCTCGCCGCACTGGACTTCTTCATCGAGTTCAAGGCGTCACTGGGGCTGAGCGACGAGATCCTCCCGATCTACCTGGAGGAGATCTCCTCCACCCTGGCGAGCACCTGCTACAAGCTCGCCAAGCCGCGGGTCACCTCGGCCGAGCTGGCGAAGGGCTCCTTCCAGGACATCGAGAGCGGCATGACCGAGGGCCACCCCTGCTTCGTCGCCAACAACGGGCGGCTCGGCTTCGGGGGCCACGAGTACCTGGCGTACGCCCCCGAGACCGCGAGCCCCGTCCGGCTGGTGTGGCTGGCCGCGCACCGCTCACGGGCGGCTTTCACGGCGGGCGTCGGCATCGAGTACGAGGCCTTCCTGCGCGAGGAGCTGGGCGCGGAGACCGTCGAGCGTTTCCACGCCCGCCTCACCGGCCAGGGCCTCGACCCCGCCGACTACCTGCTCATCCCCGTCCACCCCTGGCAGTGGTCGAACAAGCTCACCGTCACCTTCGCCGCCGAGATCGCCCGCCGGCACCTGGTCTGCCTGGGCGAGGGCGACGACGAGTACCTGGCCCAGCAGTCCATCCGGACCTTCTTCAACCGCACGAACCCGCACCGGCACTACGTCAAGACCGCGCTGTCCGTGCTCAACATGGGCTTCATGCGCGGACTGTCGGCCGCCTACATGGAGGCCACCCCGGCCATCAACGACTGGCTGGCCCAGCTCATCGCCGACGACCCGGTGCTGAAGTCGACCGGCCTGACGATCATCCGCGAGCGGGCGGCCGTCGGCTACCGGCACCTGGAGTACGAGGAGGCGACGGACCGCTACTCGCCGTACCGGAAGATGCTGGCCGCGCTGTGGCGCGAGAGCCCGGTGCCCTCGCTGCGGGAGGACGAGTCCCTGGCCACCATGGCCTCGCTGCTGCACGTCGATCACGAGGGCGCGTCCTTCGCGGGTGTCCTGATCGAGCGCTCCGGACTGTCCCCGCGGCAGTGGCTGCGCGGCTACCTGCGCGCCTACCTCACCCCTCTCCTGCACAGCTTCTACGCCTACGACCTGGTGTTCATGCCGCACGGCGAGAACGTGATCCTGGTGCTGGAGGACGGCGAGGTGCGGCGGGCGGTCTTCAAGGACATCGCTGAGGAGATCGCGGTGCTGGACCCGGACGCCGCGCTGCCGCCCCAGGTGCGGCGGATCCGGGTGGAGGTCCCGGACGACCAGAAGCTGCTGTCCCTCTTCACGGACGTCTTCGACTGCTTCTTCCGCTTCCTGGCCGCGGGCCTCGCCACCGAGGGGATCCTGGAGGAGGACGGCTTCTGGCGGACGGTCGCCGAGACGGTCCGCGAGTACCAGGAGTCGGTGCCCGAACTCGCCTGGAAGGTCCGGCAGTACGACCTGTTCGCCCCCGAGTTCGCGCTGTCCTGCCTCAACCGGCTCCAACTGCGCGACAACCGGCAGATGGTGGACCTCGCGGACCCCTCCGGGGCGCTCCAGCTGGTCGGGACCCTGCGGAACCCCCTCGCGGGGCGGTGAGCCCCGGCGCGGACGGACGGGCACCCCGGAGTACGGTCCTCCGGGGTGCCCGTCGTCGTGTGTTCCCCCGCTGTTCCTACTGCGCGGGCCAGGGCACCTGCGGGGAGCGGTAGTACCCGATCCCGAGCGCGTCCCAGCGCGGCGCCTGGGCCGCCAGGCGCGTCCTGTAGGTGTTCCAGTCGTGCGTGGCCGCGGGCGACCAGCCGAGTTCGGCGACGCCGGGCAGCCGGGGGAAGGCCATGGCGTCGATGTGCGCGGAGGTGGACAGGGTCTCCGACCACAGCGGGGCCTCGACACCGCGCACCGCTGAGGCGGGCGCGCCCGGCAGGTAGCTGCCCGGGTCCCAGTCGTAGGACCGCTGCACCTCGACGTAGCCGGCCCAGGCCAGTCCGAGCGGGGTGTCCTTGGTGTACTTCATGTCGAGGTACACCCGGTCGGCCGGGGACAGGATCAGCCCGGTGCCGTTCTGCGCGGCCTGGGCGACCTGGGCCTTCTCCGCGGCGCTGGTGGAGTCCAGGCCCCAGTACTGGGCGAGCGCGCCCTTGGCCGGGGTGGTGCCGGTCAGCTGGTGCCAGCCGATCACCGTCTTGCCGTACTTGGCGACGATCGGCTGCACCCGGTTCATGAACTTCACGTAGTCGTCGTGGCTCGTGGAGTGCGCCTCGTCGCCGCCGATGTGCAGGTAGCGGCCGGGGGTGAGGGCGGCCAGCTCGCGGATGACGTCGTCCACGAAGTCGTACGTGACGTCCTTGGACACGCACAGCGAGCTGAACCCGACGTTGGTGCCGGTGTACAGCGGCGGTGCCACGCCGTCGCAGTTCAGCTCCGCGTAGGAGGAGAGGGCCGCGTTGGTGTGGCCGGGCATGTCGATCTCGGGCACGACCTCCAGATGGCGGGAGGCGGCGTAGCGGACGATCTCCTTGTAGTCGGCCTTGGTGTAGTGGCCGCCCCCGCCACCGCCGACCTGCGTGGAGCCGCCGTGGGTCGCCAGGCGCGGCCAGGAGTCGATGGCGATGCGCCAGCCCTGGTCGTCGCTCAGGTGCAGATGCAGCTTGTTGATCTTGTAGAGGGCGAGTTCGTCGATGTAGCGCTTGACCTGCGTGACGGTGAAGAAGTGCCGGGAGACGTCGAGCATGGCGCCGCGGTAGGCGTAGCGCGGGCTGTCCTTGATGGTGCCGCCGGCGACCAGCCACGGGCCCGGCTGCACGGATTTCTTCTCGACGGCCGGGGGCAGCAGCTGCCGCAGGGTCTGCACACCGTGGAAGAGGCCGGCCGGCTTTCCGGCGGTGATCGTCACCCCGCTCGCCGCGCTGTCCAGCCGGTAGCCCTCGGCGCCGTACGACCCCTTGGCCAGCCGCAGCCGAATGCCGCCCTGGCCCTGTGTGGTCAGCGGCAGGCGGTAGCCGGTGGAGGGCCGCAGGACGTCCGCGAGGTACTCCCCCACCTGGCGCGCCCCACGGGAGCCGTCGACGCGGATGTGGGTGCCCGCCGTGATGCGGTACGGGGATCCGCCCGCCCGGACGGAGGCGGGGGCCGGGACCACCTGGCCCAGCGGCGTCGCGGCCGCTGCGGGCGCCGCCTTCCCGGCGGGCGCGGCGCCCACGGTGAAGGCTCCGGCGGCCGCCACGAGCAGCAGCGCGCCCAGGGCCCGGCTCGTCCTGGGCATCCGGATTCTGCGGGGAGTCGTGCTGTGGTGCCGTCTCACATGCGCTCCCTTCGTTCGGCTCGGGGACTCCATGAGCCCCGACGGTATAGACCACTCTCTCGCAGATGGGGTGAAACAATCTCCCCATGACGGAAATCATCCAGAACGACGGCACGTGGGTCCTGGACGGCGACGCCCTGAGACTGACCCCGGGACGGGACAAGAACGTCGGTCTGCTGCGCCGGACCCTGGGTGAGATCCGCGTACCGCTCGCCGCTCTGGCGGGCGTTTCGTTCGAGCAGGGCAAGCGGTCCGGGAGGCTCAGGCTGCGGTTGCGCGACGGCGCCGATCCGCTGCTGCACGCGACCGCGGGCCGGCTGACCGAGCCGCACGACCCCTATCAGCTGCTGGTCGAGTCAGAGCGGTACGGGGTCGCCGAATACTTCGTGGACGTGGTCCGTGACGCCCTGCGGCTGGAGCAGGTGCCCCCGGTCCCGGTGACGGAGTACCTGCTGCCCGGTCCCGCGCTGCCGCTCTCGGTGTCGGCCGGGGACGGCACGGCGAGCTTCGACGGCGAGCGGGTGCGTCTGGAGTGGAACTGGAAGACGGAGGACGCCAAGGCCGCGGGCGGGGCCCGCACGATAGCGCTCGCCGACATCACCGCGGTGGAGTGGCTGCCCGCCGCCGGGCTGGAGAACGGCTTCCTGCGCCTCAGCGTGCGGGGCGCGCCCGCCGGCGTCCCGCCCAAGCACGACCCGAACGCCGTGGAACTGTGGGGTTTCAAGAAGGACCCGCTGATGGCGCTGGTCGCGGCGGCCGTGCAGGCCCGGCTGCCGCATCCGTCCGCGCCATGGGACGGGACCGTGGACGGCGGGCCCGCCGCGGTGGAGGCCGCGGTCCCCGACCAGGGCGCGGACGGGGACGGGGAGAACCACGACGCCCTGCTGCGACGGCTGCGCGAGCTGGGCGAACTGCACCGCACAGGAGTGCTCACGGACGAGGAGTTCACCCTGGCCAAGCAGGCGGTCCTCAGACGCATGTGAGAACCGCTCCGGGCGCCTCCGCCACCTCGCCCCTCCCCTCCCACCGATACCCCTGCCCGAAATCGGGCAGGTTTCTTGCGAAAGCCCGCCCCTTACTCCAGAATCCACCGGGTGCACGACGAACTTGTTGATCACCTGACGCGGTCCACGCCCCTGAACCGGGGCGAGGCGCTGCGGGTGGTCCAGGACGTGCTCGCCTACTTCGACGAGACGACCGAGGAGTTCGTCCGTCGCCGCCACCGCGAGCTCCAGGCCCAGGGCCAGGTGAACGCGGAGATCTTCGAACGGATCTTGGCGGACCTGAAATACCGGGCGGTGGCACCGCCGGAACTCTCCCTCCGGCAGCTGCGCCGGATCGTCTACGGCTGAGGGATACCTGTATGTGCGGAATCGTCGGATACATCGGCAAGCGTGACGTCGCCCCCCTGCTCCTGGAAGGCCTTCAGCGCCTGGAGTACCGCGGCTACGACTCCGCGGGCATCGCCGTCACCTCGCCGAAGACGGCCGGCCTGAAGATGGTCAAGGCCAAGGGCCGGGTCCGCGACCTGGAGGCCAAGGTCCCGGCGCGCTTCAAGGGCACCACCGGCATCGCCCACACCCGCTGGGCCACCCACGGCGCCCCCTCCGACGTGAACGCCCACCCGCACATGTCGGCCGACAACAAGGTCGCCGTCGTGCACAACGGCATCATCGACAACGCCTCCGACCTGCGCCGCAAGCTCCAGGCGGAGGGCGTGGAGTTCCTCTCCGAGACCGACACCGAGGTGCTCACCCACCTCATCGCCCGCTCCGAGGCCGAGACGCTGGAGGAGAGGGTCCGCGCCGCCGTCCGCCAGGTCGAGGGCACCTACGGCATCGCCGTCCTGCACGCCGACTTCACCGACCGCATCGTGGTGGCCCGCAACGGCTCGCCGGTCGTGCTCGGCATCGGCGAGAAGGAGATGTTCGTCGCCTCCGACATCGCGGCGCTGGTCACCCACACCCGCCAGATAGTCACCCTCGACGACGGCGAGATGGCCACCCTCAAGGCCGACGACTTCCGTACGTACACCACCGAGGGCACCCGCACCACCGCCGAGCCGACCACCGTGGAGTGGGAGGCCGCCTCCTACGACATGGGCGGCCACGACACCTACATGCACAAGGAGATCCACGAGCAGGCCGAGGCCGTGGACCGGGTGCTGCGCGGCCGGATCGACGACCGGTTCGCCACCGTGCACCTCGGCGGCATCAACCTCGACGCCCGCGAGGCGCGCGCGGTGCGCCGGGTCAAGATCCTCGGCTGCGGCACCTCCTACCACGCGGGCATGATCGGCGCCCAGATGATCGAGGAGCTGGCCCGCATCCCCGCCGACGCCGAGCCGGCCTCCGAGTTCCGCTACCGCAACGCGGTGGTCGACCCCGACACGCTGTACATCGCGGTCTCCCAGTCCGGTGAGACGTACGACGTGCTGGCAGCCGTGCAGGAGCTCAAGCGCAAGGGCGCGCGGGTGCTCGGCGTCGTCAACGTGGTGGGCTCCGCCATCGCCCGCGAGGCGGACGGCGGCATCTACGTGCACGCCGGGCCCGAGGTCTGCGTGGTGTCCACCAAGTGCTTCACCAACACCTGCGTCGCCTTCGCGCTGCTCGCCCTGCACCTGGGCCGCATCCGCGACCTGTCGGTGCGCGACGGCAAGCGGATCATCGAGGGCCTGCGCAGGCTGCCGGCGCAGATCTCCGAGATCATGAAGCAGGAGGAGGAGATCGAGCGGCTGGCCCGGGACTACGCCGACGCCCGCTCGATGCTCTTCATCGGCCGGGTCCGGGGCTACCCGGTGGCCCGTGAGGCCTCCCTGAAGCTCAAGGAGGTCTCCTACATCCACGCCGAGGCCTACCCGGCCTCCGAGCTCAAGCACGGCCCGCTGGCCCTGATCGAGCCGGCCCTGCCGACGGTGGCGATCGTGCCGGACGACGACCTGCTGGAGAAGAACCGCGCGGCCATGGAGGAGATCAAGGCCCGCAGCGGCAGGATCCTCGCCGTCGCCCACCAGGAGCAGGAGAAGGCCGACCAGACGATCGTCGTGCCCAAGAACGAGGACGAGCTGGACCCGATCCTCATGGGCCTCCCCCTTCAACTCCTCGCCTACCACACGGCGCTGGCCCTGGGCCGGGACATCGACAAGCCCCGCAACCTGGCCAAGTCGGTAACGGTGGAGTAGCGGATCGCCCCAAAGGGCGCGGGGCCGCATCGACATGCGGCTCCGCCATGGGGGCGCGACCAGCCCCCACGCACCCGCACGGGCAGAACAACAGACCGGACCCCCGCGTGTGCCACCCATCACGCGGGGGTCCGTCTCCGTCGCCGGGGAGCATGCCAACCCCCCCAGCCCGCGCGGCTAACCGGTGGCCGTCACCCCCCGGCCGGCAGCGCGTCGCGGAAGTTCCGTGGGCCAGTGGGCGAGCGCCGCCGTGGCCGCGTACCAGGCGACGGCTCCCGCCGCCACGGCGAACCAGCCGCCCACCTTCGCCAAGCCGCCGTTGTCGGCGAAGAGCGCGATGGCGAGCAGCACCAGGGAGACGAAGAACAGCCCGTAGGTGCCCTGTCCGAGCACGTCGCCGCCGGCGAGCGTCAACGTCAGGGCCACGAGGGCGAACAGGAGCAGGAAGAGCCCCGCGCCATTGCCGGAGACCTGGCTGCCCGCCGAGACGGCCCAGGTGAACCAGAGGGCGCCGAGCGCGCAGTAGGCCGTACCGGTCGCGGTGTCGCGATCGCGGAAGGCCAGCAGTCCGGCGACGAACAGCGCGACGCCGCCCACATAGTGAGCGAGTGTCACCGAGTCGTTCGCCGTCACTCCGTTGATGACTTCGGTGTACCCGAGGCCGAAGGCCAGCAGGGTGACACCGAGGGCGAGTCGGCCGAGGATGGTGGTCGTGGTGCTTCCCGCAGAGACGTCGTTGGCCACGGCAAGCTCCCTTCATGCCTGCGCAGTTGTGCGGTGACCGGTATATGCCCTTCACAAGGGCACAAACACCTCTACGTGCGAGTAGCTTACGGAAAGCGCGTGGCTGGAAAGGGAAGTTGGCCGACGTGAGCCCGGCCGGGGCGGAACCGGCTGGGGTCTTTCGTTTGGATCAGGCCGGATCAGGGAGCGGGGTCCGGTGCCGTGCATCGCGAGGCGGAGGAGGTCGGCAGGGCGGAGCCCTGCCGACC
>NZ_JBIVTV010000004.1:39146-251829 GCF_044756885.1 Streptomyces sp. NPDC091412 | reverse complement strand
GGGGGGGCGGTCTTGGGTGTGGGGTTGGGGTTCGGTGGGGCGTCGCCGTGCCCCCCGACGACAACGCGGCTGGGGGTACCCCCTGCTCGAAGAGCTTGGGGGAGCGGTGCCAGACCCCGCGAGCCCGGCATGATCCAAACGAAAGGCCCTAGGGGATGACGACGACCGGCCGCTGCGCGCGCTTGGCGAGCCGGCCCGCGACCGAGCCGAACAGGCGCCCCACGAGCCCGTGCGTGGAGCCGACGACGATCGCGTCCGCCTCGTACTCCTTGCCCACCTCTTCGAGTTCGTGGCAGATGTCGCCGCCGCGCTCGACGAGGATCCAGGGCACCTCCGCCAGGTACTCCGCGCAGGCGAGTTCGAGGCCGAGGACCTCGGTGCGGTGGTCCGGCACGTCCACGAAGACGGGGGGCTCGCAGCCCGCCCACACCGTGGTGGGCAGCCGGTTGGCGACATGCACGATGATCAGCCCCGAGTGGGTGCGCAGCGCCATGCCGATCGCGTAGGCAAGGGCGCGCTCGCTGGAGGTGGATCCGTCGAAGCCGACGACGACGCCGTGCTTGAACGCCGGATCGCAGGGATGGCGTGACTCTTCCGCCGCCAGGGGATCGGCCGCCGTGGGGTCGGCGAGCGGTCGCTTGCGGTCCGCGGGTTCGAAGAATTCGTGACCGGCCATGGCTGTCTCGGCGATGTGATCCTTTGTCGGGGACGACAGTCTGCGGCGAAGCTGTGTCCGGGAATGGTCTTCCCGTCCCCATACCCCCAAGGGTACGGCGGCACGCCTCCTTAGCCCAGATCCCGCGCACTCTCCGTGGCGGTTCACCGGAGCATGCACGAGCCACGCCCGCAAGGCAATGGTTGGTGCCCCGTACAGGCGGTTTGTACGGGATTCACCTTCCGGGACGGGCGGGATCACGGTAACGGCGGGGCGCCGCCGGGGGGTCGGGCGGGGTGCCGTACGGCCGCGTGGGACCCGCGCGGTACCGCACAGTGACCGACCGATCGAACACGCGTTGATCCCGGAGAACCGCCGCCGTAGGGAGCACGCCGTTGTCCGGACCCCGCACCCTCCCCGACCGACACCCGTTCCCCGCACAGGACACCGCACCGGGCATCACACAGAACAGCGGTCGGCGCGCCGCGGCCGGCGGGGAGGGCGGCGCCGTGGACGAGATGGTGCGCTGGGCCGTCTTCAGCTGCGCACTCGTCCCCGTGGTCCTGCTCTGGTACGGCACCTCGTTCACCGGTGCCGCCGGCACCGCCCTGGGCCTCGGGGCCGTCACCGGGGCCTGCCGGGCACTGCTGCGCCACTCCGAGCGCGTGGCGGCCCGGCTGCACGCCGAGGAGCGCGCCCCGTACCAGGACCGCCACCACGGAACGGGGAACGGGGCGCACCAGGGCGGCGGGCACCCGGACGGAACGGCACCGGTCGGCTGACCGGTTTTTGCGCACGCGGCCGTAGCTTTTCAGCCAACTTCTCGTATCCGTGCATTCCCCGGCCGAAGTACCCCTCACCCCCCGTTCGACCTGCACGGAAAGGGTCTCCGCAGGACCGCGCACCCTACGGGGATTGGCCACCACGACGAGGCGCACTTCCCTGCACGCTCCCCGAGTGCAACGCTTCGTGATCGAATGCTTCACGCCAAGTTGCCATGTCGACAATGTGCCGGGTGACGAACTGGTCAACACGGCACGGCGGGACGCAGTAGATTCGATCTTGACTGTCTTACGGCGGGGGACTCGTGCAGGACCGAGGGGAAACGTGCAGGAGCGACACAACCGAGGAGCCGCGACCACCGAGGGGGGCTTAGCAGTATGAGCCACGACTCCACTGCCGCGCCGGAAACCGCGGCCCGGAAGCTGTCCGGGCGACGCCGCAAGGAGATCGTCGCGGTGCTGCTGTTCAGCGGCGGCCCCATCTTCGAGAGTTCCATACCGTTGTCGGTGTTCGGGGTTGACCGCCAGGACGCCGGCGTACCGCGCTACCGACTGCTGGTGTGCGGCGGCGAGGAAGGCCCGCTGCGGACCACAGGGGGCCTGGAACTCACCACACCGCACGGCCTGGAGGCGATCTCACGGGCGGGCACGGTCGTCGTGCCTGCCTGGCGCTCGATCACCTCGCCGCCGCCGGAGGAGGCGCTCGACGCGCTGCGCCGGGCGCACGAGGAGGGGGCCCGCATCGTGGGCCTGTGCACCGGGGCGTTCGTACTCGCCGCGGCCGGGCTGCTGGACGGCCGGCCGGCGACCACGCACTGGATGTACGCGCCGACGCTGGCCAAGCGCTATCCGTCGGTGCACGTGGATCCCAGAGAGCTGTTCGTCGACGACGGCGACGTGCTGACGTCGGCGGGTACGGCGGCCGGGATCGACCTGTGCCTGCACATCGTGCGCTCGGACCACGGCAACGAGGCGGCGGGCGCGCTGGCCCGGCGACTGGTGGTCCCGCCTCGCCGGAGCGGAGGCCAGGAACGCTACCTGGACCGCTCTTTACCGGAGGAGATCGGCGCCGACCCGCTCGCCGAGGTCGTCGCCTGGGCGCTGGAGCACCTCCACGAGCAGTTCGACGTGGAGACGCTGGCGGCGCGGGCGTACATGAGCCGGCGTACGTTCGACCGCCGCTTCCGCTCCCTGACCGGCAGCGCGCCGTTGCAGTGGCTGATCACCCAGCGGGTGCTCCAGGCGCAGCGGCTGCTGGAGACGTCCGACTACTCGGTCGACGAGGTGGCGGGCCGCTGCGGCTTCCGCTCCCCCGTGGCACTGCGCGGCCACTTCCGGCGGCAGCTGGGCTCGTCCCCGGCGGCGTACCGGGCGGCCTACCGGGCGCGGCGGCCACAGCACGAGCGCCCAGGAGACGGCGACCTCGTGTCGGGGACGGCCGGCATGCCGGGCGGCCCGGGACCGCACTCCGCGGCGGCCCCGGTCGGGCCCGCGTCGCCGCTGTCCTCCTTCCACCCGGACGGCCAGGTGCCCCACCAGGCGCGCCGCACGGCGGCCCTGTCGGCGAGCGTTCCGGGCCAGCGCGGCGGCTCCTGACCCCCGGCGGCCGGGTGGACGGGCCTCCTGGTCCCGTCCGCCCGGCCGTCCGGGCGCGGGTCCGCGCCGGCCGTTGCCCGACAAGGGCACCGCACGGCCGGTCCGGGTCGCGGCGGGGCGCCGTAAGGTGAGACACATGAACGATCGCATGGTGTGGATCGACTGCGAGATGACCGGCCTCTCGCTGTCCGACGACGCGCTCATCGAGGTGGCCGCCCTCGTCACCGACTCCGAGCTGAACGTACTCGGCGAGGGAGTCGACATCGTCATCCGGCCGCCGGACTCGGCGCTGGAGACGATGCCGGAGGTGGTGCGTGAGATGCACACCGCGTCCGGCCTGCTCACCGAGCTGGCCGGCGGCACGACGCTCAAGGACGCCGAGGAGCAGGTCCTGGCCTACGTACGGGAGTACGTCAAGGAGCCCGGCAAGGCCCCGCTGTGCGGAAACTCGGTCGGCACCGACCGCGGCTTCCTGCTGCGCGACATGCCGACGCTGGAGGGCTATCTGCACTACCGGATCGTGGACGTGTCCTCGATCAAGGAGCTGGCCCGGCGCTGGTACCCGCGGGCGTACTTCAACAGCCCGGAGAAGAACGGCAACCACCGCGCCCTGGCCGACATCCGCGAGTCCATCGCGGAGTTGCGCTACTACCGCGAGGCCGTCTTCGTCCCGCAGCCCGGTCCCGACTCCGACACCGCCAAGACGATCGCGGCGAAGCACGTCCTGCCTGCTCAGCAGGCATAGCGGGGCCCCGCGAAGGGGCGCCGCGAAACCTGTGCGCGAGCACCCCTTCCGACCCTGTAGACTTCTTCTCGGCCGGTCGGGGAAACCGCAGAATCCCTCGGACCGGTCATGGTGGGTGTAGCTCAGCTGGTAGAGCACCTGGTTGTGGTCCAGGATGCCGCGGGTTCGAGTCCCGTCACTCACCCTTCACCAAGAGGCCGGTGACCTGGATAATCCAGATCACCGGCCTCTTGCATGTTCCGCTGTGTCAGGGGCCGCTCGGCCGGACGTGAGCGTCGGAGAACGATGCGGTAGTGGGTGGTCAGGCGCCGGTCGTCGCCGAGGGACGGGGAAGGCGAGGCCGGGCGGCTGGTCCCGATCCGCCGGGGAGTCGCCCTCCCAGGGCATGCGCAGTGTCCAGGCGCAGGGCGATCTGCTGACCGGCCGTGTCCCGGTCGAGGACATCGCGACGGACGAGGACCTCAGGCTCCAGATCGTCGAACTGCGGCGGGCGACGCGAGCCCTGTTCGCCCGCGCGGTCAGCCCCGCCCCCCCAGTCCGGCGGATGCCCGTCGGCTGATGCCCGGCCGACCAGGCATTGGCCCACCTCAACGCGGTCGCCGCCCGTGAACCGGTCGCCCGCGGCTCGACTGGCCTCGCGAAGGAACCCCCGTAGCCCGGATCTTCTCCACGGAGAGCGATCCGAAGGTCCGGCTTGTCGCGACCCTCGCTCGTGCCGCCATCGACTTCCTGAGCGGGCCGCAGCGGGAGCGTCTGCGCGCCTGCACCGCGCCCCGCTGCGTGCGTTACTTCGTCCAGGGCCACGGGCGGCAGGAGTGGTGCAAGCCGTCGTGCGGAAACCGCGCCCGAGCCGCTCGCCACTACAGGCGTCAGCGCATGGGGACCGACGGTGGTTCCGCTTCCTCCTGACCGGCCCGGAACCGCGCGCCGCGACGGTAACCTCGGCAGCCATGAACCGACGGCAGCGCAAGAAGCTCTCCGGGCACCTCGTCTCGGCGGCCATGCTGGGCGACACCGCCCGCGCGGAGGCGCTGCTGCGGGCCGGTGCCGATCCGGAGCGAGCGGACAGGGAGGGCACCACCCCGCTCTACGCGGCGTCCGTACAGGGGGACGCCGAGATGGTCCGACTGCTTCTCGCGACCGGGGCCCGGCCGGACACCGAGAGCGGGCGCGGAGCGGAAGGCACGCCCCTGTGCGCGGCCGCTTGCTGGGGGCACACCGAGACGGTGCGCACGCTCCTGGCGCACAAAGCCGATCCGAATCTCCGTGAGGATCACGGCACGGGCCGCTCTCCCCTGGAGTGGGCGGTCGCCGATTCCCATGCCGAGACCGTCGCCCTTCTCGTCGCGGCGGGAGCCACCCGGCCCGGCGGTCCGAGGCCCGCTACGACGACGCCCGCACCATCAGCTCCGTAGGCAGTACGAGCTGCCGCCGCTCCAGCCCCCGGGACACCGCCGGGCGGCGGTCGGCGATCTCGTTCAGCAGGAGGTCGATCATCGCGCGGCCCATCTCCTCGATGGGCTGGCGGACGCTGGTCAGGGGCGGATCCATGTGGCGGGCGATGGCGGAGTCGTCGTAGCCGACCAGGGCCACGTCGTCGGGGATGCGGCGGCCCGCCTCGCGCAGCACCTGGCGGGCGCCGGCCGCCGTGACGTCGGAGGCAGCGAAGACGGCGTCCAGGTCGGGGCGGTGCTCCAGCAGGCGCGTCATCGCGCGGCGGCCGCCGCCCTCGGTGAAGTCTCCCTGGGCCACGAGGAGTTCGTCCACCTCCAGGCCCGCGTCCCGCAGGGCGTCGCGGTAGCCGTCGACGCGGCGCTGGGCGCCGTAGACGTCCATGTGGCCGGTGATGTGGGCGACGGTGCGGCAGCCGCGGGCCATCAGGTGCTCCACGGCGGAGCGGGCGCCTCCGTAGTTGTCGGAGTCCACCGAGGTCAGGGTCTCGCCCGCCGACCGCGGACCGCTGATCACGGCCGGGATCTCCAGCTGGGCCAGCATGTCCGGCAGCGGGTCGTCGGCATGCACCGAGACCAGCAGCACGCCGTCCACCCGGTGCGCGGCCAGGTACTGGGCCAGCCGCTGCCGCTTCTGGTCGCTGCCGGCGAAGATCAGCAGCAACTGCATCTCCGTGTCCGACAGTCCGGCGCCGACACCCCGCAGCATGTCCGAGAAGTACGGCTCGGCGAAGAAGCGGGTCTCCGGCTCGGGCACGACGAGGGCGATCGCGTCGGTGCGGTTGGCGGCAAGGGCGCGGGCGGCCGTGTTGGGGACGTAGCCGAGTTCGGCCACCGCCGCCTCGACTGCGGCCCGGGTGGCGTCGCTGACCCGGGGCGAGCCGTTGATCACCCGCGAGACGGTGCCGCGGCCGACGCCGGCCCGCGCGGCGACCTCTTCGAGGGTCGGCCGACCGCCGCTCCGGCCCCGCGCTCCGTGGCCTGTCATTGGCTCCGCCCTTCCGCCGTCGAAACCGCCTTGGCCTGGAATGTAACAGTCTCCCGAGCGCGGACGCCGTGCCCGGGGGCCGCCGCGGCGGACCCCGGGGGACGCGACGACTCCGCATACCCGGGTCGAGGACCTCACCCCTCCCGCGTTAGTTAACAGGCCGATAACCGAACGCATTTGTCCTCGCTCACACCCTTGACACCCCCGCTCGAACCCGCGACTCTTCAACACATCACTGGTGGGAGCGCTCCCACAGTACCTGACACATACACAACCCGCACGTTCCCCGCCCGAGCCGCAGCGAGTACAAAACGGGCCCAACATGCAGTTGGCCGGGGGGTCGGCACGTCAGGGCAACAGGAGGACGCAATGCGAGCACGTTTGCTCCCCCATTCTCGACTTCGTTCGAGTGGGGGGACCCCCATCGCCCGCAAGGCGGTGGTCCTGGCGGCAGCCGCGTCGCTGGGCGCCGGGCTGCTGGCCGGCTGCTCCAGCGACAGCGGAGACACGTCCGGCTCGTCGACCGGCGGTGGCGACGGCGGTGGTGCCAAGGTCACGATCACGATGGGCCTCTTCGGCACGATGGGCTTCAAGGAGGCCGGCCTCTACACCGAGTACGAGAAGCTGCACCCCGACATCAAGATTCAGGAAAACGTCACCGAGCGCAATGAGAACTACTACCCGGCGCTCGTCAACCACCTCACCACCAGCAGCGGCCTGATGGACGTCCAGGCCGTCGAAGTCGGCAACATCGCCGAGGTCGTCGCCACCCAGGCGAGCAAGTTCGAGGACCTCTCCAAGGCCTCGGGCGTGGACAAGAGCAACTGGCTGGAATGGAAGTGGCAGCAGGCCACCACGAAGGACGACCAGACCATCGGCCTCGGCACGGACATCGGCCCGATGGCGCTCTGCTACCGCAAGGACCTCTTCCAGCAGGCCGGTCTGCCCACCGACCGCGAGGCGGTCGCCAAGCTGTGGGCGGGTGACTGGAACAAGTTCGTCGCCACGGGCGAGACGTTCAAGAAGAAGGCGCCCAAGGGCACCTACTTCATGGACTCCCCCGGCGGTCTGATCAACGCGATCCTCAGCAGTGAGGAGGAGAAGTTCTACGACTCCTCCGGCAACGTCATCTACAAGACGAACCCCGCCGTCAAGGCCGCCTTCGACCTGACCGCCAAGGCCGCCCAGGAGGGGCTGCTCCAGTCGCAGACGCAGTTCCAGCCGACCTGGGACCAGACGATTGCGAACAACAAGTTCGCCACCATGGCCTGCCCGCCGTGGATGCTCGGCTACATCAAGGGCAAGTCGAAGTCGGACGCGGCCGGCAAGTGGGACGTGGCCGTGCCGCCGAAGGGCGGTAACTGGGGCGGTTCCTTCCTGGCCGTGCCCAAGAGTGGCAAGCACGTGAAGGAGGCGACGGAGTTCATCGCCTGGCTGACGGCTCCCGAGCAGCAGGCGAAGCTGTTCGCCGTCCAGGGCAGCTTCCCGAGCGCGCCGGCCGCCTACGAGATGTCGTCGGTCACCGGCGCGAAGAACGAGATGACCGGTGACGCGCCCATCGGCAAGATCTTCGCCGAGGCCGCCAAGTCCATCCCGGTCCAGGTGATCGGCCCGAAGGACCAGATCATCCAGCAGGGTCTGACGGACAACGGCGTCTTCCTTGTGACGAAGGGCAAGTCGCCCGCCGACGCGTGGACGACGGCCACGAAGACCATCGACAACAACTTGGAGAAGTGACCGGTATGGCCACCCGGCACGACACCGCCGCGCCCCCCGAGGAGGGGGGCGCGGCCCCGGGCCGCCCGGCGGGGACCGACACCGCCGACGCGGAGCACCGGCGCCGGGCGCGGCTGTCCCGCCGCTGGCAGCGGGACATGCGGTGGAGCCCGTACGCGTTCGTCTCGCCGTTCTTCCTCCTGTTCGTCGCCTTCGGGCTGTTCCCGCTGCTCTACACGGCGTGGGCCTCGCTGCACACCGTGGAGTTGACGGCGCCGACCGACATGGAGTGGGCGGGGCTGCGCAACTACACCCGGATCTTCGACGACGACTTCTTCTGGAACGCGGCACGGAACACCCTGACCATCGGCATCATCTCCACGGTCCCGCAGTTGCTGATGGCGATGGGTCTGGCGCACATCCTGAACTACCGGCTGCGCGCCTCGACCTTCTACCGGGTCGCGATGCTGGCGCCGTACGCGACCTCGATCGCCGCCGCCTCCCTGGTCTTCGTGCTGCTCTTCGGGCGCGACTACGGCATGATCAACTGGGTGCTGCACTCGGTCGGCTTCGACCACGTCGACTGGCAGAACGACAAGTGGCCCTCCCAGATAGCCGTCTCGACGATCATCATCTGGCGCTGGACGGGCTACAACGCGCTGATCTACCTCGCGGCGATGCAGGCCATCCCGAACGACCTGTACGAGTCGGCGGCCCTGGACGGTGCCAACCGGTTCCGGCAGTTCTTCCACGTCACCCTGCCGCAGCTGCGTCCGACCATCCTCTTCACCGCCGTGGTCTCGACCATCGGCGCCAGCCAGGTCTTCGGCGAGCCGCTGCTGTTCGACGCCAACAAGGGCGCCTCCGGCGGTGCCGAGCACCAGTTCCAGACGCTGGGCCTGTACCTGTACGAGCAGGGCTGGGTGAACCAGCACCTGGGCCGGGCCTCCGCGATCGCCTGGACGATGTTCCTGATCCTGATCGTGATCGGCGTGGTCAACTACGTCATCTCGCGCCGGCTGCGCGCCAGTAGTTAAGGAGACCGGCCGTGACGACGACGACCCTGACCGAACCCGAGACGCCGACCGCCGGGCCCCGCCGGACGCGCCGGCCCAAGGCCGCCCGCGCGGGCGGGCAGCTGCACGCCGGCCCGATCGCGTACGTGATCCTGGCACTGTTCACCATCGGATCGCTGTTCCCGCTGGTGTGGACGGCGATCGCCGCGTCCCGGAACAACAACCGGCTGGCGCAGACCCCGCCGCCCTTCTGGTTCGGCTCGAACCTGATGCACAACCTCCAGGTCGCCTGGACGGACGCCAACCTGGGCAAGGCGTTCGTCAACACCACGATCGTGGCGGGTATCTCCGCGGCGACGGTCGTGTTCCTGTCCACGATCGCCGGCTTCGCCTTCGCCAAGCTGCGCTTCAGGGGCCGGGGCGCGCTGATGCTGATCGTGATCGGCACGATGATGGTGCCGCCTCAGCTCAGCATCATCCCGCTGTACATGATGGTGGCCAAGCTGGACTGGACCGACCAGTTGCAAGCGGTGATCCTGCCGTCGCTGGTCAGCGCGTTCGGTGTGTTCTTCATGCGGCAGTACCTGCTCCAGGCGCTGCCGGACGAGATCATCGAGGCCGCCCGGGTGGACGGCGCGAGCAGCTGGCGCGTGGTGTGGCACGTGGTGTTCCCGGCGGCGCGTCCCGCGATGGCCGTGCTGGGGATGCTGATGTTCGTGCAGACCTGGAACGACTTCCTGTGGCCCTTCCTGGTGCTGACCCAGACCGGCAACCCGACCGTGCAGGTCGCCCTCGCGGGTCTGGGCCGCGGCTACACCCCCGACCAGTCCCTGATCATGGCGGGCGCGCTGCTCGGCACGCTGCCGCTGCTGCTGGTCTTCGCGATCTTCGGCAAGCAGATCGTGGGCGGCATCATGCAGGGCGCGGTCAAGGGCTGACGCCCGCGGCCCGTCCTCGCGCGCGCGACGGCCCGGCCGCCGCGCACACCCCCGCCTTTCCGGGGGCCGGGTCACCGTGGTCCCGGCCCCTCGTCCCTCTGTCCACGTCGACCCCTGTCCACCTCCCCTTTCGAACCGTCGGTCTTTCACGACCATCTATGGGAGCGCTTCCATGCCTGAGTCCGCACAGCCGGTGACCCCGGTGACCTTTCCGCCCGCCTTCCTCTGGGGCGCCGCGACCTCCGCGTACCAGATCGAGGGGGCGGTGCGGGAGGACGGCCGTACGCCCTCCATCTGGGACACCTTCAGCCATACCCCAGGCAAGACCGCCGGTGACGAAACCGGTGACATCGCTGTCGACCACTACCACCGCTACCGCGATGACGTGGCCCTGATGGCGGACCTGGGCCTGAACGCCTACCGCTTCTCCGTCTCCTGGCCGCGCGTGCAGCCGACCGGCCGGGGCCCCGCCGTCCAGGTGGGCCTGGACTTCTACCGCCGTCTCGTGGACGAACTGCTGGAACGCGGGATCAAGCCGGCGGTCACCCTCTACCACTGGGACCTGCCGCAGGAACTGGAGGACGCCGGCGGCTGGCCGGAGCGCGAGACCGCGCTGCGCTTCGCGGAGTACGCGCAGATCGTCGGTGAGGCGCTCGGCGACCGGGTGGAGCAGTGGATCACCCTCAACGAGCCGTGGTGCACCGCCTTCCTGGGCTACGGCTCCGGGGTGCACGCGCCGGGCCGCACCGAGCCCGCGGCCACACTGCGCGCGGCCCACCACCTGAACCTGGCGCACGGCCTGGGCGCGCAGGCGCTGCGGTCGGTGATGCCGGCCCGCAACTCGGTCGCGGTCAGCCTCAACTCCTCGGTGGTCCGCACCGTCTCGCAGGACCCGGCGGACCTGGCGGCGGCCCGGAAGATCGACGACCTGGCCAACGGGGTCTTCCACGGCCCGATGCTGCACGGGGCGTACCCGGCCACGCTGCTGGAGGCCACCTCGTCGATCACGGACTGGTCCTACGTCCTGGACGGCGATCTGCAGACCGCCCACCAGCCGCTGGACGCGCTCGGCCTCAACTACTACACGCCGGCCTTGGTGTCGGCGGCGGACACGACGCTGGAGGGCCCGCGGGCCGACGGTCACGGGGCGAGCGCGCACTCGCCGTGGCCCGGCGCGGACGACGTGGCGTTCCACCAGACGCCGGGCGACCGCACCGAGATGGGCTGGACGATCGACCCGAGCGGCCTGCACGAGCTGATCATGCGCTACTCCCAGGAGGCGCCGGGAGTGGCGCTGTACGTCACCGAGAACGGCGCCGCCTACGACGACAAGGTGGACGCCGACGGCCGCGTGCACGACCCGGAGCGCATCGCCTACCTGCACTCCCACCTGGCGGCGGTGCGCCGGGCCATCACGGACGGCGCCGACGTCCGCGGGTACTACCTGTGGTCCCTGATGGACAACTTCGAGTGGGCCTACGGGTACGGCAAGCGGTTCGGTGCGGTCTACGTCGACTACAGCACCCTCGCCCGGATCCCGAAGTCCAGCGCCCACTGGTACGGCAGGGCGGCCCGCACCGGGGAGCTGCCGCCGCCGGACGCCGCCTGACGGCCCGTCCGGCTCCCAGCGCGCCCCGGCCGGATCGGGGGTGAACCGGCCGGGGCGCTTTGCCGCGCACGACGCGGGTGTTCAGGGAAGGGACCGGGGACGGGCGGGGCGCGCGGCGGATCTCCCCGGCCGGCGGCGGCGCACCGCTCCCCGGTGGCCCGAGCGCACCGGGGAGCGCGGGTCGAGCTGGATCCAGATCCGCACCTCCGTGCCGCCGAGCACGGACGAGCCGATACGGACGTCTCCGCCGGTGGACTCCGCGAGCCGGCGCACGATGTCCAGGCCGAGCCCCGTGGAGCCGTCGTTCCCCGATCCGCGCCCGCGCAGCATCGCAGCCTCCGGGTCGGGTATGCCGGGCCCGGCGTCGGAGACGAGCACGATCACCGCGTCGTCGCCGTTGTGCACGTCGACCGCGAACGCCGTGCCCTCGGCGGTGTGCCGGAAGACGTTGCCGAGCAGGGCGTCCAGCGCGGCCGCGAGGTCGGCGCGGGCCACGGGTATGCGCACCGGCCGCTCGGCCCCGGCCACCCGCCACTTGCGGCCCTCGTCCTCGGCGAGCGCCGACCAGAACTCCATCCGCTCCCGGACCACTTCAGCCGCGTCGCACCCGGCGCCCGGACCGGCGGCCGCCGTCTGCGGCTTGGCCTCGCGGGCGGTGCGGATGATCGTGTCGACCTCGCGCTCCAGCTGGGCGACCGCCGTCCGGGTCTGCTCGGCGGCGGGTCCGGCCCCGAGCGAGGCCGCGTTCAGCCGCAGCACGGTCAGCGGTGTACGCAGCCGGTGGGACAGGTCGGCCGCCAGTTCGCGTTCGTTCGCCAGCAGTTGGACGACCTGGTCGGCCATGGAGTTGAACGCGACCGCCGCGAGCCGCAGTTCGTTCGGCCCCTCCTCGGGCACCCGGGCGCCGAGCCTGCCCTCGCCCAGTTCGTACGCGCCCTCGACCAGCCGCTGCGCGGGCCGCACCATCCGTACGCCGAGCCGGTCGGCGACGGCGACCGAGCCGACGACGAGCGCGGCGCCCACACCGGCGAGCACCGCCCAGGCCGTGCCCACGCCGTTGCGGACCTCGGACTCGGGGACGTAGACCTCGACGACGGCGATGGCGCCGGAGCTCAGCGCGACCGGCTGGAGCAGCGTGGACCCGCCGGGCACCTCGGCGGTGGAGGCGCGGCCCATTGCCCGCACGGTCGCGATGTCCTCGCCGGTGGCCCGGGCGCGGCCGATCTCGACGGCCGCCGCGCCGTCGACGGCCGGTACGTGCACGGCCATGCGGGCGTTGGAGCCGGCCGAGGCGACGACCCGCTCCAACTGCTCGCGCTCGGTGGTGATGGACAGGGCGGGGGCGACCGCGGCGGCCTGGCGCTCGGCGTTGGAGAAGGCGCGGTCCCGGGCCATCTCCTTGATGACCAGGGCGAGCGGAACGGCGAAGGCGATCACGACCATCGTGGTGACCGCGAGGCAGACCTTGACCAGTGCCCATCTCATCGCGGCTGCTCCGCTCCGGGCGGCTCCAGCTTCACGCCCACGCCCCGCAGGGTGCGCAGATAGCGGGGCCGGGCCGCCGTCTCGCCCAACTTCCGCCGCAGCCAGGACAGATGGACGTCTATCGTCTGGTCGTCACCGTAGGACTGCCGCCACACCTCGGCCAGCAGCTCCTTGCGCGCCACGACCACTCCCGGCCGCCCGGCCAGGAAGGCGAGCAGGTCGAACTCACGGCGGGTCAGGTCCAGCCGCACCCCGTCCAGCTCGGCCTGGCGGCGCAGCGGGTCGACGGTCAGGCCGCCGACCCGGAGCACGGGGGACGGCGGGTGCTCCCCGGCGGCGGAGCGGGCCCGGCGCAGTACGGCGGCCATGCGCGCGGACAGGTGCTCGACGGAGAACGGCTTGGTCAGGTAGTCGTCCGCCCCGGCGTTGAGCAGCCGGACGATCTCCGCCTCGTCGTCCCGGGCGGTGGCGATGATGACGGGCACGTCGGTGATGCCGCGCAGCATCTTCAACGCCTCCGAGCCGTCCAGATCGGGCAGTCCGAGGTCCAGCACGACCACGTCGAAGCGGAGGTGGGCGACCTCGCGCAGCGCCTCCAGCGCCGTACCGACGCTGCGCACGGTGTGCGAGGCGTCGGTCAGGTGCCGGATGAGCGCCGAGCGTACGAACGGGTCGTCCTCGACCACGAGAACACGTGCCATGCGCCGCACCGTACGCCATGGGGGCGTTCCCGGCGGGGGCCTGTGGACAACTCCGGGAAAGCCCCGGCCGCTTGTGGACAACCTCACCCCGATCGCGTTCCCGCGACACCATGGGGACGGGTGAGGCAGGATGGCGACGATGCTCAGAGGACTCGTACACCTGCTGGCCTGGTCGCTCGCCACGGGCGCGGCGGCCACCCTGTCATGGTGGGGCGTCCACACGGTGATGGCGGGCACGGCCTACGATCCGCCGCGCGCCCTGCCCATCACGGCGGTGGAGGCGACCAGGCAGGAGTCGGCACCGGCCGCCTCGCCCACCCCTCGGCCGACCGCGTCCAGGAGTCCCTCGGCCAGTCCGAGCAAGCCGGCCGACGAGCGGACGGTGACTCCGAGCCCCTCCCGGCCGACGCGCCCCGCGAGCGCACCCGCCCCCTCCCCCACCACCTCCGGCCAGGTGAAGAGCTACGACACCGAGGGCGGCCGGGTGGTCTTCGACCTCGGCCAGTTCTCGGCGAACCTGGTCTCGGCGACTCCGGGCACGGGCTGGTCGATGCAGGTGTGGAAGACGGAGACGTGGATCCGCGTGGAGTTCACCTCGGACGCCGACCGGGTGTCGGTCATCTGCGCCTGGCACGACGGGCCGCCGCACGTGGAGATCGGCGACTACTAGAGGAGCACGCCCGGTTCGGCCCGCACGGTAGCCCGGTACGCCCGGTTCGGCCCGCACGGTAGCCCGGTACACCGGTACACCGGTACGCCTGGTACGCCCAGTTCCGCCGATCCGGCCGGTTCAGCGGAAGGCGGACGGCGGCGGGGCCGGTGAGGCGACCGCCGCGGCGTCGGTGACCGGTACCGCCCCACCGGTGAAGTCGGTGAGGGCGCGGCCGTGTTCGACGCGGCCCGGGTGCGGGTCGGTGGCGGCCCTGCGGGTCAGTTCGGCGACCGGCAGCGGCAGGTCGGAGGCCACCAGCACGGCGTTGCCGAAACGCCGGCCGCGCAGCACGGTCGGGTCGGCGACCAGCGCGAGTTCGGTGAACCGGGCGGCGGTGGTGGCGATCTGGCCGCGCAGATGGGTCAGCGGCGGGCCGTCGGCGAGGTTCGCGGCGTAGACACCGCCCGGCCTCAGTGCCCTGCGCACCCCGTCGAGGAACTCCGTCGAGGTGAGGTGGGCGGGTGTGCGGGCGCCGCTGAACACGTCCGCGATGACCAGGTCGGCCCAGCCGTCCGGCACTTTGGCGAGGCCCTCGCGGGCGTCCACCGACCGCACCCGAAGACGGGCTCCGGAATCCAACGGCAGCTCGCGGCGCACCAGTTGGACGAGGGCCGCGTCGCGTTCGACCACCTGCTGGGTGGAGCGGGGCCGGGTGGCGGCGACGTACCGGGCGAGGGTGAACGCCCCGCCGCCGAGGTGCACGGCGTGGACGGGCCGGCCGGCGGGCGCGGCGAGGTCGATCACGTGCCCGAGCCGCCGCTGGTACTCGAAGGAGAGGTACGCCGGGTCGTCGAGGTCGACGTAGGACTGCGGGGCGCCGTCGATCAGCAGGGTCCAGCCCCGTGCCCGCTCCCGGTCGGATATGAGCTGCGCGAGCCCGCCGTCGACCTGTTCGGTGACGGCTTCGACGGCTCCTCGCCCGCGACGGGCGCTCCTGGACCTTCCCATCCGCCCATTGTCGCAAGCGGTGCGGTGTGCCACCCACAGGTGACGGGAGCCGTGGGCGAGCGTTCCGGTGGGCGGGGCGCCGGGGTCAGCAGCAACTGTCCGCGGCCTCGATCATCCGGGCCGCCTCCCCCAGGGCCCGCCGCAGCACCGCGGGGTCCGTCGCGAGGTCGGCCTCGTCGGGCGGGACCAGCCAGTCCGAGCCCTCCACCGGCGGCTCCGGGGCCAGCCGCAGGCCCCGTCCGTCGGTCCCGGTGCAGGTGCTCCCGGGCACGTCCCAAGCCGCGGCCGTGCCCGCCGGCACCACGAAGCCGAGCGTGCCGCCTCCGTCGTCGTGCAGTACGGGCCCCACCGCGTCCCCCGGCCCGCGGCGCAGGATGTCCACCGCCTCCAGCCCCTGCCGGGCCGGCACCGTGACCACGTCGCACGTGGCCTGCGTACAGGAATCGACACTCCGCGGGGTTTCCATCCCGGCCTCCATCACGAAAATCCCTCCTCGTGAACGAGCGGGTCGGGAGCCTGGCGGCTCCCGGTCCACGGGGTTCAACGCGGCAGGGCGTCAACGGCTACGGGCGAAGTCCGCCGTGAAGGGTGGCACTTCATGGCAGATCACGGATGAGATATCCGGTTTGTAGCCAAACACAGCGTGTCCGGACGGACACAGCAGGTACTTTCTTGCTCGCCGGAAACAGGGCGTCATCCATGCGACCGGGACGACTCGGGCGACGGGTGACCCGCCGACCGGACGACTCGGCCGACTTCCCCCTGTGTCCGGCATGGTTCGACGGTTCGCACGAGAGGGCCCGGCCATGACGTCGTCGACGGTGACCTCGTCTCAGTCCCCCCGCCCGCCACGACCGAATCTCGCCTTCCGGCAGCTGCGCGGACAGCGCTCGCCGGCCGAGTTCGCCGCGGCGGTACGGAGGGCCGCCCACGAGATCGGTGAGCGGGTCAGCTGTGACGCGCGCTACATCGGCCGGGTGGAGGCGGGTGAGATCCGATGCCCCAACTACGCCTATGAACGTGTGTTCTTGCACATGTTCCCCGGCCGCACGCTGACCGACCTGGGGTTCGCACCCCGGTCGGCCGTTCGGGGGCGCGCCTCCCGCGCGCCGCACGAGGAACGGGAGGCGTACGACCCGTACCACTCCACCGATTCGCCGGATCCGCACGAGCTGCACGACCCGTACCACCCGCACGAAGACCACGAGAACCACGAGGAGAGCGACGTGCTGCGTCGCGCATTCATGACCCGCGGGGGCGCCACGGTGGCCGCCGCCTCGCTGGGCCCCCTGGGACCTGCCTTCAACGCCTCGGCCGCGGATCGCCCCGCGCACCGGGCCGGCGCGAGCGACGCCGGGGCCGTCGAAGAGGCCGTCCGCCGGATCCGGTTGCTCGACGACCGGCACGGAGCGGACGGTCTCTACCGCCGCGCGGCCGCTCCGCTGCGCGCCGCTTACGCGCTGCTCGACGTCGGCGCGACCCGGCAGACCACCGCCGACCGGCTGCACTCGGGCGCCGGTGAACTGGCCATCTCGGTGGGCTGGCTGGCCCACGACTCCGGGCGTTTCGACGACGCGCGCTCGCACTACGCCGAGGCACTGGCCACCGCGCGCATGACCGGGGACCCGGCCCTGGAGGCACACGCCTTCTGCAACACGGCGTTCCTCGCGCGGGACGCGGGACGGCCCCGCGAGGCGGTGCGGGCCGCGCAGGCCGCGCAGCGCGTCGGACGCGGGCTGGGCTCGGCGCGGCTGATGTCGCTGCTCGCGCTGCGCGAGGCGGGCGGCTGGGCCGGGCTCGCCGACCGCACCGGCTGCGAGCGGGCGCTCGCCCGGGCGCAGGCACTGTACGAGCGGGGCGCCTCGGACGCCGACCCCGAGTGGATGAGCTTCTACGGCGAGGCCGAGCTGGCGGGGCTCGAGGCGCAGTGCTGGTCCACGCTGGGCGACTGGCCGCGGGCGGCCCGGCACGCGCGGCGTGCCGCGCGGCTCCAGGATCCCCACTTCATGCGGAACATCGCGCTCTACACGGCCGAGCTGTCCGACGACCTCGCGCGCGGGGGGCGGCCGGACGAGGCGGCCGCCGCCGGAATGCGGGTCCTGGACCTGCTGGACCAGGTCCAGTCGTCCCGCATCCAGACGATGCTGGCGGGAACGGCACGGGTCCTGCTGCCGCACCGCCGGGCGAGCGGGGTGTCCGATTTCCTGGAGAGGCATGCGAGCGCCCCTCGACCGGTGTGACGCGGCAACGGGCCGGCCGGGCGCGCCCTGTCACGTCGCGCGCTCCCTCCCACGGTCTTCGGGTGAGAGCCCCGCGCCCGGGTCAGTCAGACGCCCGAGGCCGCGCCCGTGGGGCCGCATGGGCCCAGTCGCACCGTGGCGTGCCTCCCCCGGCCCTTCGCGGCCAAGACCCCGCGCGCGGGCAAGCCGAGCGACCGACGTCGCGTCGCGGAGGCGAGTGGGACCACCCGGGCCGCGTGGTCCCTCCCACGGCTCTTCGGGCGGAGGCCCCCGGCCCCCCTGCCTCACCAGCGGCAGCGGCAGCGGCAGCGGGGCCGACGGTCACGAGAGGTGGCCCACGTCGTTCCAGTTTTCGATGGCCGGCTCTCCGTAGGCCCAGCCCAGTACCGAGAGCGACGTGGGGTTGAGGCGGATGCGCGCCGCGAAGTCGAGTGGCAGGCCGAGCCACCGCGCGCCGATCGAGCGCAGGATGTGCCCGTGTGCGAAGACCAGCACGTCACGGTCCTCGCCGCGCGCCCAGGCCACCACCTCGTCGGCACGGGAGGTCACCTCGGCGAGCGTCTCCCCGCGCGGGACGCCGTCGCGCCAGATCAGCCAGCCGGGCCGCTCGGCCTGGATCTCCTGCGGCGTCAGGCCCTCGTACGCGCCGTAGTCCCACTCCATCAGCGTGTCCCAGCACATCGCGCGGTCGCCGAACCCGGCGAGCTCGCACGTCTCACGCGCGCGTGCCAGCGGGCTGGTGCGGACCTCGACCCCGGGCAGGCCGTCGAACGGCGCCCGCTGGAGCCGTTCCCCGAGCAGCTTGGCGCCGCGCCGGCCCTCCTCCAGGAGGGGAACGTCGGTCCTGCCGGTGTGCCTGCCGGACAGCGACCACTCGGTCTGTCCGTGCCGGGCCAACAGGATGCGCGGTGCCATGGAGAACCTTCCGGAAAAAACTCAGATCTTCGGACGGAATCCCTCCATCATCGCGCACGCCGTCCGGGGGCAACCCGGGGGGCGGTCTGTGCGTCTATCAGGGCCGGGGGCACCCCGAGGTGGTCGGGTCGGGCACCGTAAAGTGGCACGACCGTCCGGGCACCGCCGGGCAGCGCAGCGACGAAGGGGGAGGGCATCGGATGCCGCAGACCGAGGCACCGGCACGGCGCACCGAGACGGCCCCGCGCACCCGGCTGCGCTGGTGGACCGAACTGCCGCTGATCCTGCTGGTGTACGGCTGCTACTCGGCGGGCCGGCTGCTGGCCCGCGGCGACGTCTCCACGGCCGTCGACCACGGCCTGGCGATCCTGCGCGTCGAGAAGCTGCTGCACCTCAACGCGGAGCACCCCCTCAACCGCCTGTTCACCCGTGAGCCGTGGCTGGGCGTCCCCGCCGACTTCTGGTACGCGTCGCTGCACTACCTGGTGACCCCCGTGATCCTGGTGTGGCTGTTCAGGGCGCGCACCACGCACTACCGGGCGGCCCGCACCTGGCTGATGACGTCCACGTTCATAGGACTGATCGGTTTCACCCTGCTGCCCACCTGCCCGCCCCGCCTGCTCTCCCCGGACCACGGGTTCGTGGACACGATGGCCCAGTACAGCTCGTACGGCTGGTGGGGCGGCGAGGCCAGCGCGCCGCGCGGCCTGGGCGGTATGACCAACCAGTACGCGGCCATGCCGAGCCTGCACGTGGGCTGGGCCCTGTGGTGCGGAGTGATGCTGTGGCGCCACGGCGGCACGCGCACGGCGAAGGTCGCGGGCGTCGCCTATCCGTTGGTGACCGCGCTGGTCGTGATGGGCACCGCCAACCACTACCTCCTGGACGCGGTCGCGGGCGTGGCCGTGATGGGCGTCGGGATGCTGCTCGCGCCGTTCGTGATGCGAGGCGCGGACCGCGCCAAGGCACTGCTGACGCCCCCCGCCACGGCCGTCACAGGGGACTCCGGTGCCGCGGGCTCCCCGATTGTCAGTGGCGGATGCCAGACTTCGGCGGGTGAGCGAATTCCACGGCAGCGCGAAACACGGTTCGGGCCCGGAGCCGAACCGGGTGCCGTCCCCGAGGACGCGGGAGACGGCGCTCCAGCCTGGGGTCTCCCCCGCCCGAGCGAAGTCGAGAGCCTGGGGAAGGCTCGCTGAGCTGCGCGGGCCCGGCGTACCGGCCCGCGCCCTCGACGCCCGGGCCCTGGCCGCGCTGGCCGCGAACCCCGGCTGCGGCCGTCGCGCGATCCTGGACGGCGCGGGCGTGGACAAGGCGGCGCTCGCGGAAGCGCTGGGCGCGCCCGCCGTGTTCGGGCAGTCGCAGTTCGCCTTCATGCGGGGCAACGCGTTCGAGGCACGCGTCAAGGCGGACGGCGGCGCCGAGCTGCTGAGGCTGGCGCACACCAGGCTGGACCCGGGCGCGGAACCGCCGAGGGAGAGCCGGGTGCCCGACCTGAGCGCCGTCGGCCCCGAGGGGCGTACGGCGCGTACGGCGCTGGCGCTGCGCGAGGCCACGCGGGCGGGCGCCTGGACGCTGCTCGACCATCCGATGCTCGCCCTGGAGGTGGCGGGCTCACCCGCCTACCTGGAGCCGGACGCGGTGGTGGTGCACCCGGACGGCAGCTGGACGGTGGTGGAGATCAAGTCCTTCCCGATGCTGGACGGCTCCGCCGACCCGGCGAAGGTGGGCGCGGCCGCCCGGCAGTCGGCGGTCTACGTGCTGGCGCTGGAGGACGTCGCCGCGCGCCTCGACCCCGTCCCGCGCGTACGGCAGCGGGTGCTCCTGGTGTGCCCCAAGGACTTCTCCAACCTGCCCACCGCGTCCGCCGTCGACGTCCGCAAGCAGCGCGCGGTGACCGCCCGCCAGTTGACCCGGCTGACCCGTGTCGAGGACATCGCCGACGCCCTGCCCGAGGGCGTGTGCTTCTCCCCCGAGCTGCCCTCGGAGGAGCTGACGGCAGCGGTGGAGGCGGTCCCGGCGACGTATGCGCCCGAGTGCCTGGCCACGTGCGAGCTGGCCTTCCACTGCCGCGCCCGGTCCCGTGCGCAGGGCGCGGTGACCGCGCTGGGCCGCTCGGCCCGCGCCGACCTGGGCGGGCTGTCGACGGTCGAGGACGTGCTGGCGGCCGCCCACGGCGAGGCGGGCGATCCGGACGACCCGGCGGTGGCCGCGCTGCGCCGGGCCGCCGCGCTGCGGGCCGAGGCCCTGGAGCAGGCCGGGCGGGAGGCGGCGTGTCGCTGATCGCCACCCTGGGCCGTATGGAGGCGGTGCGGACCGGTCGGGCCCAGCCCGCCGCGACTGTCCGGCACCGGCATCTGTCCGCGCGGCCGCTGGTGTTCGTGCCGCTCACCACCGCCGGTGAGGCGGGCGCCCCGCTCGGGGCACTGGTCGGCACGGACCGTGACGCGCCGCGGCTGCTGGCCGTCCCGCAGCCGCGCGACCGCGACCTGCGGTTCGCGTTCCTCGCCGAACTGGCCGACGTGGTCCTGCCGTACATCGACTCCTGTGCCGACGCCGTCGAGGCCGCCGAGCGCAGCGAGACCGATCCGAACAGCGGCAAGCGGGTCAAGGTCGAGGTGGAGCTGTGCGCGGACGCGCCCCAGCTGATCGTGCCGAGCCGCGCGGGCATCGACTTCGTACGGCTGCTCGGACGCTCCATGCGTTTCCGCCGCACCGCCGAGCAGGACCCGGAGACGCCGCATCCGGCGCCGCCGCGCGTGCCGTTGCTCGGTCGGTGGCTGACCCACTTCGGGGAGCGGGCCCGGGTGCCCGGTTCCTCGCTGCTGCCGGCGATGACCGACCTGCTGGCCCAGCACTGGACGACCGGCCAGTCCGGCCTGGAGGACCAGCACCTGGGGGCGCTGCTGGCGTGGATCGACCCGCCGGACGGCGCGTCGGGCGCCGGAGCCGCGCTGCGGGCCGAGCTGGCGCACACCGCCGACGGCCAGTTGGAGTGCCCGCCCGCGGGCCCCGCCACCGACCCGGCCTTCGACAACAGGCTGCTGGCGCCCGCTATCGAGCGCTACGACCGCGCGCGTACCGCCCTCGCCGCCGCCGAGGACGGCCTGGAGGCGGACGAGCGGCTGGGCGCCGTCACCGCGGCCGAGCAGGGGATCCGCGACCTGGTCGAGAAGTGCGCCGTCCCCACCTGGGACAACGTCTGGCGCGGCCTGGACCTGCTGCGGGCGCTGCCCGAGGGCGGGCACGTCGAGGAGCGCTGGACGCGCGACCGCTGGTCGTTCACCGGCCACCGCGACCGGGTGCGGGCCGGCGAGCCGCCGCAGCCGCGCCGCGACGACGCGGTCACCGCGGCGAACAAGCTGGCCACGCGTGAACGGGAGCAGGCCCGTCTGGAGGCACAGGAGGCGCTGGACGACCCGCTGGTCATGGCGGGGCGGCGGCTGGCCGGAGAGGCGTTCGCGGGCGAGGTCACGGACGTCGTCCCGGCCTGCAGCGAGGGCAAGCGGCCCAGTCCGCGGCCGCTGGTCACCGTGCGCACCGACGACCGGCCGCACCTGGGCGAGCGGGCCAGGGCGTACCGCTCGCTGGACGGCAAGCCGCAGTCGGCCGAGTTCGTCGCCTGCGAGGAGGACACCGCCGAGGGAACGCTCGTCGTCCTGCGGATCCTGGACAGGATGGGCCGCGGCAAGGAACCCGCGCCCGGTTCCGTGCCGGAGAAGGGCGACCGCGTGTGCTTCACGCTCTTCGAGCACGAGCAGCGCGGCGGCGCGAAGCTGCCCGACCCGGAGCAGACCCCATGGACGCACGGCGGCCCGCCGGGCGAGGAGAGCACGCCGGAGGCCCCGGACCCCGTGACCGAGGAGGATCATCTGTGACCGCCCCCGCCCAGGACCCCGCGATCGGCCCCGGCGGCCTCCGGGCGCCCTTCGACCCCGGGGCGGCGGCCGCCCGCGCGACCGACGCGATCCTCCGCGACACCCTGCACGGCTCGGACCGCGGGGTCGTCGTCGACTCCCCGCCCGGCGCGGGGAAGTCGACGCTGGTCGTGCGCGCGGCGCTGGAGCTGGCCGCCGCCGGACGGCCGCTGATGGTGGTCGCGCAGACCAACGCCCAGGTCGACGACCTGGTGCTGCGGCTGGCGGAGAAGAATCCCGAACTGCCCGTGGGCCGGCTGCACAGCAGTGACGCCGACCCGTACGACAAGGCGCTCGACGGCCTGCCGAACGTACGGAAGTCGGCGAAGGCGGCCGACCTCGCCGGACTCGACGTGGTCCTGTCGACCGCCGCGAAGTGGGCGCATGTGAAGGTCGACGAGCCGTGGCGGCACGCGATCGTCGACGAGGCGTACCAGATGCGCTCGGACGCCCTGCTCGCGGTCGCCGGGCTGTTCGAGCGGGCGTTGTTCGTGGGTGATCCGGGTCAGCTGGACCCGTTCGCGATCGTCGGCAGCGAGCAGTGGGCGGGCCTGTCCTACGACCCGTCGGCGTCCGCGGTGACGACGCTGCTGGCCCACAATCCGCAGCTGCCCCAGCACCGGTTGCCGGTGTCCTGGCGGCTTCCGGCGTCGGCGGCGCCCCTGGTCTCCGACGCGTTCTACCCGTACACGCCGTTCCGCAGCGGCACGTCGGCCGGGGACCGGCGGCTGACGTTCGCGGTCCCCTCGGACGACTCGGGTCCCGACCGGGTGCTCGACGAGGCCGCCGAGTCCGGCTGGGGCCTGCTGGAGCTGCCCGCGCGGCACACTCCGCGCACCGACCCGGAGGCGGTGCGGGCGGTGGCGGCGGTCGTACGGCGGCTGCTGGAGCGGGGCGGGGCGGCCGTCTCGGAGCGGTCGCCGGACCCGGCGCCGCTGACCGCCGACCGGATCGCCGTCGGCACGGCGCACCGCGACCAGGCGGCCGCCGTGCGCGCGACGCTGGCGGAACTGGGCGTGACGGATGTCACCGTGGACACGGCGAACCGCCTCCAGGGCCGTGAGTTCGACGTCACGGTCGTGCTGCACCCGCTCTCCGGACGCCCCGACGCCACCGCGTTCCACCTGGAGACCGGCCGCCTGTGCGTCCTCGCCTCCCGCCACCGGCACGCCTGCGTCGTGGTCTGCCGCGCGGGGGTCACCGACCTCCTGGACGACCACCCGTCGACGGAACCGGTCCAACTGGGCGTGACGGTGAAGTTCCCGGACGGGTGGGAGGCGAACCACGCGGTACTCGCCCACCTGCGAGAACACCGAGTGGCCTGGCGACCGTGACCACCACACGGCCTCCCCCCGGACGGAGTCCGGCACACCGCCGAACGCGGCAGACGAACACAGCCCGGACGGCTGGAAAGCCAACCACGCGGTACTCGCCCACCAGCGAGAACACCGAGTGGCCCGGCGACCGTGACCACCACACGGCCTCCCCCCGGACGGAGTCCGGCACACCGCCGAACGCGGCAGACGAACACAGCCCGGACGGCTGGAAGGCCAACCACGCGGTACTCGCCCACCTGCGAGAACACCGAGTGGCCCGGCGTGCCCGGAGCGCCGGTCACGGTCGCCGGTGGCCCGGCGGGGCAGAGGAGTTGACGGGTGGGTCGGGGCGGGCTGCCCCCGCCCCCTTGCGTTCCCGGGAGACAATGGAGGGTGGCCCTTTCACAGGGCGGTGTCATCCGAACCGTACGAGGAGGTCGAGACATGGCGGAGCCAACGCCGCGTCGTGACGATCCGCGGCTACGCCCCGCGCCCCTGCTCTTCGAGCCGGCCGAGGCGGCCGCCGACCCCGAGCACTTCTTCGACCTGGAGTCGATCGACGATCCGCGGGCGCTGCTCGCGCGGGCGACGGAGCTGACGCTCGCGTTCCGCGCGGCGGCCGACCGGGCGGTGGAGTTCCAGGCGATCGCGGCGGCGCAGCTCTCCGATCCGCGGCGCTTCGACCGGCTGACCCCGGCGGCCATCGCCGAGCGGGCGGACTGGACCGAGGACTATGCCAAGAAGATGGTGGAGTTCGGGCGGGACCTGCTGAGCGGAGCCGAGGACGGCGTGCACGCCAACCCGGCCGACCCCGTCTGACCCCCCGCGCCTCGCGCTTCCCCCGGCTCTGGCATATGCCGAGCGCGTAAGATACCCCGACCCGCCCTTCCGCGTCCCGGTTTCCCGCAACCCTGTGGAATCGCCCGTTCACAGCGGGTAGATATATCCGCCATGAGCCGCACAGGCAACGAACCCTTCGTCGACCACCTCGACCAGTGGACAGGCCGCCGCTCCGACGCCTCGGGCGTCACCGCGGACGGCGCCGCCTGGCTGGCCTCGGCGGGCGCGTACCCCCGCAGCACGCTCGCCCTCTGGCGGGAGCGGCCGGACGCACCGCTCGTACTGCCCTGCGGCACCGTCTTCGACATGGTGAACGTGCCCGCGATCTTCGGCCGCCGGATGCTGGACCGGCTGTGGGACGAAGGTCCGGGGTCGGGCCCGGTGGCCGTCCACCGGGGACGGATGCTGCTGTTCGGCGCGCCGGGCACCGCGCACCGGCTGCCCTCGCTGCTGGAGTGGGAGGAGTGGGGGTCCCGGGGCCGGGAGGCCGGCCGCAAGGAGGGCATCCCGCCCCTGCTGTGCCACGGCAAGGGCGACGCGGTGACCCTTCCGGCCCTGTCCGACGACACCCCGCCCGCACGGCCGGCCTCCCGCTGGCTCGTCGCTCCGGACACCCGCCACCCCTGGCTGCCGGGCCCGGAGATCATGCTCTGGGCGGCCGTGCGGGCGGCCCGCGCGGCGGTGCGGATATCGATTTTTCCTCCCAGCGACCAGGATGCTAAGGTCTACGACGTCAGCAGGCGCCGCTAGCTCAGTTGGTTAGAGCAGCTGACTCTTAATCAGCGGGTCCGGGGTTCGAGTCCCTGGCGGCGCACGATGACGATGGCGAGACAGGGTCGCGGAGAGCGAACCGGTCTCGCCATCGCTGTGTGTACCGGCCGGCGTCACACCGTGGTGATCTTGACGGTGTACGCGCCGGACGCCGTACGGTTCTCCACCTCCACCCGGACCCCGTCGCCCGGCACGGTGAAGCTCTCCCCCACGTCGATCGGGGCGTCGGCCAGCGCGGGCTGGACCGAGGTCCCCTCGCAGGCATCGGTGTGCGGATGGGCGTCGATCACCTCGACCGGGCCGCCACCGGAGTCCGCCCCGCCGCGCACCCGGTACACCAGCACCCCCTGCCGGCACCCGGTCACGTCGTTGCCGACCGACGCCCGCGCCTCGATGGCCAGCACGCTGTCGCTCCCGGTGCGCACCACCACCAGCTTCGTTCCGCTGCCGAGCCCGAACAGCGGCGACCCGGCGGTGGCCGTCACCGACGAACCCGCACCCGCCGGGCCCACCTCCACCGGTTCCAGGGTCAGCCGGGTCGGTCCCCCTCGCACACAGGTCACCTGACGGGGGTCCAGCCACCCGAGCTTCCACTTGTGCCAGGCGAACAGGTCGGGCGAGAGGCCGAACTGGCTGCCCATCAGGTCCCAGTCCCCGACGTAGGTGTCCCAGTCGCCCTTGCCGTCCGCGGGCCGGTGGTACAGGTCGGGCAGGTCGAAGACGTGCCCGGACTCGTGGGCGAGCACCAGCCGGTCCGGCGGGTGCCGTTCGAAGACCGTCACCACCCGCCGGATCTCCTTGCCGTCGGCTCGCAGCGGGGTGTCCAGATTGACGACCTTCGTCGCGTCCGAGTCGACGCCGGGCGCGTCCGGGTCGGCGACGAAGTAGACGACGTCGTAGCGCGAGAAGTCGACCACGGGGTCGGCCGCGGCGAGCGCGTCGTGCAGATACACGGTGCGGTCCCGGGCGTTCCAGTCCCGGTGCATGGCGTACGCCGTGGACGGGCGCGGCATCCGGGTCCAGCGCCGCAGCGGGTGGGGGCGCAGGGTGAACCTGCCGTACGACGCCTGCTCGAAGTACCGGCTGGTGGCCGGGAAGTGGTCGGCGGTGAGTTCGGCCGGGGTGGTGCGCGGGGTGGAGTCCGGGAAGGACAGGAACACCAGGACGGCGTTCAGCGTCCCGGTCGGCCGTACGTAGGAGGGGTTCCAGGTGTCCAGACCCTCCGAGTGGTGGGCGTCCGTGCGTTGCAGGGCGCAGAGCGCGGTGGAGAACGGCTCGGCGACCGAGGGCCCGCCCAGGATCGAGGTGGCGGCGACCGCCGACATGGTGGTGAACACGGCCGCGGTGCTGCGCAGCCTGGGGCGCACCCCGACCTGGTTCAGCGCTCTGAGGACGTCGTGGCCGAGCGCCTTCAGGGGCAGCTGACACGGCACAGGGACCTCCGGGGCGGTTCGCGGGACACCGCACCCAGCCTGTGGGAGTTTGTAGGGGTACGCCCTGTTTGTCTGCACCGGAAGGGTGAGGGAAGCGAGTTCACGACAGGACGGTCCGACGCGGTTCCAGGGATACGACGCCCCCGGACCGCTCACGGAACGTCACAAGCGGTCAGCCATATAAAGAACCCGTCCAGGCGTGATCGGAAACGATCCGGACGAACGGCCGGTCGCCGCGCGGGACCGGCGAGCGGCTGGAAGGGGTTCGCCGACGGCATCTATGATCGACACACTTTCCCTGCACCTTCCTGCGCGGACACGGGCCGGGCCGCCGTCCACCACCCGGTCGGCCACCCGACGAGACCGATAAGAAGAACCGAGTGCACTGCGGGAGCGAGCGGTGAGCGGAACGTCCGAAGGGCCGACGCCCGCGGCAGATCTCATCCGACCTATTGTCACAGAGAGTGATGTCGCGAGGCCTCCGGGTACCGATCCGGCCACGGCCGCCGCCGCCGAGCGGGCCGTCGCCCCCACCGCGCCCGCACCCTCCGGCGCCGGTCCCGCCGGGTTCCTCCCCGTCCACGGCCTCACTCCGATGGCGGAACCGGCCCCCGCCGCCCCCCGATTCACCGTCCTGGCCGAATCCGTGCCCGCCGTCATGGACCTGCTCGGGTCCGCACCACCACCGGCCTGCACCACCCCGGTACCCGCCCGGGAATCAGCCCCGGAACCCATCCCGGAACCGGCATCCGAATCCGCCCTGGAACCGGCCCCTCAACCCGTCCTGGAACCGGCCCCGGACCCCACCCCGGACGCCTTCCTGAACGCCGCTCCGAACACCGCCCCGAACCCCGCCCTGAACACCGCCCCGGCCCCCGGCCCGGACACCGGCGCCGAGCGCCCCTTCCGGTCCGCGTTCTCCGCGGCGCCGCTGGCGATGGCCGTCGTCGACCACGAGGGCCTGGTCGTCAGCGCCAACGAGACCTTCGGCGCGCTCCTCGGCGCCGGCCCCGACGAGCTGGCCGGTCAGCCCGCCGCCGATCTGGTGGACCTGGCCTCCGACGCCCGCACCCGGCACGCCTACGGCGAGGTGCTGCGCGGCCGGCAGGCCCGGCTGCGCTGCGCCCGCCGGCTCAAGCACCCCGACGGCCACCGGCTGTGGGTCCAGGTCACGGTCGCGCCCCTGACCCCCGGCTCCCCGGGCGTGCTGCTGTCCGTGGCCGACATCAGCGCCCGGCGCGAACTCCAGGCCCGGCTGCGGCACTTGAAGAACCACGACCCGGTGACCCGGCTGCCCAACCGCACCCTGTTCTTCGAGCGCCTGTCGGCCGCGCTGGAGACGGAGTCGTACGAGCGTGGCGGAAGCGGCCGGGTCGGCCTGTGCTACCTGGACCTCGACGGCTTCAAGGCGGTCAACGACACCCTCGGCCACCGCGTCGGCGACCGGCTGCTCGCCGCGGTGGCCGAACGGCTGACCCGGTGCGCCGACGAGGCCGGCCATGGTCGGACGAGCACACCGCTGGTGGCCAGGCTGGGCGGCGACGAGTTCGCGCTGCTCGTCGAGGACTCGACCGGCACCGAGCAGCTCGCGGAGCTGGCCGAGTCGGTGCTCTCGGCCCTCCAGGAACCCTTCGAGGTCGCCGGCCGACTGTTGTCGGTGTCGGCGTCCATCGGCGTGGTCGAGCGGCACGCGGCCGGATCGTCGGCCACCGCGCTGATGCAGGCCGCCGACACGACGCTGTACTGGGCGAAGGCCGACGGCAAGGCCCGCTGGACACTGTTCGACCCCGAGCGCAACGCGCACCGCATGACCCGTCAGGCCCTGGTCTCCACGCTGCGCGCGGCCGTCGAACGCGGCGAGTTCGCCCTGGAGTACCAGCCGCTGGTCGGCATGGAGGACGGGCGGCTGCGCGGGGTCGAGGCCCTCGTCCGCTGGCGGCACCCTGAGTTCGGCACGCTGACGCCGAATCGGTTCATCGCGCTGGCGGAGGAGGACGGCTCGATCGTGCCGCTGGGCCGCTGGATCCTGGCCACCGCCTGCCACCAGGCCCGCCGCTGGCAGCTGGACCACCCGGACGAGCCGCCGATCTTCGTCAGCGTCAACGTGGCCGTCCGGCAGGTGTGGGACTCCGACCTGGTCGCGGACGTGGCCGAGGTGCTCGCCCGGACCGGGCTGGCGCCGCACCTGCTCCAGCTGGAGCTGACCGAGTCGGCCGTGATGGGCTCGGCCGGGCGGCCGCTCGAGGCCCTGCGGTCCCTGAACGACATGGGCGTGCACATCGCCATCGACGACTTCGGCACCGGATACTCCAACCTCGCCTACCTGAGCCGCCTGCCGGTGTCGGCGCTGAAGCTGGACGGCTCCTTCGTACGGGGGTTCCAGCACGAGGAGCCGGAGGGCGCGGCGAGCCGGCCGAGCCCCGCGGACGAGGTCATCGTGGAGGCGATGATCCAGCTCGCCCACCGGCTGGGGCTGACCGTCACCGCCGAGTGCGTGGAGACGACGGACCAGGCGAGCAGGCTGCGCCGGATCGGCTGCGACACCGGACAGGGGTGGCTGTACTCCCGGCCGGTGTCGCCCGACCGCATCTCCGAGCTGCTGGACGGCCGCGTCTGAAGCCGGAACCGAGCCCGTTCGACCGACCGCGCCCGAAGCCGGAACCAAGCCCGTTCGAGCGACCACGCCCGAAGCCGGAACCAAGCCCGTTCGAGCGACCACGCCCGAAGCCGGAACCAAGCCCGTTCGACCGGCCGGTACCGGGCCCGTTCAGTCGCCGGACAGCGACCGGACGTCCGCCGGCAGTCCGTAGGCGTCCGCGATGAGTTCGTAGCTGCGCAGGCGTACGGCGCCGCTGTGGGCGTTGCTCGTGATCATCAACTCGTCGGCGCCGGTGCGCTTTTGCAGGTCGTCGAGGCCGGAGCGGACCTCGTCGGGGGTGCCGTGGACCACGTTGGCGTTCCAGGAGTCGACGAACTCCCGCTCCATCGAGCTGAATTCGTACGCCTCCGCCTCCTCCGGGGTGGGCACGAGGCCGGGGCGGCCGGTGCGCAGCCGGACCATGTTCAGGGCGGCGGCCAGCACCTGGCGGCGCGCCTCGCGCTCCTCCTCGGTGGCGAGGGCCGCGACGCCGATGAGGGCGTACGGGGCGTCCAGCACCGCGCTCGGGCGGAACGAATCGCGGTAGAGGTCGAGGGCCGGGACGGTGTTCTGCGCGGAGAAGTGGTGGGCGAAGGCGAACGGCAGGCCGAGCGTGCCGGCCAGGCGGGCGCTGAAGCCGGAGGAGCCGAGCAGCCAGACCGGCGGGCGGTGCGGGGACTGCACGCCACCCGGGGAGGTCGCCTGGACCGGGCCGGGCACGGCGTGGACGCGGCGGTAGGGGTGGCCGTCGGGGAAGTCGTCGTCGAGGAAGCGGATCAGCTCGGCGAGCTGCTGCGGGAAGTCGTCGGCGCCCCGGTCGAGGTGGTCGGTGCGGCGCAGGGCGGCGGCGGTGGCGCCGTCCGTGCCGGGGGCGCGGCCGAGACCCAGGTCGACACGGCCGGGTGCCAGGGCCTCCAGGGTGCCGAACTGCTCCGCGATGACCAGCGGGGCGTGGTTGGGCAGCATGACGCCGCCGGAGCCGAGGCGGATCCGGTCGGTGTGGGCGGCGAGGTGGGCGAGGATCACGGCCGGGGAGGAGGACGCGACGCCCGGCATCGAGTGGTGCTCGGCGACCCAGTAGCGGTGGTAGCCGCGGGACTCCGCGGTCCTCGTCAGGGCGGCGCTGGTGCGCAGCGCCTCGGTGGCGGTGTGCCCCGCGCCCACGGTCACCAGGTCCAGTACGGACAGGGGTACCGGGGCGGTCCCGAGTGCCGTGCCCCTGATCTCGTCTCCCGCCACGGGTGCCTCCTGCTGGTTGACCGTTCACTTTCCTGACCGGCGTCAACAGGGCACCGCTGCCGTTTGTTCCTTTCCCGCCCCCGCCCGTCCCGCTTGCACGAGAGGAGCCGCCGCGGGACTCCGCCCCGGCCCCCGGGGGAGGGGACGGGGCCCGGGGCGGAAGGCCCCGGCCGCGGCGGCTCGTCTCAGCCCGCGTTCACGCCGCGAGCGCGTGACCCGGGTGCAGGACCACCTTCGTGTAGCCCTCGATCCGCTTGTCGAACTTCTCGTACGCCTGGGGCGCCTGGTCCAGCGGCAGCTCGTGGGAGACCACGAAGCTGGGCTTGGCGCGCCCGGCGATGATCAGATCGCGCAGCTGCCGGTTGTACTGCTTCACGTTGCACTGGCCCGTGCCCATCTGCTGGCCCTTCTCGAACATCTTGCCGATGGAGACCAGCAGCTGGCCGTGCTTGGCGTGCTCGTCGGGTCCGCCCGGGTCGGAGGGCACGTACAGCCCCGGTATGCCGAGCAGGCCGGTGGGCCGTACCGTCTCGACGAGCGTGTTGAGGACGACGGCGGGCTCCTCGTGGCTGACGTCCTTGTGCGACTGGGCCTGGTAGCCGACGGCGTCCACACCCTTGTCGGTGCCCTCGCCGTTGGTCATCTCCATGATCTGTTCGGCCGGGTCGCCCTTGGTGAAGTCGATGGGGATGGCCCCGATCTCCTCCGCCTTGGCGAGCCGCTCGGGCACCCGGTCGACCGTGAACACCTTCGACGCGCCGCGCAGCAGCGCCGAGTAGGCGGCCATCAGGCCCACCGGTCCGGCGCCGAAGACGGCGACGGACTCACCGGGCGACACCTTGGCGAGCTCGCAGCCGTGGTAGCCGGTCGGGAAGATGTCGGCGAGCAGCACGAAGTCGGTCTCGAACTCGTCGCCCGGCGGCAGCTTCAGACAGTTGAAGTCGGCGAACGGCACCCTCAGCCGCTCGGCCTGACCACCGGTGTAGGGGCCCATCGCCACGTATCCGTAGGCGCCCCCCGCGAAGCCGGGGTTCACCGTCAGACAGAACCCGGTCTTCCCGGCGAGACAGTTCTTGCAGAACCCGCAGGCCACGTTGAACGGCATCACGACCCGGTCGCCCTGGGACAGCGACGTCACGCCGTCGCCGATCTCCTCGACGACGCCGAGGTTCTCGTGGCCGAAGACGATTCCCGCCTTGGCGGCCGTGCGGCCCTCGTACATGTGCAGGTCGGAACCGCAGATCGCGGTGGACGTGACCCGTACGATCACGTCGTTCGGGTGCTGGATCCGGGGATCGTCGACGTCCCTCACCGTGACGTTGAAGGGCTTTTCGTAGACGACGGCTTTCACCTGGGTCACCTCCGCGTCGAACGCTGGACGACGGCGGCGACCACGGGCCGTTGCCGGGGGACACCAACCAGGGGGATGACACAGGAAGGCGGGGGCGTCGGTCGTCCCGGGCCCCGGGCGTTCTCGCTGCACCGCCGGACACTTCCAGCCTCCGCCCGCGCAACGGGGACCGCAACCGCGCCGGTGTCACATCTGGACGATCGGCTCGCGCGTGAACAGCGCGCCCAGAGCGGGCGCGTTGACCCGGCGGTCGGTGAGCCGCAGCGCCTCCCAGACGGTCACCTGGTTCGCCGTGAGGACGGGCTTGCCGAGGTGCCTCTCCAGGGCGGGCAGGTGGGACGCCGTGTGCAGGGCGGTGTCGGGCAGCAGGACCGCGTCCGCCTCGGGGACGTCCGCCTCCCGCGCCAGGGCCAGGATCTCCGCCTCGCCCCAGGTGCCCACCTCGGCCGCGGTGATGATCCCGGCGCTGCGGGCGGCGGCCACCTCCACCTTCCCGGCGCGCAGGAAGTCCGTGAACAGGCCGGTGACGTCCTTCGGGTAGGTCGCGGCGACCGCGACCCGGTGGGCGCCGATCTCGGCCGCCGC
The DNA here is from genome assembly GCF_044756885.1 of Streptomyces sp. NPDC091412. Classification (NCBI taxonomy): domain Bacteria; kingdom Bacillati; phylum Actinomycetota; class Actinomycetes; order Kitasatosporales; family Streptomycetaceae; genus Streptomyces; species Streptomyces sp. NPDC091412. The sequence goes on along the minus strand of NZ_JBIVTV010000004.1, from coordinate 219,242 downwards.
GTGCACGAAGGCGAAGGAGGTGGAGGAGGCCGGCATGCCCGCCGTCCGGGCCAGCGCGCGGACCTGCTCGTGCGCGCCCTGCCAGCCGCGTACGAAGCTGCCGCTGGTGCACGCCCACACCACCGCCTCGACGCCTGCCAGCCGCAGCCCCTCCACGCCCTGTGCGAGCCGCTCGGGCGAGCCCATCTCGTAGAGCGCGTCCGCCCGGTGCGCGTCCTCGCCGATGTCGGTGTGGACCAGGTCCACCCGGATGTCGCTGCCCAGGAGCTGCTCGATGCGCGGATAGTCGTCCTCTGCGGAGTGGCCCGGGTAGAGGAATCCGAGTGCGGTCATGGCCTGCCTTCCTGCTGTTCGTCGGACAGTACGGGCCAGGCGCCGCCGTCACCGTGCCGCGGCCTGGGCGGCGCGGGAGGCACACCGGCCGGCAGCGCCTGGTAGGGCCCCACCGCTCGGGTACCCAGCCGGCGCAGCGCAGCCCACATCGTGACCTGGTTGGCCGAGATCACCGGTATGCGCAGTTCGGCCTCCAGCTGCGGGATCACGTCGTAGGTCGGCAGGTTCGTACAGGACAGGAACAGCGCCTGCGGGCGGTTGCGGCGCGCGGCCCGGCGGGCCATGTCGACCACCCCGCGGTACGGCACCTTCCAGATGTGCCGGGTCAGCCCCATGTACGCGCACCCGGTGACGGTGACGCCGGCCTCGGCCAGGTAGTCCTGGAGTGATCGCGTCAAGGACACCGTGTACGGGGTCACCAGTGCCACCCGCCGGGTGCCGAGCTCCGCGAGCGCCTCCAGCAGTGCCCCGGACGTGGTCACCGCGGCCACCGCGCCCGCCTGTGTCATCGCCGCGCACATCGCGCGCTCGCCGGCGATCCCGCCGACGAAGCTGCCCGAGGCGCAGGCGTAGGCGACGACCTCGGGCGCGACGGCGGTCAGGGTGCGCACCGCGGCGTCGAGCGTCTGGTGCTCGCTGACCAGCCGCGCCAGGTCCAGGCTCACCTCCACCGGCACGAACGGCGTCCGGGTCAGGTGCAGCGAGACCTCGTCCGGCACCCACCGCCACAGCTCGCGGTCCAGCGCGAAGTCGAAGGGGGCGACGACCCCGACTCCGCGCTGCGGGCACGGGCCGCCGAGGAAGGAGATCCCCATGCCGTTCATGTCGTGCGTGGCGTCCATGGCAGACACCTGCCTCACGTGAGGGAGACGGGAGGGCGGCACTGACGGCAGGTGAACGACACGGTGGGGCAGCAGAGAGCAACCGTCCGTACGGGCGCCCGTGTTGACGAAGGTAGGTTCGGGTGCGAGCGTGGTCAATCCGTGCACGTCAGACGGCCGCCCCTTACGAGAAACGGCTCGCCATGAGTGTCCCCGTCCTGCTCGTCCTGGACGCCGATCCGCCGCCGCGTCTGGGCCGGCTCACCGGCCGCGCCCGGATCGTGCGCACGGACGCGGCCGGGCTGGCCGCACGGCTTCCCGAGGCGGACGTGCTGCTCGTGTGGGACTTCACCTCCACCGCGGTGCGGGAGGTCTGGCCGGGCGAGGGGCCGCGGCCCCGCTGGGTGCACACGGCGAGCGCGGGCGTGGACCATCTGATGTGTCCCGAGATCGCGGCGTCCGGCACGGTGGTGACCAATGCGCGGGGCGTGTTCGACGAACCGATCGCCGAGTACGTCGCCGCGCTCGTCCTCGCCCTGGCCAAGGACCTGCCGCGGACCCTGGACTTCCAGCGCGAGGGGCGGTGGCGGCACCGCGAGTCGCAGCGGGTGGCCGGTACGCGCGCGTGTGTCGTGGGCTCCGGGCCGATCGGCCGGGCGATCGCCCGCACGCTCGGCGCGCTGGGCGTGCGGGCGGCGGTCGTCGGCCGCACCGCGCGCGCCGGAGTGCACGGCCCGGAGGACCTGGACCGGCTCGTCGCCCGCGCCGACTGGGTGATCGCGGCGGCCCCGCTGACCGAGGAGACCCGCGGCATGTTCGACGCCCGCCGGTTCGGCCTCATGCAGCCCTCGGCGCGCTTCGTCAACGTCGGCCGGGGGCAGCTCGTCGACGAGGTGGCGCTCGTCCGGGCGCTCACGGACCGCTGGATCGCGGGCGCCGCCCTGGATGTCTTCCAGGACGAACCCCTCACCCCCGACAGCCCGTTGTGGCGGGTGCCGGGCCTGGTCGTGTCCCCGCACATGAGCGGTGACACGGTCGGCTGGCGGGACGAACTGGCGGCCCAGTTCGTCGATCTGTACGGCCGCTGGGAGGCGGGCGAGCCGCTGCCGAACGTCGTCGACAAACGGCGCGGATACGTACCGGGACACTGACCCCTGTCTGGAGGCGCGATGACCGAGCTCACCGAGCTGACCGCGGGAGAACTGCTCGACGGTTACCGCAAGGGCGAGTTCAGCCCCGTGGAGGCCACCCGGGCGGCCCTGGAACGGGCCGAGCGGATCCAGCCGGAGGTGAACGCGTTCGTCCGGATCACCGCCGAGGACGCCCTGGCGCGGGCCCGGGAGTCGGAGGACCGGTGGCGGCGCGGAAGGCCGTCGGGGCTGCTGGACGGGGTGCCGGTCACCGTCAAGGACATCCTGCTGCTGCGCGGCCACCCGACCCTGCGCGGTTCCAGGACCGTGGCGGAGGAGGGCCGTTGGGACGAGGACGCCCCCTCGGTGGCCCGGCTGCGCGAGCACGGCGCGGTCTTCCTCGGCAAGACCACGACCCCCGAGTTCGGCTGGAAGGGCGTCACGGACTCCCCGCTGACCGGCGTCACCCGCAACCCCCTCGACCCGGCCCGCACCGCCGGCGGGTCCAGCGGCGGCAGCGCGGCGGCCGTGGCGCTCGGCGCGGGCCCCCTGTCGCTGGGCACGGACGGCGGCGGCAGTGTGCGCATCCCGGCCGCGATGTGCGGGATCTTCGGCCTGAAGCCGACGTACGGCCGGGTCCCGCTGTATCCGCCCAGCGCCTTCGGCACGCTGTCGCACGTGGGTCCGATGACCCGGGACGCGGCGGACGCGGCGCTGCTGCTCGACGTGATCGGTGTGCCCGACGCGCGGGACTGGTCGGCGCTCGGCCCGCCCCCGGGATCGTTCACGGAGGCACTGGCCGGCGGGGTACGGGGGCTGCGGGTCGCCTACTCGCCGTCCCTGGGCGGCCAGGTGCCGGTGCGCCCGGCGGTCGCCAGGGCGGTGCGCCGTGCGGTGGCGGAGCTGGCGGACCTCGGCGCGTACGTCACCGAGAGCGACCCCGACTTCGCCGACCCGGTGGAGGCCTTCCACACCCTGTGGTTCAGCGGCGCCGCCCGTGTCGTCCAGCGTCTGGGGCCCCACCGGCGGGAGTTGCTCGACCCGGGGCTGCGGGAGATCTGCGCGGCCGGCGCCCGGCTGTCGGCGCTGGACTACCTGGCCGCCGTGGACGTCCGCATGGAACTCGGCCGTGTCATGGGCCACTTCCACCGGAGCTACGACCTGCTGGTCACGCCGACCCTGCCGATCACGGCGTTCGAGGCGGGCGCGGAGGTGCCGAAGGGTTCGGGGCACCGGCGCTGGACCGGGTGGACTCCGTTCACGTACCCGTTCAACATGACCCAGCAGCCGGCGGCGTCCGTGCCCGTGGGCAGGGACGAGGACGGTCTGCCGGTCGGCCTCCAGATCGTGGCCGCGCGGCACCGCGACGACCTGGTGCTGCGGGCGGCCCACGCCCTGTACGACGCGGGGGTGGCGACCCGGCTCACGCCCGCCGGAAGCTGAGGGTCTCCCCCGCCGCGCCGGAGCGCCACAGGTCGTTGCAGGCCTGGGCCATGGCGTCCAGGCCCTCGGTGACCCGGCCCCAGACGATGCCGGGCACCCAGCCGACGTCACCGTTGAGCAGGAGGTTGTTGCGCTCGTAGAACAGGGCGAGGTCCACGACCGTCGGCCCGGCGGCGGGTACGCGGTCGTAGCCGTAGGCCTGCGTGCCCAGTTCGGTGCCGGCGAACGAGAAGTAGCACAGATCGCCCGGGATCGGAGTGACCGTCGGATTCTCCAGCGGTGGCTCCGCCCGGGCGAACGGCGCGAAGAGCGCGTAGATCTCGTTGCGCGCGTACTTCGCGTGGTAGACGTCCCCGCTCAGCGGGAGCGCGTCCCAGACCGCGGCGCAGGTGCGCGGTGCCCGGTCGTCCAGCAGCCGTGCCGTGCAGCGGACTCCGCGCTTCTCCAGCGCGACTTCGACGTGGCGTTCCGCCATGGCGCCTCCTCGCGGCCTCTGAGGGGCCGTCTGCCCGAAGGCGCTGGAGTTCACACCCGCCCCGCACCTTCGCGCCCGGACACGGAACGGTATCCCCCCGGACACCTTTGGATCACATCCCCAAGTCCACTCGCATGGACCACGGAGAGCGGGCAGGCGCCACCACTGTCTGCGAAGGGCCCGAGCCGACGAGGCCCTCCTGGAGGGTGAGTGTCCATGTCCGAGTTCCCGAACCTGTCCCGCCGGGGCTTTCTGACCAGGACGGCGGCCGTGGGCGGCATGCTCACCGTCCCCGGGCTGCTGGCCGCGTGCAGCAAGACGGACAGCGGCGACGGCAAGGGCTCGAAGCTGGAACAGCTGAGGAAGCAGGGCTATGTGAAGGTGGCCTACGCCAACGAGGCCCCGTACGGCTTCGAGGAGGGCGGGCAGCTCAAGGGCGAGGCGCCGACGCTGCACAGAGAGATCTTCAAGGCCCTGGGAGTGGACGAGCTGAAGCCGGCCTTCTCCGAGTGGGACGGTCTGATCCCCGGACTCCAGGCCGGCAAGTACGACGTGATCAGTGCGGGCATGGCCATCATCCCGGAGCGCTGCCGAAAGGCCCTGTTCTCCGAGCCCGAGTTCGTCTCGCCCACCGCGATGATGGTGAAGAAGGGCAACCCGAAGAACCTGACCGACCTCGCCTCCGCCAAGTCGGCCGGGGCGACCATCGGCGTGATGTCGGGCGCGGTGGAGAAGGGCTACGTCACCGCCGCCGGGATCTCCGGGAGCGGCATACGGACGCTGCAGAAGCCGCAGGACGGCGCGGACGCGGTCGCGCAGGGCAGGATCGACGCCTTCGTGCTGACGGGCATCTCGCTGCGCTGGCTGGCCAGGACCAACCCGAAGGTGGAGGTCACCGACTCGTTCGTGCCGGTGGTCGACGGTGTGAAGCAGTACAGCCCGGGCGGCGCCGTCTTCCGCCAGGGCAGCGAGGAGCTCCGGGACGCCTTCGACGAGCAGCTGAAGAAGATCACCTCGGATCCTGACCGGTACGTGCGGCTCGTCGGGGAGTACGGGTTCGGCAGGGACACGATCCCGCCGGCGGGCCTGAAGACCGCCGACCTGTGCAAGGGCTGACGGGGACGCCTGTCCATGGATGACTTCTACACGTACTTCTTCGACCACATCTCCAGCGTGTGGTCGGGGCTCCTGGTGACGGTCGAGGCCACGGTCCTCGGCTCGGCCGTCGCGCTCGCCCTGTCCTTCGTGTTCGGCTTCGCGGCACGCAGCGGACTCCTGCTCGCGCGCGGCGTCTCCCGGGTGGTCGTGGAGTTCCTCCGCGGCACCTCGTTGTACGTCCAGCTGTTCTGGCTGTACTACGCGTTCCCGCTGCTGTCCGGGTACGAACTGTCGCCGTTGTTCTGCGGTGTGGTGGCGTTCGGCATGAACTACGGCGCCTACGGCTCCGAGGTGGTGCGCGGCGCGCTGAACGCCGTGCCCAGGGCGCAGTGGGAGGCCGCCGTCGCGCTGAACATGACGCCGTCGCAGCGCATGCGCCGGGTGATCCTGCCGCAGGCGTGGGTGCAGATGATCCCCTCGTTCACGAACCTGCTGATCCAGCTGCTGAAGTGCACCCCGCTGCTGTGGCTGATCTCCGCGGCCGACCTGACGACGGTGGTCCAGCAGATGCGTGACCGCACCGGCGCGACCACGTGGGCCTATCTGACTCTGCTGGTGATCTACTTCGTCCTCGCCTACGCGCTGACCCTGCTGATGAACGCCCTGGAACGGCGCGCCAAGTCCCGGCTCGGCCTGCACACGGGCCGCCGTGCCCTGCTGCGCCGCCGCGGCGCCGAGTCGGCGCGCGAGCCCGGGATGGCGGGAGGTGCGTCGTGAGCTACGCATGGGACTGGGGCGCGGTCCGCGACTCGCTGCCGCTGCTGTGGCACGGCTTTCTGACCACGCTGCTGGCCACGGTCCTCGGCACCGCGGTGGCCGCCGTCCTCGGCCTGCTCGTGGCCGTGGCCGGACGGGTGCCGAGCCGGCTGGTCACCGTGCCGGTGCGGACGGTCACCGAGTTCGTCCGGTCCACCCCGCTGCTGGTGCAGCTGGTCGGCGCCTACGCGGTCTTCAACACGGTGGACCCGCTGACCATCGGCGTCGCGGTGCTCGGCATCCACTACGCCTCCTACCTGTCGGAGGTGTACCGGGCGGGCATCGACGCCGTGCCGAAGGGTCAGTGGGAGGCGTGCCGGGCGCTGTCCATGTCGCCGCGCCGCACCTGGCAGGCGGTGATCCTGCCGCAGGCGGTGCGCAAGGTGCTGCCGGCGCTCGGCAACTACGGCATCTCGATGTTCAAGGAGACCCCGTTCCTGGCCGTCATCACGGTCCAGGAGATGGTCGCCAAGGCCCGTGAGTACGGCGCGGACCACTTCACCTACGCCGAGACATTCACCCTCGCGGGCCTGTTCTTCCTGGCGGCAAGCTACCCGACCTCGCTTCTGATGAGAAAGCTGGAGAAGCGCCTTGGCCACTGACCCTTTGCAGAAGACGCCGCCGCAGGCGCCCGAGAACGCGACTCCGGACGTGCCGCACGCGGATCTGGTCCGCTTCGACCAGGTGGTCAAGCGCTTCGGCGATCACGTCGTGCTCGACCGGCTGGATTTCGCCGTCCGGCGCGGTGAGCACGTGACGCTGATCGGGCCGAGCGGCTCGGGGAAGACGACCATCCTGCGGCTGCTGATGACGCTCGAGCGCGTCAGCGACGGCGTGATCCACGTGGACGGCGAACCGCTGTCCCACATGCCCGGCCCGGACGGAACCCTGCGCCCGGCGGACGAGAAGCACCTGCGCCGGATCCGCAGGAAGATCGGGATGGTCTTCCAGCAGTTCAACCTGTTCCCGAACATGAGGGTGCTCCAGAACATCACGGAGGCGCCCGTCAACGTGCTCGGGCTCGGCCGCGAGGAGGCGGAGGAGCGGGCCCGTGAACTCCTCGACCTCGTCGGGCTGGCGGACAAGACCGACGCCCATCCGTCGCAGCTGTCCGGCGGGCAGCAGCAGCGGGTGGCGATCGCCCGGGCGCTCGCCATGCGGCCGGAGATCCTGCTCCTCGACGAGGTGACCTCGGCCCTGGACCCGGAGCTGGTGGCCGGTGTGCTGGACCTGCTCAGGGAGATCGCGCACACCACCGACATCACCATGCTGTGCGTGACCCACGAGATGAACTTCGCCCGGGACATCTCCGACCAGGTGCTGATGTTCGACTCGGGCCGGGTGATCGAGTCCGGGCCGCCGGAGAAGCTCTTCGGCGACCCCGACCACGAGCGCACCCGGGAGTTCCTGAGCGCCGTGCGGTAGGGGCCGCTCCGGGGCGCCGGCGGCCTTCGGGCCCTCCCGGCGCCTCCGGCCTCCGGGGTGGTCGTAGCACCCCCGAGGACCAGGTAGTATTTTCTTCGTCGCCGGCCGCGGGAAGCGGACGGCGGGAGTCATGCGCCGCTAGCTCAGTTGGTTAGAGCAGCTGACTCTTAATCAGCGGGTCCGGGGTTCGAGTCCCTGGCGGCGCACGGATGAAGGGCCCCTCGTGATCACGAGGGGCCCTTCTCGTGATCACGGAAAGAAGGCGTCCGCCGTCGAGAAGAAGACGTGGACGACGACCATGAAGATCACGCAGCCGGTGATGAACACGCCCAGGAAAGCCACCAGGCAGCCCGATTCCGCCGCGAGCTTCCCGCGTGCCGGGGCGTGGGCCGTCGCCCGCTCCGGCCGCTCCGCCACGTAGTGCACGGTCACGATGTCGCCCTCGACGACCGTCGCGGGTCCGTTGCTCTCCTCGAACCGGACGCTGCGGCCGTCACGCGTGGTGAACTCGTAGACGTGGTGCAGCGTCGTGCTCACCATGGTCTCCCCGCCGCCGCTGGTCGTGGTGTACGTCCGCAGACACCGCGCCTCGGCCGTGAGCCCGCTGCCCCACGCGCTGCGCACCTCCCGGGCACGGCGGACGACTCTGGTCAGCAGGAAGACCGCGGTGCCGATCATGAGCAGCGGCACGACGTAGAACAGCACTTCCATGAGATCCCCCGAACTCCGGTGCCGCCGTGATCGGCCGGCGTGGGGGAATCTACCCACGCCGGCCGGCCCGGCGGCTCAGGGAATGCTCAGATCCGCGCTCAGAACGTGACGTCGGAGCAGGCGTAGAACGCGTTGCCCGTGTCGGCGATCGTCCAGACCGCGAGGATGACGTGGTGGCCGCTCAGTCCGGAGGGCAGGGTGCCGCTGTGGCTGAGAGTGGACGGCGGACGCTGTCCGTTGTAGGGCACCGTCAGGAACGGGGTCGTGTTCAGGTCGGCGCGGGCCAGGGCGTGGTTCTGGTTCCAGCCCTGCTTGGTCACGTAGTACTTGAAGTCCGTCGTGGCGTGCATGGCCGTGAACTGCCAGCGGAAGGTGTAGCTCTGGCCGCCGTTGACCTTGGTGGTCGGCCAGGCGCCGCCCGAGGGGGTCTTGGGGCTGTCGAGCTGGCTGAACCGGGTGTTGTTCCCGGAACAGAGCTGTCCGTCGGCCGCCCCGGAGGCCGGGAAGCCCTTCGGGCCCTCGACGCTCTGCGGCTCCCACTGGATGTCGCCGCAGTTGGCGACGGTTCCGTTGTTGCAGAGCTTCTGCCGGCTGATGGGCAGGTCGGTGTAGCCGTGGCCGCTGGCGCCGCCGGTGGAGAGCACGAAGGCTCCGGCGGTCGCGAGGCCGAGCACGGCTGCGGAGATCTTGGCCTTGGTGCGCATACTGCCGCTCCTGGAGACGTGGGGGAGGTTCAGTGAGCTGTGCAGGTCTAGACCAAGTTCAGGCTATTGCCGTTACTTGAACATGTCCATACCAAAGACACGGCCTCCCCCACCCCCCGTAACGCCGTCCCCGTCACGACCCCGGCTCCCGGCCTCCCGCGCAGAACGCCACCGTCAAGTCCCGTACCAGCAGCTTGCGTTCGTAGTCGTCGAGGTCGACAAGACCCCTGGTGGTCAGCCGGGTCACCGTGTCCTCCACCGAGTCCACCACCGAGGTGAGCACGTTCGCCCGGTGCCGGGCGTCCAGTGCGGCGACGCTGCGCCGGTGCATGGCGGCGGCGATCTCCGGCGCGTACTCGACCCGGACCGGCTGGACCGAGAACACCTCCAGACCGACCGGCGCCACCTCCCGCTTCACCAGCCGGGTCAGCGTGTCCGCGGTGGCCGCCGTCCCCCGCGCGCCGCCCGGCGGGTCCATCGGAACCCGGGCCAGCGCCGCCTCGACGCACTCGCGCAGGTACGTCTCGTGGTCGTCGATCCCGAGCGCGGCCCGCGCGGTGTCCCGCACCCGCCACACCACCAGCGCCACCACCCGCAGCGCGACCCCGCCGGCGTCGGCGGCCGGCATCGGCTCGCTGCGCCAGTGCCGCAGCCGGACGTCGATCCGGCGGCGCGGCATCAGCGGATTGAGCCACAGCAGCCCGGTGCGCCGGACGGTCCCCCGGTAGCGGCCGAACAGGCCGAGCACCCAGGCCCGCCCGGTCCGGCCCCGGGCCAGCCCGCCGAAGCCGAACAGGGCGAGCGCCCCCGCCCCGGCGTACGCGGCCCACTGCGGTCCGCCGAGTCCGGCCCCCGCGGACGCCGGCAGCCCCAGCACGTGCGCCGCGATGCCCGGCAGCACCCCGGCCCACCACGAGGTGAACACACAGCCCGCCGCCCCGCAGGCCCCGGCCAGCACCCCGGCCGCCCCGGGCAGCACCACCGCCGGGCGCTCCACCAGGTCGGAGTCGATCTCCGGCACCGAGCGGGCCGGCGCGGGCGCCCGGCGCCCGTGCCCCAGCCGCGGCTGCTCACCGCTGCCCTTCCTGCTGCCCACCACCGCGGGTGTGACCGGCAGCGGGATCGTGTCGGCGTCGTCGCGGAACAGCAGATGGACGGGGATCTCCGTGGTCCCCTCGTTGTGGATGAGCCGGGGGACGCAGCGGCCCGCCCAGCCGTCCGGGGCCATCATCGCCTCGCGCCCGTCGTATTCGGGTGTGGGGGACGTGGTCGTAGTCATACCTGCCTCCAGCCTCCGCGCCAGATGGTTCAGACGTTCGTACGGTGGATCGGCGGCCCCTCCGGGGCCGCGGTCATGCGAAGAGCCGGCGCCAGGTCTCGGGCCCCGGCCGGCCGTCCGCCGCGCCGCCCCGCCACCCCTGGGCGCGCTGGAAGGCCTCGACGGCCCGCCGGTCCGCGTCCGACCAGCGCGGCCCCGGCCCGTTGGTGTAGAACCGGCCGTACCCCTTCCTCACCAGCTGCCGGCCCAGCTCGGTGACATACCGGTTCTCGGCACCGGGCCGGAACATCCCCTGCCCCGGATAGCCGGGCACCCCGTGCGAGGCGGGGGCCGCGGCCCGGATGTCCTTGCCCTTCCCGGTCACCAGCAGCTGCCATGTCCCCGGCCCCGGCAGCCCGTCCGCGGCCGCCCCGGTCCAGCCCTGGGCTCGCTGGAAGGCCTGGGTGGCCCGCCGGTCCGCCTCCGACCAGCGAGGGCCGGGCCCCTTGGTGTAGTAGGAGGCGCCGCCGCGGGCGGCGAGCATCCGGCCGAGCCGGGTGACATGGGGGTTGTTGGCGCCGGGGCCGAAGTACGCCGCTCCCGGGTACGGCGCGGGCGGCGCCGCGGCGAGGCCGGCCACGCCCCGGGTGACGCCCTTGTAGCGGTAGGGGATGTAGCGCTTGGAGTTGGTCCAGTACGCGTACGGGGTGGTCCTGCTGCGGGTGTGCGGCGGCGCCTGCTCGTACGCGATGTAGGAGGTGTGCCGCTGGTTGGTCCAGCCGCCGAAGAGCACCACGTGTGAGCCCTTCTGAGGGTTGTCGGGATTGTGGAAGAGCAGGATGTCGCCGGGTTGGAGCTGCCCCTTGGTGATCCGCGCCGCGTACTGGCCGAGGCTGCCGGTCCACTCGTTGCGCGGCAGGTTCCAGGCCATCGAGACGAAGCCGGAGCAGTCCTGGCGGTATCCGTCACGCCAGAAGCGGTTCATGCTGTACGGCACCCGGGCGTCCAGCCACTTCTTGGCCCGGCTGACGATCTGCGACCGGGTGGTCGCGCCGATCGCGAACTGCTCCCCCGCCTTGGCCGGCCCCTCCCGCCCGAACAGCGCGCCCGCGGCGCCCTGCGGGGTCTTGACCTCCTCGGCCCGGGGCTGCTGGGCCGGCGGCCCGGGCAGCCGGCCGGCGGTGAGGGTGGCTGCCGCCGCCGATGGCGCCTGGCCCGCGCCGAGGGCGGCCGCGGTGACGGCCGCCACGACCAGCGCGCGATGCGCGGCGGCCGGACGGACCGGGGTGCGGGCGGCCGGGGAGCGGGAGAGGCCACGCCCGCGCACGCACCCGGGGCAGTCGCAGTCGCTCGCGGGGTCGATGTCCTCGAACACCGGAGACTTCATGCGATCTTCCTCACACTTCATCAGTACATATCCGGATCTGTGCACGTTGATCATTGCCACAACTGTCCACCGGACGCGAACATTGACGGTCCGAATGATGTACAGGACGGCTCCAGCGGCCCCGCCCACCGGGCGCGGATGGCCGGGGGACCTCCGGAGGTCATGTAAAGTGAACGATGTCAGCAGGCGCCGCTAGCTCAGTTGGTTAGAGCAGCTGACTCTTAATCAGCGGGTCCGGGGTTCGAGTCCCTGGCGGCGCACCACGACGAAGGCGAGCCCGGTCCACAGGACCGGGCTCGCCTTCACCTTTTGCCGGTTCCTCCCGCCCCGGCTGAACACCTCTCCCGTCTCAGCCGTACGGAAGAGCGGGCGGCGCAGGGTGTCGCACCCCTCGTCGCACCCCCTCTCCGCAATGCGCGCGTATGGCCGGTAAACTCCGAGTTTCGCGTCTTGCGATCATGCTGAACACCGTAGAACCCTGGATGTCAAGCTGCCGCCCTTTGGCGGCACTTGGGGGGCGTTGGGGATGTTGGGGGGTGTTGGGGGGTTGTAGGAGCCGGTTGCCCGGCCGCGCGGTGAGCCGTGACTCCCGCGCGTCGACGGCCGCCGCGGGGGGCGGCCATGCAACCGGCAGGCCGCGGTGCCTGTCTCCGAGGTGGGACCGACCTGGTGACCCGCGGCCGGCACGCAAACGTCCGTGACGGGCCAAGGGGGGCCTCGAACGGACGAAGGAACCGACGAACACGCGCTCGCATGCGTGTGGGGGGATGAGTCATGACGTCGACGCCGACGGGCGCCCGGCACGAATCCGATCCTTCTGAGACGACCCGGCGACGAATGCCGGGACACCGCACCGGCACCACGGGGGCATTCCGCAGAATCAAGAAGTCTCTGCCGAAATACGACTACGAGCACTACAGCCGGCTGGCCGGCCCCCTCACCGAGCCCGACCCGGACAAGCCGTACACGGTGCAGTACCGCTCGCTGATCTCGCAGGAGCCGCACCGCATCCGGGTCGCGCTGATGCTCGCCGCCGCGCCGCTGCTGTCGCTGGTCCTACTGGCCTGGCTGCTCCAGCCCAAGCACTGGACCGAACGCGACTACCCGGCCTACGACTTCCTGCCGGCCCTCGACGCGGTGATGCTGGTCTCGATCGGCCTGATCGAGTTCTTCCGCTGCATGAACGTGCTGTCCAACGCGCACGCCACCCTGGTCGCCCGGGACCCGGTCCCGGTGGTGCCCGAGACCGGCACGCGGGTCGCGTTCCTGACCTCCTTCGTGCCCGGCAAGGAACCGCTGGAGATGGTGACCAGAACCCTGGAGGCCGCCGTACGGCTGCGCCACCGGGGCCTGTTGCACGTCTGGCTGCTCGACGAGGGCGACGACCCCGAGGTGAAGGAAGTCTGCGCGCGCCTGGGCGTGCACCACTTCAGCCGCAAGGGCGTCGAGCGCTGGAACCAGCCCAAGGGTCCGCACCGCGCCAAGACCAAGCACGGCAACTACAACGCCTGGCTCCAGGCGCACGGCGACGACTACGACTTCTTCGCCTCCGTCGACACCGACCATGTGCCGCTGCCCAACTACCTGGAGCGGATGCTGGGGTACTTCCGCGACCCCGACGTCGGCTTCGTGATCGGCCCGCAGGTCTACGGCAACTACGACACGTTCGTCACCAAGGCGGCCGAGTCGCAGCAGTTCCTCTTCCACGCGCTGATCCAGCGGGCCGGCAACCGCTACGGCGCACCGATGTTCGTCGGCACCTCGAACGCCGTGCGGATCAGGGCGCTCAAGCAGATCGGCGGCCTGTACGACTCGATCACCGAGGACATGGCCACCGGCTTCGAGATGCACCGCGCCAAGAACCCGGCGACCGGCCGCAAGTGGAGGTCGGTCTACACCCCGGACGTGCTCGCGGTCGGCGAGGGCCCGAACGCCTGGACGGACTTCTTCACCCAGCAGCTGCGCTGGTCGCGGGGCACCTACGAGACGATCCTCAAGCAGTACTGGAAGGGCTTCGGCACCCTGCCGCCGGCCAAGCTCTTCAACTACACGATGATGATCATCTTCTACCCGATGTCCGCCCTCAACTGGATCCTGGCGGCGCTGAGCTGCGCGCTGTTCCTGGGCCTCGGCGCCTCGGGCGTGAACATCGACCCGACCGTGTGGCTGATGCTGTACGGCAACGCCTCGGCGCTCCAGATCGGCCTGTACGTCTGGAACCGCCGGCACAACGTCTCGCCGCACGAGCCGGAGGGCTCCGGCGGGGTGGCCGGCATGGTGATGTCGGCGCTGTCCGCGCCGGTCTACGCGCGCTCGCTGATGGACGCCGTGCTGCGGCGCAAGAGCAAGTTCGTGGTGACCCCGAAGGGCGAGTCGGCGAGCCCCGACACGCTGTTCGGGACGTTCCGCATCCACTGGTTCTTCATCCTGGTCTTCGGCGGCTCGCTCGTCGCGGGGTTCGCCCTCGGGCACTCCCACCCGGCGATGATCACCTGGGCCACCTTCGCCATGCTCATCACCGCCGCACCGATCTTCGCCTGGCGGTGGACGCTGCGGCAGGAGCGGCGCAAGCAGGCGTCCGCGGCCGTCGCTCCGGAGCCGCGGGACGCGGTCCCGGCACACCCGCACCGGGCGCACACACCGGCCCCGGGGATGCCGGTCCCGGTGGCGGAGGTACCGCCGGGACACGCGCCGGGCAGCGCGGAGCGGCAGGGGCCGAGTTGGGCCGGAACGGATGGAACGACGGGCGAGCACACCATGCAGATCGCCCTCGGTGGACTGGGGGGACATAAGGAATGAAGGACCAGGCCGGCCTCCGGCGCGCCCGACGGCTCGGGATCGGCGCGGTGGTGGTAGTCGCTCTGGCCGGAATGAACGGGCCGTGGCTCTACCGCTTCGGCACGGAGCGCTACCACCAGTACAAGATCAACAAGCCCGAGTACAAGGCCGAGAACGGCCGCTGGGAGATCGTCGAGTTCCCCGAGGAGTACCGGCAGAACACCATCCACGCCGTGCTGCTGCACACGGGCAAGGTGCTGATGGTCGCGGGCTCCGGCAACAACAAGAAGAACTTCGACGCACGGCAGTTCGACACCCGTATCTGGGACCCGGTCAAGGGCACCATCAAGAAGGTGCCCACGCCGGAGGACCTGTTCTGCACGGGCCACACCCAGCTCGCCAACGGCAACATCCTGATCGCCGGCGGCACCAAGCGGTACGAGAAGCTCCAGGGCGACGTCACCAAGGCCGGCGGCCTGATGATCGTCCACAACGAGAACCCGGACAAGCCGATCACGCTGCCCGCGGGCACGAGGTTCACCGGCGGGGAGAACGGCAAGACGTTCGTCTCCAAGGACCCGGTGCTGGTACCGCGCGCCAAGAAGAACTTCGACCAGGCCGGCCGGTTCCTGGGCAACAGCCCAGGCCTGGGCCGCATCTACGTCGAGGCGCAGAAGAGCGGCGCCCGGTACGAGACGGGCACCCAGGACAACTACCGGATCCAGGGCCTGTCCGGCGACGACGCCCGCAACACGTACGGCATCGCGGAGAAGCTCGCCCTGGACAAGAAGGACTTCCAGGGGATCCGGGACGCCTACGAGTTCGACCCGGTCGCCGAGAAGTACATCAAGGTCGACCCGATGAACGAGGCCCGCTGGTACCCGACGCTCGCCACCCTGAGCGACGGGAAGATCCTCAGCGTCTCCGGCCTCGACGACATCGGCCAGCTGGTCCCGGGCAAGAACGAGGTCTTCGACCCCAAGACCAAGAAGTGGACGTACACACCGAAGGACCGTCAGTTCCCGACCTACCCGGCGCTGTTCCTGCTGCGGAACGGCAAGCTGTTCTACTCCGGCTCCAACGCGGGCTACGGACCGGCCGACGTGGGCCGCGACCCGGGCGTCTGGGACGTGGACACCAACAAGTTCACCGAGCTGCCCGGCCTGAGCGACCCGCAGATGATGGAGACCTCCGGCACGGTCCTGCTGCCGCCCGCGCAGGACGAGCGGTTCATGGTGATCGGCGGCGGCGGGGTCGGCGAGTCCCAGCTGGCCAGCAGGAAGACCCGCATCATCGACCTGAAGGCGAAGAACCCGCGCTTCACGGACGGTCCGACGCTGGAGAAGGGCACCCGCTACCCGCAGTCCTCGGTCCTGCCCGACGACTCCATCCTGGTCTCGGGCGGCTCCGAGGACTACCGGGGCCGCGGCGACTCCAACATCCTCCAGGCCCGGCTCTACAACCCGGGGACCAACACCTTCAGGCGGGTCGCCGACCCGCTGGTGGGCCGCAACTACCACGCCGGCTCGATCCTGCTGCCGGACGGCCGGGTGATGTTCTTCGGCTCCGACTCGCTCTACGGCGACAAGGCCAACACCAAGCCCGGCACGTTCGAGCAGCGCGTCGAGATCTACACGCCGCCGTATCTGTACCGGGACGCGCGGCCCTCGCTGTCGGGCGGCCCGCGGACCATCGCCCGGGGCGCCTCCGGCACGTTCACCTCGCAGCACGCCGGCACGATCAAGAAGGTCCGGCTGATCCGCCCGAGTGCCTCCACGCATGTCACGGACGTCGACCAGCGCTCGATCGCACTGGACTTCACCACGTCCGGCGACAAGATCACGGTGACGGTGCCGGGAAGCCGGAACCTGGTGCAGTCGGGGTGGTACATGCTGTTCGTCGACGACGACCAGGGGACGCCGAGCGAGGCGCAGTGGGTGAAGGTCCCTTAGCGGGCCGGGACCCGGGAGCAGCCGAGGTCCCGTGACCGCGTGTGCTCAGGGGCGCCCTCCCTCCAGGGGGGCGCCCCACGTCGTGTCCCGGACCCCTACTTGCTGGCCCTCGCCAGCTTCAGCGCGTAGTCGGCCCACCAGTCCCCCGCCTTCGGGCCGCCCTTGCAGGTGCCGTCGGACTCGCCGGGCCGCTTGACCCACAGGTAGGCGTCGGCCAGCGGGTCGGCCGTCGTCGTCGTGGGTGTCTCGCCGAGTGCGCGGCCGGGCGGGTTGCACCAGCGCTCGTCCGGATCCCCGCCGCCGTAGGGGCCGTTGCCGTTGCGGCTGGTGTCGACGACGAAGTGCTTGCCGCCCAGCTTGGCGGACAACTGCTTGCCGTAGGCGAGGGATTCCGGGGTGGAGTAGAAGTTGGAGACGTTGACCGCGAAACCGTCGGCCCGGTCCACGCCCGCGCGGCGCAGCGGCTCGAAAATCTGGTCGGGGTGGCCCCAGCCCGCGTTGCCCGCGTCCACGTACACCTTGGTGCTCTTGAGGGACTTGAGCCGTTCGACCGCGCCCTTGAGCAGGTCGTAGCGCTCGTCCTGGAACTCCTCCGGGGTGCAGCCGTCCACCAGGTGCAGCAGGGCGTCCGGCTCCAGGACCACCGTGGCCGGGCGGTCGCCGATGCCCCGGGCCACGCCGTCCACCCAGGCCCGGTAGGCGTCCCCGTCGGCGGCGCCGCCCTGCGAGTACTGGCCGCAGTCACGGTGCGGGATGTTGTAGAGGACGAGCAGCGCGGTGCGACCCGCCTTGTCGGCGGCCTCGGTGAAACCGCGGGCCTCCTGCTCGGGGTTCTCCGGGCCGATCCACTCGCCGGTCGGCTGCCCGGCGATCTTCCGGATCTGCTCGGCGTCGGCCTTCTTCCCGGCCTTGAGGTAGGCGGCGACCTGATGGGCCGCCCTGCTGTCCGGGTTGACCCAGAAGGGGTCGGCCTCCTTGGGCTGTTGGGTGATCCCGGCGCCGTCGTCCTTGTCGCCGCCCCCGGAGGTGCACCCGGCGGCCAGCAGTGCCGCCCCCAGCACCGCCGCGGACGCCCGGACCCCCGCCGCACGGGCACGCGAGAGGGCCCCCCTCATGCCGTACATGCCTTCCCCCTTGGTGCGCTCGGCCGGGTTCCATGCTGTCACAGGTCGCAGGCCGCCCGAGGTCTCAAAGTCCCATAAGGAACGGTTCGTCGGCGGGGCCGGGTGGCGGGGGCGGGGCGGTGGTGGCCGTGGCCTCACGGGCCGGTGGCCTCAATGGCCCGTACCCGTGAGGTACGCCGACACGACCACGTGCGCGGCGCAGGCGCGGCTCGCTCCGTCGACGGAGCCGCCGCAGCCGATCAGCCGCAGTTCGGCGCGGCCCGGCTTCGGCTCTCCGGACGCCTGCCGGACGTCGAGCCGGTCGCCGGTCAGGACCTTGACGTCGTCGACGGTGAAGTCGGCGACGCTGCCGTCGTCCCGGACCACCCGGACCGCCGCGCCGGGCCGCAGCGAGCCGATCCGGTCGAACGCCCCCGGCCGGCTCCCGGCGCCGAGGTCGCCCACCAGCAGCGCGGTCCCGGACGCCCCCGGTTTCACCCCGGCGCCGTACCAGCCGACCGTGCCGGCCCGGTCCGCCGGCGGCCGTTCGACCGCGTCCCGCGCGTCCAGGGCGCGGGCCACCACCGGCGCCCGCACCCCCAGGCCGGGGATGTCCAGGCGCCGCGGCGGGGCGTCGGTCAGCGCGCCGGCCGACGCGGGCAGCCGGTCCGCGGAGGGCCGGCCGGCCGCGGCCATGTCCCCGGTGGCCGACGGCGCCAGGGACTCCCGTACGTCGGTCAGATCGCGTCCCCACAGCCACAGCCCGAGCAGCAGCACCACCCAGGCAAGGCCGGCCAGGAGGCGGCCGGTGCAGCGGGAGCGGGTGCCCTCGTGGTCGGACATGCCGATCCCGCCCTCAGTGCGATCCGCGGCCGCGGCGGCCGCGCCGGCCGTCCCCGGCACGGGTCGTACCGCGCGACCGGGGAAGGAGCAGGACGGCCGCCCCGGCGGCACCCGCGAGCACCAGCCCGGTCACCGCGTGCGCCGTGCCGGGCGCGGGAGGCGCGGCCGGCGCCGGGGCGGTGGTGGCCCGGGGGGTCCGGGTGGCCGGAACGAATGCCATGGGTGGAGTGGGTGGCGTGCGTGGCGGGCTCGGGGAAGCCGAGGCGGCGGGCGGCTTCGACTGCGGTACGACGGCGAGGGTGCCCGGGGCCGCCGGGGCACCGGGCAGAACCGGACCGCCCGTACCGGCCGTGCCGTCCACCCCGTCGGCCGCTGGGACGAGGGCGGCGGCCGCCAGGAGTCCCGTGCAGAGTGTGAGGCGCAATGGACCCATCGTGAAACCTCCGCAATCAGGAGACTCCCGACGGGCCACGGCCGCATCCGCTGCGAAACCGCGCTGCTCCGAATGGGTGAGAAGGGTGGGCGGGCGGGACGGGGTTCTCAGATCCGCTCGACGAGGTCCGCGATCGAGTCCACGACGTGGGACGGCCGGAACGGGTAGCGGTCGATGTCCTTCGCCTGCGTGACACCGGTGAGGACCAGGAACGTCCGCATACCGGCCTCCAGGCCCGCGAGCACGTCGGTGTCCATGCGGTCGCCGATCATGGCGGAGGTCTCCGAGTGGGCCCCGATCGCGTTCAGCCCGGCGCGCATCATCAGCGGGTTGGGCTTGCCGATGAAGTACGGCTTCCGGCCGGTCGCCGCGGTGATCAGGGCGGCGACCGAGCCGGTCGCGGGCAGGGCGCCCTCGGCGGACGGGCCCACGTTGTCCGGGTTGGTGGCGATGAACCGGGCGCCGTCGTTGATCAGCCGCACGGCCTTCGTCATGGCCTCGAACGAGTACGTCCGGGTCTCCCCCAGGATCACGAAGTCGGGGTCGTGGTCGGTCAGGACGTAGCCGATGTCGTGCAGCGCGGTGGTCAGGCCGGCCTCGCCGATGACGTAGGCGCTGCCGCCGGGCCGCTGGTCGTCGAGGAACTGGGCGGTGGCCAGGGCGGACGTCCAGATGTTCTCCATCGGCACGTCCAGGCCCATGCGCTGCAGGCGGGCGTGCAGGTCGCGCTGGGTGTAGATGGAGTTGTTGGTCAGCACGAGGAACGGCAGGCCGGACTCACGCAGCTTCTTCAGGAAGGCGTCGGCACCGGGGATCGGAACACCCTCGTGGATCAGGACACCGTCCATGTCGGTGAGCCACGACTCGATGGGCTTGCGGTCTGCCATGTGCTTCGGCCTCCTGCCGTACGCGCGCTTGCGTGAGTCCAGCCTAGCCAGTGGCCGGATCTTGCCGGAGGCCGGTTCAGCTTCCGGTGGCCTGCTTCCAGGCCTCGACGTACGTCGTGAGGTTCTTGTCGATGTCGTTCCAGTCCGGCGTGAACACCTCCACGCCCTCCATCAGCTTCTTCAGGTCCATCGCGTTGGCGTCGTCGGCCTTGACGTCCTGGCGGACGCTGAAGCCGCCGCCGATCTCGCTGACCTGCTGCTGCGCCTGCCGGCCGAGCATGAAGTCCAGGAGCTTCCTGCCATTGGCGTCGTGCGGGGCGTGGCTGACCAGTCCGGCGGCGTACGGCAGGGCGAAGGTGGTCGGCTTCCCGCCCTGCCGGGCCGGGAACCAGATGCCGAGGTGGGGCATGGTCCTGGACTGGGCGAAGTTCATCTGGACGTCGCCGTTGGCGGCGAGCAGTTCACCCTTGTCGACCTTGGGCGCGAGCTTGCCGGTGGAGGCGGACGGTCCGACGTTGTTGGCCTGGAGCTTCTTCAGGTACGCGAGCGCGGCGTCCTTGCCGCCGAAGTCGTGCATGGCCTTCACGAGCACGGCAGTGCCGTCGCCGGCGACACCCGGCGTGGAGTACTGGAGCTTGTTCTTGTACTGACCGTCGAGGAGCTGCTCCCAGGTGGTGGGGGCCTGCTTCAGCTCCTTCGTGTTGTAGATGAAGCCGAAGTAGTTGTTGACCACGGAGGTCCAGGTGCCGTCGGTGGCCTTGTCCTCGGTGCCGACCTGGTCGGCGCCCTGCGGCGCGTACGTCTGGAGCAGGCCCTTGCTGTCCGCCTGCTGGATGAACGGCGGCAGGGTGACCAGCACGTCGGCCTGCGGGTTGCCCTTCTCGCGGACGGCCCGCTGGACCATCTCGCCGGAGCCGCCCTCGACGTACTTGACCTTGATGCCGGTCTCCTTCTCGAAGTCCTTGAAGACGCGGTCGTACCAGCCGTCTCCGTTCTCGCCCTTGAGACCGTCGGCGCTGTAGACGGTGACGACCTTGGCGTCGGCGGCGGAGGAGGTGCCGCCGCAGGCGGTGAGCGGGGCGGCGAGAAGACAGACGGCGGTGGCGATCTTGAGCGTGTTCTTGCGCATGGCGAGGTGAACTCCTTGCTGGGTGGGACGAGCCCGGGAGGGTGGGAGGGAGAGTTCGGGGGGCGGAAGGGGAGGTTCGGGGAGCGGTCGGGAGGACGGCCGGGGAGCAGGAGGAGGTCCGGGGAGCAGCCGGGCCCCCGGCCTAGCGGTGGGCGGCTCTGGTGCGGATCCGGGAGACGGCGAGCAGGACCAGCAGGGTCGCCGCCATGAGGACGACGGCGAGGGCGGAGCCGGCGAACAGGGAGCCTCGGTCGGTGGCCGCGTAGATCAGGACGGGCAGCGGGGTCCAGTCCGGCGGGTAGAGCATCATCGTGGCGCTCAACTCCCCCATGGACAGGGCGAAGCAGAGGCCGGCCGCGGCGGTGAGCGAGGGCAGCAGCAGCGGCAGCCGCACCCGCCACAGGACCCGGGCGGGCCCGGCGCCGAGGGAGGCGGCGGCCTGTTCGTAGGCCGGGTCGAGGCGGCGCAGGGCGGCGGAGACCGACTGGTACGCGAAGGCCGTGACCAGCACGGTGTGCGCGATGACGACGATCCACCGGGTGCCGTTGAGCAGCACCGGCGGCTGGGAGAACGCGACCAGGACCGCCAGGCCCACCACCACGGAGGGGACGGCGACGGGCAGGACGAACAGGGCGTCCAGCACGGCGCGGTGGCGCCGCCCGAGTCCGGCGGCCGCGAGGGCCGCCCAGGTGCCGACGGTGAGCGCGAGCAGGCTCGCGGCCAGGGCGGTGAGCAGGCTGGTGGTGAGCGCCTGCGACGCCTCGCCGTGAGCGGCCGCCGCGTAGTGGGCCGTGGTGAGGCCGGAGGGCAGCACGCTCGACCAGTTCGTGGCGAAGGAGGCCGCCAGGATCACCAGCAGCGGCAGCGCGAACAGGGGCAGGAAGAGGACGAGGAACAGGGCGGCGGCGGCCCACCTGCCCTTGCGACTATGCACCAGCACGGCGGCTCACCACCCGGTAGAGGCCGTAGAGGCCCACGGAGATCAGGACGTTGACGACGGCGACCACGCACGCGCCCGGATAGTCGGACTCCAGGATGGCCTTGCTGTAGACGAGCATGGGCAGGGTCGTGACTCCTTTCGCCCCGGTGAACAGCACGATCCCGAACTCGTTGAGGCACAGCACCAGGACGAGGCTGCCGCCGGCCGCCAGCGCGGGCAGCGCCTCGGGCAGGATCACGCTGCGGACGATCCGGGGCGCGCGGGCCCCGAGCGAACTGGCCGCCTCCAGCTGCGCGGTGTCCAGCTGGGAGAAGGCGGCGAGCAGCGGCCGCATCACGAACGGGGTGAAGTACGTGATCTCGGCCAGCAGCACGCCCCACGGCGTGGTCAGGAACTGGAAGGGTCCGTTCGCCGCCCCGGTGACGTCCTGCCAGAGCCCATTGGCCATGCCGACCGTGCCGTAGACGAAGAGCAGGGCGAGGGTGATCAGGAAGGAGGGGAAGGACAGGAAGACGTCGACGAACCGGGCGACCGCCTTCGCGCCGGGGAACGGCACGAAGGCGATGACGAGGGCGAGCAGGAAGCCGAGCACGAGGCACCCGGCGGTGGCCGCGAGCGCCAGCCACACGGTGGTCCACAGGGCCTCGCCGAACGCGGCGGAGGCGAAGACGTCGGTGTACGGCTGGAGGGAGGTGCCGCCGGTGTCCGGCTGGACGGACTGCCGCAGGACGAGGGTGAGGGGGTAGAGGAAGACGAGGGCGAGCACGGCGACGGGGGGCGCCGCCCACAGCAGGCGCCTAGTCATGCCGGGCACCGTTCACGGCGGGCGCCGGGGGCTGGGCCCGATCCTGGCCCGGTGCGTTCGCGGCGGACGCCTGATTCCTACGGGCACCGCCCATGGCGCGCGCCTGGTCGTGCGGGGGTCCGGGCGGCAGCAGCACCGCGTCCTCGGGGGCGAAGTGCACGGTCACCCGGTCGCCGAGGACCGGCGGTTCCCTCAGTTCGGCGAGGTCCGCCATGACGCGGTGGCCGGCGACGTCGACGTGGAGCCGGTGCGTGGCTCCGCGCCACTGGACCTCGCAGACGGTTCCGGTCAGCGCGTTGGGCCCGTCGCCGAGCCCCACCAGGTGCGGCCGTACGCAGAGGGTGGCCCGGGAGCCGCGCGCCGCACCCGCCGCCGCCACGGCCACCTCGCGCCCGGCGAAGAGCACTCCGCGCTCCCCCACCGTCACCGGCAGCAGGTTGGCGCTGCCGACGAAGGACGCCGTGAACTCGTTCGCCGGCGCCCGGTACAGCTCCCGCGGTGTGCCGCAGGCCTGCAGCCGCGCCCGGTCCATGACCGCGATCCGGTCGGCCAGGGTCAGGGCCTCGTTCTGGTCGTGGGTGACGTAGAGGATCGACACCTCCGGCAACTCCCGGTGCAGCCGGGCCAGTTCGGCCAGCATTCCGGAGCGCAGCCGGGCGTCCAGCGCGGACAGCGGCTCGTCGAGCAGCAGGACGCCGGGCCGGATGGCGAGCGCCCGTGCGATGGCGACGCGCTGCTGCTGGCCCCCGGACAGCTCCCGGGGGTGGCGGCGCGCGTAGTCCGCCATGCCGACCATCTCCAGCGCCTCGCGGACCCGGTCGCGGACCTCGGCGCGGGCGAGCCTGCGCGCCCGGAGGCCGAAGGCCACGTTGTCCTCGACCCGCAGGTGCGGGAAGAGGGCGTAGCTCTGGACGACCATCCCGATGCCCCGCCGGTGCGGCGGCAGGTCCGTCACATCGCGTCCGCCGAGGTACACCCGCCCGGAGGCGGGCCGCACGAACCCGGCGACCGCCCGCAGCGCGGTGGTCTTGCCGGATCCGGACGGCCCGAGCAGCGCCATGACCTCGCCGGGCTCGACGGTGAGGTCGAGGGCGTCCAGGACGACCGTGCCGTCGTAGGCGACGGTGACGGAGTCGAATCGGATGCCCATCAGCCGGCTTCCCTGAGTACGGCGGGCAGGTCGGCCACGGAGCCGAGGACATGGGTGGCGCCGGCGTCGTGGAGGTCCTGCGCGCCGTGCGCCCCGGTGAGCACACCGGCGACGACGCCCGCCCCGGCGCGCAGGCCGCTGAGCACGTCGTAGGTGGTGTCGCCGGCGACGGCCACCCGGCGTACGCCGTCGGCCGCCTTGGTGCGGAGGAACGCCTCCAGCACCATGTCGGGGTAGGGCCGCCCGCGCCCGCCGGCGTCGGCCGGGCAGAGGGTGAGCGGCACGAGGTCGCGCCAGCCGAGGGCGTCGAGGATCGCGTCCTGGGTGACGCGTGCGAAGCCGGTGGTCAGCACGACCGTGCGGCCGTCGGCCCGCAGTTCCTCGATGGCCTCGCGGGCGCCGGGGACCGGGGCGACGAGGCCGCCGTCGACGAGGCCGCCGTAAGCCTTCTCGAAGGCGGCGTTGGCCCGCTGGGCCAGGTCCTCGGCACCGAACAGGTGCCGGAAGACGGAGATCTTGGACTCGCCCATGGTGGCGCGGACGTAGGCGAGCTTGTCGTCGTGGTCGGCCGAGCCGGGCTCGACGCCCAGCTCGGCGGCGGCCGTGGCGAAGGCGCGCTCGACCAGGCCGCCGTCGGCGACGGTCGTGCCGGCCATGTCCAGTACGACGAGTCGGATGTCGGTGGTCGTCGTCTCGTTCATCGGTTCCTCACCAGCCCAGTTCGTTCGCGGTGTGCTCGGCGATCGCGGGTGCGCAGGTCATGCCGCGCCCGCCGGGCCCGGTGACCAGCCACACCCCGTCGCGGACCTGCTGCCGGTGCACGACCCGGCCGGGGTCGGTGCACTGCGCGTACACGCCGGCCCAGCGGCGCCGGACCTTCGGCAGCGGTCGGCCGAGGAGGGACTCGACGACACGGGTGAGGTGGTCGTACGGGTCCTCGACGGTGTCGAAGGCGAAGGGGTGCTCGTACTCGTGGGTGTCGCCGATGGTGAGTCCGCCGTCGGCGCGCTGCACCATGAGCAGCTGCATCCGGTGGGCGGCGGCGATCTCGGCCTGCGGCCGGCTCGCGTTGAGCTCGTCCAGGGCCTCGGACGCGTAGGCCGGGTAGTACCGGAAGCTGTCGGCGTCCGCGACCGAGGTCGGCAGCGGCTCACCGAGCGGGTCGGTCTGCATCATCTGCAGCCGGACGCGGCGCACCGGCAGGTCGGGGCCGGCGAGTGCCCGTACGAGTCCGCCGAGCCAGGCTCCCGTGCACAGCACCACCACGTCACCGGTGTGGACGTCGCCGTGGTCGTCGCGGACGGCGCCCTCACCGACGACCTCCCGGACCTCGCGCCCGGGCAGGAAGGTGTAGTTCGGGTGCTTGAGCAGTTCGGCGCGCAGGGCCAGCTGGGCGGTGCGCGGCTCGACGGCCGCGTCGCGCTCGCAGTACAGGGCCGCGTCGAACTCCCCGCGCAGGGCGGGGTTGAGGGCGCGGGCCTCGGCCGGGGTCAGGAGCTTGCGACCGCGGACGGCGGCGTCCGGGCGGGCCACGGCGGCCTCGGCGACGGCGCGTTCGAGGTCGCCGCGCACGGGGGTCAGGGAGCCGTTGGCGCGGAAGCCCAGCGCGGGTACGCGGCCGCCGATCTCCTCCCACAGCTCCCGGGCACGCAGGGCGGTGTCGAGTTCCTCGCCGACCGCGCGGCCGCTGACCCATATCTGCCCGAAGTTGCGCAGCGAGGCGCCGCGGGCCTCAGCCTCCCGCTCGATCTGTACGACCTCATGGCCGCGTTCCACTGCTTGCCAGGCGTGCATGGTGCCCACCACGCCGGCTCCTACGACTGTCACTCTCACGACGGCCACGTTCCTCCCGCACAGGTAACCGGAGGGGTCCTGCTGACGACGGGAGCCTGAACGAGCCGTCAAGACTGGGCTAGACCCGTTATCTTCTCGTGATGCGCGGGCGCCTGATGGGCACCCTTCTCGTCATCCGCGGGTGGGTGGTGTCCTCAGCCGCGCAGATGCGTGGTGAAGGAGAACCGGTCCCCTCGGTACAGGCTCCGCACCCGCTCCAGCGGGCGCCCTTCCGTGTCCCGTGAGACGCGGTGGATCAGCAGCATGGGCACCGCGGGCGGGGTGCCGATGAGCAGGGCCTCACGCGGGGTGGCGAGCACCGTCTCGATGCGCTCGTCGGCGTCGCCGAAGGCGATGCCCAGCCCTTGGAGGTAGGCGTAGAAGGAGGAGTCGGGGTCGAATCCGGTGTCCAGGTGCGGCACCCGGGCCACCGCCACGTAGGTGCTCTCCAGGCCGACCCGTTCGTCGTCCGCGAGGAGCACGCGCTCCAGGTGCCAGACGGGTTCGCCGCGGGTGAGTCCCGTCTCGGCGGCGAGGGGCTCCGGGCAGGGGAAGCGGTCCAGGGTGACGAGCGAGCGTCCGGGGGTGCGGCCCTGCCGCCGTACGCCTTCGGTGTAGCTGACCAGGGACAGCGGCTGCTCCAGCTTGGGGCCCGCGACGACCGTGCCGCGGCCCCGGCGCCGCAGCTTGCCCTCCAGGATGAGCTCGCGCAGCGCCTGCCGCACGGTCTCGCGGGCGACCCCGTACTCCTCGGACAGATCGCGCTCGGTCGGGATCGGCCGGCCCTCCCCCAGTTCGCCGACGAGGTCGTCGATCCTCGCCTTCACCGCGTAGTACTTGGGGATCCGGCCGTGCTCCGGGACACCGGAGCGCACCGGGGCACCGGGAGCCTGGTCGTTGGGGTAGTCCACGCGGAGATCGTCGCAGATCCACCCGCCGGCCTCGGCGGCACCTCCGCCTCGGCCCCGGCACGCCACCGAGGACGGGCAGCGCGGCGGGGTGACCGCCCCGGCACCGGACTCGGACGGTTTCGCACGTCCCCTCGATCGGCCCCGGCGGCACGCGCGGACCCGGAAAGGGCGACGCCGGACACCTGTCAGGCGTCCCCCCGCCCGAACATCGGCGCGAGCAGCAGCTGTGCCGCGCCCTCCGCGACCCCCCGCTCGCCTCCCGGCGCGATCCGGACCGGCACCATGTCGTCCGGCGCCCCCTCCCGCCGGGCCCGCGCCGCGAGCACCTCGGCCACGCCCGCCACGAACACCTCGGGCGCCGCCGCGACCGTTCGACCGCCGAGCAGCACCAGTTCGATGTCCAGCAGGCCCACGAGGTTCGCGGCCCCGGCCCCCAGCACCCGTGCCGACTCCGCGATCTCCCCCCGCTCCACGGCCGCCAGGCACAGTGTCTCGACACACCCGCGGTCCCCGCACCCGCACAGCGGACCGTCCAGCTGGATCACCTGGTGCCCGAACTCCCCCGCCCCGGTCCGCGCCCCCCGGTGCACGCTCCCCCCGATCACCAGCCCGGCCCCGAGCCCGGTACCGAGGTGCAGGTACGCGAACGAACGGCCCTCACCCGCGACCGCGAGCCCCAGCGCCGCCGCGTTCGTGTCCTTGTCGACCACCACCGGCACTCCGAGCCGCCGCGCGAGCGCGTCCCGCAACGGAAACCCGTCCCACTCCGGAAACCCGGTCACCCGGTGCAGCACCCCACACCGGTGATCAAGCGGCCCGGGCAAGGCCACCCCGACCCCGACGAGGGACCCGGCATCGGCAAGCCGGGGACGGATCCCGAGCACGTCCCCCACCAGCCCCTCCACCTCGTGGGCCACCGTCGCCACGACGGATTCCGCGCCCGCGCCGAGGTCCAGCGGGCGGCGGCGTTCGCCGGTCACCGTGCCGTTCAGGTCGACGACGACCACCCGGAGTTCGTCCCGGTCGACGTGGACTCCCACCGCGTGCCCCGCCTCCGGCACCAGTCGCAGCACCGTGCGGGGTTTGCCCCCCGTGGACGCCCGCCGTCCCGCCTCCGCCGCGAGACCCTGCTGCCGCAGTCGCGCCGTGATCTTGCTGACCGCCTGCGGGGTCAGCCCGGTCCGTTCGGCGAGTTCCAGCCGGCTGATCCCCTCCGCGCCCGCCCCGCGCAGCAGGTCGAGCACCAGCGCGGTGTTGTGGCTGCGCAGGGCCAGCAGGTTCGCCCCCGCCGTCCCCCTGCCCGTCACTCCCGAGACCGTCACCGCGTCCGCTCCGCCCTTCCCACTGTTCACCCCGCCATTCTCCCCCGCGCTTGCACTTCGGCAACAGCGTTGCGAAAGTAGGGGGCATGACTGGCACCCCCCTCCGCGTCGGCCTCGTCGGCTACGGCCTCGCCGGCTCCGTCTTCCACGCCCCGCTGATCGCCACGACAGAGGGCCTGACCCTGGACACGGTCGTCACCTCGAACCCGCGGCGGCAGGAACAGGCCCGCGCGGAGTTCCCGGACGTCCGTCTCGCCACCGGCCCCGACGAGCTGTTCGCCCGCGCCGGCGAGCTCGACCTGGTCGTCCTCGCCTCCCCGAACAAGACGCACGTCCCGCTCGCCACGGCCGCCCTGAAGGCGGGCCTGCCGGTGGTCGTGGACAAGCCGATCGCCGGGACGGCGGCCGAGGCCCGTGACCTCGCCGCCCTGGCCGACGAACGCGGACTGCTCCTGTCCGTCTTCCAGAACCGCCGCTGGGACAACGACTTCCTCACCCTGCGCCGGATGATCGCCGAGGGCGAGCTGGGCGACGTATGGCGCTTCGAGTCCCGTTTCGAGCGCTGGCGTCCGCAGCCGAAGGGCGGCTGGCGCGAGTCCGGCGACCCCGCGGAGATCGGAGGTCTGCTCTACGACCTCGGCAGCCACGTGGTCGACCAGGCCCTGGTGCTGTTCGGCCCGGCCACCCAGGTGTACGCCGAGGCGGTGGTGCGCCGCGCGGGCGCCGAGGCGGACGACGACACCTTCATCGCGCTCACCCACGCCAACGGCGTCCGCTCCCACCTCTACGTCTCCGCGACGGCCGCCCAACTCGGCCCCCGCTTCCGGGTGCTGGGCTCCCGGGCGGGCTACGTGAAGTACGGCCTGGACCCGCAGGAGGCCGCCCTGCGGGAAGGCATCCGCCCGGGCACCGAGGGCTGGGGCGCCGAGAACGACACTCTGTGGGGCCGCGTCGGTTCCGGAGAGTCCCCGCTGACCGGCGGCGGCCGCCCCGTACCGACCCTGCCCGGCGACTACCCGGCGTACTACGCGGCCGTGGCCGCCGCCCTCCGCGACGGCGCCCCGAACCCGGTGACCGCCCGGGAGGCCGCCGACGCCCTCGACGTCCTGGAGGCGGCCCGCCGCTCGGCCCGCGACGGCGTGGCGGTGCGGCTGTGACGAACGACGTGCGCCCGGCCCCCGAGACCACCCCGGGCATCGAGGAACTGGAGGCGCAGGAACGCCGTCTGGTCCTCCCCCGCTTCACGTACGACGACGCCTGGGCGCTGGGCTCGCTGCTGGTGGAACTGGCACGGGAGCGCCGGGCCCCGGTCGCCGTC
This sequence comes from Streptomyces sp. NPDC091412, assembly GCF_044756885.1. Taxonomy (NCBI): domain Bacteria; kingdom Bacillati; phylum Actinomycetota; class Actinomycetes; order Kitasatosporales; family Streptomycetaceae; genus Streptomyces; species Streptomyces sp. NPDC091412. The sequence goes on along the minus strand of NZ_JBIVTV010000004.1, from coordinate 190,237 downwards.
GACATCCACCGCGCGGGCCAGCAGCTCTTCCACGCGGCCCTGCCCGGCTCGACCCCCGACAACGACGCCTGGATCGCCCGCAAACGCCGCGTGGTGGAGCGCTACGGCTGCGCCTCCTACCTGGTCGGCGCCCGCTTCCGGGCCAAGGGCACGACCTTCGAGGCCTCCTCCCGCCTGGACCCGGACCTGTACGCGGCCCACGGCGGATCGTTCCCGCTCCACGTCGAGGGCGCGGGCGTGATCGGCACGGTGACGGTCTCCGGCCTGCCGCAGGTCGATGACCACCGCATGGTGGTGGAGGCGCTGGAGCGGTTCCTGGGCGAAGGGTGAGGGACCGCGAGGATCACCGACGGCCCACCCGCCCGGTCACGGGTTCAGAGGCGCCAGAGCAGCGCGACCAGGCTGACGAACGCCAACAGGCCCATCGGGACCAGGAAGGGTGAAACACCGGGCCGTCGGGAGACCGAACGGGACAGTGCGGCGATGGTCCTGGTGTTCACCAGGGCCGCCACCGTCCAGAACACCGTCCAGAGCGGTTCGAAGAGCCAGGCCGGGGAGTCGGCGAAGAAGTTGTGGCCCAGCAACCAGTAGAAGCCGTCGTTCAGCCACACCACGGCGGCCACCAGGAGCGTCCAGGGCATGCAGAGGATGACGGTCAGGAACCGGGCCGTCGAGTCGGTGTCCACCAGGCCCAGGCCCTCGGCCGACGCCAGGATCCCCAGAACGGCGACAAAGCCGAGGTATGCGCCGGTCGTCCGGTCGCTGGTCGCGTCCTCCACGACACGGCGGATTCTCAGGGTCGCGGTCACGTACGGTCCTCCGCTCCGGGCGATCCCCCTGCCGGAGACCGTCACGCACGATCAAGGTTAGTGCGCTCGGGGGAAGCCGGGAATCGGCCCGGGACGCCCTCCGGCCGGGGCCTGCCGGACGCGTGACGATCAAGGCACAGCAACCCCCGTCCGGAGGGATCGGAACCGATGAGCGACACCACAGGCCCCGCGCGCCCCTTGCCGGAGACCATCGGCCGGTACGGCATCTGGAGCATCGGACTCCGCTCGGAGAACGCGGCCCGGCGCGCCGAACTCGCCGAGGCCGCCGCCGAGTTGGAGGAACTCGGCTACGGAGCCGTCTGGCTGGGCGGCAACAGCACCGCCCGCAACGCCACCCCGCTGATCGAGGCGACCGGGCGGATCGTCGTCGCCACCAGCATCCAGAGCGTCTGGCAGCAGGACGCCGCCGGGACCGCGGCGGAGTTCACCGCGCTGGAGGCCGCCCACCCCGGCCGCTTCGTGCTCGGCCTCGGTGTGAGCCACGGCCCGCGCGTGCAGCAGTACCGGAAGCCGTACTCGACGATGGTCGGCTACCTGGACCGGCTCGACGAGCTCGACCGGTCCGGCGAGGGCGGCGTGCCCGCCGGGCGCCGGGTACTGGCCGCCCTCGGCCCCAGGATGCTCCGGCTCTCCCGGGACCGGGCGGCCGGCGCGATCCCGTACCTGGTCACGCCGGACCACACCGCGCAGGCCCGCGAGATCCTGGGCGGGACGACGCTGCTGGCACCGGAGTTCAAGGTCGTCCTGGAGACCGACCCGGCCCGCGCCCGCGCCGTGGCCCGCGGGTACCTCGCCCCCTATCTGGAACTGCCGAACTACACCGACAACTTCCTGCGCCTCGGCTTCACCGACTCCGACGTCACCGGCGGCGGCAGCGACCGTCTGATCGACGCGGTGTTCGCCTGGGGCGAGGAGTCCCGGATCCGCGAGCGGATCGAGGCGTTCCACACGGCGGGCGCCGACCACGTGGCACTCCAGGTGGTCGCCGACGGCCCGCGCGACGCCCTGCCGCGCGAGGAGTGGCGCAAGCTGGCCTCCCTGCTGGCGTGAGCGGACCGGGCCACGGGGCGCGGGACTGTGCCGACGGTGCCGACATGCGGATCCGCCACGCGGGCACGGCGAGCCACGACGGCGCCGCGGGCCCGGAACCGCCCGCGGTCTCCCGGCCCCGCCGGCGCAGCGCCTACGCGTCCTTGAGTTCCTGCCGCTGCCGGCCCAGCCCCTCGATCTCCAGCTCGACCACGTCCCCGGCCCGCAGGTACGGCTTCGGCTCGGGCTGGCCCAGGGCCACCCCGGCCGGCGTACCGGTGTTGATGACGTCACCGGGGTACAGGGTCATGAACTGGCTGACGTAGCGCACGACTTCGGCGACGGGGAAGATCTGGTCGGCGGTCGTCCCGTTCTGCTTCAGCTCGCCGTTGACCCACAGGCGCAGCGGCAGCGCCTGCGGGTCGGGGACCTCGTCGGCGGTGACCAGCCAGGGCCCGAACGGGTTGAACGTCTCGCAGTTCTTGCCCTTGTCCCAGGTCCCGCCGCGCTCGATCTGGAACTCCCGCTCGGAGACGTCGTGCGCCACCGCGTACCCGGCGACGTGCGCGAGCGCCTCCTCGTGGGACTCCAGGCAGCGGGCCGTGCGGCCGATGACGACCGCCAGCTCCACCTCCCAGTCGGTCTTGGCGGCGCCGCGCGGCACGAGCACGGTGTCGTTCGGCCCCACGACGGTGTCCGGCGCCTTGAGGAAGATCACCGGCTCGGCGGGCGGCTCGGCGCCGGTCTCACGGGCGTGGTCGTGGTAGTTCAGCCCGATGCACACGATCTTGCCGATCCGCGCGAGCGGCGGCCCGATCCGCGACGCGGCCGCGTCCGACCCGGCCCCTTCCAGCGCGGGCAGTTCCCCCGCGGCGGCGGCGTCCCGGATCCGGCCGAGTGCCGCGTCGTCGGCGAGCAGAGCGCCGTCGATGTCCGGGACGACGCCCGACAGGTCCCGCAGGACCCCGGTCGCGTCCAGCAGCGCGGGCCGCTCCGCACCCGCCGTACCGACTCGCAGCAGCTTCATGTGTCAACTCCCTCGATCGCGGGCGCCCGGCCGATGAGGGCGACCTGGGTGCGGCAGACGCAACCATCGGAGGACTGGTCGATCGTCCAAGGTCGACCTCCACTCCGCAAGAGCGCGTTCACGTACTGGACCGTAGGCCCGCCCGGCAGGACGGCCGCTCCCGCGCGCTCACCGGTACAGCAGGACCCGCTCGGCCGCACTCCACGCCGTGCTGGTCACCACGTACAGCGCCGCGGCCAGCGGCACCACCGCCACGGTGACCAGGGTGAAGAAGGACATGTACGGCACGGCCTTGCCGACCGCGCCCGCGGCGCCGCCGCTCAGGCCTGCCACATCGGTCGTGTCCAGGGACTTCCTCGCCCGGAGGAAGTTGAACGCGGCGATGACGGCCACCACCGCGAACAGCCCCAGATACACCGCCCCGGCCGCCCCGAACACGCCGTCCCCGGCCAGGGCGTCGGCCCACCGCCCGTCGAGCGGCGCGGCCAGCAGCCGGTGGCCGAGCAGTCCGTCGCCGTCCGCGGCCGGTGTCGAGAACAGGTGGTACAGCAGGAAGAAGGCGGGCATCTGCAGCAGGCTGGGCAGGCAGCCCGACAGCGGCGACACCTTCTCCTCGGCGTGCAGCTCCAGCACGGCCTTCTGCAGCTTCTCGGGGTCCTTCCGGTACTTCCTCCGCAGCTCGCCGATCCGCGGCTGCAACGCGGACCGCGCCTTCTGCCCGCGCGCGGCGGCCCGGGACAGGGGATGGAGGAGGAGTCGTACGAGCGCGGTGAACAGGACGATCGCGGCGGCGGCCGCGGAGGCGTGGAACAGCGGCTGAAGCAGGTCGGCGAGCCGCTCGACCAGGCCGGCGAAAACGGACATGGGTGAGCCCTCCGGGGGTCTCGTCGTGCCAGGCGTACGGGAATGGCGTACGGGGATGACGGCATGACGACCCGCGCGGGGTCACGAGGTGAGGTGTGCGGTGCCCTACGCGGTGGTCGCCGGAAGGGCGCGCCCGGGTGCCCGGGGCCGCGGCCGGCCCGCGGCGTCGGGATCGCGCTGCGGCAGGAAGGCCGTACGGCGGTCCCGGTCCCGGATGGCCGTACGCACCCGGGTGGGCGGCACGGCGGGAGCGCAGCGGGAGGCGAGCACCGCGCAGACGACGAGCGCGGAACCGGCCGCGGCGGTCGCGGCGAGCGCGACGGCCAGGGTTCCGGGCAGACCGCCGGTGTCGAACAGGACGACCTGAAGCAGCAGGAGGGGCAGGAGGAGGGACAGGAGCAGCGGCACGGCGGCGGGGCGCGTGGCGACGCGACTGCGGATCACGTCGGCTCCCTCCCCGTGAGCGTGCGGTGCGGTGCGCTGGTGCCGGTTGCCGGTTGCCGGTTGCCGGTTATCGACGGGCGGCGTGCGGCATCCGGCTCACCATAGCGGCGTGCAGACCGTTATACCGGATCGATCTCGAGCGGTTGCAGCAGCCGCCTCGGCCAGGGTGCGGGAAGGGGGTGCGGGCACAGGACGGGGCGTACGGACGAGGGTTGGCCCCGGGGGTGGGGTTCCCCGGATCCTCTGGGTCCCCTGGCCTGCAGATACCTCACGTTTGTCGGTGTCCGGCAGTACGGTGTCCCCCATGCGCCCCGCCACGCCCGCCGAAGACGCCGACCACGCCACTGAAGCGGCCCGCCTCGAGCGGACCGCAGATCTGTACCCCGAGGACGCCGAGGCCCTCCTCCTCCAGGCCGCGGCCCACCGGGAACTGTCCGGCGACCGCCCCGCCGCGACGACCCTCTACGACCGCCTGCTGTCCTCCCCCGCCGACCTGGAGAACCCCCACCTGGTCCGGGCCCTCAAAGCCGCCAACCTCTGGGAGTACGGCCACGAGGCGGAGGCGAGAGCGATCATCGACGGCGTCCGTTCCGCGGCGCCCCGCGACCCGGCCCCCTGGGTGATCGTCGCGGAGTCCCTGGAGGCCCACGACGAACTCGAAGCAGCGCACGAGACGTTCACCCAGGGCGTGGAACTGCTGCTCGCGGAGGCCCAGGAGCCCCCGCACGCCACCCACCCCCTCCTCTTCGGCCGCCACCGCGTCCGCCGCATGCTGGGCGCGGCCCACGACGACTGGGACATGCTGGCCGACACCCTTCACACCTCCCCGGTCCCCCTGGACGAGCTCCACGACCCGAAACGCGTCTGGTCCCTCGGCTCGGAGAACCCGGCCGAACTGCAAGCGGAGATCACCCGCCTCCGCGCCGAACTCGGCGCCTACCGCGCGGCCCTCTCCCGCCCCTTCCCGGTGGCGGTCCTGCACTGGCCGGCGGAGGAACTGTCGGAACTCCTCACGGCCTACGCCGGTCTCACGTCCGAATACCCCTCCCACGAGACCCACTTGGCGACGATAGAGGCGTCCCTTCGCGAACTGTCCTCCTCCGGCACTCCCAACCTGGGCATCGTCACGGGCACGGTCCCCTCCTACGAGGCCTTCGCCGCCTCGGAGGCCGCCTCCCCGTCCGACCCGACCCTGCTGCCCCAGTACGCGACGACCCTGGCGGCCCGGGGCCGCGCGGTCACCTGGCCGCCGCAGCGAGGGGCGCTGTGCTGGTGCGGGTCGGGGCAGGCGTACGGGGAGTGCCATGGGGTGCCCAAACCCGCCAAGACCGCCGAGCCCGCCGAGCCCGCCGAACCTGCCGGAACCGTCTGAGCGGGCGGGAAGCGAGCGGATCCAGTCCCGTTCGCGGGCGTCCGTCTCAGCCGTCCGGTACTTCGTGGGCGTCGGTCGCAGCCGTCCCGTGCTCGGCCTGGGCGGGGCGGCCGGCCGCGAAGGCTGTCACGAGCCGGTCGAGCAGGGGCGCTGAGCAAGGGTGCGGGTCGCGGCGCGGAGTGATCGTGTAGATGCCGCGGGCCGGGGGATCCACGAGGGCCACCGCGGTGACGTCGGTCCGCAGCGCGCCGGCCAGCACCCCGGGTATCAGCGCGATGGCGTGGCCGGTCGCGACCAGGGCCAGCTTGCCGGGCAGATCGGCCGCGACAAGGTCGATGCGGGCGGTCACCCCGGCGCGGGCGGCGTGCTGGCGCAGCAGCGCCGCCGAGCCCTCGTTGTCCTCCACCCACGTCTGGTCGGCCAGCGCCCGAACAGGTACCGGACCGCACCCGGCCAGCGGGTGGCCGACGGGCAGCACGACGACCATCTCGTCCATGCCCAGGAACCGCCGTTCGAGACGCGGGTCGTTGGGCAGCCCCGGTGGCGCGTCGGTGACCACGGCGACGTCCAGGTCGCCCGCGACCACACGGTCGTACAGCTCCAGGCTCAGTCCGGGCGACAGGCTCCACCGGACGGGTCCGGCCGTGTCCAGCAGGCGGCGTATCGCCACGGGCACGATCCCGGCGGCCAGGGACGGCGTCGCGCCGACGGCCAGTGGCCGGCCCGGCGCACCGTCACGCAGGTCCCGTACGGCACGAACCGCCCGGTCGGCCTCGGTGAGCGCGGCCGTCGCATGATGGCGGAACACCTCTCCGGCGGGCGTCGGACGCACGCCACGCGCATGCCGTTGCACCAGCGGCACCCCGAACTCGCGCTCCAGTCCGGCGATCTGCCGGGAGACGGCCGACTGCGTGTAGCCGAGCTCGTCGGCCGCCGCGGACAACGACCCGAGCCGGCACACCATCACGAAGGTCCGCCATGAAGTGAGCGTCATGGCCCGCAAGTATGCCCGCCGGTATGCGGATCCGGCAGGGCTCCCCTGCCGGATCTGCGCTTGTCGCACCCCTCCCGATGCCCCACGCTCGGACGCATGACCACACCGCACACCGTCGCCGTGCTCGGCCTGGGCCGCATGGGCGCCGCGATCGCGACCCGACTCGCCGGCCTTGACTGGGACGTCGTCGGCTGGACACGATCCGGTCGTCATGTCGCGGGCGCCGTCGAGACGACCCACGACCCGAACGACGCCGTGGCGAAGGCGGACATCGCGCTCCTGACGCTGTTCGACGGCCGGGCCTGCCGGCAGGTCGTCGAACGCATCCGCCCCGCACTGCGACCGGACACGGTCGTGCTGAACACCAGCACCATCGCCCCCGCCGAGGCCTCGGCACTGGCCCGCCGGCTCGGCCCGTCCTACGTCCACGCGCCCGTACTCGGCTCCGTACCGGCCGTCACCACGGGCACCCTGCGGATCCTCGCCGCGGGCGACCGGGAGGCGCTCGACCGGGTCCAAGCGGTACTGCGGGCGCTCGGCACCGTGCTCCCCGTCGACAACGCCGCCACCGGCGCCGCGCTCAAGCTGGTCGCCAACAGCAGTCTCGCCGGCGCCGTCCTCGCCCTGCGCGACTCGCTGCGGCAGGCCGACGCCCTGAACCTGCCCCGTGCCCAGGCGCTGGACGTCCTCGAACTCGGCCAACTCGGCGGGCTCGTCGGTCGCAAGCGGACCTTCCTCCTTGCTGACGAGTCGACCCCGGCCCCGGCCGAGTTCACGATCGGCGCGCTGGCCAAGGACATGGCGCTGCTGGCCACGGCGTCGAACAGCCCCCTGCGCAGCGCGGCCGACCTGGACGGCACCCCTGCCGACCCGGAGGCCGACATCGCCGTGGCCGCCACGGTCCCCGCCGTGGACGACACCGTGCTCGAACCACTGCGCCTCTACGTCCGCGGCCACGCCACCGGCGACCCCACCCACTTCCGCGACGCGTTCCTGCCCACCGCCCACATCGAGGGCATCCGGGACGGCGCGTTCGTGTCATGGCGTCTGGACGAGTACTGCGCGCTCTTCAACGGCCGCCCGGCCGCCGACGAACCGACCCGCACCCGCCGCATCGACACCGTCGACGTCCACGGCACCATCGCCACCGCGTCCATGACCCTCCGGCACGGCCCGGACACCTTCACCGACGTCTTCCTGCTGGTCCGGGCCGAGGGCGGGTGGCGCATCGCCAACAAGGCGTACCACCGGAGGTGACCGCCGGCGCGGAGCATCCTCGCCGAGTACGCCCACGGACGCGCCGGTCCGGGTCCCGCCTCGATCCGCTCCCCAACGGCCCTGACGACCGCCCCTGATCACAGCCTCGGCAACACGCTTTAGGGTGCTGCTTGTTGGTCGACTCACCGGATCTGGGGATCTGGGGATCAGGGGGACGAGGGCCGATGAACAATGCCGGTGCGACTGAGGTGTTCCAGCCGCTGCAACCGGACGACCCTCCCGCGGTGGCCGGTTACCGCCTCGCCGCCCGGCTCGGCGCCGGTGGCATGGGCCGGGTCTACCTGTCGCACACGCAGGGCGGCCGCCCGGTGGCGATCAAGGTGGTCCGCCCGGAACTGGCCGACGACCCGGCCTTCCGCCGACGGTTCCGTCGGGAGATAGCCGCCGCCCGCCGGGTCCGAGGCGCGTACACCGCCGAGCTGATCGACGCCGCCGCGGACGGCGTACCGCCCTGGCTGGCCACGCTGTACGTACCGGGCCCGTCCCTCACCGAGGCCGTCGCCCGGCGCGGACCGCTGCCGGTTCCGGCGGTGCTGTGGCTGATGGCGGGGGTGGCCGAGGCACTGCAGGCCATCCACGACGCGGGCATCGTGCACCGGGACCTGAAACCGTCGAACGTGCTGCTGGCCGCCGACGGCCCGCGCGTGATCGACTTCGGCATCTCGCTGGCCTCGGACGTCACTTCGCACACCACCACGGGCGCCGCCATCGGCACACCGTCGTTCATGGCTCCCGAACAGGCGTCCGCGGGCGAGCTCACGCCGGCGACCGACGTCTTCGCGCTCGGCCAGACGGCGGCGTTCGCGGCGCTGGGCGAGCCGTTGTACGGGACCGGACCGGCGGTCATCGTGCTGTACCGGATCGTCAACGAGGAACCCGACCTCTCCCTCCTGCCCGATGAGCTCCGTCCGCTGCTCGCCCGGTGCCTGGCCACCGATCCGGAGGAACGCCCCACCCCGGCGGAGGTCGTCGAATGGTGCCGCCAACGGCTGGGCAAGGACGCCGACGCGGGCGGCGGACCGGCCGTCTGGCGGGAGATCGCGGGACCGGAGGTGACGGTCCCGCCCCCGGTCCCCAACCCCACCCAGGGATACACGCTGCCTTCGGCCGGCTGGCCGCAGCCGACCGTCCCGGCCCCACAGCCCACATGGCCGCGGCCGCCGATCCCTCTCAACCCGGAAGAACAACGCACCCGCAGACGCCGCACCGCCCTGGTCGCGATCGCATCCGTGACGGCGGGCGCGCTCCTGCTGGCCGGCCTGACCTGGACGGCCATGAACACGGTGAACCGGCTCCGCGACTGGGAGACGGCCGCGTCCTCGACGCCCCCTCCGAGAACGTCCGCACGGTCCTCGGCGTCCGCATCATCCTCACCAGCAGCCACACCGGCCTCGGAGGCCGACAACGGGGCACCAGGACCGTCGCACCCCTCCTCCGCCGCACCCGAGCCGCCGAAGGCCCTCCCGTACCCCGGCATATTCCTGGACCGGAAGAACTCCCTGAACATCAAGGAGGGGGTCGAGCGCAAAGGTCGCAAGGGGGACATCCGCTTCGACTGCAAGGAAGTCGGCTGCGAGCTGAAAAGCGACACCAGCGCGCTGGCCCTGCTGCCCGGCGAGCCCGGGGCCTCCTTGGACGACTGCCGTCTTACACTCAGCGCCTACGACACCCACCACGCCGACGATCGCCACGTCCTGCTGGCCGCGGCGGCGGGCGGCAGCGAGATCTGCGTCAAGCGCCCTTCCGGAGACATCGCGCTGCTCGTACTCCAGGTGAAGTCGACCGCGATGCCGGAGATCGGCTTCATCACCATGGACATGACGGTCTGGCGGGCGGCCTAGCCGGGCCTGCACCCTGCGGCTCGGCGGCGGGCGAACCCGGCAGCACGGGCACTACGTCCCTCTGGCGAACGGATTGCCGTGCCCGGGAAGCTGCCCGTCCGGCGGCACATACCGCAGCCGCCCGTTCGGGTCGGTCACCTCTGTGTACCCGGCAGCTTGCAGGAGGGCGGCGTACTTGGCTCTGTAGCGTCGGTTGACGACGAGTCCGAGGGGCACGAGGGCCATCACCGCGGCCCAGACGATGCCGGTCAGGACAACGGCAGTGGTGCCCGTGCCGATCTCGAAGCCGACGAGCAGGGCCAGCGGAACGGCGCCGGCAGCCGCGAGCAGCACCCGTTGCTTGTCGGTGAACTTGGCGGTGATATTGAAGGTGATGCGGGCCTTCAGAAGCTCGACCTCATCGGGCACGAGGGTCGGCAGCGTGCCCCCGTCGCTCGCGTCCGGGTACCGCGCCCAGTTCTGCGCGGCCCGCGCGCGGGCCTGCGGGCTGGGGTCGGGCACGATCAGCATCACGTACCCGTTGCCGTCCGGCCCACCGCCCTGCCCTATGTCCGCGTACTCGTACCCGAACTGCTCGGCGATGAAGGCGAGTCGAGTGAACTTCTTCATCGACCCCATGGCGGGAGCGACCTGAACGGGCCCCCCGCTCGCCATCTGCCCCAACATCTTCCGTACATGCCGGTCACTCACCCGGTACCCCCGCCCCTGACACGGCCTTGGCAGTCGCCGACGACCCCGTCATGTTCTCGTCAACGTTGACCATGCTTGTCGATCAGCGACTGCCGCCACAACCAGTCGCAGCGCCCTGGGCGTCCTCAGCATCCTGGGCCTGCCCCCGGGGCCATCCTGCGGGTCCTGTACGACCACTCGCTGTCCTACCTTCTCGTCGGCCTCGGACTGTCGATGGCGGTGGTTGCGGCTTCGACGACGCAGCATGGGCGGTTGGTTTTGCTACGTTGCGGAGCAGGAAGAACCGGGGGTAGGTCCACGCGTGCTCCACGTGTCGTCCAGGTTTGGAACGCCGCGAAGGTGCCTTGGTGCTCGTCCACCCGGAGACCTCCGCCATAGCCTGTAACCGATACCGAGCCCGCCGGCAGAATGGCGTCGTGCCCGATGCCCTTCCCTCCTCCGCCGCAGTCTCCGCCCGTATGAGCCGGCAGGGCTCTCGTGATACCGCTGTGGAGATCGCGGTTCGGCGACTGTTGCACGCCTCGGGCCTGCGCTATCGCGTGAACGTACCGGTGCCGGGCATGCCGCGCCGCACGATCGACATCGTCTTCGGCAAGTACAAGATCGCGATCTTCATGGACGGTTGCTTCTGGCACGGCTGCCCACAACACGCCACGCATCCGAAGGCCAACGCGGATTGGTGGCGCGCCAAGCTGGATCGGAACATGGCCCGTGATCGAGAGACCACCGAACACCTCGCCGCCCAGGGCTGGACGGTACTGCGGTTCTGGGAGCACGTACCGCCCGGCGAGGTGGCAGCAGCAGTGCGGGCGGCGGTGGATCTGAAGAAGCGGGTGCGGGGCGCCGCAAGGTGAGAACGCGGTCGTCGGGCCGTGTGTTGGACTGAGGGGGGAGCGAATGACGGACCGGCTGTGTTTCGTGGATGTCTGCGCGGGTGCGGGCGGCCTGGCATCGGGGCTGGAGAGCGCGGGCTTTTCACCGGTGCTCCTGCTCGACAACAAGCCCCAGGCGTGCGAGACGATCCTGACCAACCGGCCTCGTTGGAAGGTCGTCTGCGACGATCTGATCAGCTTCCTCCCGGAGGAGCACCCGGAGACCCTGGACGTCGATCTGCTCTCGGCAGGCCTGCCCCGGGTGAAGTCCTCGGCGGCGGTGAGACGGTCGGACAGCGAGCCGGAACTGCGACTGCTCACCGCCACGGTCTACCTGGTCCACGCGATCCAGCCGCGCGCCCTGCTGCTGGAGAACCTGCCCGCTCTCGTCGACTCGCCCGCGTATGCAGAGGTCAGGGAGTTCATCGAGGGCGAGCTGGCGCATCTTGGTTACCGGCTCCGCTGGTTCGTGCTGAACGCGGCGGACTTCGGCGTTCCCCAGGAGCGACTGCAGGGCGTTCTCGTGGCGATCAAGGAGCCGTGGTTCCGTGCCTTCGTTCCGCCTGAGCCGACGGTGAGCGAGCACGTCTCGGTCGGTCGGGCGCTGCGTCGATCGATGAGCGCCCGGGGCTGGTCCGAGGCTGATGCCTGGGCGGACCAGGCACGGGCCGTGGCGCCGACCCTCGTCGGGGGCTCGGACAACCGGGGCGGAGCGGACCTCGGCCCCAGCGGCACGAAACGGGCCTGGGCTCGGATGGGGGTGAACGGCGGCGCGTTCGCCGACGAGGTACCGGGGCCGGACTACGTGTGGCCACGCTCGGACGAGGCAGCCCGGATGCTGAAGATCACGGTGGACCAAGCGGCCGTACTTCAGTCGTTCCCCCCGGAGTGGCAAATCACCGGCCGGAAGACGGCCCGGTACCGGCAGATCGGTCACGCCACCCCTCCGCCGGTGGGCACGGCGCTCGGCAAGGCCATCGCGACGGCCCTACGGTCGGCCGCCCGTGCATAGGAAGGGCGGGAATGCCACTCCCGATCGCCGGCTACACTTCAAGCCCATGAGCCACATCGAGAACGCACCCCCCTCACCTGCGGTTTTCCGCATCTTGGACTTGTTCGCGGGGCCGGGCGGACTGGATGTGGCAGCGGATGTCCTGGGTCACCGGGTCACCGGCATCGAGTGGGACAAGAACGCGTGCGCCACCCGCAGCGCGGCGGGGATGGACACCTTTTACGGCGATGTGAGGAAGTATCGCGCGTCCTTCTTCCCTCACGCCCAGGTGTTGACAGGTGGACCTCCCTGCCAGACCTTCACCGTAGCCGGACATGGCGCCGGCCGCAGGGCACTGGACCAGGTGTTGGGCTACATCCAGCGCCTGCACGATGCCGTGCGCGTGGAGAACGGGGAGTGGAAGGAGATCTTCCGGGAGTGGCGTGAGATCTCCGAGGAACTCCGGCTGAAAGCCGAGCTGGCGAAAGAGGTCAAGACCGAGAAGCGTGAGGTCGAGGCGCGCAGGGGCGAGAAGCGCAAGGCCCTCGCACACAACCTGAAAGAACGCGGCAGCTCCCCGAGAGAGATCAAGGAATTCCTGAAGACCCTCGGGGCCCCACAGGACCTCGACCTCGAGGACGACGAACTCAAGCGTCTGATCGAGGAGTTCAGTGCCCTTGAGGATGAACTCGATGGCTTCAAGGTCAGGCTCGAAGAGTTGGGCGACGAGCGGACGGGGCTGGTCCTCCAGCCCCTGTGGTGGGTGATCGAGCGGAGCCGACGCCCGGGGTCGAAGCCTTACGAAGCCGTCGTGCTGGAGCAGGTGCCTGCCGTCATGCCGGTGTGGGAGAAGTACGCCGAGGTACTCACCACCCTTGGCTACCGGACCAGGACGCAGTTGATGCTCACCGAGGCGTTCGGGGTTCCGCAGACCCGGAAGCGCGCGGTGCTCATGGCACGGCTCGGAGGAACCGGCGTCCCGGAGGTGGCCGAGACCCACGAGCGCTACCGTCCCAGGAACGTTCCCACCAGGCCGTCGGCGACCGACCAGGCCGACACTCTGCTGTGGAACGCTCGGGAGGAGTCACTCGACGGGACGCCGAAAGCGGCTTGGGTGTCCATGGAGACGGCTCTCAAGAAGGCGCGCGGCCTCGCCCCCCACCTGCCGGACCGCCCCGCCTTCACCGTCGTGTCGAACTACGGGACCGGTGGCGATCCCAGCGCGCGTGGCCGAAGGGACCACGACGCCCCTTCCTCGACGATCACCGGGAAGGTGTCCCGGAACCGCCTGGTCCACCGAGGCACCGACACACCTCTTTCTCACTTCGACCGCTTCACCCTCGCCGAGGCGGGGGTGCTCCAGACGTTCCCGGTCGCGTATCCCTGGAGCGGCGGTGACCAGTCGCAGCAGATCGGGAACGCCGTACCGCCCCGGCTCGCCCTGCACGTGCTGCGGCAGGTACTCGAACCCGAGGCGACTCACGAGGAGGCCCGCGCCAGGCTGGAACAGGCTGCCGCGGCTCTGGAGACCTGGCGGCCCAGTGAGCCGGTGAAGATCCGCGAGCACGGGCAATGGGCGGGTCACCCGCTCACCGGCAGGTGACCTCTCCCGTTCAGGTCTGAGGTGCCCGCCCCCTGACCGGAGCCGTCTCGAAGAGTTCCGTGAAGTACGCGGTGAGCGCCGCCACCGACTCCTCAGGGGCCGGGTCCTCTTCGGGGCCGGTCGGCAGTTCGTGCCGCGGCACCGGCGGCGCGGACTCGGCCTCCGCGATCCACTGGCGGAGCGCCTCCGGGTCACGTGGTTCGTCGGGCGCCAGCACGTCGTAGACCAAGGTGGCACCGGCGGTGCTGATCGCTGTCATGAGGCCGTTGATCTCTCGGCCCGTACTGACGACATCTCGTTCCAGGACCCGTACCAGGGCCTGCGCGGTAGGACGATGGTCGACCAGGTCAAGGCGCAGTGCGTTGTGGATCAGATCCTGGTTGGCACAGGCCGCGACCACCGGTGCGTAGTCGTCACCGTTGCGGAACATCTCAGCCGCCCACCACAGGCGCGAGAAGCACTGACGGTCCGCCGTGCCCTTGAAGCGGGCGCTGTTGATACGCGGCTGCCCTCCACCGCGCGTCGGAGGCGCCGGAGGATGCCGGAAGGCCACGTAGTCCGGAGCGACGGCCAGCGCGAGGTGGTTCCAGATCCGCTGATCGGCGGCCTCACGCCGAGTGAGGCGCAGGGTCGCGTGCAACCGGGGCGCGAGCCAGCCGTCGGCGTCCGTCCGGTTCTCCTTGAACTGGTGCACCGCGTCGTCCACCAGGTCCCTCAGCGGTTCGACCGCCCACCGGGCGTCGTCCTCCGGCAAGGGTTCGACGACCTTGGCCAGGTCGACGCCTGCGTGCCCCTGCACTCCCTTGAGAAGGTCCTCGGTGAGGAAGGGATCGGCGGCCGTCGCGGACAGCAGGCCCAGCCGCTCGGGAAGATGATGAGGCTTCTCGATCATGCGCTGCCCTCTCGGTTCATCTTCTGCAGTGCGTGCAGGACGTTGGCGAGCGCCTTGCTCGCACCGGCTCGGCGTACGGCGGCGTAGTGGATGCGGGTCTGCAGCTCCACCCATCCGGCATCGCCGGTCCGACGGCGGTGGACCTGACGGAGTGCCTCCTCGACATGCAGACCCGGTACCACGTCGGGGAGCATCTCGCGCAGCACTTCCCCCCGCCAGTCAGTGGGGAAGACGGGCGAACCATCGGGTTCGACCTCCAGGTCGCCCACGGCGCTGTGGAAGACCGCGGTCCACACGTCGGTGGCCATCTGGGAGACGAGGATCTCGTGGACCTTGTTCTCCATCCCTCCGCTCTCGCCGCCCAGGAGGTCGGAGAAGCCCTCGATGTCGGTGTTGACCATCACCACGGGCAGCCGGCCCGAGGCGTCGATCACCCAGGGCACGTCCGCGTAGGGGCGCAACCATTCCCGCGCGCTCTTGGAGAAACTCGCCTGTTTCACGTCCAGGCGCAGACCTCCGAGAGGCTCCTCGGCCGTGACGTCGACGGTCCAGTCGCCGTCCGTCTCCGTGATCGCCCGCCCCGGCACCTCGCCGACCGTGGCGACCGCGTGGGCGGACAACGAGGCACGACTCACGTGATCGTCGCGGAACAACTCCATCTCACCGGACCACTCCTTGCTGCCCGGGGCGTCCTGCCGGAGTTCGGCGGAGGTGCGCACATTGCTGGCGCCCTCGATGAGCACCGCCAGGACCCGCAGATCGCTCCACGGGGCGTCGACATCGGTGGCGCCTGGAGGCAGGGTGGCAGACAGGCCGATCCTGGCCGACACCCAGTCCTCGTGCTGTGCCACACCCAGGGCCACGGTCCGCTGAGGGATGGAGAACGCCGAGATGTCCAGGTGATCGCGACTGCCGTCGGGCAGCCTGAGGGAGGCCGAGGTCACCCTCAGGGTGATCGGACGGTTGAGTCGCTTGTACGGGTAGAACTTCACGCCTCACTCCCTGTACCGGCACGGAGTTCGAGAACCAGTCGCGTGAGTTCGGTGCGGACCGGATGGCTCGTGGCATCGGTGGAACCCTGGAAGACGGCTCGGCGCACACCCGGCGTGAAGCGGAGCACGCCGCCCTCGACCTCACAGCCCTCCACGGCGACAAGTTCCGCCCAATCGAGCCTGGGTCGGCTGCCCGACCGGACGTCGAGGAGCACCACCGGTGTCATGGCGGGTAGTTCCTCGGCACGTGGCAGCTTCACTTCGGCCGTGATCCGCCACTCCCCGCCGGCGCCGATCTCGGCGTCCAGCCCGTCCAGTTCGGGCACGGTCCTCCCGGAGGCACGCTTGGGCGCGGCACTCTTTTGCGGGACGGTGAGCTTCTTGCGCAGCTTGGCACTCTCCTGCGACCGGGCGCCCCTCGGCCGTACGACCAGGTCCTTCACAGCCGCGTTGACCTCGGTGGTCAACCTGGCAATGCGGTGGTGCGCAGTGTGCGACCAACGGAGCGTCAGCTCCTCGGACTGCCCCCAGCGATCGTGCTCGGGCGGTTCTGCGGCGCGCAGGAACTCCTCGGCCTCCTCGGCGAAGGGCGCCGACTCCCCGGCCGCGTGCCCGACCAGGAGGACCGCTTGGAAAGGATTGACACCCAGCGGCAGGCCTGCGACGCCCGACTTCTTGATGGTCATCCGGTTGCCGCGCAGCGAATGGACCTGGTTCGGCACGTCGTCGCCCTCCGCGTCCGTGACCAGGAGCACTCCCGGGTGTGTGCCGAGCGTGCCACGCCGCCCTCCGGACACGGGCAGCCGAAGCGGGACTGTGCGGAGAGCCACCTGACCGGCCTCGGTGAGCCGGTCCACGGTCGTCCCTTCGTAGAAGGCGCGCAGCGCACGCGCGCGCGCGGGCTGTTTGTCCAGAGGGTCGACCTTCACCTCGTCGATGACAACTTCGTCATTGCGCATTGCGCAGACCGTGGTCTCCAACAGTGGGAGCCTGTTGCCGCCTCCCGTCATGGCCGCCCAGAAGTCCCGACCCAGCGCCTCGACCAGGCGTCGGTGCATGGCGCGGATGTCGCGGGTCCCGTCATTGCTCCCGTTCTCGTCCTCGTCGAGCGAGTCTGCTTTGCCTTGTTCGAGGCTCGCCACATCATGGGCGCCGACAATGAGGAAGGACGTGCCCGGCTCATCGCCGTCGCGGGTGAGGTGGAGACGCTTGAGCGTCTCCTCGTCCGCCCACCAGGAACGGACCACTTCCGCCCCAGGTGTCTCGGGGTCGGGGCGGCCCAGCCAGGCGGGTCCCGCGTACGAGTTGCCGTCGACGGAGCGCCACGGCAGCTCCAGTCGACCGATGACACGGCGCTCGGTGCGGCCCTCGTGAGGGACGGAAAGCGTGGAGTTGATCAGCACCATGCCGAGCGCGCTGGTCGCCCAGAGGGTGGCCTTGCCGAGCCCGTAGGAACCACCCGCCCCCCGGCCGGACTTGAGACTCTCCAGTTGCCGGCGGACGACCGCCGCGAACTTGCCGTCGCCGTAGTCGTCACCGGTGAGACCGGAGGCGTTGTAGTCGTCGATCCGCAGAAGGATCAGCCGACCCATCTCGAACATGTCGCGCACACCGGCGTCCACGACGCGTCCGACCTTCTGATCGGCGGCGGACTCGGAGACTGCCGAGTAGTGGGGCTGGAGGTCGTCCCAGAGTACGGCGGCACGAAAAGCGTCCAGCTTCTCGCCGGTCAACTCGTGGATCGTGTACCGAACCCGGACCGGACGACCGTTCTCCACAAGCCGTTCGTCGAGACTGTTCTGGCAGGTCTCGCGTGCGAGCACCTGAACGTCCGCGTCGAAGGCAAAGGCCGCGGCATTCCCGCCGTCACGCCCGCCGTCCTGGTAGCCGGGCCGGTGGTACCAGGTGATGGGGAGACCGGCTTGCGTGTCGGTGGTGCGGGTGTGCACCGTGCCCAGGTCCGTGCCGAGCGCCTTGGCGATCTCCCCCATGACGGTCGGACGCGGGACCGAGCGCTTGGTGATCCACGCCGAGACCGCGGCCCTGGTCAGCCCCAGCTCGTCGGCCAGCTCCGCCTGCGTCTTGCCCGCGAGTTTGAGCTGACGGGACAGCCAGGGCCCGAACTCCTCACCGACCTCCATGTGGCCTCCCACTCTTCGCTGTATGTCGTTGTGCCCCCGGTGACGGACAGGCTAATTTGACGCCCAGACACACGTCAACTGATGTTTGACGCGAGCACGGTTCACCCTACCGAGGCCCCCTGTCCAGTTCGACCAATATGACCAATCCAGGGCCCCTTGTCCGACAACGCGTCCGGACGGCGAGGCTGCGAGGGCCGACCAGGAAATCCTGAACGCAAACGCTCGCAGCAATCGGAGGCGTCAACTCCGGAAACTGGTAAGGGCTTTGGGGTAGCACGAACGAGTGACGCCCCCTAGGATCATCGGCAACGGCAGCTGCCGCCTCACTCGGGAACTCCCGCGTGACACTGGGTGAGTTGTATCCACTTGCATTTGAACTGCCCCGCACGTGCTCATGGTACGGGGGCCCTCGACCAGAACCGGAGAATGCGAGATTTCCATGGAAGACCCTCCCGAGGAGACGGAACCTCCGCACCCCTCCCCTCACTCACTGCGTGAACTTCACTCCGTGTCACTGATGATTTCGTTAGCCAACTCCCACGTGGAAAGAAAGCAGATCCTCCACTCGTTCGGAATGACGATCGAGGAGTTCGACGAGCTCTTCGGTCACAGTGATGGATTTGCCGATCCCGACAGCGACTGATCCCGCGAAAGCTGGCACCTCCTCAACGTTCGGTCATTAGCAAACAGGTCCACCGAGTCGAGTCTCCGCAGGTCAAACAGCCTGGTGTCACCTTTCACCCGACCCACTCGTCCGTTTTCCGTCATCCCGCCCATCGCAGGAGTCGTGAAGAAGCAGTGTCCTCATTGCCACCTTCGACCATCCCCACTGTTCTTGAACAGTCCGCTCGCGTCCTGCAGACCTACGAGGTCGATCCCGGCCTCGTACCGGAACACGCCAACGGAGAGCGCCGCATCACGCAGGGCGGATACGGCGACCGTCAACTGTTCGAACTCGTACAGAACGCGGCCGACGAGATCGCCGACGAACCCGGGGGATGCGTCCAGGTCGTCCTCACCAATACGCACCTCTACTGTGCCAACGAGGGCGACCCGATGACCCCCGAAGGCGCGGAAACCATTCTTCGAATGAGCATGTCGCGCAAGCGAGGTGGTCAGATCGGCCGTTTCGGTGTGGGGGTGAAATCCGTTCTTGTCGTCACCGACACTCCGCAGTTCTTCAGCAGTACCGGGGCCTTCGGATTCGACCGCGAATGGGCATTCGAGGAGATCCGATCGGTCCCCGGCGTGCGGGAGCGCCTGGGCGAGCGGTTCGAGGCACCGGTGCTTCGCATGGCGCGTCCTCTCGACGTGGCCACCGAGCGTGCTCAGGACCCCGTCCTGGACGAGCTGCTGAACTGGGCCACGACTGTCGTCCGCCTGCCACTGCTCGCCGGCGCCGCCGGCCGGTTGGCGCTGGACATGCACGGCGGACGGACAGCCGCCGGAGCGGCCCGCGAGGAGTTCCCGCTCGGGTTCCAGCTCCTCTCCCCTCACGTGGGGAAGGTCGTCCTTGAGGACCGTCGGCCCCGTCCGGCCGTCCGTCGCGTGCTCACCGCCGAGCAGTCCGGGGACCTGCACACCGTGGTGGAGGAGCGGACGGGGAGGCCGACGGTCAGCGCCTGCTGGCGGGTCTTCTCCACCACGCACGAACCCGGTCCGGCTGCCCGGGCCGACGCCGGCGAACTGCACGACCGCCTCACCCTGGACCTTGCCTGGGCTGTGCCGGCACTGGAGAAGGACGACAAGAGCGGGCTCCACGTCAGTCCGCAGTCCCGGGGGCGGGGTCGCTTCTGGTCCTTCTTCCCGACCAAGTACGAGATGTCCCTCAGCGGCATCCTCAACGGCGCGTGGAAGACCAACGAGGACCGTCAGAACCTGCTCGATTCCTCGGCGTTCAACGAGGAGATGATCAAGGTGTCGGCGGCGTTGGTGGTCGATTCCCTGCCCCGCCTGGCTCCCGCCGAGGACCCCGCCGCGTACCTTCCGCTGCTGCCCGGTCGTGTGAAGGAGTCGATCAGCTGGGCCGACGAGTTCCTGACCAGGGAGATCTGGGAGCGGGCGGCGGCCCGTCCGTCGCTGCCCGACCAGGAGGGCGTGCTGCGTGTCCCTACCGTGCTGCGCGTTCCTCCGCGTCTCGACAAGGAACGTCACGCCGGCTGGCTGCGGATGTGGCACGAGGCCCCCGGCCGCCCGTCGAACTGGCTGCACCCGAACGCCGAGGCCGACACGCTGCGTTCGGGCAAGGTCGAGCACATCCTCGGTACGGCTGGTCACAAGCGGGCCGATGTGCGCGAATGGTTGGAGGCACTGGTCGAGTGCGGCACCGCCGAGGCGTCAGCAGCGGCGATCCACATCCTGGCCGACATGGTCCGGGTCGGGTCGCCCCACGCGGAAGAGGCCCGCAAGGCGAAGGTCGTACTCACCGAGGAGCACGGTCTCGTGCCCGCTGTCCCGGGTCAGGTGTTCCGCCGCGCGGACGAGGGTGGGCTGCGGGAGTCCCTGGTGTACGTGGTCGGTGAGATCGCCCGGGACCCGAAGCTCGCTTCCGCGCTCAACCTCCTCGGCATCCGCGAGGCGGACGTCGAAGGCCGGTTCATCAGCGTGCTCGACCAAGGCTTCGAGGGCTACGGAAGCGCCGAATGGGAGCGCTTCTGGGACCTGTTCCGTCAGGCTGGTGGCCGCCGGCTGACCCACGCTGTGCTCCGGCACGTGCCGAACGCCCGCGAGACCCTGCGCGTGCGGACGGCTGACGGGAAGTTCCATCCGGTGCGCGACTGCATGCTGCCAGGTGCGGTGGTCGACGCGGGACGCGACCCGGGCATCGCCGTCGACACCGGGTTCCACTCCGACGACCTCGCCTTCTTCCGCGAGATCGGCTTGCGCGAACGTCCTTCGAGTTCGGTGCGTCCTGAGGGCGAGGCCTGGTTCGAGGAGTATCGGGAAGCCGTCCACGCGTCCTATCTGCGAGGCCTGGATCAGCGTGCTCCCCGTCCGTCCCTCAGCCGTATGAAGGTGGAGGGGTCCGCGATCGGTGGCCCGCTGCACCTCTTCCGTTCGCTCTCGGAGGAGTCCCGCGCGGCCTTCCTGAAAGCGCTGCCGGACGACGCAGTGGTCGACAACTGGACGCGTCAGATCGGCGTGCAGTCGAGCACCCGACAGGCCGTAATGTCCCCGATCCGCTGGATGCTCAGGAAGTACGGAGCCGTCTCCACCTCTCAGGGAATCACGTCGCTGGGTGAGGCGGTCGGACCCCAGCTCGCCGCCTATCGCGACGTGTTGCCGGTTGCCGACATCTCCCCCGAGAAAGCCCGCAAGCTGCGTCTGCCCACCACGGTCGACGACGTTCCCGCCGAACACTGGAAGAAGCTCCTCTCGGAGGTGACTCGGAGCGAGGACGACGCCTTCGTCGGCAACACCTATGTGATGCTCACCCGATACGGCGCGGACTTCCCCGAGGACTCGTTGACCCGCTGCCGGATCGGCAACAGCTGGGACACCCGCCCCGACGAGGAGATCACCGTCGCGGTCGGCGAGACCGAGTATCGGGCATTGCGCGCGGAGCAGCTTCCCGCCCTGCTCGTGGCGACCGCTGACGACGCCGAGTTGATGGTCGAGAAGTGGGGCATGAAGCGGTACGCCGACGCCATCACCCGGGAGACCCGTGAGGTCCCGGACGGCGACCCGATCCCGCTCGTGGAGCTGTACCCGGCCCTGCGTCAGCGTCTGAACAGCAGCAACCGGAACAGCGTGGTGCAGCGGTGCACGGAGCTCGAAGAGGTGACCCGGACGGCGAACGCCGCGAAGCCCCGCCCCTTGGACGCAGTGCGCCAAGGCGCCACGGTCAAGGTCCGTATCCCCCTGGAACCCGAGCCGATGCTCCGCCTCATCGACCGTGAGCTGGAGCTCGGACTGGGCGCGGCCGGCTGCCGGGCGGTGTTGGAGCACCAGGAGCGGATGGCACGGGACAGCAAGACCAAGGCGGCTCTGAAGGCCGTACGTGACGCGGACGACGTTGTCACCAAGGTCGAGCTGCTGATCGGCCCGGAAGCTCTGCGGTCCGGTCTCCCCGACGGATTGATGGAGGCCGAACTGGAGGCGACCGGCGGCGCGGAGCCGTCCGGGCACCGAATCGCGCAAATGGCCTTCAACGCGCGCGGAGACAGGGTGCTCCATCACCACGCCCGGGACATCCAAGCCAAGTTCCTCAACGCACCCGTGGGCTACGGAGGTTCCTCAGCCGCTATCGCCTTCGTGTCGAGTCTCGGCCTGCCGGTGACCTTCGCCGGCTCCCGGACTCCGTCACCACCCGTCTTCGAGACGATCGACGGACCGCGGGACTTCCCACGGCTCCATGACTACCAGGAGGACTTGGTCCGCAACATCACCACGCTGCTCGACCGGCTGGCCCCGCAGAGGGCCATGCTGTCCCTGCCCACCGGCGCCGGCAAGACACGCGTCACCGCCGAGGCCGTGATCCGCTGGGTGAAGCGGGTGGGTGAGCTGGAGGGACCGTTGCTGTGGATCGCGCAGACCGAGGAGCTGTGCGAACAGGCCGTACAGAGCTGGAAGTTCGTGTGGAGCAAGGTGGGGGCGGAAAGGTCTCTCACCATCAGTCGACTGTGGAGCGGGAACGAGGTCGGGAACGTCGAGGGGCACCCGCACCTGGTGGTGGCCACGGACGCCAAGCTGGAACGGTGCCTGGGTACCGACCAGTACGAGTGGCTGCGGAAGGCCTCCCTCGTGATCGTGGACGAGGCGCACACCGCGGTCTCCCCCCGGTACACCGACATTCTGAGCAAGTTGGGCCTTACCCAGTACGAAACCCGACGTCATCTGCTCGGTCTGACCGCCACCCCGTACCGCAACAGCAATGAGGAGGAGACCAATCGGCTGGCCGGCCGCTTCGGCCGACGGCGCCTCGACGAAGGGGTCTTTCCTTCCGGCGACCCGTACCGGGACCTCCAGGACTGGGGGATGCTCGCCCAGGTGGAACACCGCACGTTGGAAGGCGGCAACATCGTGCTGACCAGCGATGAGAAGGCCCAGGCCGATCGCATGGCCATGCTCTCGCGCTCCGCCGAGCAGCGCCTCGCGGAGGACCACGCGCGCAGCCGCCGTATCGTCGAAGAGGTGGCCGGCCTTCCCGACGACTGGCCGACCCTGCTCTTCGCCACCTCCGTGGACCACGCCAACTCCCTGGCCGCGCTGCTGAACGACCGGGGAGTTCCCGCCGCCGCCGTGGACTCGACCACCAGCGCCCAGGACCGGCGGCGGCGCATCGAGGACTTCCGGTCGGAACGCATCCGTGTCCTCACCAATTACGGCGTCCTGACCCAGGGGTTCGACGCCCCCGCCACACGCGTCGTCGTGGTGGCCCGCCCGGTCTACAGCACCAACGTCTACCAGCAGATGATCGGTCGAGGCCTGCGCGGCCCGAAGAACGGCGGCAAGCCCACCTGCCTGATCCTCAACGTCAGCGACAACATCGCCAACTTCGACACCCAGCTGGCCTTCACCCAGTTCGAGCACCTCTGGAGCCGTAAGTGACCGACGCCTACCTCGACAGCCCCTCGCTCACCGAGGAGCAGCGGGCCGTGGTCGAGCAGCCCTGGGGCGCCCGTGTCCTGGTCACCGCCGGGGCAGGGGCGGGGAAGACACACACCCTCGTGCGCCGGCTCGACGCACTCTGCGGCCACGAGGACCCGGACGAGGCGCTGGAGGCCGCCGAGATACTGGTGCTCACCTTCTCCCGGGCCGCCGCCCGGGAGCTGCGCGAGCGCATCGCCCGGCACGGGGAACGGGCTCGCCGGGTACGCGCCCAGACCTTCGACGCCTGGGCGTACAGCGTGCTCAGCCGGGCGCATCCGGACGGCGACTGGAGGGGGGTCGGCTTCGACGAGCGGATCACCGCCGCTGCCAACGCGGTCGAGAAGGGGGCGCTGGAGATCGGTGACGCCGTCCCGCCCGCCCATGTCGTGATCGACGAGGTGCAGGACCTGCTGGGCGCGCGCCGCGAGCTGGTGGAGACGCTTCTCGACCGTTACCAGGACAGCTGTGGCTTCACCGTAGTCGGAGACGCCGCCCAGTCCGTCTACGGCTTTCAGATCACGGACCCGCGCGAACGCGCCGACGAGATCGGCCGGTTCTTCGACTGGCTGCGCTGCTCGTACCCCGACGACCTGGTGGAGCTGCGGCTGACCGAGAACTTCCGGGCCGTCACGCCGGAGGCACGGGTGGCGCTGGCGCATGGTCCGCGCCTCCAGCAGCTCAACGATCCGGACGATGCGGGCATGCTCTACGAGGAGCTTCGTGAGCTGCTCCTGGACCCGGTGAACGCCATGGGCGACCTCAGCGACGAGTTCACCCTGGCCGGTCTGCGGGACTCCACCGACACCTGCGCGGTGCTCACCCGCGACAACAGGGAGGCTCTCGTGGTCTCCGAGTTGCTGCACGCCCACGGTGTCGAGCACCGGCTGCGGCGCCCTCTCGAAGAGCGCCCGGTGCCTTACTGGGTCGCCGAGCTGCTGCGCCGCACGGAAGCGACCGGCCTCGCCGAGGACCGGTTCCGCTCGCTGCTCTCTGAGATCCCCCTGCCGTTCGAGCCGAACGTGACCGCCTTGTGGACCTCGCTGCGTCGGGTGGCTCGCGGGCCCGGGCGAGGCGTGATCGATCTGGACCGGTTGCGTCGCGCGATCGCCGACAGCAGGTTCCCCGACGAGGCGGCCGACCCGGAGACCGCCCGGATCGTCGTCTCGACCGTGCACCGCGCCAAGGGCTTGGAGTTCGACCGGGTGATCACATTGGCCCCTCCGACCGTCGCGGAACTGCACAAGCGGCACAAGGACGAGTTGGACCTCCCAGCTGAGGCGCGTGCCTTGTACGTGGCAATGACGCGTGCCCGTCGCGACCTGTACCACGTTGCGTCTCCCGAACTTCCGCAGTTCAGGCGAGCGGAGAAGCGGGGCGCCGGCCGGCGCTACATCGGCGGCTGGCGGTCGTACGACCGGTTCGGCATCGTCGCCGAGGCAGGCGACGTGTGCCGGGACGACCCGCCCGGCCGTGACGGCGACGCCGTCGCCACCCAGGCGTACCTCCTGGAACGAGTCGGCGCCGGGCAGCCGGTGGTTCTGCGCAAGCGCCACGACCTGCCGATGGGCGAGTCGCAGAGCCCGCCGTACGCCCTGGTGCACGACGGACGGGAGGTCGGTGAGGCATCACGGCGGTTCCGCGAGCAGCTGTACCAGGTGCAGAAGGTGAACAGGACGTGGGACCCCTGGTGGCCTGACGAGATCCACGGCCTGCGGATCGACACCCTGGAGACCGTGACGGGCAGCACCGCCGCCGGGACCAACGCCGGGCTGGGAGATCGGGGTGTGTGGATCGTCCCCAGAATCACCGGCGTCGGGAAGTTCCGGCGAGCCGACAACCATGAGGAGCAGGGCGCATGACACATGTGGCAGGCCGGCACTCCGAGCACTACCGGGTCCGGGACGAGGAACTCCTGGTAGGTCTTCGCCGTGAACTCCTCGGTCCCCCCGAGGACGCCGCGCCGGACGACCGGGCCGAGGTGCTCACCCAGGACGCGCCGATCGACCGTTACCTGACGGGCGTGCTGTATCCGCGGGCGGTGGACAAGGCCGCGGAGGAACGGAAGAAGGAGGAGATCGCCGAACAGGACGGCCTGGACGCCGCACCACTGTTGACCCGCGATGACGTCGAGGAGTCCGGCACCGAGCAGGATCTCGGCAGGGCGGGCGATCGCCGCCCGTCCTCGATGGGTCTGACCTTCGCGGTCGACCCGGCCATAAGCGACACGATCGTGATCTCGGCTCGCGCCGCCGTATACAAACCCACCGACGCGGACGGCAACCCGGTCGAGCCTCGCCGCGCCGAGGCCCGCACTACTTCCGACCAGCAGGAACGTTGGCAGCGCGTGGAACTCGCACTCCCGGACTACCCGGTCGACGTCTCCACGCCTGACAGTGACAAACGGGAGAACCTGCACGAAGGGGTCGATCTGCGCGTCAACGTTCGGCGCCTCGACCCGACTACCGGCACAGTCACGATCACGGTGACGCTGGTCAACGAGCACAGGGTCGGCAAGTGGGACCTCCAGGACGCCTTCTCCCTGTTCCAGTGCGGTCTGACGGTACGGGCCGCCAACGGCTCCACGGTGTTCGTCGAGCGCCCCGCCCCGTCCACCGCCCACGACCCGGAGATCGCCACGAGCCGGTTGCTGCACCGCCACGCACCGACCTTCGCCGTCGGGCACGGCTGTTCCGCCGAGTGGGACTGGACCCCGCCGCCGATCGGTATGACCGACACCGTTCAGGCAGCCGTCGCCGAGGTCCGCAGCCAGTTCGTGCCGTCCGTGGAGGTACTGCTCACCGACTCCAACCCGGAGATCGACAGCTCGGCGCTGTCCATGCTTGGACTGGCGGAGAAGCCCGACGCCGAGGTCCTGACCGCTCTGGAGGAACTTGCCACGGGCTATGAACGCTGGATCGACCGCAAGGCGGCCGAGGCGGAGGGCTTGACGGGCGACAAACACAAGAAGGCCGCACGCGAGCAGGTGACGGCCTGCCGTGAGGCGCTCAGCCGGATCCGTGAGGGCATCGACCTGCTGCGAGCCAAGCCCGACCTGATGCGGGCGTTCCGCCTCGCCAACCGCGCCATGGCCGACCAGCGCGCCCGCAGCGTGTGGGTCAAGGACGGATGCGTCGGCGACCCGAACCCGACCGCCGGCCGCTGGCGCCCTTTCCAGATCGCGTTCATGCTGCTCTGCCTGGCCGGCATCGACGATCCCGAACACCGCGACCGGGAGATCTCCGATCTGCTGTGGTTCCCCACCGGTGGTGGCAAGACGGAGGCCTACCTCGGGCTGATCGCGCTCACGTCGTTCCTGCGTCGCATCCGCAAGGGCACGGACGGCGGTGGTGTCACCGTCCTCATGCGTTACACACTGCGACTGCTCACCCTTCAGCAGTTCGAGCGTGCGGCGATCCTGCTCTGCGCCATGGAGCAGCTACGGCTCCGCACACCTGAACTGGGCACCGAGGAGTTCTCCGTCGGCATGTGGGTGGGGCGTTCCGCAACTCCCAACACACTGGCCGAGGCAGACAAGAAGCTCGACGAGCTACGCAAAGACCTCGACAAGCGCCTCGCCAAGGAGAACCCGGTCCAGCTGCATGCCTGCCCCTGGTGCGGTACCCGCCTCGACGCCCGTGACTACAAGGCCGACGAGGACGCCAAGAGGATGTACGTCCGCTGTCCCGGCACGGACTGCGACTTCGCCGACGGCCTGCCCGTCCACCTGATCGACGAGGCCGTGTACGACGCCCGACCGACGCTGGTGATCGCCACCGTCGACAAGTTCGCTTCGATGCCATGGCGCCCAGCGACATCCGCGCTGTTCAATCGCGACGACCCGCACGACCGCACCCCGCCCCCGGAACTGATCGTCCAAGACGAACTACACCTGATCTCGGGACCTTTGGGTACCCTCACCGGTCTCTACGAGACCGCTGTGGACGCTCTCGCCGACCGACCCAAGGTGATCGCCTCCACGGCGACCATCCGTCGTGCCGCCGACCAGGGCCGCCATCTCTTCGCACGCGGGGTGCGACAGTTCCCGCCCGCCGGCCTGGACGCCCGCGACTCGTGGTTCGCCGTGGAAACACCGCGCGAGGAGAAGGCGAGCCGCCGGTACGTCGGCCTCCTGGCCCCTGGCACCAGCCAGTCCACCCTGCTGATCCGCACGTACGCCACCCTGTTGCACCGAGCCAAGCACGCGGATACCAAGGACGAGGTGCGTGACGCGTATTGGAGCCTGGTCGGCTACTTCAACAGCCTCCGACTGCTCTCCGCGGCCGAGCTCCAGGTGCACGACGACGTGGTGGCCTATCTGGAACTGCTTGCCGAGCGCGAGGGGGTAGCGGTCCGCTCGGTCACCAACTACTCGGAACTGACGAGCCGTGTCGACGCCAGTGAGATTCCGGCCCGCCTCAAGGGCATCGAGAAGAAGCTGCCCGACGAGGACACCGTGGACGTCCTTCTGGCCACCAACATGATCGCGGTGGGCGTTGATGTGGATCGCCTCGGACTCATGGCTGTGATGGGTCAGCCGCAGACGACGGCCGAGTACATCCAGGCCACCAGCCGGGTTGGCCGCGCACACCCGGGCCTGGTCACGGTCATGCTCAACTCCGCTCGATCCCGCGATCGTTCCCACTACGAGGGCTTCCAGCACTTCCACTCGGCCCTCTACCGCGAGGTCGAGTCCACGTCCGTCACGCCGTTCTCCGCCCGCGCCCGTGAAAGGGGCCTGCATGCGGTGATCGTCGCCCTCGCCCGCATCATGATTCCGGCCGCCCGCCCGAACGAGAGCGCCGGCAAGGTCGAGTCGTACGAGGACATCCTCCGGAACGAGGTCAAGGACATCCTTCTGCGTCGCGTCCGAGCGGTCACCCCGGAGGAGAGCGACGCCGTGTCGCACGCCTTCGACGAGTTCGTCGACTGGTGGTGCGATGAGGCCGACATCCACAGCGGCCTGCTCTTCGAACCCAAAAAGGGTCGTCGTACCCCTTCGCTTTTGAAGGCGTACGACGACGAGTCCGAGGACGCCGAGGCGTGGCCCACGTTGTGGAGCCTGCGCGACGTCGACGCCGAGTCCGCCCTGTTCATGGAGGGAACCCGATGACCCCGCCTCCCGCCCGTCGACGCCGCGCGGCCGAGGGCGGAACGCCCGCCCACAATCTGCCCCGGCGGGGTGCTGTCCGCCGCGCCCAGGCCATCACCACGTACGGCGTCGGATCGCTCATCGCCGTCGACCACGAGTCCTTCATCGTTTCGGGCCTGGACCACGCCGAGGACAGCTGGCGGGCCGGCGAGGCCCCACGAATCCATGAACGGCGTCTGGCCCGCCTGCTCGACGTCAGTTACTTTCGACTGCCGCCCGCGTCCGACGACGACAGCAAGGACGGCATGCGAGGCCGACGCTTCCCCTTGATGCACTCCTGCCCGGAGTGCACCGAGCTCCAGCGCCACCGCGACTTCAACCCGCCGCAGGGACGAAGCGTGTGCGGAACGTGCGAAGTCGAACTCGTACCCTCCCGCTTCGTTGTCGCGTGCGCGGCCGGGCACCTCGGAGAGTTCCCTTACTGGCACTGGGTCCACCGCTCGACCGAGCGTGGAGCCGCGGCCACCGTTCAATGCGACGGCAAACTCAGGCTTCGCTCGTCCGGGCGTACGTCCTCGCTCCGCTCGATCCTCGTCTCCTGCACCTGTGAGCAGGCGCCCGAGGTATCGATGGAGGGCTCCTTCCGCAAGAACGCGCTGAAGGATCTCGGACTCAGGTGTCAGGGCACCCGTCCGTGGCTCGGCACGTCCGCTCCTGCTGTGGAGTGTGGCCTCCCGCTGCGCACGCTTCAGCGTGGTTCCTCCGCCGTGTGGCAGCCGGTCCTGAAGTCGGCCCTCTCCATCCCGCCGTGGAGCGACGGCCGAGCGGATCCACTCGCCGAGCACTGGGAGAAACTCCGAAAGCACAAGGATCGCACGGCCGTCGAGGGGTATCTCGATGCGATTTTCGACGATGAGTGGCCCATTTCTCTGGATGAGGTGATGACGCTGCTCGACGCGGAACGCGAGGAGGATCCCGACGGCGAGGCGGGGCCCTCCTTCGACCACCGCTATCGCGCCCTGCGCAACAAGGAGTACGAGCGTCTCCGCTCGGGCAACGACGAGAGCGAGCACTCTCGCGACGAACAGTTCGTCTGCGAAACCCCGTTGGGCGACCAAAGCGTGCTCGCTCCGCTCGGCGTCACCGGCCCGATGCTGGTCAAGAAGCTCCGCGAGGTACGCGCCCTGAAGGCGTTCACCCGGCTCGCCGACCCCGAGTCGACGACCGATGCGAAAGAGATGCCTCTCTCCGGCTCTCCCATGCACTGGCTCCCAGCCATGGAAGTGCGCGGCGAGGGGGTCTTCCTCCGCCTGGACGAGGACCGACTCGGCACCTGGGAGAAGGCCGCGGCAGTGGCGGCCCGGACTGAGCGGATGCGCACCGCTCACCAGCGGGTGCTGGAGGAACGGGCCGGCGACCCGAGCCTGGTCGTACCCTCCCCGGCCACTCCGCGCATGGTGCTGCTGCACACTTTGGCGCACGTCCTCATCAACGAGTGGAGTCTGGAGGCGGGCTACCCGGCCGCTGCCCTGCGTGAGCGCCTGTATGCCGCCGACGACATGGCCGGAGTACTCATCTACACGGCTACGAGCGACTCGGCAGGCAGTCTCGGTGGTCTCGTCGCTCAAGGCGAACCGGAGCTTCTCGATCGCACGGTCCGTTCGGCCGTCCACCGCGCCGAGTGGTGTTCTTCCGACCCGCTCTGCATGGAGACCGAGGCGTCCGGTACCGGCGGCACCAACCTCGCCGCCTGCCACGCCTGCGTGATGCTCCCGGAGACGAGCTGCGAGCACAACAACATTCTGTTGGACCGCGCGCTGCTGGTGGGAACGCCCGAAGAGCCCACTCTGGGATTCTTCGGGGCCGTCCTCGCTCCCTGACGTTCGTCGACCCGGGTCACGAGCCGACTTCGGACACCTGGGTCTCGAACCGCGTCTGGGCACGGTCCAGCACGTCGTCCGCGTCGCGGCCGTGTGCCCTGAGCCAGTGGAGGAGGTCGGTGATGAGGAAGATCGCCGCCTCCTCCCCCTCGGTGATGCTCAATCTGCCGAGCCGCGAACCGAGCTTGGGTCCTGCCGCGCCGTAGAGGTCGAGCACCGCCTCCGCCCGCGTCACCCGGGGGCCTTCGTCCTGGTCTCCCGGCGACGGCAGCCCCGTCGCCAGTTCGCACCAGGTCACCTTTCGGTCGGCGACGAGTTGGACGCCCCAGCGATCCGTGATCGCCTCGACGAGTGTCATGCCGCGACCCCCTTCCGACTCGACGTCGGCGGTCATCAGTGCGGGCAGTGCACGGGTGTCGGGGTCGTGGACCTCGATGCGCAGAAACGCACCGTTCATCAGGACGGCGAGGGTGGTCGGCGTTCCGACGCCGACGTGGGTGATGACGTTGGCCACGAGCTCGCTCACGCAGAGCTGCGCCTCGTCCACGAGGTCCCGCAGTCCCCAGCTGCCGAGGTGCTCGCGCACTCTGCGACGCAGGACCGCCACCTCTTCCTCCAGAGCCGTGAACTCCACGGTCCACGGCGTTCTCACCATGCATGCGCCTGGGATCACTTCCGAGCCAACCCTTCGTCGCTCGCGGGTCCGTGCGGACGCCGGAGCTCCGGGCCGGCCCCACACAGGTCGTTCTCATCGCCAGGATGGCCGGCGCGAATCCCGTCGTGCAATGTGCACGGAGAGAATCCCACCATCGGGTGATTGGCGGTCCGCACCCTTGGCGCAGAGACTGAACGCTGTTTCGACATGAAGGGGTCCAGATGGCCGGATCACCGACGGCGCGCCGCCGTCGCCTGTCCATCGAGCTGAAGAAGCTCCGGGAGAAGAACGCTTTGACCTGCGCCCAGGTCGGGGCGGCCCTGGACTGGAGCGGCTCCAAGGTCAACCGGATGGAGACCGGCAGCGGGCGGGTCCAGCCCTCCGACATCGACGCGTTGTGCCGGTTCTACGACACCGGCGACGAGCTTCGCGAGTTTCTCAAGTCCTTGGCGCGGCAGGCCAAGACGCGCGGCTGGTGGCAGGTCCACGGGTCGGGAGTGCCCGAATGGTTCTCGATCTACATCGGCCTCGAACAGGATGCGTCCACGCTGCGCCAGTACCAGTCGGAAGTCCTGCCCGGCCTCGTGCAGACCGAGGCCTACGCCCGGGAACTGCACACGTGCGGTTCGTACATGCCTCCCAAGGACATCGATCGGGCGGTGCGGGTACGGCTGGAGCGCCAGTCCATGCTCAGCCCCCCCGGTGCTCCCGACTGCTGGTTCATCGTGAACGAGGGTGCCGTGCGCAGAGTCGTCGGCGAGCGGGAGTTGATGCGGGCACAATTGGAACGCGTACTGGAGGCGGCGGAGCAGCCAAGTGTGACCTTGCAGGTACTCCCCTTCGACGCCGGCACCTGCCCGACCACGGGACCGTTCACCATGTTGGGCTTCCCCGACCCGGAAGACCCGGACATCGTGTACCGGGACGGCATCACGGATGCGATGTACTTGGAAGGGGAACCTCATGTCCGCGAGTACACGCGAGCGTTCGACGAGTTGAGGGCGGCGGCCTTGAGCCCACGACGAACGACCCAATTGATCAGAAGCGTTGTGAAGGAGTACGCACGGTGAACGTCGACCTCGGCGGCACAGAGGCTCCGGGCCCGTGGGTCAAGTCGTCCTACAGCAATGGCGCCGGTGGCGAATGCGTCGAATGCGCTCACGACGGTGGGCAGGTACTCGTACGTGACACAAAGCTCGGCGGCACTTCCGTCGCGACCATCGCCTCCCCGGCGTGGCGCGCCTTCACGCACGCGGTGAGCCGAGGGTGGTCCGTGGGCCTTTGACCTGCAACCCGCGTGGTCCGACGCTCACCCCGCAGACGTCCGCGTCAAGCAGGGCCTTCTCCAGGCGACCCGGCAGGTCCACCACGCTGTATGTGAGCGCGCTGCAGTCCTTGCGCCGGTCCAAGAGGTCGGAGTCGATGCGTACGGCCAACACGCGGCGGCCGGCGATCAGTACCCGCAGGTCGGCAACCTTGTCCACGCGAGCCTGGAACGTGCACTCCTCGATGCCGGGGAAGTCGATGGAGCGTGCACGGAGATGAGTCTCGTGCTGGAGACATGCGACGAAATCGCGTCGCCACGGCTGGCGGGCCGGGGCCGGTCCGTAACGGACCGGCCCCGGCGGTGCCCCCTCCCCGGCCGTCCCCTGACGGGGAGGGGCAGTCCCCTCTCCTGCCCGTCCCCGAGCGGAGAGAGGAGGCGGTGGGTCGTCAGCTGCCGGCTGGGGCTTTCTCGGTGGCCTGGTCGTCCTGGGCTGCTCCGGACGTGCCGGAGGCGTCGGCGGGGGCCGGTGCCTCGAAGCCCCGCAGCGGCACCTGGCGGATGAGCAGGGCGATCAGCAGGCCCGCGCCGGCCACCACCGCGCCCCAGGTGAAGACGGAGCTGACGCCGTCGGTGACGGCCTGCTGGAACACCTGGCGGGCCGCCGCGGGCAGGCTCTTGAGGATCTCCGGCGTCATCTGCGACACCGAGGCCGAGCCGCCGGAGCCGGTCGCCATACCGCCGTGGGAGACGACGGAGTCGGTCAGGGTGGAGGCGTAGACCGAGCCCAGCAGGGAGACGCCCAGGGAGCCTCCCATGTTGCGGAGGAAGGTCGCGGCACCGGTGGCGGCGCCCATGTCCTTCAGCGGGGCGTTGTTCTGGGCGATCAGCATGGTGGTCTGCATCAGGCAGCCCATGCCGGCGCCGAGGACGACCATGTACAGCGAGGTGACGGTGCGGGAGGTGCCGGTGTCCATGGTGGCGAACAGGGCCAGTCCGGCGGCCATCAGGACGGTGCCGGCGATGGGCCAGAGGCGGTAGCGGCCGGTGCGGCTGATCATCTGGCCGCCGGCCAGCGAGGTCACCATCGAGGCGAG
This sequence comes from Streptomyces sp. NPDC091412, assembly GCF_044756885.1. Taxonomy (NCBI): domain Bacteria; kingdom Bacillati; phylum Actinomycetota; class Actinomycetes; order Kitasatosporales; family Streptomycetaceae; genus Streptomyces; species Streptomyces sp. NPDC091412. Next base: position 156,800 of record NZ_JBIVTV010000004.1, on the reverse strand, counting down.
CATCATCGGCATCAGCAGCAGGCCGCTGTTGGTGGCGGAGGAGCCCTGGACGAACTGCTGGAACTGCGGCAGGAAGGTCACCCCGCCGAAGAGGGCGAAGCCGACGATGAAGCTGAGCGCCCCGGCCAGGGAGAAGTCGCGGTTGCCGAAAACCGCCAGCGGCATGATCGGCTCGGCGGCGCGGCGTTCGACGAACACGAAGGCGACGAAGGCCGCCACGGTCACCACCGCCAGGCCGATGATCATCGCCGAGGACCAGTCGTACTCGTTGCCGCCCCAGCTGGTGATCAGGACCAGCGCCGTGATCCAGACGGTGAGCAGGGCCGCCCCGGTCCAGTCGATGCGCACCCGGCCGGTGCCGCGCGGCAGCCTGGCCAGGGTGAACCAGCACACCAGCAGGGCGACGACGCCCAGCGGCAGGTTGACGTAGAAGGCCCAGCGCCAGCTCAGGTGGTCGGTGATGAAGCCGCCGGCCAGCGGCCCGCCGATCATGGCGACCGGCATCACGGCCATCATCACGCCCTGGTACTTGCCGCGTTCACGCGGTGGCACGATCTCGGCCACCACCGCCATGACGCCCACCATCAGGCCGCCGGCACCGAGGCCCTGCAGAGCGCGGAAGCCGACCAGCTCGCCCATGTTCTGCGACATGCCGCACAGCACCGAGCCGAGCAGGAAGATCACGATGGAGGAGAGGAAGGTGATCCTCCGGCCGAGCAGGTCGCCGAGCTTGCCCCAGATCGGGGTGGCGACGGTGGAGGCCAGAACGTACCCGGTGGTCACCCATGCCAGGTGATTGAGCCCGCCCAGATCGCCCACGATCGTGGGCAGGGCGGGAGCCACGATCATGTTGTCGAGCATGGCCAGCAGCAGCGCGATGACCAGGCCGCTCATCGTCACCATGATCTCGCGGTGGGTGAAGCGGGGCGGTGACCCCTGGTCGGGATTGGCTGCGGTCGACGCCATGGCGGTGCCTTTCTTGGGAACGGGAGTGCTGGCGGGTGGCGGACCGCACGTGGCACGTCCGCCCCGCAGCGCCTGCGCGGGACGGACGGTGCACGGGGAGAAGCCTGCTTCGACGTCACGCGTCACCTACCGGCCGTCAAGTAACTTACTTGCCGGGCGGTAAGCTTGCAAGCGAGACCCCCGGCGACGAAGATCGGTCGGACGCGGCACCACCGGAAGAAGGCGGATGAAAATGGCGGGCGCAGGACACCGGCGAGGCAGCGACACCAAGGCCGAGATCCGCAAGGTCGCCCTGGAACTGTTCGCCGCACAAGGCTACGAAGCCACCTCCCTGCGAGAGATCGCCGAGCGCCTGGGCATCACCAAGGCAGCCCTGTACTACCACTTCAAGGGCAAGGAAGACATCGTCCGCTCGCTGTTCACCGAGCATCTGGAGGCCCTGGACGAACTCGTCGACTGGGCCCGTACGCAGCCTCCCGGCCCGCGACTGCGCGCGCAGACCATCGACCGGATGATCGACCTGGTCTCTCGGCAGGGCCTGCAGGCTGTGCGGTTCGCCTTCGCCAACCAGCACGTCGTCAAGGAACTGCATCCCGGCCGGGAGAACGTCTTCGAGCGGCTGACCGCCCTTTTCGACGCCCTCACCGGCCCTAACGCCTCCGTGGAGGAGGCACTGCGCATCCGCATGGCCCTGTTCAGCGTCAACCTCGCCTTCTTCGCGGCCCAGGGCCTGGAGGCGAGCAATGAGCAGGTCGTCGCCGCCGCCCGCGACATCGCCCAACTGCTGAACCCGCCGGCCGACTGCGACGCGGAGCCCGCTCCGGACGCCGTGAGGCAGACGTAACGGCGCAACGGACCGGGCACCCCCGCCTGCCCTCGGTCGGCTGCCCGGCCGCTCGGGGCCGGCAGTCGCCGAACCGAGCCGAGGCCGTCAGGGCCTCGCCCACGCGGCGCGGCCTCTTCCTCTTCCAATCTGCCCCCTGAGTCCCCCGCGCCCCTCCCGCCACACCACACCTGATCTGCAACTTCCCGTCCTACGGCCTTGCGCGGGGGCGACCGTGGCGCGAACCTGGAACCCACCTGTTGGGGGGCTGGGGCAACGGGCCTGGGGGGAACACGCCTGTCTGTGCCGAGCTGTTGATTCGAGTCGGTCGGTGTCCTGGCCACGACCGGCTTACGGCCAGTACGGACAGATCCAAGGGGGAGTGGCCATGCCGGCTTCGATCACCGGGCGTGTGGGGCCTCTGGCCGGGCGGCGGTTCTCTGTCGGCGTCGCTCCGGTCACTTTCGGCCGCAGCGGTGACAGCAGTGTCGTGATCGCCAGTGGGCGGGCCTCGCGTCTGCACGCGGAAGTACTGCGGGAGGCCGACCGGTACGTCCTGTACGACCGGGGAAGCCGGAACGGGACGCTGGTCAACGGGAGGCAGGTGACGTCCCACGTCCTCACCTCAGGGGACGAGATCACGATCGGCGACGAGGTCTTCTGCTTCGAGATCCCCGAGGCGATGGAGACGATCACGGATGTCCCGAACCCGCTCGCGGCCGCCGCGCCGGGCCCGGTCCTGAACGTCACCGTCTCGGGCGGCGGTCCCGTGGGGCTGAGCTTCGCCCTGCTGCTGGAGCATCTGATGGGGCGGCGCGTGGCCATCACCGTCTACGACGGCCGCTGGATCCAGGACGGCTCGCGGGTCGTCTGGAAGAACGAGACACAGGGCAACGTCCGGCGGCAGCAGGTCGTGACCGTCCAGAGCCGCCAGTACCTGAACCTCCCCGAGAAGGTCCAGGAGCGCTTGTTCGGCGCCGGTGCGTACACCGAGATGTGGCCGGCCGGGCCGGACTCCGTCCAGGGCTACGGCCCGCGGAACGTCCGGATCGCCTACGTCGAGGACATACTCCTGGAGATGGCGAACGAGAAGTCCGACCGGATCCGGCTCGTTCCCACCCGCTTCGACGCGACCGAGCAGCGTGAGACGGTGGTCAAGGACCACGTGCTCGCCATCTGCGAGGGCGGCCGCTCACGGACCCGGGATCACCTCAGCGACAAGTTCGGCGCTCCCGACGCGTCGATCTACTCCCTGAAGGGGCAGCACGTCCAGGACGTCGTGCTGGGGCTGCGGGTGAAGTCCGACCTGCCGGACCCCATGGCCGTCCTGCTGACGGTGGCGCAGAACCGCTTCCTTCTGAACTCCCTGCGCGGCGAGGGCTTCCTGAACATGCGCCTCACCGACGCCGAGGCCCAGGAGGTGATCGGGGTCGACCCCGTCCGGCACGTGTTCGAGCAGTGTGTCGCCTCGCGGCCCTGTCTCATGGGCCGCAACGAGGAAGGGGACTTCCGCTGCTCGACGCACGGCACGCTGTTCCTGCCCGCCCTGGTCAAGGGTTCGGCCCTGTGGAAGCGCGTGCTGGAGGGCCTCGTCCTCTTCGGCGTCACCGAGGGGAACCTGAGCGCCGTCACCGGGTTCCGCCTGGACATGGTGCAGCGGCCACGCTTCACCGCCCGGCTCCACTCCGCGACGCCCACCACCCCGGGGACGTACGGCTTCCTGCTCGGGGACGCCGCCAACGCGATCCACTTCTGGCCGGGACGCGGGCTCAACAGCGGGCTCGCGTCGGCCATTTCGCTCGCGCGCTCCCTCAGCAACGCCTGGCGGGGGAAGGCCTTCCGCGACGCCGACTTCGTCCGTCACGAGGCGGCGATGTCGATGCTCCAGTACCGGCACAAGAGCCGTGCGTGGAACGCGATGGTGACCACCGACGAACACGGCGACACCTGTGCGATCAAGGACACGATCGCGCAGAGCATCGAGGCGGCCGTACCCACGGCTCCGGACGGCGGGGCGGACAAGACGAACGAGGCGGACATCGACGCGTTCATGGAACGGCTGCGGGAGATCCGCGACCGTCTCTCACCGCGGGTCCCGGGCATGCCGGACGACGCGGCCCTCCGCGACCACCTCCGGAAACTGAAGCCCGAAACCGTCCGCACCCTGCTCGCGAGCGGTGCCTGGGACACCCTGACCGTCGGCGGCGAAGAGGTGGACATCGACATCTTCTACCGGCAGGTCCCCTCACCGACACCCGTCACGAAGCAGCCCGATCCCCGCCTCAAGGCCTGAAGACCTGAAGACCCGAGGGGCTGAGAACCTGAAGGGCTGAAAGGCTGACGCCGGGCCAGGGAAATACCCACGGAAACTAGCGACGGCCGCGCTCCGCAAGCCGCTTCAGCAACCGGCTCCGCTGCCCCTCGTCGGTCGCGAGGCCCAGCGCCGTCCATGCCATGGCGAGCCCGCCGTCCAGGACGGCGAGGTCCGCGCTCGCGGTCGTGCCGTATCGCGTGAAATCGGGGTTGTGCATGATCGCGTCGCCGCAGTCGTAACCGATCATGGGGTGGATGGACGGCACGGTCTGCGAGACGTTGCCCATGTCCGTCGACCCGCCGCGCAGCCGGGGATCGCGCGGCGGCACGGTGCGGCCGAGGTCGCCCGCCGCCTCGCGGTACAGCGCGCACATGTCCAGGTCCTGCCGCAGATCGGCGTAGTCGTTGCCGACCGTTTCGAGCGCCAGCTCGGCGCCCGCCGCCAGTGCCCCCGCCTCGAAACAGGCACGCACCCGGGCCTGGAGCTCCCGCAGTTCCTCGATCGTCTCGGCGCGGCAGTCGTAGTCCGCCGTCGTACGGCCGGGGATGACGTTGGGTGCCTCGCCGCCGGAGGTGACGATGCCGGAGACGACCGCGCCGGGCGTCATCTGCTGCCGGTAGGCGCTGATCGCGACCTGCGCGATCATCATCGCGTCGGCGGCGTTCACCCCGCGGTGCGGCATCGCCGCCGCGTGCGCCGTACGGCCGGTGTACGTAACCTTCCAGCTGCTGATGGCGAGCGAGGTCATGCCGATGGCGTCGGTGGGCGCGGCGTGTGCCATCATCGCCGCCGCCACGTCGTCGAAGGCCCCTTCGCGCAGCATGTCGGCCTTGCCGCCGCCGTACTCCTCGGCGGGTGTGCCGAGGAGTTTGACGGTGACGCCGATGTCGTCGGCGACGGAGGCGAGCGCGAGGGCGGCGGTGACGGCGGCGGCGCCGTTGACGTTGTGGCCGCAGGCGTGGCCGATGCCGGGCAGCGCGTCGTACTCGGCACAGATCCCGATGACCAGGTCCCCCGAGCCGGCGGTCGCGGTGAACGCGGTCGGCAGTCCGCACACGCCTCGTTCGACCGCGAAGCCCGCGCCCTCGGCCAGGTCGGCGATCTTCCCGGCGGACCGGTGCTCCTCGTAGGCGAGTTCCGGATCGGCGTGCAGGCTGTGGCTGAGCGCGAGGACCTGGTCCTGCGCGCGGGTGACGGTGTCCCGGCACCGTTCCTTCAGCTGGGCGCTGGTCACTGGGCCTCCTTCGCGGGGCGGCGGTAGAGCAGGGAGACGAGCGCGCCCGCCAGGGACACGGCGGCGCAGATCGCCCAGGCGTGGGTGTAGGCGGTGACGGCGGGCAGCGACCTGCCCGCGGCGGTCTCGGCGGCGAAGACGGAGAGCACCACGGCGGCGCCGAGCGAGCCGCCGACGTTGATGAGGAGTTCGTTGATGCCGGAGCCCATCGAGGTCTGGTCGTGCGGTACGGCCTCGACGGCGAGGGTCCGGGTGGAGTGCTGGAGCAGCCCGCTGCCGAGACCGACGACGGCGGTGCAGGTCAGGTAGGGCACGAGGCTGCTGTGGGAGACGTACACGGCGAGGTTTCCGGCAGCCATCAGCAGCGAGCCCGCGAGCAGGGTCCGCCGGTCGGAGAGCCGTGCGGCGACGGCGGGCGCGACCAGGGCGCCGAGTACGAGCGCCAGCATGTTCGGCAGCAGCGCGAACGCGGTGGCCAGCGGCGTGAGCCCGAGCCCGTAGCCCGCCTCGGCGCGCGAGGTGCTCAGGAACACCGGGTTGGCGACCAGCAGACCGAGCATGCAGGAGCTGAAGGTCAGGGTGACGATCGCGACCACGACGACGTTGCGGCGCCGGAACAGGCGTACGTCCATGACGGGCGCCGCGGTCCGCAGTTCGGCCAGCACCCACACCGCCGTCACCAGCACACCGCCGGCCAGGCAGCTCAGCGTCCTCGCCGAGGTCCACTCCCAGCCGGGCGCTCCGCCCTGCCCGAGCCCCAGCGTGATGGCGACGAGCCCCACGCACAGCAGCCCGGCGCCGAGCCAGTCCGCGGAGCCGCCCGGCCGTTCCTCCGTCTCCGGCAGCAGCGGCCAGGTCACCGCAAGGGCGAGACCCACCGCTGCGGCGGGCACCCACAGCGCGGCGGTCGGCGCCGCCACGTACTCCGCGATCAGGCCGCTGCTCACCGTGCCCAGCGCGAGCCCGCCGACCAGCGCGGCCACCATGAGGCTGATGCCGCGCCGGCTCTCGGCGGCGGTGCGCCGGTTGCGCAGGATGCCGACGAGCAGCGGGAAGAACCCGGCGAACGCGCCTTGGAGCACCTGCCCCGCGAGCAGCAGCCCGAACGACCGGCTCAGCCCCACCAGGACCGAGCCCGTCAGCACGATGCCCAGGTTCCAGCGCAGCACGCGACGGTGGCCGTGCAGATCGCCCAGACGGGACAGGATGGGCGTGAAGGCGACACTGGAGAGCAGGTTCGCGATGCTGATCCAGTTCAGCTCGGCGACGCTCACGTGCAGGGTGGTGGTGAGCCCCTTCAGCAGCGGGCCCAGAAAGCCCTGGGTGATGCCGCTGGACAGCTCCACCAGGACCAGGGAGACGATCACCGCGGCGACCGGGGTCGGGCGGAGGGCGGCTCTCGTGGGCGAAGGGGCGAGGATCGGGGTGTCGTTCATGGAAGCCGCACCTGTTCACGGAAAGTGGCTGGCGGAAAGTGCCCCTCAAGGTCGCCCGAACGACTTAGTCTCGGCAATGACTCCCCGGATATTCAGTGGAAACAAGCATGTGAGAGGTGATCATTGGCGGATTCAGGCAAGCCCGGTGAAGCGGCGCCGTCGGCTCTGGACGCGCTGGACCACGCCATCCTGCGGCTGCTGGCCCGCGACCCCAGGGCCGCCTGGGCGGATGTGGCGGGCCGCCTCGAGGTGCACGAGCGCACCGTGGCACGCCGGCTGGACCGGCTCATCGGTTCCGGCCTGGTGCGGTTCACGGCGTTCCTGGTACCCGAGTACCTGGGCGAGGGACTGGTCGTGGAGCTGGCGGTGCGCTGCGCGCCCGGGACGTTGCACGCGGTGGCCCTCGCGCTCGCGCGCCGCCCGGACACGCGCTCCGTGGACGTGGCCACCGGCTCGCCCGAGGTACTGGCCGAGGTCCTCGTGCCGGGCCCCGAGCAGCTCCTGACCACGGTGGACGGATCGATCGCCGGCATTCCCGGTGTCACCGACGTGCACACGGCGGTGGTCCTACGGCTCCTGCTGACCGCCAACGACTGGGACCCGTACCGCCAGGAGCCCACGCCGTCCCGCCGTCGCGTCGCCGAGGGCGGGGCCCTGCCCGAGCCGCTGGTCGTCGACGAGCTCGACCGCCATCTGGTGGCTCTGCTCGAGCGGGACGCGCGCATCCCCATGGCCCGGCTCGCCCGCGAGCTGTGCGTGAGCGAGACCACGGCCCGGCGCAGGCTCGCCCGGCTCATGGACTCGCACGTGCTGCACCTGCGTCTGCACACCGAGCCCGGTGTGCTCGGCTTCCCCGTCGAGGCCCGCTTCCGGCTCTCCGTCGAACACCGCGCGCTGGACACGGCCGTACGCCGCCTGGCCCGTGAATCCGACGTACGGCACCTGGTCATCACCACCGGCCGGGCGAACGTTCTCGGCTACTCCAGCCACCGCTCGGCCCAGGACGTGCACGACTTCACCACGCGGGTGTTCGCGGAACTGGACGGAGTGACGGGGGCGGAGGCGGCGCTGTTGCTGCGTTCGTACAAGAGAGCCGGGGTGGTCGTCTGACCGGCCCCGGAACCGGCCGCACGGCCCGGGCGTGACTCTCGGCTCGCCCGGGCACGGACGTCCCTATCCCCGCTCCTGCGGCCCCGTCGGCCAGACCACCGCCTGGGCGACGATGACGTTCTCGCCGTTGAAGGTGAGGGCCGGGCCTTCGTGGAGTCGGTAGCCGAGGTCGAGCGCCTCGCTCACGCGGCGGCAGAACGAGGCGTCGTCCGGGCCGGTCAGGACCCGGTAGCGGGGCAGTCCGTCTGGTGGTGTGGTCATGGGGAAAGGGTCTCAGGCCGGCTCGACGGGTCCTCGGGCGGGCCGTTGAGGCCGACGAGCGGGCCGACGAGGTCGACGGGCGAGCCGTCGCAGTCGACGGGGGCCCGGGTACCGGGTCAGCCGAACATGCCCGGTTCGTAGTCGCCCGCGGGCTGCTGGACGATGACGTTCAGGCGGTTGTAGGTGTTGATCATGGCGATGAGGGTGACCAGGGCCGCCAGTTGGTCCTCGTCGTAGTGCTTGGCGGCGTCGGCCCAGGCCTCGTCGGTGACACCGCCCGCGGCGTCGGCGATGCGGGTGCCCTGCTCCGCCAGTTCCAGGGCGGCGCGCTCGGCCTCGGTGAAGACCTTGGCCTCGCGCCAGGCGGCGACCATGTTGAGGCGTACGGCCGTCTCGCCGGCGTGGGCGGCGTCCTTGGTGTGCATGTCGAGGCAGAAGCCGCAGCCGTTGATCTGGCTGGCGCGGATCTTCACCAGTTCCTGGGTCGAGGCCGGGAGGGGCGAGTCCGTCACGGTCTTGCCCGCGGCGTTGATCTGACGGAGGAACGTGGCCGCGAGGGCGTTGCCGAAGAGGTTGAGACGAGCTTCCATGCTGGGCTCCTTGTAAAGGTTCGCGCTGCTTCGTTCTGGTTCGTGCTGCTTCGCTTGCTTTCGCTTACACACCTACGACGGGCCCGGTCCGCGATGTGTGACAGACCCGCCGAGGCGATCGACGTGACCTGCGTCTCACCATTCGGCGGGGATGGCAGGCCCCCGTCAGTCCACCGCCTGACGTGCGGGTTAGCCTGGTTTGTCCTACGAGAGCGGGAGGCAGTGATGGCCAGGGTTCCTGCGGCAGTGGTCGCCGCGAGTGGGCTCGTCGGTGGGTACGGCGTGGCCCGGTGGACCGGGAAGCGGGAGTGGGGCGGGGCCGTACTGGCGGTCGCCGGGGCCGCGTCCGCGTGGCAGTGGCGGCAGCGGGCCGGCGGGAAGGCGGCAGGGGCGCTCACCGCCGCCTACGTCGCCGCCTTCGCCGGGTCGCATCCGCTGGCCAAGAAGGTGGGCGCCTGGCCGTCCGTGTTCACGGTCGCGGGTGCGGTCGCCCTCGCCTCCTGGGCCGTGGCCGACCGGCGGGACGCCCGCTAGGCCACCGCTGGGCCCGGCCTCCCGGAGGGGGTGGGCAAGGCCGCCGATCGTCCGCGCCGGGGGTGGTGGCGGCGGTGGCGGGAATCCGTTGATCCCTGTCACTCCCGCCACTTCTTCAAGATCGGCCCGGTGTCTAGCGTCGAGGCGTGACCAAGTTCCTTCTCGCCGTGCACGTCCTGGCCGCGATCGTCGCCATCGGGCCCGTCACCGTAGCCGCCAGCATGTTCCCGCCCGCCGCGCGCCGGGCTCTGGCCTCGCCCGAGGACCCGCGGGCAGTGGAGACCGTGCTGTTGCTGCTGCGCATCTGCCGGGTCTACGCCGTCGTCGGGGTCGCCGTCCCGGTGTTCGGGTTCGCCACGGCCAAGAACATGGGCGTGCTCGGCGACACCTGGCTGATCGTGTCGATCGTCCTCACCGCGCTCGCCGCCGTCGTCCTCGTCGCGCTGGTGCTGCCCCGGCAGACCGCCATGGCCGAGGCCCTGGAGGAACGGCGGGTGGCAGAGGGCACCGACGGCGCTGACGGCGGGGACGGCGGCGCCGCGACGACCACCACCACCGTCACCGCCCCCACGACCGCCGCCCCCACCCTGAGCCCCAGGGCCACCGTTCGACTCGCCATGTTCACCGGCCAGTTCAACCTGTTGTGGGCCGCCGTGACGGTCCTGATGATCGTCAGGCCGGGCTCGACGACGGGAGCCTGACGGACGACGCCACGGCGGGCATAGGATCCCGCTCATGTATGAACAGGAGTTCGGGCAGCAGCAGTCGGGGGCGGGGGCCTACCTCGCCGGCCTGGAGGGCCGGCTGCGGGCCGACGGTTGCGGCACCCGGTGGGAGGACTGGCACGGGATGCCCGTCCTCGTGGGACGCCGTTCCGACTTCCGGATGCTCTGGGTGGCCACGAATCTGCACCTGTTCACGGTGGCCGCGGCGGTCCCCGAGATCACGGTGGGCACCATCAGGGACTTCACCTACGGGGTCCTGAAGTACGCCAAGGACACCAAGGGCGGGCTGCCCGTGGGCCTCCAGACCGGGGTCGGCGCCTTCCCCGTCCTGGTCAGCGAGAACGTCGATCCGGCCGCCGTGCTGTGGGCGGAGGAGCAGCAGCGCAACAAGTTCGCCTGCATGGCCCGGCCGGTGGTGGTCGACAGCGGGCGGGGCCATGTGGGCATGTACCGCGGCAAGCCCGTCTTCGGCCGGGTCTACGCGTCCCACTTCATCGAGAAGGGCACGCGGTACTTCTACGGCGGCTGACCCTACGGCGCCGAGACGGCCGACCGGTTCCTTCGATGAGGCCGGTGCGGCCGCCTCGTCGTGCGTCAGGCTGTGGTGCCGGCGCCCGTGGCCTTGCGTCGGCGGACTACGTAGACCGCGCCGACACCGGCGCAGACCGCGAGGCCGCCGGCCAGGGCGATGGCAGGGAGGGCGGAACCGGCGCCGGTCTGGGCCAAGTGGCCGTTCGAGTTCGTCCCGTTGGTGACGGTGGCGGTGGGCGTCGGCGTGTTCTCGTTCCTGCCGCCCTGGGGCTCGGTCCCGGATTTGGTCCCGGGCTCGGTCCCGGGTTCGGTCTCCGGCGGGTTGCCTGTGTCGGTACCGGCCGCGTCGATGTTGAACTCGGAGGTGATGTCCGTATAGGAGGAGCAGGAGTTGCCGTCGTCGTCGGTGTACCAGCCAGAGGTATCGACCTCGCCGATTCCGGCCGGCGCGTCGCCGGCCACGCTCATGCGCATGTCGACGGTCAGGGACTCGTGGGCCGCGACATCAACGGTGACGAAGCGGCCGGCGCTCCACTGGCTCCCCCACTGGCCCAGGTCGACGTCCGCCCACGTCCCAGCGGCCGGGTGCTTGTACTGGAAGGCGAGGTACTTGTACGCGGACTTACGGGTCTCAAAGTCGTATGTCCTGGTGCTGATGCCGAGTTCGAGGCTCTTGATGTCATGGTCGCTGTCGTTGATCACGTGGAGCGTGAAGGGGTGGAACCCGCTGCCGGCGACGACCGTATGGGGAAAATCGCGCCCCACGGGGATGAACAGCTTGTTGTTGCTGTGGTAGGGACCGCACCAGTTACCGGTTGGCTCGTCCTCGCCCTTCGGGCCGTCCGAGCCGGGCTTGGAGGGGTCCTCGGCAGCGTTCTCCCTGCCCTTGCCTGCCTCGTCCTCACCGGCCGAGCCGCCCTGGCCTTCGCCGGCCGAACCGTCCGCGCCGGTACCGGTACCGGCCTTCTCACCGCTGTCCCCGACGGAGCCCGGCCCACCGGGACCGGTGCTGTCGTTCGCGTCGTCGGACGGGGTCGAGTCGCCCGTGGGCGGGGTCGAGTCCCCCTCGGTCGAAGAGGAATCGTCCTCGGCGACGGCGGTGACCGTCGTCGCGCTCGCGGGTGAGGCGTCATCCGTCGCATACGCGCCCGGCGCTGTGAGAAGTACGGCCGGGGCCATGGCGGCCGTCGCCGCCGCGAGAGTCAGAGAACGACGGAACTTCATGTTCACCTCGGTGACATCAGTTATCAACGTGATGCATTCATGACCACGCACCTCGGCAAAGGGTTGTGCAAGTCCACGAGCTTCCGTCCCGCGTGGCGGTAAGAGGCTGTCACGGCTGATGTCCTGAGTCAGAGATCCTTCGAGCGGGTGCCGGACGGCCGGGAACCGGTCTGTCGGACGCAGCTGCCTCCGTCTCGCCGCCGGACCGGGTCTGCCGGGGCCGACCGTGTCCCGCTCAGCCGGGCTGCACGACGGTGGTGATCACCCCTGTCCCGAGGTCGTAGGCGTAGCCGCCGATTTTGATGTCGCCGATGGCCGACGCGAGTTCGGGTGCCGAGCGCAGCCTGGCGATGTCCTTCTGGACCGTCTTGGACGGCTCCAGGACGGCCATCTCCAAGGAGGTCTGTTCGTCCCAGCCGCCGCGGGCGGCGTAGCCGGCGCGCAGATCGTCGTCGGCGAGCAGTCCCGAGCCGCAGTCGGTGTGGTGGATGACGGCGATCTCGAACCAGTCCGCGTCGGGGGTCTTGTTCTCGTGCAGGTGCACGATCCAGGCGAGGTCCTTGATGACCGCCGGCGTCACGCGGCCGCCGACGTTACGTGCGACGATCGCTTCTCCAAGCCGGACGCCCAGCACCGCCGCGGGCTCCACGCGCGGATCGATGCAGATGATCAGGTACAGCTGCTTGAAGGGGATGAACGGGACCTGGGGGACGTCGGCCTGGGCACCTGAGGCCGCGAAAGTCCGGTTGCGCTCCAGGTACGGGGTGAAGTTCGACATGGCTGGTTCCTTCAGGACGTGGTGACAGCCTGGGGTTGTGCGACCCGCCCGAACGAGAGCTAGGGCAACGCCTCCGCCTCCGGTGCCTGCACCGCCGTCAGCGGTGTGGCGATGTCCTCCAGGGAGCGGCGTTCGGCCTTGACCGCGAGGAAGGCGGCGACCAGGCCCGCCGCGCACATCAGGGCGGCGCCGATCTGGAAGGCGAGGACCGTGTCGCCGATCCTGCCGGTGCTGGTGAGGTCGGCGAAGAGGAGCGGGCCGCTGATACCGCCGGCCGCGGTGCCGAGGGCGTAGAAGAAGGCGATGGACATCGCCCGGGTCTCCATCGGGAAGATCTCGGAGACGGTCAGGTAGGCGCTGGAGGCGCCGGCCGAGGCGAAGAACAGGACCACGCACCAGCAGGCCGTCAGCGTGCCGGCGCTCAGCGTGCTGCGGCCGAACAGCCAGGCCGTGCCGAACAGGAGCAGGCCGGACAGCAGGTAGGTGGAGGAGATCATCACCCGGCGGCCGGCCGTGTCGAAGAGGCGGCCCAGCAGCAGCGGACCCAGGAAGTTGCCCGCCGCGATGACGGCGAAGTAGTAGCCGGTGTGGTCCGAGGGGACGTGGAAGAACTTGGTGAGGATCGCGCCGAAGCCGAAGGTGATGGCGTTGTAGAGGAAGGCCTGGCCGATGAAGAGGGAGAAGCCGAGGACGGCGCGCCTGCGGTAGTCGGCGAAGACCGTGCGAGCGATCTCGACGAAGCTCACGCTGCGGCGCTGGTGGATCGTGATCTCGCCGCGCGGCTCGGGCAGCGGCTCGCCCCGCTCGGTTTCGATCCGGTCTTCGATATCGGTCACCACCTCCTCCGCCTCCCGGTCCCTGCCGTGGATCAGCAGCCAGCGCGGGCTCTCCGGGACGTGCCTGCGGACGAGAAGGATCACCAGGGCGAGGACGGCGCCGAGCGCGAACGTCAGCCGCCAGCCCACGTCGGCGGCCAGGATGCCGGTGTTCAGGGCGAGGATCGACAGCAGGGAACCGCCGACGGCGCCCACCCAGAAGCTGCCGTTGATGATCAGGTCGACGCGCCCGCGGTACGCGGCGGGGATCAGTTCGTCGATCGCGGAGTTGATGGCCGCGTACTCGCCGCCGATGCCGAAGCCGGTCAGAAAGCGGAAGAGGAAGAACCACCAGGCCTCGAAGGAGACCGAGGTCAGGGCGGTGGCCGCCAGATACACCGCGAGGGTGATCATGAAGAGCTTCTTGCGGCCGTAGCGGTCGGTCAGGCGGCCCCAGAAGAGGGCCCCGACGCAGGCGCCCGCCACATAGAGGGCGGCCGCGGTGCCCGTGACCTGTGCGGAGCTGATCGACAGGCCGCTGCCGGGCTCGGACAGACGGCTGGCGATGTTGCCGACGACCGTGACCTCGAGACCGTCGAGGATCCACACGGTGCCGAGACCGACGACGATCGTCCAGTGCCAGCGCGACCACGGAAGGCGGTCCAGGCGGGCGGGAATGGCGGTGGTCACGGTACGGCCGGTCTCGGCCTCGGCGGTGGCCATGGGCTCCCTCCACGACGAGCGGAACGCCATGCGAGTTCCCCCGAACCGCGTGGATCACGCCCCGGTGACGGCCGACCGGCCCAAGCCCGGACCCGACGCGACAGGCGGGAATGCGACGACAGGGCCCGGAGGCCCCGTCCCGTCCGTCACCGAGGCCCTACGCCCCCATGGCCCGCGTCACCGCATAGATCACCACTCCCGCCAACGACCCCACCACCGTGCCGTTGATGCGGATGAACTGGAGGTCGCGGCCGATGTGGGCCTCGATCTTGCGGGTGGTGTGCTCGGCGTCCCAGCCGGCCACGGTGTCGGTGATCAGGGAGGTGATCTCCTTGCGGTAGGTCGTCACCACGTAGACCGCCGCGCCCTCGACCCAGGAGTCGACCTTGCCCTGCGTCTTGGAGTCCTCGGCCATCCGGGCGCCCAGGGACAGCAGCGAGGCACGGACCCGCAGGCGCAGCTCGCTGCGCTCGTCCTCGGCCGCCGCGACGATCATGGACCGTACGGCCGTCCAGGCGGAGGCGATCAGGTCCTGCACCTCGCCGCGGCGCAGCACCTCGCCCTTGAGCCGCTCGATACGCGCGCGCGTGTCCGTGTCGGACTGGAGGTCGGAGGCGAAGTCGGTGAGGAAGCGGTCGAGCGCGCCGCGCGCCGGGTGCGAGGGCATGTCCCGCATCTCGGTGATGAAGCGCAGCAGCTCCTTGTAGACCCGCTCGCCGACCTTCCTGTCGACGAACCTCGGCGTCCAGCCGGGCGCGCCGCCCTGCACGGCGTCCATCACGGAGTCGCTGTGCAGCACCAGCCAGTCGTGCGCACGGGAGACGACCAGGTCGACGACCCGTTTGTGGCCGCCGTCGGCGACGACCTTCTCCAGCAGCTTGCCGATGCCGGGCGCGATCTCCTGCGAGTTGGCTCTGCGGGTGATCGCCTCGCCGACGACGGCCTGGATGTCGGAGTCGCGCAGCACGGTCAGGGCGCCGCGCAGCGCGGTGGCCAGTTCCGCGGTCACCCGGTCCGCGTGCTCCGGCTGGGCGAGCCAGGCGCCGAGGCGGCTGCCGATGCCGACGGCACGCAGCCGCTGCCGTACGACGTCCTCGGAGAGGAAGTTCTCGCCGACGAACTCGCCCAGTGAGATGCCGAGCTGGTCCTTCTTGGTCGGGATGATCGCGGTGTGCGGGATGGGCAGGCCGAGGGGATGGCGGAAGAGGGCGGTGACCGCGAACCAGTCGGCGAGCGCGCCGACCATGCCGGCCTCGGCGGCCGCGGCGACGTACGCCGTCCAGGTGCCGGCGCCCGCGTTCTCGCCCCACTTGGCGAGCACGTACACCACGGCGACGAACAGCAGCAGCCCGGTGGCGGTCAGCTTCATGCGGCGCACCCCGCGGCGCCGCTCCTCGTCGGCGGGGCTGAACACGGTCATCGCGCGCTGGGAGACGGCGTCCCCCGTTCCCCGGCCGGCCTGCGTCGTCTGTTCCATCCACTCCACCCGTTCGGTGATCCCGCAGACAATTGTCCCTTCCTGACCGACTCCCGGAACGGAACAAGAGTTCCCGGCGTCTGTCCGGAGGGGGGTTCGGCAGGATCCTGCCGATTCTCCCCGGGCTCATGGCCCACCATGTGCCCATCAGAGCGGAGTCCCGGGGCTCCGGCCGGCGTCGCCCGAGGAGAGCATCGCCCGCATGACCAGACGCCACGGTTACGCCCTGCTGACCGCGATCGTCGCACTGATCGTCGTCGTCTCCGCCGCCATCTACGCCGGGATCGCCTCCGGCACCGGCCGCCTGGCCGACGCCCCGGCCGCCGGCCGTGCGCCGGGCCATTCCGCCGCTCCGGCCTCCTCCGGCACCTGGGTCGCCACCTGGGCCACCTCACCGGCCGCCGCCGAACCCGGCACGGCGACCAACGGCATGGCGGGCCGCTCGGTGCGCAACGTCGTGCACACGAGCGTCGCCGGGACGAGTGCCCGGATCACGCTGTCCAATCTCTACGGCCGGGCGCCGCTCAACGTCACCCACGCCTCGATCGCCGTCGCCGCCGGTGACGCCACCGCGGCCGCCGCCACGCGCACCATGCGGCGGCTCACCTTCGCCGGCGCCCGCTCGGTCGTCGTACCGGCCGGCGGGCAGGTGACGAGCGACTCCGTGCGCATCGCCGTACCGCGGGGCGGCGACGTCCTGGTCACCACCTACTCCCCCACCTCGTCGGGCCCGGTCACCTACCACCCGCACGCCCGCCAGATCTCCTACGTCGCCCAGGGCGACCGCACCGAGGACGTGACCGGAACGCCGTACACGGAGCGGACGAGCGTCTGGCGCCATCTGACCTCGCTGGACGTGCTGAGCGACGAGGCCCAGGGGACGGTCGTCGTCCTCGGCGACTCGATCACCGACGGCGTCACCGCCACCGTCGGCGCCGACCGCCGCTGGACCGACGTCCTGTCCGGCCGGCTGTGGGCGGCGGTCGAGGACGGCCGGGACGTGCCGCGCTACAGCGTCGTCAACGAGGGCATCAGCGGCAACCAGGTGCTGTCCGACGGGCTCGGGCGGCCCTCGGACAACCCCAGCGGGCTGAGCCGGTTCGAGCGGGACGTGCTGGAGCGGGCCGGTGCCAAGGTCGTCGTCATCGACCTCGGCATCAACGACATCCTGCGCGATCCGCGACTCGCCGACCCGCAGCGGATCACCGGCGGGCTGCGCACGCTGGTGACGCGGGCGCACGCGCGCGGGCTGAAGGTCGTCGGGGCGACGCTGATGCCGTTCGAGGGACACCGCGGGTACACGCCCGCCCGGGACGCGGTACGGCAGCAGGTCAACGCGGAGATCCGCGGCGGGCAGGTGTTCGACGCGGTGGTCGACTTCGACAGGGCGCTGCGGGACCCCTACGCTCCGCGGCGGCTGCGGGGCGACTACGACTCCGGGGACCATCTGCACCCCAGTGACCTCGGATACCGCGAGATGGCCGAGGTGTTCGAGCTGAAGCTGCTGAAGAAGGCGGGGCAGGCACAGCTGTAGGGCGCGCCGCGGTGGGGTGCCGCGGCTACTCGAGCCTGCGGCGTTCCTCCCTGCGCTCCAGCCTCTCCCGGCGGCGCTGCTCCTTCAGGCGGCGCCGTTCCTCCTCGGTGATCTTCCGTCTGACGCCCACGCCGCCCCAGAAGGCCACACCGGTCACGATCACGCGCGGGGCGCCCGGCTCGCCGTGCACGCCGTCCTCGCGGTGGTCGAAGCCACCCATGATGCCGATGCCGCGCACCACCACCTCGACGCCGGGCGGCACGATCACATCCATACCGCCCATGATCGCCACGCAGTTGATCACGACCTCGTGGTCGGCGAAGTTGGCGTCGCGCAGGTCGATGCCGCCGCCGCCCCAGAAGGTGAAGCAGTTGAACCGCTTGGGCACGGTCCAGCGCCCCTTGCGCTCGAACCCGCCCATGATGGCGACGGCCCACGACGAGGACCCCTCGCCGCCGACCACCCGCGACGCCCAACTGCCGTCCCGCGCCGGCTGCTTGACCATGTTCACCGCCGGGGCGACCACCCCGGGCACGGGCAGGTCCCGGGTGAGCGGCGCGAGTTCGCCGTACGTGCGCGCCTGGTACGCCGCCTCCAGTCGCTCCTCGAACTCGGTCATGTCGAGCCGCCCCTCGGCGAGGGCGTCCCGCAGATGTTCGACGACTCGTTCACGATCGGCGTCGGAAGCGCGAAGCTCCGGCAGGTCCTCCGTCATGGCAGCAGCCTACGAGACCGCTTTCTCGGCGTACATCCTCGCGATGACCGCCTCGATGTCGGGCTCCCGCACCGACAGGTCCACCAGCGGGTACTCCGCCGCGATCCGCGCCACCAGGGGCGCCGCCGACTCGGCCGCCGGGAAGGCCAGCCACTGCCGGGGCCCCTCGACCCGCACCACGCGCGCGGACGGCAGCTCGATCGGCGGCAGCTCTCGCTCCAGGTCGACCACCAGGGTGCGTTCGCTCTCGCCCGCCTCGCGCAGGCCGGTGAGGGGGCCGTCGTACATCAGGCGCCCGTGGTCGATGACCATCACCCGCGAGCACAGCTGCTCGATGTCCTGGAGGTCGTGCGTGGTCAGCAGCACCGTCGTACCGCGTTCGGTGTTCAGGTCGCGCAGGAACCCACGGACCTTGGCCTTGCTGATGACGTCCAGGCCGATGGTCGGCTCGTCCAGGTAGAGGACCTCCGGGTCGTGCAGCAGGGCCGCCGCGATGTCGCCGCGCATCCGCTGGCCCAGCGAGAGCTGCCGCACGGGGACGTCCAACAGCTCGCCGAGTTCGAGGAGTTCGACACAACGGTCGAGGTTGTCGCGGTAACGGCCGTCGGGGATCCGGTACATGCGGTGCATCAGCCGGTAGGAGTCGATCAGCGGCAGGTCCCACCACAGGGTCGTCCGCTGCCCGAACACCACGCCGATGCGCCGGGCGAGCCGGGTCCGCTCGCGGGAGGGGTCGATGCCGGCGACCCGCAGCCGGCCGCCGCTGGGCGTCAGGATGCCGGTGAGCATCTTGATCGTCGTCGACTTGCCCGCGCCGTTCGGGCCGATGTAGCCGACCATCTCCCCGCGCGCCACGCTGAAGGAGATCGAGTCGACCGCCCGCACCTGCCGCCGCTCGCGCCTCAGGAACCCGGTCTTCTTCCGCACGTCGAAGACCTTCTCGACCCGGTCGAGTTCGATGAGACCACCGCCCGCGCCGTCCTCGCTGTCCGCGCCGCCCACACCGTCCCTGCCCTCCACACCGTCCACCGTCATCGCCATGCGCCCTGTACGCCCCTTCTCCCCTTCGCCCCTTTGGATCCCGTCAGTTCCCATCAGTTCCCGTCAGTTCCCGTCAGTTCCCGGTGCTCCGATACGACCGCAGCCCCACCCGCCAGGCCGCCCCCGCCAGCGCGCAGCACGCCACCGCGACCAGCGGCGGCGCGAACGCCGTCCACCGGGGCAGGTCGAGCGGATACGGCCGCCCCAGCACGTACAGCGCCGGCAGCCAGTTGACGAAGGCCAGCGGCAGGACGAACGTCACCCCGCGCACCAGCTCCTTGGCGAACACCGTCGGCGGGTACTGGAGCAGCGTGGTGCCCCCGTAGGTGAACGCGTTCTGCACCTCCGAGGCGTCCTGCGCCACGAACTGGAAGGCCGCCCCCGCCACGAACACCGCGCAGAAGATCGCGCAGCCGCTCACCACCATCACCGGCATCAGCAGCAGCTTCAGCGGCGTCCAGTCGACGTCCAGCCGTGACATCGCCCAGCCCAGCACCAGCACCCCCTGCGTCACCCGGCCCAGCCGACGCAGCGCGAACCGGTCGGCGGCCACCTGCGCGAGCACCGGCGCCGGCCGGACCAGCAGCGTGTCGAGCGTGCCGTCGCGCACCCGCCGCCCCAGCCGGTCCATGGAGCCGATCGCCAGATCGGCGAGCCCGAAGGCGGTGGCGGACAGCCCGTACAGGAAGGCGATCTCCGGCAGCGCGTAGCCGCCGAGCGCGTCGACGCGGGAGAACATCAGCAGGATCGTCACGAAGTCCAGCCCGGTCGCCACGAAGCTCCCGGCGGTGGTCATGACGAAGGAGGCGCGGTAGGCCATCGTGGAGCGGATCCACATCGCGGCGATCAGGCGGTAGGCGCGCAGCCCCTCCACCAGCCGGTTGCCGGCCGGGCCCGCGGTGGACTCAGCCACCCTGCACCACCACCCGCCGCGTCGCCGCCGACTGCACCAGCCGCCCCGCCGCCAGCAGCGCCACCGCCCACGCCCCCTGGAACACGTACGTGCCCAGCGGGTCCGCGTGCCCCAGCAGGATGTCGGCGGGGGCCTGGAGCAGCGACGACCACGGCAGCGCCCGGACCACCTCGCCCAGCGCGCCCGGGAAGACGTTCAGCGGCAGCAGCATCCCCGAACAGAAGTACCCGGCCAGCCAGGCCATCTGCGCCACGCCCGCGCCGTCCAGCAGCCAGAACGCGCTCAGCGCCACCAGGAAGCGGATCCCGAAGCCCACCAGCAGCGCCAGCGGCACCGCCCCGAGGAACGCCGCCCAGACCAGCGGGTCCGACGGCAGGGCCACCGGGAAGAACAGCGCCCCGAACACGAAGGGCAGCACCCCGCGGCCCAGCAGCTGGAACATCGCCCGGCCCGCGTCGGCCGACAGCCACCACAGCTGGAGGTCGGCCGGCCGGTACAGGTCGACGGCGATGTCACCCGTTCGGATGCGTTCCATCAGCTCGTCCTCGACGCCGCCCCCGCCGATCGCGAGGGCCGCCAGGAACGCCTGCCCCAGCCACACGTACGTCACGGCCTGCGCCTGGTCGTATCCGCCCAGGTGCGGTCGGACATCCCACAGCGCGAGGTACGTGTACACCAGGATCAGCCCGAATGCCGTATTGGTGAACACCCCGGCCGCCGTCGCCGCCCGATACGTCGCGTACCGTCTGAATCCCCCCGCCGCGACGGCCGCGTACAACCGTCCTGCGCCCACGTACACCGCCTCCCAGGCCACGACACCGAAAGCGCGGGAGCCTAATGCGTGCCGGGCGTGACATGCCACGCATTTTCCGGCCCGGACAAATGCCCGGGACCGGGAACGGAACGGTTGCTGCGAGAGTCTTCACCTGGGGGCGCCGAAGGCGCATGACGGCGTACGGGGACGTACGCCGTGACACGTACGGGGACGTACGACGGGAAACAGGAGTCCGAGCACGACATGAGTGACGAGCCGCAGCAGCCGAACCAGGGCGTGGCCGACCACCAGCCACCGGCGGCACCCGAGACCGGGGGCGAAGCGGAGAGCGGTCCAGGGAGCGAGGCGGAGAACGGGACGGGCGGCGGAAAGGCCGGACGGCCCCGGCGCACCGGCTGGCGCCGTGCCGTGCCGACCTGGCGGATGGTGCTCGGCGGCTTCCTCACCGCCATGCTGCTGGTCATCGGCGCGTTCCTCATCGGCTACTCGCTGGTGCAGATCCCGCCCGCCAACGCCATGGCCGTCAAGCAGGCCAACGTCTACCTGTACGCCGACGGCTCCGAGATCGCCCGGGACGGCGAGATCAACCGGGAGAACGTCACGCTCTCCCAGGTCTCCAAGGACGCCCAGCACGCCGTGCTCGCCGCCGAGGACCGCGACTTCTACACCGAGTCCGCCATCGACCCCAAGGCGATGCTGCGGGCCGGCTGGAACACCGCCCTCGGCAAGGGCAAGCAGTCCGGTTCGACGATCACCCAGCAGTACGTGAAGAACTACTACCTGGGCCAGGAGCAGACCGTCACCCGCAAGGTGAAGGAGTTCTTCATCGCGATCAAGCTGGACCGCACCGAGTCCAAGAACGACATCCTCGAGGGCTACCTCAACACCAGCTACTTCGGCCGCAACGCCTACGGCATCCAGGCCGCCGCCCAGGCGTACTACGGCGTCAAGGCCCAGGACCTCGACCCGGCCCGCGCCGCCTACCTGGCCGCACTGGTCAACGCGCCCAGCGAGTTCGACGTCGTCGCCCACCCGGAGAACAAGTCCGTCGCCCTGGCCCGCTGGAACTACGTCCTGAACGGCATGGTCAAGAAGGGCTGGCTGAGCGCCTCGCAGCGGGCCGGCATGAAGTTCCCGATGCCCAAGGAGGCCACCGTCCCCACGGGCATGTCCGGGCAGCGCGGCTACATCGTCCGCGCGGTCAAGGAGTACCTGGCCGAGCACAAGATCCTGAACGAGGACCAGCTCTCCGCGGGCGGCTACCAGATCACCACCACCCTGGAGAAGAAGAAGCAGGACGCCCTGGTCAAGGCCGTGGACGACCAGGTGATGAGCAAGCTCGACCGGAAGAACCGCAAGGTCGACACCTACGTCCGGGCCGGCGCCGCCTCCATCGACCCGAAGACCGGCGAGCTCGTCGCCATGTACGGCGGCATCGACTACGTCAAGCAGTACACGAACAACGCCACCCGCCGGGACTTCCAGGTGGGCTCCACCTTCAAGCCGTTCGTGTTCACCTCCGCCGTCCAGAACGGCTCCGCGACCCAGGACGGCCGCACGATCACCCCGAACACCTACTACGACGGCACCAACAAGCGCCCCGTCCAGGGCTGGAGCGGCTCCTACGCCCCCGAGAACGAGGACCAGCGGTCCTACGGCAACATCACCGTCCGCGAGGCCACGGACAAGTCCGTCAACGCGGTGTACGCGCAGATGGCCGCCGACGTCGGCTCCGACAAGGTCAGGGACACCGCCATCGCCCTCGGCCTGTCGGCCGACACCCCGTCCCTGACCCCCTCCCCGTCCATCGCGCTCGGAGTGGCCACCGCCAGCGTCGTCGACATGGCCGACGCCTACGCCACACTCGCCAACCACGGCAAGCACGCCCCGTACACGATGATCAAGAAGATCACCAAGGACGGCACCGACACCGTCGAACTGCCCAAGCGCACCGAGATCCAGGCGATCACCCGTGAGGCCGCCGACACCACCACCTCGATACTGCGCAGCGTCGTGCAGAACGGCACCGCCACCGCCGCCCAGGCCGCCGGCCGGCCCGCCGCCGGCAAGACCGGCACCGCCGAGGAGGACACCGCGGCCTTGTTCGCCGGCTACACGCCCGAACTCGCCACCGTCGTCTCGGTCATGGGCCAGGACCCGGTCACCGCCCATCACAAGCCGCTCTACGACGCCATGGGGCTGGCCCGTGTCAACGGCGGCGGGCCGCCCGCCCAGATCTGGGCGCAGTACACCGGGGACGCCCTGAAGAACACCCTGGTCACCGACTTCGACCTCCAACTCCAGCCGGGCGCCGACCAGATCCAGCCGCCGCCCTCGGAGCCCGACGAGAACCCGGGCGACGGCGGGCAGGACGACAGCGGCACGGCCGACCCCGGCGGCCAGGACCCGGGACAGGACCAGGGCCAGGACCAGGGACAGGGCGACGGCGGCACGGGTGACACCGGCGGCGGCGACCCCACCACCGGCGGGGCCGACGCCGGCACCCCGCCGGGCGGCCCCACCGACCCGGGCTCCGGGGACGTCGGAGGCACCCCGCCGGGCGGCCCGGGAGCCTCGCCCGGCGGAGGCAACGCCGGCACCCCGGGCAACGCGGGCGGGAACGCGGGTGCCGGTGCCCCCGGCGACGGCGGCACCGGCACCGGCCTGCAAGGCGTGTTCAGTGACCGGACGTGACCTTGAGTCCCACCACGGCCACCAGCAGCAGACACACGAAGAAGATCCGGGCGGCGGTCGCCGGCTCCCCCAGCACCACCATGCCGATCACCGCCGCACCGGCCGCCCCGATGCCCACCCACACGCCGTAGGCGGTGCCGATGGGCAGGGAGCGGGCGGCGTACGACAGCAGAACCATGCTGGTCACGATCCCTGCGCCGGTGAGCACGCTGGGCAGGGGGCGGGTGAAGCCGTCGGTGAACTTCATCCCGATCGACCAGCCCACCTCCAGCAGACCGGCGAGAATGAGCAGGACCCAGGCCATGACAGGCACCTCCGGGACGACGTCAGGACATGAACGGGCGTGCGTCGTCTTTGCGTTCATCCCGGTACGGCGCGTCTCGTCGGGTTGGACCCGAGGCTAGCAAAGGAACGACAAAGGGGCTGGTGACCATGGTCACCAGCCCCTCGGCGGTCGGCCTTCCGAAGCCGTCGTCACAACGTCGCGCGGGACGTCCCAGGACGTCCCGAACCGCTACAGATACAGGCCGGTGGAGTCCTCCGAACCCTCGAACCGGTCCGCGGCCACCGCGTGCAGATCACGCTCGCGCATGAGCACGTACGCGACCCCGCGCACCTCGACCTCGGCACGGTCCTCCGGATCGAACAACACCCGGTCCCCCGGCTCGACGGTCCGCACGTTCTGCCCCACCGCGACGACCTCGGCCCAGGCCAGCCGGCGTCCCACCGCCGCGGTCGCGGGAATCAGGATGCCACCGCCCGAACGCCGCTCGCCCTCGCTCGTGTCCTGCCGGACGAGCACCCGGTCGTGCAGCATCCGGATGGGCAGCTTGTCGTGCTGGCTGCTGTGCTCATTTCTCTTGGCGCTCACGCCTCGAACCTACCTGCCTTCGGCACGTCGTCACGCGGTGGGGCGTCGTGCCGCTCAGCGGCGACGCCGGCGGGCGCCCATAGCGAGCAGTCCGACCAGGCCGACGGCGACGAGCGCGACCGGTACGACCCGCTCCAGGCGCGGGGCGCCCTCCTCGTCCACGAACTGCGCCCGCACATCGCTCACCACCCGGTTGACCTGCACGTAGGCCCGCCCGAGCGTGTGGTCGATGTTGGAGGCGACCTTGGCCTTCGCGTCCCCGACGATGGTCTTCGGGTGCACGCGCACCCCGATCTCGTCGAGCGTCTCGGCCAGCACCTCGCGGCGGCGCCTGATGTCCGCCTCGATCTCAGCCGGGGTTCTGGTGTCCGCGGTGTCCGCCACCGTGCCGCCTCCGAAGTCAACTGATGCCTGTTCGGGACAGTCTGTCAGTTCTCGCTCCGACCGCACTGCCAGCACCCCCGGTTACCCTCGGAGCGACACGGTATCCGCACGCACGCTGCGCACGCACGAGGAGACGAGCTTCCATGACCGAGCGACTCCAGCCCGGGGACGTGGCCCCCGCCTTCGCCCTCCCCGACGCCGACGGCAAGGAGGTGTCGCTGGCCGACCACAAGGGCCGGAAGGTCGTCGTCTACTTCTACCCGGCCGCCCTCACCCCCGGCTGCACCAAGCAGGCCTGCGACTTCACCGACAACCTGGACCTGCTGGCGGGCGCGGGGTACGACGTGATCGGCATCTCCCCCGACAAGCCGGAGAAGCTCGCGAAGTTCCGCGACAAGGAGTCCCTGAAGGTCACGCTGCTCGCCGACCCGGAGAAGAAGGTCCTGGAGTCCTACGGCGCCTTCGGCGAGAAGAAGCTCTACGGCAAGACCGTCGTCGGCGTCATCCGCTCCACGATCGTCGTCGACGAGGAGGGCAAGGTCGAACGAGCCCTCTACAACGTGAAGGCCACGGGCCACGTGGCCAAGATCATCAAGGACTTGGGGATCTGAGGGCCGCTCCCGCCACTTGTACGGCCCGCACCGGGGTGCCCGGTGCGGGCCGCTCCGCATCCCGTACGTGACTGTCCGATAACCGGTTCGTTACTCCGTGCGAGGCCACGAACGCGCGGCCGGAATCGGAGGGGATTCGATGGGTGCCAGTCCGTACACCAGAGAACGGCTGGAGGAGGCGGCGCGGACGTCGCGGACGTTGTCGGAAGCGTTGGAGCGGTTGGGGGTGGATCCAGGAAGTTCGACGAGGCACTACATCCGGGAACGGATGAGGAAACTGGGCGTGGATACGTCGCACTTCGAGCGGGAGGGTGTGCGGTGGACCAGGGAAGTACTCCAAGCAGCAGTCTCGGCGTCGACGAACATGTGCGAGGTACTGCGCCATCTCGGGTTGGAGATCGTCGGAGGGCAGCACACGCACATCAGCCGACGTGTCACGGCGTACGGTCTCGACACCTCGCACTTTCAGGTGCCGACGCGAGGTGGCGACGCCAGGCCCCGTCGGACTCCAGGCGCCGTGCTCGTCGAACTGCGGGACACTCAAGCCCGGCGAGTCCCGAGCGACCGCCTCAAACGAGCGCTGCTCGCTCATGGCCTGGAAGAGCGCTGCGTCCTGTGCGGCATCGAGGCGGTGTGGCAGGGGCAATCACTGCCGCTGGAGGTCGACCACATCAACGGCAATTGGCGCGACAACCGCATCGGCAACCTGCGCCTCCTGTGCCCCAACTGCCATTCCACAACGGACACATACCGGGGACGCGGCACCATCCGTGACAGACGTGACCGATGAGCAGCGGTCTGCAATACACCGGTGAGCGGCTGGAGGAAGCCGCCGCAGAGTGCTCCGACATCGACGAGGTCATCGGCCTTCTCGGCACGCGGCCATACGCCGGCCTCCGGCGGTATCTCATGAAGCGGTTCACCGACTTCGGCATTGACGTATCGCACTTCAGCCCCTGCGGCAGGCGTCCCCAGCCCACGTACGACGAACTGCGTGGGGTGATCGCTGAGTCGGCATCCCTCACAGAGGTGCTGCAACGCTTGGATCGTCCCGACAACCACTGGCAGCGTGCGCTGCTGCGCCAGTGGATCGCCGAAGAGGGCATCTCAACCGCCCACTTCCTCGGGCAGGGGCACCGGCGTGGCAAGCGGAGCCACAACGCCAGAGGCCCCGAGGACATCCTGGTCCACCATGACGGGAAGCGTCGGACAGGCACCGCGCTGTTACGTCGTGCCCTCCGGGACATCGGAGTACCGGAACGCTGCGCAGGTTCTGGGGTCGGCCCCGAGTGGCTCGGGAACCCCATGACGCTGGAGGTCGACCACATCGATGGAGACCGGAGTGACGACCGGAGGGAGAATCTGCGCCTACTGTGCCCCAACTGTCATGCGATCACCAACACCTGGTGCAGGGGAGGCGGAAGGCGACGGGTGGCTCCCGGTACGATGGCAGACGGCTAGCGGCGGTGGCGCAATGGCGACGCAGCAGACTTAGGATCTGTGGCCCTTGATCGGGCTTGAGGGTTCGAATCCCTTCCGCCGCACATGAACGGCCTGCGAATCGAAGGATCGATGCGCAGGCCGTTTCTGTGTGCTCAGCCCAGCAGTTCCCGCACCACCGGTACCAGGGCGCGAAATGCCTTGCCGCGGTGGCTGATCGCGTTCTTTTCCTCGGGGGTCAGTTGCGCGCAGGTGCGGGTCTCCCCGTCGGGCTGGAGGATCGGGTCGTAGCCGAAGCCGTTCGTGCCCGCGGGCTCGTGGCGCAGGGTGCCGCACAGTTGCCCCTCCACCACCCGCTCCGTGCCGTCCGGCAGGGCGAGGGCCGCGGCGCAGGCGAAGTGGGCGACGCGGTGGTCGTCGGCGATGTCCGAGAGCTGGGCCAGGAGCAGGTCGAGGTTGGCCTTGTCGTCGCCGTGGCGGCCGGCCCAGCGGGCCGAGAAGATACCGGGGGCGCCGCCGAGGACGTCGACGCAGAGGCCGGAGTCGTCCGCGACCGCGGGGAGGCCGGTGGCCTGGGCCAGGGCGTGGGCCTTCAGCAGGGCGTTCTCGGCGAAGGTGACGCCGGTCTCCTTGACGTCGGGGACGTCCGGGTAGGCGTCGGTGCCCACGAGTTCGTGGGGCAGGCCCGAGTCGGCCAGGATCGCCCTGAGTTCGACGATCTTGCCGGAGTTGCGGGTGGCGAGGATCAAGCGGGTCATGCGGGGCTGCTCCTCTACTTCGCCAGGGCCGTCTCGAGTGCCGTGCGCTGGATCACCGTGAGTTCGGCGCAGCCGGCCACGGCGAGGTCGAGGAGGCTGTTGAGTTCCTCGCGGGCGAAGGGTTCGGCCTCCGCGGTGCCCTGGACCTCGACGAAGCGGCCGTCACCGGTGCAGACGACGTTCATGTCGGTCTCGGCGCGGACGTCCTCCTCGTAGCAGAGGTCGAGCAGCGGCACACCGCCGACGATGCCGACCGAGACGGCGCTGACGGTGCCGGTGAGCGGCTGACGGCCGGCCTTGATCAGCTTCTTGCCGCGGGCCCAGGCGACGGCGTCGGCGAGGGCGACGTAGGCGCCCGTGATGGCCGCGGTCCGGGTGCCGCCGTCGGCCTGGAGGACGTCGCAGTCCAGGACGATGGTGTTCTCGCCGAGTGCCTTGTAGTCGACGACCGAGCGCAGGGAGCGGCCGATGAGGCGGGAGATCTCATGGGTACGGCCGCCGATCCTGCCCTTGACCGACTCGCGGTCGCCGCGGGTGTTGGTGGCACGGGGCAGCATGGAGTACTCGGCGGTGACCCAGCCCTCGCCGCTGCCCTTGCGCCAGCGCGGAACGCCTTCGGTGACGGAGGCGGTGCAGAAGACCTTGGTGTCGCCGAAGGAGACGAGGACGGAGCCCTCGGCGTGCTTGCTCCACCCGCGTTCGATGGTGACCGGGCGGAGTTGTTCGGGGGTGCGGCCGTCGATACGAGACATGGCGTCGAGCGTAGTCCCCCATGGAGATGGGGCTCCTGCCGGATCGGGAAGAGCCCCTTGAAGGTGGACCGCGGCTGCCCGCGGCGTTTACATCATGTCTTCGATCTCCGCGGCGATGGGGTCGGCGTCGGTGCCGATGACGACCTGGATGGCGGTGCCCATCTTGACGACGCCGTGAGCGCCGGCGGCCTTGAGGGCGGTCTCGTCGACCAGGGAGGCGTCGTGCACTTCGGTGCGGAGCCGGGTGATGCAGCCCTCGATCTCGTCGATGTTCTGGATGCCGCCCAGCCCGGCGACGATCTTCTCAGCCTTGGTGGCCATGTTCCTTCTCCCTGATCCGAACCGCTTTGTCGCAGTAACCCATAATTGGCCCATCTTTGCGAGCGGTCGTGCCATGGGTGCAGAATGGTGCGCTCATGGCAGCGGAACCGTCCGCCGACTGGTCTACACCAGCGTAGGCACGGGGGCCAAAACGAGGCTCGACGCCCACCGCTTGCCCTTCATTACCGACCCTGACCCCAAATCCACACGGTGCGTAGTGGTCCGGTCGCGAGAATCGCGGGTTCCGGGGGCCCCCTTCATCGTGCTACAACAGGTCTACACCAGTGAGTGGTGTAGACCACCACCCGATGGAGGACGTCATGACCACCGCCAGCGCGACATCGACGGCGGCGCCCGCGAAAAAGCGGGGTTCCGGCCTGTTCCAGGGCCTTCAGAAGGTCGGCCGCAGCCTTCAGCTGCCGATCGCCGTGCTGCCGGCCGCGGGCATCCTGCTGCGTCTGGGCCAGCAGGACGTGCAGGACAAGCTGCACCTGCCCGACAAGGTCACAGCGGTGTTCGCCACGGCCGGCGGCGCGATCTTCGACAACCTGCCGATGCTGTTCTGCCTCGGCGTCGCGATCGGTTTCGCCAAGAAGTCGGACGGCTCCACCGCGCTGGCCGCCCTGGTCGGTTTCCTGGTCTACAGCAACGTCCTGTAGGCCTTCCCGCTGACCGAGCAGCACATCGAGGGCGGGAAGATAGTCGAGGCCACCTACAACAACCCCGGGGTGCTCGGCGGCATCCTGATGGGTCTGCTGTCGGCGGTGCTGTGGCAGCGCTACCACCGCAAGAAGCTCGTGGACTGGCTCGGCTTCTTCAACGGCCGCCGGCTGGTGCCGATCATCATGGCGTTCGTCGGCACCGCGATGGGTGTCTTCTTCGGCCTGGTCTGGGAGCCGATCGGTGAGGGGATCTCCAACCTCGGCGAGTGGATCACCGGCCTCGGCGCTCTCGGCGCCGGCCTGTTCGGTCTGATCAACCGCGCGCTGATCCCGGTCGGCATGCACCAGTTCGTCAACACGGTCTCCTGGTTCCAGATCGGCGACTTCAAGAACGCGGCCGGTGACATGGTCCACGGCGACCTCAACCGCTTCTTCGCCGGTGACCCGACCGCCGGTCAGTTCATGTCGGGCTTCTTCCCGATCATGATGTTCGGTCTGCCGGCCGCCGCCCTCGCGATCGCCCACTGCGCCCGTCCCGAGCGGCGCAAGGTCGTGACGGGCATGATGGTCTCGCTCGCGCTCACCTCCTTCGTGACCGGTGTGACCGAGCCGATCGAGTTCGCGTTCATGTTCATCGCGCCGTTGCTCTACGCGATCCACGCGGTGCTGACCGCCGCCTCCATGGCGATCACCTGGGCGCTCGGCGTGCACGCCGGCTTCACCTTCTCCGCCGGCTTCATCGACTACGCCCTCAACTGGAACCTGGCGACCAAGCCATGGCTGATCATCCCGATCGGCCTGGTGTTCGCGGCGATCTACTACACGGTGTTCCGCTTCGCCATCATCAAGTTCAACCTCCCCACCCCCGGCCGTGAGCCCGAGGAGGAGACCGAGGCGCTCACCAAGGCGTGAGCCCGGCCACGACGTGAGAAGGCCCCCGGAGTTCCATGACTCCGGGGGCCTTTCGTGTCCTGGGCCCAGGGCCTCTCGTTTGGATCACGCCGGGCTCGCGGGCCCTGGCACCGCGCCCTGATCCGGCCTGATCCAAACAAAAACCCTAGATGTCGTACGACGCTCCGGGCGCCGCCAGCTCCACCGGGCCGGCGTAGGCCGCGCGGGCGTCGGCGAGGTTGATCTGCGGGTCGGTCCACGGGGGGATGTGGGTGAGGACCAGGCGGCGGACTTTGGCGCGCGCGGCGGTCTCACCTGCCTCGCGGCCGTTGAGGTGCAGATCGGGGATGTTCTCCTTGCCGTCCGTGAAGGCGGCCTCGCACAGGAAGAGGTCGCTGTCCCGGGCGAGTTCCTCCAGCGCCTTGCTCACCCCGGTGTCCCCGGAGTACGTCAGCGCCCGCCCGCCGTGCTCGACGCGGATGGCGTAGGCCTCCACGGGGTGGGCCACCCGCTCGGTGTGCACGGTGAAGGGGCCGATCTCGAAGGTGCCGGGCTTGACCGTGTGGAAGTCGAAGACCTCGCTCATCGAGGAGGCCGTGGGGGTGTCGGCGTAGGCGGTGGTCAGCCGGTGCTCGGTGCCCTCGGGCCCGTACACCGGGATGGGGTCGCAGCGGCCTCCGTCGTACCGGTAGTAGCGCGCGACGAAGTAGCCGAGCATGTCGATGCAGTGGTCGGCGTGCAGATGACTCAGAAAGATGGCGTCGAGGTCGTAGAGACCGCAGTGGCGCTGCAGCTCGCCCAGGGCGCCGTTGCCCAGGTCGAGAAGCAGCCGGAAGCCGTCGGCCTCGACGAGGTAGCTCGAGCAGGCCGATTCCGCGGACGGGAACGACCCCGAGCAGCCGACGACGGTGAGCTTCATGAAGCAGAAACCTCCGCTGGCGGGAAAACTTCAGAGAGGAAGGTGACGGGGGTCGTGCGGTCCGTCGAGCGTAAGGCGGGATACGTCCGGTCGCTCCTCCGGTAAGGGCTGTTGTGGGCGAACTCACCTGTGGTGTCACCGGTTCGGCTGGACCTGGGGCGCATGGGGAGCGTTGAAGGGCGCGCACCGAGGGTCGCACGCCGGTAACGTCATGGTTGTGGACACGTCCTGGTGGCTGGCGCTCGCGGCGGTGGTGCTGCTCGCGCTCGTCGCCACGCTCGTCGACGGCTGGGGACGGGGTCGCAGGCCTCCGAGAAGGTCACGTCCCGGCCGCCTGACCGGCCGCCGTACCGCGGCGCGTCCGCAGCCCGCGGAGATCTGGTGGGCCAGCGTGCCCCATGGCGACGGGCCGGGGGCGAAGGACCGGCCCTGTCTGGTTCTGGCGGTGCACGGCAAGCGCGCCAGGGTCGCGGAGATCACCAGCAGATACCACGACGAGCGGTCCGGAGTGATCCCGCTGCCGCCGGGCTCGGTCGGGGACACGCAGGGCCGGACCAGCTTCCTGGAGACCGACGAGGTCCGGGAGGTACCGGTGTGGGACTTCCGCCGCCGGGTGGGGGTCGTGGACCCGGTCCTCTGGGACCAGGTGCGATACCTGGCGGGCTGAACGGAACGGACGCGGGCCGGCTGAACCGGACCGGCCCGCCCCAGCCGAACGGGGCGAACGCGGCCCAGCCGAACAGGGCGAACACGGCCCGAGCGGACGGAACGGGCGCAACTCAGCCGAACAGGACAGGCACGGCCCGACCAAACAGAGCAGGCGCGGCCCAGCCGAACAGGACGAACACGGCCCCACCAAACGCAGCGGGCACGGCCCAGCCGAACGGGACGGACGTGGCCCGGCCGAATGGGACGAGCCCGGCCCAGCCGAGTGGAACGGGCGCGGCGCTGCCGTGTCCGTGGGTCGTGGCGCGTCGGCCTCACGGCCCTGTCACCCGCACGGTGACCGTCCACTGCCGGATGCCCTGGCACGCGATCCGGCCGGGGCCCGCCGCACACAGTGGGCGGGTGGAGGTCAGCCGGGCCGTTCCGGGCGTGACGGCGTCGAACGCGGCGACGGCGTCGCCCGGCAGGATCACGATGCCGGCGTTGGCGGCCCGCAGGGCGGAGCCGCTGGACCTGACCGGTGTCCAGGGGCGGTCCTCGGTGCCGTCCAGGGTGAGGCGCACCTGCCCGCCGACGGTCAGGCACAGGGTGCGCCCGGAGTCGGCCGCGGTGAGTTCGGCACGGTCCGTGCAGCCGGGGGCGGGGCGGTCGGAGGAGGCCGGGGCGGGCCCGGTCGCGGACTCCGAGGGGGCGGATCCGGGCGGGGAAGCGGGCGCGGTCGTCGGCCGGGTGGGGGTGCCGTCCTTGCCGGAGCCCGCGCCGTCGTGCTGTGCGCCGCAGCCGACGAGGAGCAGGGTCGCCACCGCGGCGGTGACGGTGGTGCCGTGAAGCGTCGAACGGCGCATGGGGTCGGCCGCCTTTCTGCTGTGCCCGGGGTGCCGTGCCCTGTCCTTCTGCCGGTGTGACGTTTCTCCAGCACATCAGGATCCCGTCCCCCACGCACGCCGGAGCCCCGGCCGATACGACGGCCGGGGCTCCACGCACACAGATGGGGGACGGACCGGGGGTGGGCGGCAGAACCTACGCCCAGAGCTGGCCCTGGAGGGTCTCGATGGCCTCCTCGGTGGTGGCCGCGGTGTAGACGCCGGTGGAGAGGTACTTCCAGCCGCCGTCGGCGACGATGAACACGATGTCGGCGCTCTCGCCCGCCTTCAGCGCCTTCTTCCCGACGCCGATCGCCGCGTGCAGCGCGGCGCCCGTGGAGACGCCCGCGAAGATGCCCTCCTGCTGGAGGAGTTCACGGGTGCGGGTGACCGCGTCGGCCGAGCCGACCGAGTAGCGGGTGGTGAGGACGGAGGCGTCGTAGAGCTCGGGGACGAAGCCCTCGTCGAGGTTGCGCAGGCCGTACACCAGGTCGTCGTAGCGCGGCTCGGCGGCGACGATCTTCACGTCCGGCTTGTGCTCGCGCAGGTAGCGGCCGACGCCCATGAGGGTGCCCGTGGTGCCGAGGCCCGCGACGAAGTGCGTGATCGAGGGCAGGTCGGCGAGGATCTCGGGGCCGGTGGTGGCGTAGTGGGCACCGGCGTTGTCCGGGTTGCCGTACTGGTAGAGCATCACCCAGTCCGGGTGCTCGGCGGCCAGTTCCTTGGCGACGCGCACGGCGGTGTTGGAACCACCCGCGGCCGGGGAGGAGATGATCTGCGCTCCCCACATGCCGAGCAGGTCCCGGCGCTCCTGCGAGGTGTTCTCGGGCATCACGCACACCATGCGGTAGCCCTTGAGCTTGGCCGCCATGGCCAGCGAGATGCCGGTGTTGCCGGAGGTGGGTTCGAGGATCGTGCAGCCCGGGGTGAGCCGGCCGTCCTTCTCCGCCTGCTCGATCATGTGCAGGGCGGGCCGGTCCTTGATCGAGCCGGTCGGGTTGCGGTCCTCCAGCTTCGCCCAGATGCGGACGTCGGCCGACGGCGACAGCCGCGGCAGGCACACCAGGGGGGTGTTGCCCACCGCGGCCAGCGGGGAGTCGTAACGCATCTCTGATCAGCGACCGATCAGCGCATGCCGCCGGCGACGGCCGGCAGGATCGTCACGTTGTCACCGTCGGCGAGCTTGGTGGAGATACCGTCCAGGAAGCGCACGTCCTCGTCGTTCAGGTAGACGTTGACGAAGCGGCGCAGCTGCTCGCCGTTCGCCTGGTCGACGATCCGGGCCTGGATGCCCGGGTGCCGGGTCTCGAGGTCGGCGAAGAGCTCGGCGAGGGTCTCCCCGTTGCCGTCCACGGCCTTCTGGCCGTCGGTGTACTGGCGGAGGATGGTGGGGATGCGGACCTCGATGGCCATGGTTGCGGGCTCCTGTCGGTAAGGATGTCGTCGGGATGGATCCCCCGGCTCGGACGCGGCCGGGCGCACCGTAGGGGTTGCCCCCGGGCTTTCGGCACTGGGGGAGCGCCGCGGCCCTCACGGCCGTGCGGCGGCGCGGAACGTCAACAGATGGCGCTGTTCAGCCTGCACAGGTCGACGTGCAGCCGCGCCACGAGCAGCATGCCCGGCGTCTTGTCGCTCACGTCGTGGAAAACCATGCGGTCATCGTATCGATTCCCGGTCCGGGACCCGGAGTGTGATCTCGTCACGCGGACACTTTCCATCCACGTCGCGAGACGTTCCCCGATCAGTACGCCTCCACCACCTTGACCTCCTCCTCCGTGACCTCGCCCTCGACGATGCGGAACGAGCGGAACTGGAACTCGCCGAGCCCGTCGGTGTCGGCGGTGGAGACCAGCACGTAGTGCGCGCCGGGCTCGTTGGCGTAGCTGATGTCGGTGCGGGAGGGGTAGGCCTCGGTCGCGGTGTGCGAGTGGTAGACGATCACCGGCTCCTCGTCCAGGTCGTCCATTTCCCGGTAGAGCCTGAGCAGGTCCTGCGAGCCGAACTCGTAGAAGGTGGGCGAGCGGGCCGCGTTCACCATGGGGATGAACCGCTCGGGCCGGCCGGAGCCCACGGGTCCGGCCACGACGCCGCACGCCTCGTCCGGGTGGTCCTTGCGGGTGTGAGCGACGATCTGGTCGTAGAGGGCCTGGGTAAGGGTCAGCATGGCGGCCAGCATAGACAGGCGGGCCGTTCCGTACCGGAGTTCGGTACGGAACGGCCCACATTGCGGACATCCTGAGCGGCCGCGGGAGCGGGTTGGGGGGCCCGCTCCTGCCGGGACGTCCGGTCCGGGAACCCCGCGGGGTCAGCCGACCTTCTCGAGCTGCGGCTCGCGGGGGTCGGCGACCTGCGGGTTGCGGTTCTTGAGGACCGCCCAGCCGATGGCGAGGGCGGCGGCCCACGCGGCCATCACGTACAGGCAGACGCGGGAGTCGGCGTCGTACGCGATCAGGCCGGTGACGAAGAGCAGGAACGCGATGGCGACGTAGGAGCACTTGGAGCCGCCGGGGGCCGGGAAGGAGGAGGCGCGCAGCCGGCCCGACTCGACGCCCCGGCGGTACAGGACGTGGCTGATCAGGATCATCAGCCAGGTCCAGATGCCGGCCGCGGTGGCGACGGAGGTGACGTAGCCGAAGGCCTTCTCCGGGACGATGTAGTTCAGCACGACGCCGATGCCCATGAAGGCGACGGAGACGGTGATGCCCAGCGCCGGGGTCTTGGAGGTCGACAGGCGGCTGAAGAAGCGGGGGGCCTCGCCGTTGTCCGCCAGGGTGCGCAGCATGCGGCCGGTGGAGTACATGCCGGAGTTGCAGGAGGACAGGGCCGCGGTGAGCACCACGAAGTTCACGATGCCCGCGCCGGCCGGGATGCCGATGACCGCGAACGCCTTCACGAAGGGGCTGACGCCCGGGGCGAACTCGGTCCACTTCACCACGCACAGGATGACGGTGAGGGCGCCGACGTAGAACAGGGCGATCCGCCAGGGCAGGGTGTTGATCGCCTTGGGGAGGGTCTTCTCCGGGTCCTCGGACTCGCCCGCGGTGACGCCGACCAGTTCGACGGCGAGGTAGGCGAACATCACGCCCTGGAGAGTCATCAGGGAGGAGCCGACGCCCTTGGGGAAGAAGCCGTCGAACTCCCAGAGGTTGCTGACGGCGGCGGTGTCGCCGGCGGCGCTGAAGCCGAAGGTGAGGACGCCGAGACCGATCACGATCATGCCGATGAGGGCGGTGACCTTGACCATCGAGAACCAGAACTCGATCTCGCCGAAGACCTTCACGGAGATCAGGTTGGCCACGAACAGGACCACCAGGAACACCAGCGCGGTCACCCACTGCGGGATGGCGGGGAACCAGTAGTGGACGTAGATCGCGGCGGCCGTCAGCTCGGCCATTCCGGTCACCACCCACATCAGCCAGTACGTCCAGCCGGTGAAGAAGCCGAAGAACGGGCCGAGGAACTCGCGGGAGTACTCCGCGAAGGAGCCCGAGACGGGGCGGTACAGCAGGAGCTCGCCGAGCGCTCGCATGATGAAGAAGATGATCAGGCCCGCGAGGGCGTACATGACGATGAGGCTTGGTCCGGCCTTGGCGATGTTCGCCCCTGCACCCAGGAAGAGGCCGACGCCGATGGCGCCGCCGATGGCGATCATCTGGACCTGGCGGCTGCCGAGTCCTCGCTCGTACCCCTCTTCGGGGGCTTCCGTGACCTGCGGTGAGGTCATGTGGTGTGCGCCTTTCTCCATGCCGACCCCGGGCCCTCGGTCGGCCCCGGATCGGGTTTCGATCCCCCCGGATTGATGGAGTGCGTGCCCGGGTCTCCCCGGTACCGCTGTGCCTGGCCGGCTGTTGCCGGCTCGGTGGCGCACCCGGCCGGACATGGGTGGTGTCCGCCGGGCGGTCGTGAAGATTTATCACGGCCGCAACACTGATCGACGGGGAGCTGTGTGATGCATCCCACGGGAAGAAGGGGACGAAGCGCGCAGAGCGCACCCATACCCGGCCGTCGCAGTGACGCGATCGTTATCCGGATTTGAGCGTCCTCTGAGCGAACGCGAAATCCGGATATACCGGGTGGATCACGGCATGAGCCGGGTGGATCACGGCATGGGACCACGGCGAGAGGCGCGGGACCGCGGCGCGAGAGGCGCGGGGCTACGGCATGAGAGTGGAGACGAGGGTCTCCTGGAGCCCGCCCAGCCAGAGGTAGGCCATCACCATTGGCTTGCGCGGATCCTCGTCCGGCAGCCGGTAGAAGTCGTCCGCGTCGTCCTCGTCGGTGATCTCCAGCCGGGAGCCGATGGCGAGGCGCAGGTCGTTGAGCGCCCCGAGCCACCGCTGGGACTCGGCCGGCGTCAGCTCCAGCTCCGCCAGGCCGCCTTCGCCGGGGGTGAGCGCGTTGAGCGAGTGGATCACCGCGAGGGCGTTCTCGCGCTTGCCGGCCCGCAGGTCGTTCTCGGTGTAGCGGCGGAACTCGGCGGAGTGGGCGCGCTGCTCGGCGGCCTCCTGGGGGTTGCCGGGAGTCTCGGGGTCGCGGTAGGCGTCCGGGAAGAGCCGCTTGAGGACGGGGTCGGACGGCGGTTCGCTCGGGCCCTCGGCGAACAGCTCGGCGAGCGGGTCGGCGGGGGTGTCCTCGGCGGGGCCGGGACCGATGAGCTCGAGGAGCTGCACGGCCAGCGAGCGGATGATGGAGATCTCGACGTCGTCGAGGGCGACGGACGCACCGCCGCCGGGGAGCGGTTCGAAGGTTCCTGGCATGGAGGGAGTTCGCTACTTCCGGTCCTGCTGGAGGGTGGCCCACAGACCATAGCCGTGCATGGCCTGAACGTCCCGTTCCATCTCCTCACGGGTTCCGCTGGAGACGATGGCCCGGCCTTTGTGGTGGACGTCGAGCATGAGCTTGGTGGCCTTGTCCTTGGAGTAGCCGAAGTACGTCTGGAAGACGTACGTCACATAGCTCATGAGATTGACGGGGTCGTTGTGGACGATCGTCACCCAGGGCACGTCGGGTTCGGGTACGGCAAAGACCTCCTCCGCCGACTCGGTCTTCTCGATCTCGATGGGTGCGGCTGCCGTCACACGGCCCATGCTGCCACCCCGAGGGGGTACTCGCATAAACGGAGGGCTAAATCGTCAGTCTGACGAAATGGGAGTACGATTCTTCGCCAGGCATCATCCGGGGACGGCCCCCGGACCCCCGGCCGACGCCGGGGGCACCCGCGCGACATGTCTAGGAGAGCTTCGGTGGGCGTTGCGGACCTTGGGCTGCCGGTGGACGTTCCCTCGACGGCTCTGTTCACCGATCACTACGAGCTGACGATGCTCCAGGCCGCTCTGAAGGGCGGGACGGGCGGGCGGCGCAGCGTCTTCGAGGTCTTCACCCGGCGGCTGCCCGACGGACGCCGCTACGGGGTCGTGGGCGGCACCGGGCGGGTGCTGGACGCGGTGGAGAACTTCCGCTTCGACGCGGACGTCCTCGCCTTCCTGCGCGAGCGCCGGGTGGTGGACGAGCCGACCCTCGAATGGCTCGCCGACTACCGGTTCGGTGGGGACATCTGGGGCTACCCCGAGGGCGAGGTGTACTTCCCGGGTTCGCCGATCATGCGGGTGGAGGGGTCGTTCGGCGAGTGCGTGCTGCTGGAGACCGTGATCCTGTCGATCCTCAACCACGACTCGGCGATCGCGGCCGCCGCCTCCCGGATGGCCTCGGCCGCCGGCGGCCGCCCGCTGATCGAGATGGGCGCCCGCCGCACCCACGAGCTGGCCGCGGTCGCCGCCTCCCGGGCCGCCTACCTCGGCGGCTTCACCTCCACCTCCGACCTGGCCGCCGGCTTCCGCTACAACATCCCGACGGTGGGCACCTCCGCCCACGCCTTCACCCTGCTGCACGACAGCGAGCGGGACGCCTTCCAGGCGCAGGTGGACTCGCTCGGCCGGGACACCACCCTGCTGGTGGACACCTACGACGTGACCGAGGCGGTCCGTACGGCCGTCGAGATCGCCGGGCCCGAGCTGGGCTCGGTGCGCATCGACTCCGGCGACCTGCTGCTGGTCGCGCACCGGGTGCGCCAGCAGCTCGACGAGCTGGGCGCCCGGGACACGAAGATCATCGTCACCTCGGACCTGGACGAGTACGCCATCGCCTCGCTGGCGGCGGCGCCCGTGGACGCCTACGGCGTCGGCACCCAGCTGGTCACCGGCTCCGGCCACCCGACGGCGTCCATGGTCTACAAGCTGGTCGCGCGCGCCGAGACCGGCGACGCCGGGGCGCCGCTGGTGCCGGTGGCGAAGAAGTCCACCGGCGGCAAGACCTCCGTCGGCGGCCGCAAGTGGGCGGCGCGCCGGCTGGACGCGCACGGGGTCGCGGAGGCGGAGGTCGTGGGCACCGGCCCGGTGCCGGACCGGCTGGCCGGCCGGCAGCTCCTGGTGGAGCTGGTCAAGGGCGGCGAGGTGGTCGCCCGCGAGCCGCTGGACGCCGCCCGGGACCGGCACGCGACCGCCCGCGCCAACCTGCCGCTGTCGGCGACCCAGCTCTCCCGAGGGGAACCCGTCCTTCCGACGGAGTACGTCCACACGGGCTCGGGTAGCTAAAGCGCGTGCCCCCGCTTCGGTACGCCCCCGAAAGTCCCCTCACGTCCGAGTGGCGGATCCGCCGGGACCGTGGCCTCACGACCGGACCCGCGTCCCCTCCGCCCGCCGATCCGACAACCGAAGGACACCGACCATGCGCCGCGCCTTGATCGTCGTCGATGTGCAGAACGACTTCTGCGAGGGGGGCAGCCTCGCGGTGGCCGGGGGCGCCGACGTCGCCGCCGCGATCACCGAGCTCATCGGGCAGGCTCCCGCGGGCTACCGGCACGTGGTGGCGACCCGGGACCACCACATCGCGCCCGGCGGTCACTTCGCCGACAACCCCGACTTCGTCCGTTCCTGGCCCGCGCACTGCGTCGCGGGCACGGAGGGCGTGGGCTTCCACCCGAACTTCGCCCCGGCCGTCGCCTCCGGAGCCGTCGACGCGGTCTTCGACAAGGGCGCCTACTCGGCGGCCTACAGCGGCTTCGAGGGCACCGACGAGAACGGCGAGCCGCTGGCCGACTGGCTCAGGGCCCGGCACATCGACGAGGTGGACGTGGTCGGGATCGCCACGGACCACTGCGTGCGCGCCACCGCCCTGGACGCCGTGCGGGAGGGCTTCCGCACCCAGGTGCTCCTGGACCTCACCGCCGGGGTGACCCAGGCGACCACCGAACGGGCACTGGAGGAGCTGCGGCGGGCGGGCGTCGAGCTCATGGGCAAGCCGGTCGTCGCCTAGGGTCTTTCGCTTGGATCAGGCCGGATCAGGGAGCGACCGGTCCGAGGCGGCCCGAGATGGTCCGCGCCTGCCCCTCCCTCTCCAGGTCCTGTCCGGGCCCTGACCGGGACGGGCTCGCGCGACGCCTGCCGGTGGCCGTCACGACGCCTGTCGGTGTGCGGCCGGTCTGCGCAGCAGGGCTCTGATCGGGTGCCACAGCTCCGGGGCGCCCACGGTGTCACCGGGTGACGTACGCCATATCAGGCCGTCGGGGTGGTGCAGGACCGCGGTGACCTCGTCCGGGGTCGGCGGGGCCGCGTTGCCCCGCAGGTAGACCGCGCGCAGGCCCAGGTTGCGCAGCCGGGTCAGGGCCCGGGCGCGGTTGTGCGCGTGGACGAGCACGCGCACGCCGCCGGCGCCGTCGAGGGTGGGGCTGGGCAGGTTCAGCGCCACCACCACGGTGCCGTTCGGCAGCTTGCAGAAACCTCCTGCGGCCATGCGGTCACTCCCCCGTTCCGGTCGGTGTCAATAAGCGGGTCACAGGACGCACCTAAACACGATCGGCGGCAACCCGCCAGGGGGTTGCCGCCGATGTGCGCTTGACCTGCGTAAACGCTGATTACTTCAGCGCGCCGCCGACCTCGATCTCCATCGTGGAGCCGTCCTTGGCCTCCTTGGTGATCTTGATCTTGGTGTTGGTGTCAGTGATCTTGACACCGCCGGCCGGGTTCGCCGGGTCGTAGTAGGTGTTGGCGCGGTCGTTGAAGACCGACACCCCCTTCGACGACTTGATCTTGGTCGTGACGCCCGCCTTGTGCAGCGTGATGCCGTCCGTGCCGTACAGGCTGAACGTCGAGTCGTAGGTCTGGATGCGGTTGCGCATCAGCGTGCCGTCGGACCACCGCAGCGCGTCCGGGTGCGAGTCGACCGGGAGGATCCGGCCGGTGCCCGGGTGCTTGCTGGTGTTGTTGTCGGCCTCGGAGGTGTCCCACTTCCAGATCAGCAGGCCGTTCTGGTACGGGAAGTGCTCGACCCAGTCAGGACGGTCGGCGAAGCCGAAGTTGTACGGGCCGGTCTGCAGCGTGGTGTCGTACGACACGTACTGGCGGTTCTCGGCGATGTAGTACTGCTTGTAGTCCTTGGTGAAGGACGCGCCGATGCGGGAGAAGCCGTTCGCCGTCCACGCCGGGTCCGCGCTCTCGGCGTCGTCCGCGAAGACCACCGAGCCGTCCGCGGTCAGCGTGATCCGGTCGGCCGTGAAGCCCTTCAGCGCCACTCCGCCGTCGGTCTGGTAGCGGAAGCGGAGCAGGACCTTCTGACCCGCGTAGGCGTCCAGGGAGTACGACAGGTTCTTCCAGCCGTCGACCGTGCCGTGCAGGGCCGGGTTGCCGCTGCCGTCGCGCGGGATCGGCTGGCCGTTCACCGTGCCGTCGAGGACGGTGTAGTTGGCGCCGCCGTCGGTGGAGACCTCGGTGTAGAGGAAGTCGTAGTTGGCCTCGATGTCGTACCAGCCGTCAAGGGTGAGGGCGGCCGACTTCTTGCCGGTGAGGTCCACGGACCGGGTCAGGGTGTTCTTCAGGTTGTTGGCGCTGCCGCTCCACCACTGGGTGGCACCCTGGGCCGGGGTGACGATCGTGGTGGTGACCGCCTTGTCGGGCAGGGAGACCACCACGGCCTGCCGGTGCTTGGTGTTGTACTCGGACAGACCCAGCTTGTGCGCCGAGTTCACGCCCGCCTTGGCGACGTCGTAGTTGAGCCAGCCGAGCTGGAGCTTGTCCCAGGCGTTCATGTCGCCGGGCAGGTCGCCGATGGCTTCCTTGCCGCGGCCGAGCCAGGAACCGGAGGACATCAGCGTCCAGAAGCCGGTGGAGTTCTCGCCGCCGGAGGTGTCGTACTCGTCCGGCAGGCCGAGGTCGTGGCCGTACTCGTGGGCGTAGACGCCGAGGCCGCCGTTCTCCGGCTGGATGGTGTAGTCGCCGACCCAGATGCCGGTGTTGCCGATCTGCGCGCCGCCGAGCTTGTTGTACTCGGGGCCGGTGGCGCCGGCGTCGGTGCCGAAGGCGTACCAGCGGTGCGCCCAGATCGCGTCGGTGCCCTGGGCGCCGCCGCCGGCGGACTCGTCCTCACCGGCGTGCACGATCTGGAAGTGGTCGATGTAGCCGTCGGGCTCGTTGAAGTTGCCGTCGCCGTTGTAGTCGTAGCGGTCCCACTGGTCGTACTCGGCCAGCGCCGCCTTGATCTGGGCGTCGGTCTTGCCGGCCGCCTTCTGCTGGGCGACCCAGGCGTTCACACCGTCGCTGACGATGTTCCACACGCTCGGGCAGTTGGTGGAGCCGCACGCGTTGTTGCCGTAACGGGCCTCGTTCCAGGGCACCTTGACCCAGTCGGAGACCACGCCGTCGACCGAGTAACGGCCCGAGGACTGGGTCTCGTAGTACTTCTTCACCGACTCGACGTTCTTGCCGGTGCCGAAGTACAGGTCCTGGAAGTGCTTCTGGTTGTAGTCCTTCTGCCAGGCCGTGGAGTTGTCCTTCTTGCGGTCCGGCGCGGCGATCTCGTTGTGCAGCGGACCGGGGGTACCGCCGTACTTCGGGTCCGTCTTGTCGCCGAACTCGACCAGGATGGTGAAGATCTTGTCGGTCTTCTCCCGGCCCAGCTCGACGTACTTGGTGTCGCCCTTCTTGCCCTTGAGCTCGACGACCTTGGAGCCCTTGCGGTCCTGCACCTTGGCCTTGCCGGCGATGACCTGGCTCAGGGCCTCCTGGCGCTGGGCCTTCTGCGTCTTGCTCAGCGGGCCGTCGAGGTCGTGCGAGTGCTGCTCCACCGGCTGCGGGTCGTGCCGGTTCACGGAAGCGGAGTCGGCCGTCGTCGCGGCCTCCGCCACGGCGAACGTCGAGAACGTGGCGGTGGCCGCCGCGAGCGCGACACCGATCGCGGTCGTTCTGAACGTCCAGCGTCTACTGGTCACTTGTGGTCCTCCCCAGCCGCGTCCGTGCGCGCGGAAGGGGGGTCATGGGCCATGGAGAGGTCCGCGCACGATGAACGCGTGTAGTCAAGTGACGTCATTCGACTAGACGTTCGCAAGAAAAAACAGATCTTGACTTGAACCCGTCAAGTGCACTATGGAGCGGGTGTTCGCTTTACGGACACCGGTGCACCAGGGTCGAACGGCCCCGGCGGGCGCGTGCGCCCGTCCACTCCGTGGACCGCATGACTCCGTGCGCCCCCCGTGCACCGGCACCATGGGTTAGGTCGTGCTTACCAGCGGTTCCAGTCGGGCACACAGGCGAATAGAGTCGATTGGCGGACCGCCGGGAACCCGGCGGAATGCCAGGCCGATGCCCGCGTCACACCTACAGATCCCTGTCCGCACCCTCCCCCGCAGCGAGAGGCACGGGGGGAGACCCCCACTTTCGAGGACCGATTGCCATGCCTCGTCCCACCGCCGCACAGCTCGCCTACGGTTCCTGCACCGTGATCTTCTCGACGCTCGCCATGCTGCTGCTGTCCCGGACGACTTCGGGCCTGGGAATCGTGGTCATCGCCCTCGCGGCACTCGCGCTGGGGCTCCTGGTCGCGATGACGGTGCCGATGCCGAAGGCACGCACGGCCGAGCCGGCCGGCGCCCGGCAGGCACGGGTCCAGACGCGGGTCCGGGCGCGGGCACACCGGCAGCCCGTCACGGCCGGAGTCGAGCCGGTACGGGGGCCGACGGCCTCCTGACCTCCTCCGGCGTTCTCCGGCCTTCTGCGAAGCTCCTCGCCGCCCCGGGCCGAGGTCAACCGGTGCTGACCACCACCGTCTTGGCCGCCTTGTCGTGCAGGCCCTGCTTGTAGGGGCGGTCGAAGAAGCTCCACCCGCCGCTGATCGCCAGCCACAGGCAGGCGCAGCAGAACCAGAAGGGCACCCAGAGCACCGCCGCGCGTGCCAGCGCGGTCGGGACGGACGGGGTGGAGCCGTCGTCGAGGTTGGCCACCCGCATGCCCAGCCACTTCTTGCCCAGGGTCTGCCCGTATCT
Source organism: Streptomyces sp. NPDC091412 (assembly GCF_044756885.1). Lineage (NCBI taxonomy): Bacteria > Bacillati > Actinomycetota > Actinomycetes > Kitasatosporales > Streptomycetaceae > Streptomyces > Streptomyces sp. NPDC091412. The sequence continues at coordinate 113,141 of NZ_JBIVTV010000004.1, read as the reverse complement.
GGAGATCATGAAGGTGTCGTAGGCCATGTAGAGCACCACGCCGACCACCGACTGCGCCACCGACTTGCCGACCTGCACGTTCTCGGCGTTGACCGCGTACTCGTTGACCCGCAGGCCCCAGGTGACCAGGGTGACGACGATGCCGACCAGGACCAGGTCGACGATCCGGGCGAGGGTGCGTTTGCCGCTGTCGGCCAGCGGGGGCATACCGGCGAGCGGGTCACCGCCGTAGGGACCGCCGCCGTAACCGCCGCCCTGCGGGCCTCCGCCGTAGGGGCCGCCACCGCCGTAGCCACCGCCCTGCGGACCGTAAGGACCTCCGCCGCCCTGCGGGCCACCGCCGTACGGCCCACCGCCCTGTGGCCCGCCGCCGGGGGGTGGTTGCTCTCCGGGCGGCGGAGGCTGCTCGCCGGGCGGCGGGGGCATGCCTGCTGACGGGTCGTCGGAGTACGGGGAGCCGCCCGACCGCCCGCCTTCCTGGGCGCCGCCCCACGCGCCGCCGCCCTGCCCGTCGTCGCCCCGCGCGCTCTCGCCCCACGGACCCTGGCCGTGGGGTGATCGCCTTCCCCCGGGGGAAGGGGGCTGCGGTCCGGAGCCGGAGGGCGGTTCGGTGCTCATGCGCCGAGTGGATCGCGAGCCCGACCGCCGCGCACCCGCTGCGCGGCCGTACGGATGAGACCGGCGTGAGTGGGACCGGCGCGGACAAGGCCGGCGTGGAGGGGACCGGCACGAGTGGGACCGGCACGGACAAGGCCGGCGCGGATGAGTCCGGCGCGGAGGCGGAGCCGCCCCGCCGGTCTCGTCAGCCCGCCACGAACGTGTGCGCCGCCTTGTCGTGCCAGCACTGGCGCCACGGCCGGTCGAACAGGCACCACGCCATGCCCACCAGACCGATGCCGAGGAGGCCCGGGACACCCCAGACGAGCCAGCGGCGCAGGGCCGGGCCGAACGACGGGGGCCCGTGGCCCTCGATGTCCCGCACTTCCAGGCCGCACAGCTTCTTGCCCAGAGTGCGGCCCCACTTGGCGGTGGGCAGCACCTCGTAGACCACGCCGAAGAGCAGCAGGACGGCGAGGACGACGCCGAGGTACGTCGCCGTGGTGCCGTCCAGGAGCCAGACCGTCACCGTGCGGCCGGAGAGCCGGGCCGCGTCGATCTTCCCGTTGACGTGGTCGATCGCCTTGGTGCCGAGCGGTACGGCGGCCACGGCGGTGACGCCCCCGAGGACGACCGAGTCGACGAGCCGGGCGGCCAGTCGCTTGCCGAGGCCGGCGGGCCGGGCCGAGGCCTGCCGCCGTGCCGCCGCCTGGAACGGGTCCTCGACCGGCGGCTTCCAGGGCGCCACGGGCTGCTGCTCACCCGACCCGGCGAGCCGGTGCACCTGCTGCGCCCAGGAGGACTGCCCACCACCGGCACCACTGGCCAGCGGCGTCCCGGCGGGAGCGCCGGGACCCTGCTGCCCACCGGGCTGAAGGGGCGGGGCCGAGGGGGAGGACATCGGTGGCGCGGCCGGGACGGGAGCCTGTGCGGAGGCACCACCGGGCCGGGCCCCGGCCTGGCCGGGCGGCTGCGCGGCCGCCGCCCGCGCGGCGGCGGCCTTTCCGGCCCCGAAACCGGGACCGCCGGCACCGCTCGCGGCGGGCCCACCGGCAGCGGGGGCCCCGGCCGCCCCGGCGCCGCCCGGGAAGCCGGCGCCACCGGACGGGCCCGGCAGGCCGGAGCCGGACGCGGCCCCGGAGCCGGAGCCGGGCAAGCCCTGGCCGGGAAGGCCCGGCGTGCCTGCCCCCGGAGTCCTGGGAGGCACCGCGCGGAAGGTCATCGTGCCCTCGTCGACGGGCGTGCCCGGTCCCGGAACGCCGGGGACGGCGTCACCCGGGGCCCCGGGAGTGCCGCCGGTCGTGGGGCGGCGGAAGACGAACGTGCCGTCGGAGCGGCCCCCGTCCCGGGCCGGATCCGCGTCGGCCGGTGCGGGGTCCGCCGTGTGGGCCACCCGCGGGTCGGCCGGGGCCGGGGCGCCCCAGGAGACGCGGTGGTCCTGGCCGCCGCCGAAGCCGGACTGCCGGTTGCGGTCGGCGCCCCACGCCGACGCCGGTTCGGGCCGGCCGCCCTGCGGTGCCGCGGCGGGATTCGGGTCGGCGACGGGGTCCTCGTCGAAGAAGTGCGGTCCCGTCTCCTCCACTGTCGGGACCGCCGTGGTGTGCACGCCGGGCGGCGGTCCGAGCGGCTCGCCGTCGGTCGGTGCCGGGCGGCTGGTGCCCGGCACCCAGGAGGCGCCGTTCCAGTACCGGACGTAGCCAGGGATGGACGGGTCCGGGTAGTAGCCTTCGCGTGGCCTGTCGTCACCGGGTGCCGGGGTTGGGGCGCTCATGTCCGTCGTCCCGTATCTGCTCGGAGGTCGTCTTGAGGGCCTCCACATCTATCAGACCGGGACAGCCGACACCGCCGGTCCGGCCGGACCCACTCCTTTCCGGGCAACCTCGTACACATACTTCACGATCACGCGAGATCCGGATCGAAAAAGTTCGGACAACCCGCGTAATGCCCGGCGTCCAGCGCCCTCTCCCTTCACACGGGCCCACCGAGGGGCCCGTGGGAGAGAGGAGAGAACCATGCGGCACACCGTGGTGGAGCGCGAACTGGAGCTGAGACTGATCCTGTCGCCCGAGTGCGGCGTCCCCGTCCCGGCACGGCTCGCCTACCGCACCGACGACCCGTACGCCGTGCACGTCGTCTTCCACGTCGACTCCGAGCACCCCGTGCACTGGACGTTCGCCCGGGAACTGCTCGTGGAGGGGGTGTTCCGGCCGTGCGGAAACGGCGACGTGCGGGTGTGGCCGTCGAAGGCGCTGGGCCGCAGCGTGGTGCTGCTGGCACTGAGCGCGCCCGACGGCGAGGCCCTGCTGGAGGCGTCCGCCGCGCAGGTGTCGGCCTGGCTGGAGCGCACGCTGCGCCTGGTGCCGCCGGGCACCGAGGGCGAGCAGCTCGGCATCGACGACGAGCTGGCCGGGCTGCTCGCCCAGTGAACGCGGCGGCGTCAGAACAGCTTGCCGGGGTTGAGGATGCCCAGCGGGTCGAAGGCCTGTTTGATCGCCCGCTGCATCTCGACCCCCACCGGGCCGATCTCGCGCGCCAGCCACTCCTTCTTCAGCACGCCCACGCCGTGCTCGCCGGTGATGGTGCCGCCGAGTTCGAGACCGAGGGCCATGATCTCGTCGAAGGACTCGCGGGCGCGCCGCGACTCGTCGGGGTCCTGCGCGTCGAAGCAGACGGTCGGATGGGTGTTGCCGTCGCCCGCGTGCGCGCAGACCCCGATGGTGAGCTGGTACTTCTCGGCGATCCGTTCGATGCCTTCGAGCATCTCGCCGAGCCGGGAGCGGGGCACGCACACGTCGTCGATCATCGTCGTGCCCTTGACGGCCTCCAGCGCGGTGAGCGACAGCCGCCGCGCCTGCAACAGCATCTCGGACTCGGCGGCGTCGTCGGCGGGGACGACCTGGGTGGCGCCGGCCGCCTCGCACAGCGCGCCGACCGCGGCGAGGTCGGCGGCCGGGTCCGGCGTGTCGAACGCGGCCAGCAGCAGCGCCTCGGTGGTCTCCGGCAGGCCCATGCGGGCGAGGTCGTTGACGGCCTTCACCGTCGTACGGTCCATCAGTTCGAGCAGGGAGGGCACATGTCCGCCCGCCATGATCCGGCACACGGCGTCGCAGGCGGCGGCCGCGGAGTCGAACTCGGCGGCCAGCACGAGCTGTTGCGGCGGCTGCGGCCTGAGTGCCAGAACGGCCCGCACGACGATGCCGAGCGAGCCCTCGGAGCCGACGAACAGGCGGGTCAGGTCGTATCCGGCGACGCCCTTGGCGGTGCGGCGGCCGGTGGACATCAGCCGCCCGTCGGCCAGCACGACGTCCAGACCGAGCACGTACTCGGCGGTGACCCCGTACTTCACGCAGCACAGGCCGCCGGAGGCGGTGCCGATGTTGCCGCCGATCGTGCACATCTCCCAACTGGAGGGGTCCGGCGGGTAGTACAGGCCGTGTTCGTTCACCGCGCGGGAGAGCGCGGCGTTGACGACGCCCGGCTCGACGACCGCGACCCGGTCGACCGGGCTGATCTCCAGGATGCGGTCCATTTTGGTCAGGGACAGCACGATGCAGCCGTCGGAGGCGTTGGCCGCACCGGACAGGCCGGTGCGGGCGCCCTGCGGGACGACCGGGACGCGCAGTTCGGTGGCGGTGCGCATGACGTGCTGGACCTGTTCCACCGTGCGCGGCAGGACGACGACGGCCGGGGCGCCGGACGGGCAGAAGCTGGCCATGTCGTTGGCGTAGGAGGACGTGACATCGGGATCGATGAGGACCGCCTCGGCCGGCAGGCCCGCGAGGAGCCGGTCGGTGAGGTTGCCCTGGGCTTCGTCGGGTGCGGCTTCAATGCGGCTCACGATCACAGCCTCGCACCCGGGGCCATCGGTGTGAACCCCGTCGGCCCCGCCCCTCGGCCTGCCGGGTGACGGTCGCCGTCCTGACGCACGGTGGGCGCCGTGGAGAACCCTCTGCCGGGCCCGGACACGTCCGCGACCAGCGAGCCGCGACGGCCGCCCGCCCGCCGCGCGGGTGTCGCGGCGGGCGGGTGTCGCGGCGGGCGGAGTGCCCGTGGGCGGGCTCGCGGCGGGCGGGCTCAGAGGTTCCCGCGGCGCTCCTGCTCGCGCTCGATCGCCTCGAACAGGGCCTTGAAGTTGCCCTTGCCGAAGCCCATCGAGCCGTGCCGTTCGATGAGTTCGAAGAAGACGGTCGGGCGGTCCTGGACCGGCTTGGTGAAGATCTGTAGCAGGTAGCCGTCCTCGTCGCGGTCGGCGAGGATCTTCAGCTCGCGCAGGGTCTCCACGGGCACGCGGGTGTCGCCGACCCACTGGCCGAGGGTGTCGTAGTAGGAGTCGGGGGTGTCCAGGAACTCGACACCGGCGGCGCGCATCGTGCGTACGGTCTGCACGATGTCGTTGGTGTTGAGCGCGATGTGCTGGACGCCGGCGCCGCCGTAGAACTCCAGGTACTCGTCGATCTGGGACTTCTTCTTGGCGACGGCGGGCTCGTTGATCGGGAACTTGACCTTGAGCGTGCCGTCGGCCACGACCTTCGACATCAGCGCGCTGTACTCGGTGGCGATGTCGTCGCCCACGAACTCCTTCATGTTCGTGAAGCCCATGACCTTGTTGTAGAACTCCACCCACTCGTTCATGCGGCCGAGTTCGACGTTGCCGACGCAGTGGTCGACGGCCTGGAAGACGCGCTGGGCGGGCGGCTCGACGATGGGCTTCGCGGCCACGTAGCCGGGCAGGTACGGGCCCTCGTAGCCGGCCCGCTCGACCAGGGTGTGGCGGGTCTGGCCGTAGGTGGCGATCGCGGCGAGGACGACGGTGCCGTGCTCGTCCTTCAGCTCGTACGGCTCGGTCACCGAGCGGGCGCCGTGCTCGATGGCGTAGGCGTACGCGGCGCGCGCGTCCGGGACCTCGATGGCGAGGTCGACGACGCCGTCGCCGTGCTCGGCCACGTGCTGGGCGAGGAAGGTGCCCCAGTCGGTGGCGGGCTTGACCACCGAGGTGAACACGAAGCGGGCGGAGCCGCTCTCCAGGACGTAGCTCGCGGTCTCCCGGCTGCCGTTCTCCGGTCCGGAGTAGGCGACCAGCTTCATGCCGAAGGCGGTGGAGTAGTAGTGCGCCGCCTGCTTGGCGTTGCCCACGGCGAAGACGACCGCGTCCATTCCCTTGACCGGGAAGGGGTCGGCCTGCCGGGCGGTCGCGTCGGGAGTGAGGTGTGTGGTCTGCGTCATAGCGGAAGCGTCACCCGGTCTCGCAAGGTGCGCAATAGTTCGCACATTCACTGGGCAATATGCTCGGTGAAGGCGGCGGCCCTTCGGACTTTCTGTACAGGATGACCATTCGGGGGGCGGGACGCGTGGCGATCGATCATCTGGACGGCCGCATCATCGTGCTGCTGGCGCGCGAGCCGCGCGTCGGCGTGCTGGAGATGTCACGGCGGCTGGGGGTGGCGCGGGGGACGGTCCAGGCGCGTCTGGACCGCCTTCAGGCGCGCGGGGTGATCCGCGGCTTCGGGCCGGAGGTGGACCCGGCGGCGCTCGGCTATCCGGTCACGGCGTTCGCGACGCTCCAGATCCGGCAGGGGCAGGGCCCGGACGTACGGGCCCATCTGGCGACCGTGCCGGAGGTGCTGGAGCTGCACACCACGACCGGCACCGGCGACATGCTGTGCCGCCTGGTCGCCCGCTCCAACGCCGATCTCCAGCGCGTGATCGACCGGGTGGTGGGGTTCGAGGGCATCGACCGGGCGTCGACGGCAATCGTCATGGAGAACCCGGTGCCGCTGCGGATCATCCCGCTGGTGGAGCAGGCGGCGGAGGAGGAGTGAGAGGGGCTACTTCCAAAGAACCTGTTGCAAAGCCTTCTTTGCAACGCTATCTTTGTATGCATGGCCGAACCCCTGGACCCTCGGGTCCGCCCTCTTGATGCCCGCTCGCTGCGTGGCCTGGCACACCCCCTCCGCATGCGGCTGCTGACCGCGCTGCGGCGCGGCGGGCCGGCCACCGCGTCCCAACTGGCCGCGAAACTGGGCGAGTCCAGCGGTGCCACCAGTTACCACCTGCGTCAGCTCGCCGCGCACGGCTTCGTCGAGGACGCGCCCGGGCACGGCAAGGGGCGGGAGCGCTGGTGGCGGGCGGCCCACGGGGGCGAGAGTTTCGACGACACGCTGCTGAAGGACCCCGACCCCGAAGTACGCGGCGCCGCGGACCTGTTCATGCACGAGGTCGCGAACCAGCGCACTCAGGAGCTGGCGACCTGGCTCGGCACGAGGAGCGACTGGTCCGAGGCATGGACCCGCGCCGCGGACATGAGCTCCTGGACGCTGCGCCTCACGCCCGAACTCGCCCTCGAACTGATCGAGAAGATGCACGAGCTCGTGGAGAGCTACCGCGCCCTGGCCCCCGCCGACGGCACCCCGGACACCGAGCAGGTGCGCGTCCACTCGCACGTCTTCCCCACCCACACGGACTGAGAGGCCGCCCCATGCATGCCGAGACCCACCTCATCCTGCACCGCACCCGCGCCGCCGAACTCCAGGCCCAGGCCACGGGGCACCACGCTGCCGCCCAGGCCAGGCAGCCCGGTGCCCTCCGTACCCAGCTCGGCTGGACCCTCGTTGACCTCGGCCTGCGTCTTGCCGCCGCTCGCAGGACGGCCCCTGCCGTATCGGCGGTCTAGTGCTGTGGCCGGGAAGGTTTGCCGGGAAGCTCGCGGCGTCCGGTGCCGGGGGCACCTCCCACGCCCTTCGGGCAGTGGGGGAGCCTCGCAAGGCGGAGCATCACCCGCGTACGGGATGTACTCGGGTGATGCGACAACGCGGCGTGGGGGTACCCCCGGCCGAAGGCTGGGGGAGTGCCGGGCGCCGCGAGCCGGTGAACCTTTACGGTCACCGCACTAGCAGCTCGGGACCGTGCCCTTGCCGTTCTCCAGGGCCACCAGCGCGCCGACCGCGCCGTTGAGGGTGGTCACCGGGACCAGGCGCAGGCCCTTGGGCAGTTCGGCCTTGGCGTCGGCGCACTCGGCCTTCGGGACCAGGAAGACGGTGGCGCCGTCCCGGTGGGCGGCCTGCGTCTTGAGGGCCACGCCGCCGACCGCGCCGACCGTGCCGTCGGCGTTGATGGTGCCCGTACCGGCGATGGTGCGGCCTCCCGTGAGGTCGCCGCCGTTTCCGTCGCCGTGGAGCTTGTCGACGATGCCGAGGGAGAACAGCAGACCCGCGCTGGGGCCACCGACGTCGGCGAGCTTCAGCGTGACCTTGACCTTCTTGTCGCTGACGCCGAGGTACTTCAGGGCGGCCCGGGTGGCCGCGTCCTGCGACTGCCTCATCTGCTCCGTGTTGTGCTGCTCGATCTCCTTCAGGCTGTTGCCACTCGGGTAGACCGCGTCGCGCGGCATGACCGCCCGGTCGGTGGCGAACCAGCCGTCGATCACGTCCCCCAGCGAGACGTTCGCGTCGGGGCCGGTGGCCTCGATGGTCGTCATACGGAGCTGACCGCTCGTGCTGCGGGTGGGGGCGCCGGAGATGGTGATGACCTGGGTGCCCTTGTTCTCCCCGAGCACGTTCGCCGTCATCCCGGGCTGCGCCACCGAGAACGGCAGCGGCGCGAACACCGCCGTGGCGATCAGAGCCGCGACGGGCACCGCACAGACGGCGAGGGCCTGGGAATGTGTGAGACGAGAGAGCACGGGTTCAATCTATCCCCCGACCGATGTCCGGCCACCTGGCAGCCGTTCCCGGCGACCGGGGGCGGTGGCGCCGCCGGTGGCCGGGACGGGACGGGCTCGGCGACGCGGCACGAGTGGGCTCGGCGACGCGGCACGAGTGGGCCGTCGGCACGGCACGAGTGGGCTCGGCGACGCGGCACGAGTGGGCCGTCGGCACGGCACGAGTGGGCTCGGCGACGCGGCACGAGTGGGCCGTCGGCACGGCACGCGGTGCACCCGCCGGCACAGCAGGAGGTGCGCCCGCCGGGACAGCACGGGGTGGGGGCCCGGCGGGACAGCACGGGGTGGGGCCCGGCGGGACAGCACGAGGCGCGCCGTCGGCACAGCACGAAGTGCGCCCACCACCACGGCACGAGGTAGGCCACCGCCACGGCACGCGGCGAGCTGCCGGGAGCGCGGGGTGTGCACCGCCGGCACAGCACGTAGACCGCCGCCCATGCGCACAGTGCGCCCGTCGGCACCGCACGAGCCGGGCCGGCGGGACGGCACGGGGCGAGCTGCCGGGACGGCACGAGGTGGGCCGCCGGGGCGGCGCGAGGTGCGTCCCGTGGGGCGGCGCCCCGTGGCAGTGGCTAGCGGAGGGCCTCCGCCACCTCGCGGGCCGCGTGTACGACGCGTGGGCCCACGCGTTCCGGTACGGAGTCCGCCAGCATGACGACCCCGACGCTGCCCTCGAGGCCCGTCACGCCGAGCAGCGGTGCCGCCGCCCCGCAGGCCCCGGCCTCCAGTTCGCCGTGGGTCAGGGTGTAGCCGGGGTCCACGGCCGGCTGCCGGCGGGCCGCGAGTATCGCCTTGCCCGCGGCGCCCCGTTCCAGGGCGTGCCGGAAACCGGCCCGGTAGGCCACGTGGTAGTCGGTCCACGTCGGTTCGACCACGGCGACGGCCAGCGCCTCCGAACCGTCCACCAGCGTCAGATGCGCGGTGGCCCCGATGTCCTCGGCCAGCGACCGCAGCGCGGGCAGCGCCGCCTCCCGTACCAGCGGATGCACCTGGCGGCCCAGCCGCAGCACTCCCAGCCCGACCCTGGCGCGGCCGCCCAGATCGCGGCGGACGAGCGTGTGCTGTTCCAGGGTGGCGAGCAGCCGGTACACCACGGTCCGGTTGACGCCCAGTTTGTGCGACAGCTCGGTGACGGTCAGCCCGTGGTCCGTCTCGGCCAGCAGTTTGAGGACTCGCAGTCCCCGGTCGAGCGTCTGGGAGGTCTCCGCGGTCACGACGCCCACTCCTTAGTGGTGAGGTCGGCGGCCCTCTTCGCGTCGGGCACGTCCCCGGGTCCCGTCGGTGACGTGCGGCAGAGGCCACCGATCGGCCGGCGGTCCGGGCCGTCCCGGACTGAAGTCGCTTCACGGCTGCGCTCCGCGGCGGCGCTGCCACGGTGCGTCGGCGTAGCGGGACATTAGCGAAGCCGGTTCGCTGAGCGGAAGCCTCCGTCCAGAATCCGGTCACCGTCCGGTACGGAGTGCGGTGTTCATCCCGATACGTACTCCGGCGGTGCCGTCGGACCACGCATCAGGAACGCGTGGCGGCACCCCCGTGTCACTTCATCCGCGTCGCCCACTCCTGCACCTTGGCGATGCGCTGGCGCAACTGACCCGCCGTCGCCTCGGCGCTGGGCGGGCCGCCGCACACCCGGCGCAGCTCGGTGTGGACGACCCCGTGCGGCTTGCCGCTCTGGTGGACGTACGCGCCGACCATCGTGTTGAGCTGCCGGCGCAGCTCCATCAGCTCCTTGTGGGTCACCACCGGCCGCCGGTCGGCGGGCAGTTCGAGGAGGTCGGCCTCGGTGTCGGGCCGCTTGCGGCTGTGCGCGATCTGCCGGGCCTGCCGCTTCTGCAGCAGCATCTGCACCTGTTCGGGTTCGAGCAGGCCCGGGATGCCGAGGTAGTCCTGCTCCTCCTCGCTGCCCGGGTGGGCCTGCATGCCGAACTCGGCGCCGTCGTAGAGGACCCGGTCGAAGACGGCGTCGGACTCCAGCGCCTCGAAGGGCAGCATGTCCTGCTCGCCGGTGTCCTCGTCCTGCTCCCGGTTCGCCTCGTCCATCTCCTTCTCGGACTCGGCGTACGGGTCCTCCTCGCCGTCCTTCTTCGGCTTGTCGAGGGCGTGGTCGCGCTCGACCTCCATCTCGTTGGCGAAGGTCAGCAGGTCCGGGACGGTCGGCAGGAACACGGAGGCGGTCTCGCCGCGCCGGCGGGACCGTACGAAACGGCCGACGGCCTGGGCGAAGAAGAGCGGGGTGGAGATGGTGGTGGCGTACACCCCGACCGCGAGCCGGGGCACGTCGACGCCCTCGGACACCATGCGGACGGCGACCATCCAGCGGTTCTCGCTGCCGCTGAAGTCGTCGATCCGGTTCGAGGCGCCGGCGTCGTCGGAGAGGACGAGTGTCGCGCTGCTGCCCGTGATCTCGCGGATCAGTTTGGCGTAGGCGCGGGCGGAGTCCTGGTCGGAGGCGATGACCAGGGCGCCTGCGTCCGGGATGGCCTTGCGGACCTCGGTCAGCCGCTGGTCGGCGGCGCGCAGCACGGCCGGCATCCATTCGCCGCGCGGGTCGAGCGCGGTGCGCCAGGCCTGGCTGACGGCGTCCTTGGTCATCGGCTCGCCCAGCTTGGCAGCGATCTCGTCGCCCGCCTTCGTGCGCCAGCGCATGTTGCCGCTGTAGGAGAGGAAGATGACGGGCCGGACGACGCCGTCGGAGAGGGCGGAGCCGTAACCGTAGGTGTAGTCGGCGGCCGAACGCCGGATGCCGGCCCCGTCCTCCTCGTACGTCACGAACGGGATGGGGTTGGTGTCGGAGCGGAACGGCGTACCGGTGAGGGCGAGCCGGCGGGTCGCGGGCTCGAACGCCTCAAGGCACGCCTCGCCCCACGACTTGGAGTCGCCGGCGTGGTGGATCTCGTCGAGGATGACGAGGGTCTTGCGCTGCTCGACGCGGTTGCGGTGCAGCATGGGGCGAACGCCGACACCGGCGTACGTGACGGCGACGCCGTGGTACGACTTGCCGAGCGGGCCCGCGCTGTACTCCGGGTCGAGCTTGATGCCTATCCGCGCGGCGGCTTCCGCCCACTGCTTCTTCAGGTGCTCGGTCGGCGCGACCACGGTCACCTGCTGGACGACGTGGTGGTGCAGCAGCCAGGAGGCCAGCGTCAGCGCGAAGGTCGTCTTTCCGGCGCCGGGGGTGGCCACCGCCAGGAAGTCGCGGGGCTGGGTCTGGACGTACTTCTCCATCGCGCCCTGCTGCCAGGCACGCAGCTTCCCGGCGGTACCCCAGGGGGCACGACCGGGGAAGGCGGGCGAGAGGTGATGCGAGTGGGACGAGCTGGCGGCGGTAGTAGTCACGGTCTCCGGTTCGCTGTGCTGGGGGGCTCGGCTACGTATGACGACCGGGCCACCCTACCGGCGGCCCGCCGGTGTCAACGCGCCGACGGCACGGCGTCACCCGGGGATGGGACTGAGGTCACATCCCCTCGTGAAGGCACCTCAGCCGCCTGGCGATCAGGCCACGGACCGCAGTCGCCGCGTCACCCACGCCCCCGTCAGCGCCACCGCCGCCATCGGCAGGAAGACCACCGCGAACGCCGCCGGGTGGGAGGCGGAGGCGGTGGTCGTGGTGGTGTGGGCCACCGTGCCGCCGCCCAGCGCGGCGAAGGCGGCGCCGCCCGCGGCGAGCAGGACGACGTTGGAGAGGGCGTCGGAGATCTGCAGGGCCGCGGAGTTGGTGCCGGCCTCCTCAGGGGCGGACAGCCGCAGCAGCAGCACGCTGGTGGAGGCGATGACCAGGCCCATGCCGAAGCAGCCGAAGGCCCAGGCGACGGCGACCGTCCAGACCGGGACGGCCTCGATCAGCACACTGGGCGCGGCGGCGATGGCCGCGGCCACCAGCACCATCCCGAGGGTCATCAGCCGCTCCCGGTGCTGTGCCATCCGCGGCCGCGACTGCACCCACGAGCCCAGCGCCCAGGTGACCCCGCCCGCAGCGAGGGAGAACCCGGCCAGCGTCGGGGACAGCCCACGCTGGGTGACGAGCATCAGCGGCACGAAGGACTCGGCGGCGACGAACGAGCCCGCCGCGACCCCGCGCAGCAGCACCACGGACGGCAGCCCGCGCGCCGCCCGGTACGTGCCGCGCGGCAGCAGCCCCCGCACGGCCGGGACCAGCAGCGCGGCCCCCGCCACCCCGGGCAGCAGCGACAGCCAGCGCAGGTCCTGCGCCGCGTACTGGAGCAGCCCGGCGCCCAGGGAGATGCCGAGGGCGAGCCGGATGCGGCGCAGGTCGAAGGAGGACCGCTCAGCGCCCTCCCCGGCGTCCTCGCCCACCGGGCCGCCCGCCCGCCGCCGTATCTGCGGCAGGGCGATCGCCAGCGGGAACACCACGAGCACCGGGATGCCGACGAACACCCAGCGCCAGCCCAGGTGTTCCGTCACCGCGCCCGAGGCGAGCGGGCCGACGATCGACGGGACCACCCAGGCCGCCGCGAACGCCGCCATGATCGACGGGCGCAGCCGCTCGGGGTAGGCCCGGCCGACGACGACGTACAGGGCGACGATCACCAGGCCGCCGCCGAGTCCCTGCACGGCCCGCCCGGCGATGAACACCCACATCGTGCTCGCCGTCCCCGCCAGCAGCAGCCCGGCCACGAACGAGCCGATCCCCGCGGTCAGCGGCGCCAGGGGCCCCCGGCGGTCCGACCACTGCCCGGAGAGCACCATCGCGAACAGGCTGGTGGTGAAGAACCCCGAGAACGCGAACGCGTACAGCGACACCCCGTCCAGTTCCCGCGCCGCGACGGGCATCGCCGTACCGACGGCGGTCGCCTCGAAGGCGATCAGCAGGACGACGGAGACGATCCCGATGCTCAGCGCCCGGTGGTTGCGGCTCAGCACGGTGTCGGTCGCCACGTCGTGGGGACCGGATCTGTCAGAGATGTCCGCGACCTCGGTGTCGCGCGGTTCCAGGGCGCTCATGGTCGCCAGCGTAAGGTGCGCAGTCCACTTTGGCCCCTGTCGGGAGTCGGCCCGCGGCCGGGACCTTGGTCGTAGGCCGTGCGACCGAGCGGTTCAGCGGCGGGTGGCCCGGCGGCGCAGGAGCCAGAGGGTGAAGGCGAGGGTGGAGACGTCCTTGCTGAGGGGGGCCGGGGCGGCTTCGGGGCCGGTCCAGATGAGGACCGCGCCGGTGGTGCCGTCGACCAGCAGGCTGCTGCCGCCTGCGAAGCGGCCGAGGCGTATCAACTGGTGGGCGCGGGCGGGAAGTTCGTCCGGCCAGAAGTCGTCGGGGCACTCGTCGGCGCAGAACTCGGCGAGCGTCGGCAGGGGTACGTCGGTGTCGGACTGGAGGAGTACGCCGTCCTCGGGCAGGCCCGTGTCGCGCAGGAAGCGGCGGGTGGGCTCGTGGGTGAGCGTGGCGGGGAAGTCGACTTCCTCGTAGCGCGCGATCCGGCCGTGGCCGAACTCACGGTGCAGCAGGCGGGCGCGCAGGTCGAGGGTCAGCCCGGAGGCGGTGCCGGGCCTCACGGCCGGCACCGCCGCGCGGACACGGGCCGCCGGGCGGGTGGGAGCCGCCGCCGGGCGGAACGCGAACTCGCCGTACCCACGGCGCAGATCGCGGCCCGCCTCGGGCAGGGTGATCACCCTGACAATGGTGTCGGTCGTGCTCATCGCTCCCCCGTGCGGTTCGGTTCAGGTTCCGGAACGGACGGCGTCCCGGGCTGGGCGGTCCGGGCGCCGCGCCTCGGGCGACGGCCCTTTCCCCCACTGCCCGAAGACTACGCCCCCTCACTGACAACGCCTCAGAACGGAAGACGCCGGGCGGGCGCCCGGCGTTCCCTTCCAGCCCGGGCAACCGCGGGCGAACACCGCTCACTGCGTGGTCACGACCGCGGCCTGCGGGCGGATCGGCAGACGGTTGACGGGACGGCCCGTGGCGGCGCGCACCGCGGAGGCGACGGCCGCCGGGGAGGTCACCACCGGTACCGCGCTGACCGCCTTCGCGCCGAAGGGGGCGACGACGTCCCGCTCCTCGACCAGTTTCACGATCCGGACGTCGGGCGCGTCCAGGGCCGTGGGCAGGGCGTAGCCGGTGAGGTCGGGGTGGCGGACCAGTCCGCGCGGGGTGCGCAGGTTCTCGGTGAGGGCGATGCCCACGCCCTGGGTGACGCCCCCCTCGATCCGGGCGGCCAGCTGGGCCGGGTTGAGCACCCGGCCCACGTCCTGGGCGAGGGCGATCTCCACGACCCGTACCGAGCCCAGTTCGATGTCCACGTCCACCACCGCGCGGATGGCGCAGAAGGCCAGGCCCACGAAGGCGTCCCCCTGGCCCGACTCGTTCAGCGGCTCGGTGGGGTGCGGACGGCACTGGGCGGTCGCCCACAGCTCCTTGCCGTCCAGCGCCTCCGTGACCGTGGTGGACAGCACGCCGTCGTACGACGTGATCTTGCCGTCGGTGATCTGGAGCAGTTCGGTGGACATGCCGAACTTGTGGGCGAGCGGCTGGAGGAGCTGGGTGCGGACCATCTTCGCCGCGCGTTCCACCGCGCCGCCCGACACCCAGGTGTGGCGGCCCCGGCACCCCGCGCCGGCCGACGGCTGGTCGGTGTCGACCGGGGCCACGTGCACCTCGTCGATGCCGAGCGTGTCCTGGACGATCTGCCGGGCGAGCGTCGTGAAGCCCTGGCCGGACTCCACCGCCGCGCACAGCACCGTCGCCACGCCGCCCTGGACCCGCACGGTCGCCGTGGAGACCTCGTCGGCGCCCTCCGCGCCGAGCATGTGCACCATGCCCAGGCCGTAGCCCACGCCCCGGCGCACCGCGCCCGGTTCGCCCGCTCCCTCGAGGCCGCCGGGCAGCAGCCACTCGTCCTCGGGGACGTCCTTGGGCAGCGGCGGCAGCGGGTGGTCCCGTACGGCCTGGAGCAGTTCGGCGACCGGGGCCGGGCACGTCACCGTCTGGCCGGTCGGCAGCACGTCGCCGGTCGCCATGACGTTGCGCAGGCGCACCTCGGCCGGGTCCAGGCCGAGCTTCTTGGCCAGCTTGTCCATCTGGGCCTCGTAGGCGGCGCACACCTGCATCGCGCCCTCGCCGCGGACATGGCCGGAGGGCGGGTTGTTGGTGCGCACGGCCCAGCCCTCGATGAAGGCGTTCGGGACGACGTAGGGGCCGCAGGCGAAGGACACGGCGGCGGCGAGGGCGTCGGAGGAGGTGTCGGCGTAGGCGCCCGCGTCCAGCAGGATCTGCGCCTCGACCTTGACCAACGTGCCCTCGGCGTCGGCGTGGTGGCGGTAGCGCAGGAGCGTCGGGTGGCGGTGGGTGTGGCCCAGGAACGACTCCTCGCGGGTCGCCGTGAGCTTCACCGGGCAGCCGGTCCTCAGCGCGAGCAGGCCGAGCGGGAGCTGGAAGCCCTGGTCCTCGCGGTCGGCGGTGGCGCCCGGCACGCCGGTGACGACGATCTTCACGCGCTCGGGTTCCAGTCCGTAGCAGGCGGCGAGCGCGTCGCGGTCGGTGTGCGGGTCGGTGGAGGCCAGGTACAGCTCCACCCCGCCGTCGGGGCGGGGCACCGCGAGACCGGCCTCGGCGCCGATGGGGGCCGGGTCCTGGCGGCCGATGCGGTACAGGCCCTCGACGACGACCTCGCCGGCCGCCTCCGGGTCGCCGTGGCGCAGCGGGATGTGCCGGATCAGGTTGCCGTCGGGGTGCAACGGCTCGGCCTCGAAAGCCTGTTCGGGATCGGTCACCGGGTCGAGCACCTCGTACTCGACGATGACGGCGGCGGCGGCCATCCGCGCGGTGTCCGGGTGGTCGGCGGCCACGGCCGCGATGGGCTCGCCGTGGTGGCGTACGACCTCGGAGGCGAACACCGGGCGGTCGGGCGTGCCGCGGCCGTACACGGGGCGGCCCGGGACGTCCTCGTGGGTGACGACGGCCCGTACGCCGGGCATCTCGCGCGCGTGTGCCGTGTCGATGGACACGATCCGCGCGTGCGGGTGCGGCGAGCGCAGTACGGCCGCCCACAGCAGGCCCTCGGCCCACAGGTCGGCCGCGTACGGGAAGGTGCCCTCCGTCTTGGCGCGGGCGTCGGCGGCCGGCAGTGAGGAGCCGAGACCGTGCGGCAGGGGTTCGGGCGCGGGGGCGGTCTCCGCGGCGGCGGTGGCGGCTTCGTTGCTCACGCCTGGCCTCCGTCCTGGCCGTAGGGGTCGTGCGGTGCCGGGGTGTCGAACGCGGAGGGGTGGACCCCGCCGGCGCCCGGACCCGCCTGGTGGGGGATGCGCGGCTCCTCGGCCTCCTGCTCGGCCTCGTCCGCCGCCGTGTGCGCCTCGCGTTCGGTGACGACCTCCTTGACGGCCTGGAGGACGCCCCGGTAGCCCGTGCAGCGGCACAGGTTGCCGCACAGCGCCTGGCGGGTCTCCAGCTCGGTCGGGTCCGGGTTGCCCTCCAGCAGGTCGTGCACGGTCATCGCCATGCCGGGCACGCAGAAGCCGCACTGGACCGCGCCGCACCGGGCGAGCGCCCGCTGCACGTCCGAGGGCTGCCCGTCCACGGCCAGTCCCTCGATCGTGCGCACCTCGCTGCCGGCCGCGGTGACCCCGGGCACCAGGCAGGAGGCGACCAGGCGTCCGTCGACCTGTACGTTGCAGGCGCCGCACTCGCCCTGCGAGCAGCCGTCCTTGGCGCCCGCGAGTCCGAGCCGCTCGCGCAGCACGTACAGCAGCGACTCGCCGATCCAGGCGTCGGTGACGGGCCGGTCGGCGCCGTTGACGCGCAGCACGTACGAGGCGAGCGGGTGCTCGTCCTGCGGGGGCGCGGGAGGCGGGTCCTCCTGGGTGGCGGCGTCCGGCTGTCCGGCGTCCGGGTCCGGGCCGGCGTCCGCGCCGTCCGGGGTCGCGGAGCCGGAGCCCGTGACGGGCTCTCCGGCGGCCCGGGAGGACGGCTGGGCCTCCTGCGGCGAGCCGGGCCGTGCGGGCGACCCGGCGGGCCCCTCGGCGCCCTCCACGGCCCCTCGGGGGCCTTCGCCGGTCTCGGTCGCGCCGGAGGCCGGCCGCGGGGAGTCCGCGTCGGACTCCGCCGGGGACTCGGACCGGGGCCGCGAGGCCTGCGCGCCTTGTTCCGCGCGGAGTTGGGCTTGCCGCTCCGCCGGTGAACCGGTGGCGCCCCGCCCGGGTACGGCGGCCGCGCCCTGCCCATGCGGAGCCTCGGGTCCCCGAGCGGCGGCGGTGTCCGCGCCGGGTCCGGTCACGGTCGGCGGGAATGGCCGGGCGGCCTCCGACGCCGGCCCCTCGGCCGCGTGCTGGACCCCCGCCGGACGGCCGTCCGCACGGCCCGCGCCCGAAGCCGCCGGCTCGCCCTCGCGCGCACCGCCCGCCGAAGTCCCGGCGCTGTACGCGTCCTGGACAGCCCCGGCGCCGTGCGCGCCCGCGCCGGGCCCTCCGGCCGGGGAACCACCACCGGCCACACCGCCCGCAGCGGGAGGTCCCGGCAACCGCACGTCCGCGCGCGAGCCGTCCACCGTCGTCCCGTACGCGGCTTCCGCCGCCCCGGCACCGTTTCCGCCACCGCCCGGCCCACCGACCGGGGAACCACCACCGGTCGTATCGCCCGCAGCGGGAGGTCCCGGCAACCGCACGTCCGCGCGCGAGCCGTCCACCGTCGTCCCGTACGCGGCTTCCGCCGCCCCGGCACCGTTTCCGCCACCGCCCGGCCCACCGACCGGGGAACCACCACCGGTCGTATCGCCCGCAGCGGGAGGTCCCGGCAACCGCACGTCCGCGCGCGAGCCGTACGCCGCCTCAGCCGGCCCGGCACCCTGCCCGCCCGCGGCCGGCCCTCCGGCCGGGAACGCGGCGCCGGTCGGTCCGTTCTCGTAGGTGTGCGCGGCCGGTGCGCTCCCGTGCGGGTCGCCCGCCGGGGGCTCGCCAGGCTGTCCGGGCGCCTCGGCTCCGGTGCGGGGGCGGCTCCAGGCCTGGCCGACCTCCTCCGTGGCCCATGGGGCGGCCGCGCCGCCGGGGAGGGTGGTCGGAGGGGTTCCGCCCCACTGCTGGACCAGCGACGACGTGGTGAACTCGCCTGATTCGTCCGGGATGTCACCCCCGGCGACCGGGATCGACCACTGCCCGGTCACGTCCTGTCCGGGCGCGGGAGGGGCCTGAGCGGCCGGGCCCGCCTGGGTCTCGTCGAAGTTCCACTGCTGGGTGGCCTCCGGACGGTACGTGAACCGGTCGTCCGCGCCCGCGTCCTGCGGCACGGCGTTCGGGTCGGGCCACTGGGCGCCCTGGGCGGGCACGCCCGGCACGGCCCAACCGCCCGTCCCCACCGGGTCGGTCGCCTCCTGCGGGGCGGGTGTGACCGCTATCGGCGGCGGCACGTACCCGTGGCCGGGCGCCGCGAGCGGGCTGTGGGCGGCGAGGAGGGCGTCGATACCGCCCTCGGGCAGCTTCACGAACGCGGTGGCGCCGTCGTCGTACTCGCCCTGCGGCAGCGGGTCCCATCGGCCGCCGCTGCCCGGCGTGCCCTCCGCGTGCTGGTCGTCGGTCACGACAGCGCCCTCCCCAGTGCTCGTCGGGCCAGCGCGGCGACAGTGCGCCGCAGGTGCAGTACGGCGGGCGGAAGCTGCTGCACGGAGCCGTCCTCGGCGGGAACCGGATCGGGGATGCAGGCCGCGGCCACGTACTCGCCGAAGGCGTTCTGCGCCTCCGGGACGATCACGCGGCCGTTGTCCCAGTCGATGAGCTGAGCCACCCAGTGTTCGGCGTCCAGCGGCCGCAGCGGCATCGGCGCTATGGCGCCCACCGCGCACCGCACCCCGCGCCGGGCCGGGTCGAGGACCAGCGCCACGGACGCGACCGCGCGGCCCGGTCCGGTGCGGCCGGTCGCCTTGAGGAAGACCTGCGGCGCGTGCAGCAGCGGCACGCGCACGTAGCCGATGAGCTCGCCCGCGCGGAGCATCTCCACGCCGGCCAGCAGATGCGACACCGGGATCTCCCGGCGGGCTCCGCCCGGGCCCGCGATGATCAGGATCGCCTCCAGGGCGGCCAGCACCGGCAGCGCGTCCCCGGTGGGGGCGGCGGAGGCGATGTTGCCGCCCAGGGTGCCCGCGTTGCGGATGTGCGGCGGGCCCGCGGCGCGCGCGGCGGCGGCCAGCGCCGGGATCAGCGCGGCGAAGTCGGGGCGCCCCATGCGCGCGTGGGTGAGCCCGGCACCGAGCAGCGCGTGGCCGTCCTGGTACTGCCAGCCGCGGATCTCGCTGATCCGGCCGAGGCCGACCAGCGCGGTGGGCCTGAGCTGCCCGGAGTTGACGGCGGCCATGAGGTCGGTGCCGCCCGCCACGGGCACCGCGGCGGGCATGGCCGTGAGTGCCGCCACCGCCTCGTTCAGCGTCGTGGGCAGCGTGACGGCCTGCGCCGCCTGAGGTGCGTGCGTGGTCAAAACCGGCTGCCCCTTCCCGCTGCCCCCGCTGGTCCCACCTGTGCTGCCGTACGGTACGTGCCGACAGGGCGGACGTGGCAACTCTGGCACATCTTCGCAGGGCCCGAAGACAGGGGTCCGCTAGGTGGCATTCGCCCACCTCATCGGGGACATGGTCCGATTTGGCACACCATCACCGGTGCGAGCGAATTCCCACTCTTCGCTGACACTTGCGACCTTTTTCCGGCACCTGTTCGAGACGGCGGGCGGAGCCGGCCGGTCCGCCGCCTCCCGCTACCTCGGCGGCGGACCGTCGAGGGGCCGCCCGAGGATGCCGGGGCGCCGCTGCCACGGGTGCGGTCCGGTGGGCGGCCGGTAGCGGACGCCCAGGGCCTCCAGACGCCCGTAGTGGGCGGTCATCCGCCGCTCGAAATCCGCGAAGTCCCGTTCCGCCGGGGCGGGCAGGGCACTCCAGGCGACCTCGGCGAACGCGGCCAGCCTGGGGAACGCCTGGTAGTCCACACGTGCCTGATCCTCCATCACCTCGGTCCACACGTTGGCCTGCGCGCCCAGCACATGGCGGGCCCGGGCCCCGTCCAGCTCCGGGGGGACCGGCTCGAACCGGTAGACGTCCTCCAGGGTGCGCACGAAGCCGATCGGCACGGGCTCGTCCTCGCCCGGGGCCTGGCGGTGGTCCAGGTACACCTCCTGCTCGGGGCACATGACGACGTCGTGGCCGGCCCGCGCGGCGGCGATCCCGCCCTCGTACCCGCGCCAGGACGACACCGCGGCCCCCGCCGCCAGGCCGCCCTCCAGGATCTCGTCCCAGCCGATGAGCCTTCGCCCGCGCGCGGTGAGCCAGGCGTCGAAGTGGCCGACGAACCAGGCCTGGAGCTCGTCCTCGCCGGCCAGTGCGAGTTCCGCGATCCGCGCCTGCGCGGCCGGCGAGGCCCGCCACTGCTCCTTGGGGCACTCGTCACCGCCGATGTGGACGAACCCCGAGATCCCCGACCCGTTGGACGTCACGGCGTCCGCGGGGAACAGTTCGAGCAGTTCCTCGAAGACGCCCTCGTAGAAGCGCAGGGTGGTGTCGGTGGGGGCGAGGACGTTCGGGTTGACGCCCCAGTCGTCCCAGACGGTGAGGGCGGCGGTGTCGACGACGTCGGTGTTGCCGAGTTCCGGGTACGCGGCGATGGCGGCCTGCGAGTGCCCGGGCACGTCGATCTCGGGGACGACGGCGATGTGCCGCTCGGCCGCGTAGGCGACGATCTCCCGGATGTCGTCCTGGGTGTAGTGGCCGCCGTGCGGTTTGTCCTCCCACAGCGGGGACGCCCGGTGGCCGAATCTCGTCCGCGCCCGCCAGGAGCCGACCTCCGTCAGCCTCGGGTACCGCTTGATCTCGATCCGCCAGCCCTGGTCGTCGGTCAGGTGGAAGTGCAGCACGTTGAGTTTGTGCGCGGCCATCAGGTCGAGGTAGCGCAGGACGCCGTCCTTCGGCATGAAGTGGCGGGCCACGTCGAGCATCAGGCCGCGCCAGCGGAAGCGGGGGGCGTCCTCGATCACCCCCGCCGGGACCGCGTGGGCGGCGTCCGGCCGTACGGGGGCGCGCCGGAAGGCGTCGGGGCCGAGCAGCTGACGCAGGGTCTGCGCACCCCAGAACACCCCGGCCGGGGAGCCGCCGCGGATCTCTGCACCCCGGCCGGCGACGGCGTCGAGCCGGTACGCCTCGGGTTCCAGGGAGTCGTCCAGGCGCAGCCGTACGGAGTCCGGGTCGTCCTCGGCGCCGGGCGGGAAGGGCAGGCCGAGGGCCGCGCCGAGTGTGCCGCGCAGCCAGCGTTCCGTGCCGCCGGTGCCCTCGGCGGCCCAGAGGGTGGTGCCCCGGTCGAGCGGGACGGCGCGGTCCGGGGAGACGGCCGCGGCGCGCGGGGCCGGAATCACGTCGGTCATGCCACCCATGGGTAGCGTCGGCCGCGACACGGCGCAACGAGCGTTGCACATCGTGCACGGGCCGTCCGACGACACAGGCCCCCGAGGCACGTCGGAGCGCGCCTCGGGGGCCCTGCGAGTCTCTGCCGAGCGGGGAGCCGGTTACTTCTTCTTGTCGTCGCCGCCTTCGCCGCCGCCGCTCATGGATTCGTAGATCTCCTTGCACAGCGGGCAGACGGGGTACTTCTTCGGGTCGCGGCCCGGCACCCACACCTTGCCGCACAGCGCCACGACGGGCGTACCGTCGAGGGCGCTCGCCATGATCTTGTCCTTCTGGACGTAGTGGGCGAAGCGCTCGTGGTCGCCGTCGCCGTGGGACACCTGCGGCGTCGGCTCGACGAGGGTACCCGTACCAGTGCCGCGCTCGGGCTCGAGAGTGCTCATACGGCAAGGGTACTGAAGGCCCCGGGCATCAGTTGAGTGAAGGGTCGTCCGGATATGTGGCGACCATCGCCAGTTCGTTGCGCTGGCGGCGCAGCACCTCGCGCCACAGTCTCTCGGGGGACGGGGAGGACACGTCGCCGGGTTCCGACTCGACGACGTACCAGGCCCCTTCCGCCAGCTCGTCCTCGAGCTGGCCGGGGCCCCAGCCGGCGTATCCGGCGAAGATCCGCAGCGAGCCGAGGGCGGAGGCCAGCAGCTCGGGAGGTGCCTCCAGATCGACGAGACCGATCGCGCCGTGCACCCGGCGCCAGCCCAGCGGGGCGCCCCCGCCGGAGCCGCCGGGGATGACGGCGACGCCGAGTGCGGAGTCCAGCGACACCGGGCCGCCCTGGAAGACGACGCCGGGCTCCCCGGTGAGATCCGCCCAGCCCTCCAGGATATCGCTCACGTCCACGGGGGTGGGACGGTTGAGGACGACACCGAGGGAGCCCTCCTCGTCGTGGTCGAGAAGGAGCACCACCGCACGGTCGAAGTTCGGGTCCGCCAGGGCGGGCGTAGCCACGAGCAGCCGCCCTGTGAGCGAGGACACCTCGGTCATGCCAGACATGATCCCGCATCTTCCCTGCGCATGGGGAGCCAATCCGGCTACGGGGGTGAGCGCAGCTCAGGGGACACGGAAGCGTCACCGGCGCACGGCCGCCGCGGTGACCGCACGTGCCCGACGCTCAACGGGGCGTGTTGGCGCAGGGTCCCGAGCCAACCCGGGCCGCCGACGGGCTTTCTGCAGGGGGGCGCACGGCGATTACCCTGTCTCTCCGGCCCCCTCCGAAGTGATCGGCCGGATCCTGCCCACCTCATCGGAACGCGAGATACATGACCGTCAACGGCACTGATGACGTCCTGCTTGTCCACGGCGGAACCCCGCTGGAGGGCGAGATCCGTGTCCGCGGTGCGAAGAACCTCGTACCAAAGGCCATGGTCGCCGCCCTGCTGGGCGGTGAGCCAAGTCGCCTGCGCAACGTTCCGGACATCCGTGACGTGCGTGTCGTGCGCGGTCTGCTGCAACTGCACGGGGTGACGGTCCGTCCGGGTGACGAACCGGGTGAGCTGGTGCTCGACCCGACCCGGGTGGAGAGCGCCAATGTCGCCGACATCGATGCGCACGCGGGCTCCTCGCGCATTCCGATCCTGTTCTGCGGGCCGCTGCTGCACCGGCTGGGGCACGCGTTCATCCCCGGCCTGGGCGGCTGCGACATCGGCGGCCGGCCCATCGACTTCCACTTCGACGTGCTGCGGCAGTTCGGCGCGGTCATCGAGAAGCGGGCCGACGGGCAGTACCTGGAGGCCCCGCAGCGGCTCCGCGGGACGAAGATCCGGCTGCCGTACCCGTCCGTCGGCGCGACCGAGCAGGTGCTGCTGACGGCCGTGCTGGCCGAGGGGGTCACCGAGCTGTCCAACGCGGCCGTGGAGCCGGAGATCGAGGACCTGATCTGCGTCCTGCAGAAGATGGGCGCGATCATCGCGATCGACACCGACCGCACGATCCGGATCACGGGTGTGGAGAAGCTCGGCGGCTACAACCACCGGGCCCTTTCGGACCGGCTGGAGGCGGCGTCCTGGGCGTCCGCGGCGCTGGCCACCGAGGGCGACATCTACGTCCGCGGCGCCCAGCAGCGGTCGATGATGACCTTCCTGAACACCTACCGGAAGGTCGGCGGCGCGTTCCAGATCGACGACGAGGGCATCCGCTTCTGGCACCCGGGCGGCCAGTTGAAGTCCATCGCGCTGGAGACGGACGTGCACCCCGGTTTCCAGACCGACTGGCAGCAGCCGCTGGTGGTCGCCCTGACCCAGGCCACGGGCCTGTCGATCATCCACGAGACGGTGTACGAGTCGCGTCTGGGCTTCACCTCCGCGCTCAACCAGATGGGCGCCCACATCCAGCTCTACCGCGAGTGCCTGGGCGGCTCCGACTGCCGCTTCGGCCAGCGCAACTTCCTGCACTCCGCGGTGGTGTCCGGCCCGACCCGGCTCCAGGGCGCCGACCTGGTCATCCCCGACCTGCGCGGCGGCTTCTCGTACCTGATCGCGGCCCTGGCCGCCCAGGGAACCTCCCGCGTCCACGGCATCGACCTGATCAACCGCGGCTACGAGAACTTCATGGAGAAGCTCATGGAGCTGGGCGCCAAGGTGGAGCTCCCGGGCCAGGCCCTCGGCTGACCGAACCCCCCAGCCGGGCCCTCGGCTGGTCCGCGTTCCCCCGGCGGGCGCCGGGGGAACGCGGGTACGACTTTGGGGCGGCCCCCGGTGAGGGGGACCGCCCCATTGGCGTCGTGACGGCCTGCAGCGTCTCGTACGCCGTCCCACGGCGTACGAGACGGCGAGGTCACTTGCCCTTGGCCGCTTCCTTGAGCTTGCTGCCCGCGGAGACCTTCACGCTGTAGCCGGCCGGGATCTGGATCGGCTCGCCGGTCTGCGGGTTGCGAGCGGTGCGAGCGGCACGGTGGGTGCGCTCGAAGGTCAGGAAACCAGGGATGGTGACCTTCTCGTCCCCCTTGGAGACGATGTCGCCGACGACGTCGGCGAACGCGGCCAGCACGGCGTCGGCGTCCTTGCGGGTCACCTCGGCACGGTCGGCCAGCGCGGCCACCAGCTCACTGCGGTTCATGTTGTTACTCCCGTGTTCTTCTTACCGTTGCGGCGAGGCCGCATGTTGGGCACAGCGAAGCCGATGCTGCCAGGGTCCTCGGTGAGTCCCCGGACCCGGGTCCGTCGCCGAACCCTCGCGCCCAGGGAGGCATCCTGCCCCCACCTGCGGCGCGAATGCCAATCCGGCACCCATAGGAGTCGTGAGAACACCCTTGGGAGTCACACGAAGAGATGCCCGAGCCTGGCCGTCACGATAAGGCTCCACCGGCGGCGGGGTGCTTCACGACGCGCCGGTTTCGCCGCGCCGTGGCAATCGTCACGCCGTTGCCGCCGTCTTCGCGGCCGCCTCCCGGACCGCCCCGGCCACCGCGCCGGCGACCTTGTCGTTGAAGACGCTCGGAATGATGTAGTTCGGGTTCAGCTCGTCCCCGGTGACCACGTCGGCGAGGGCCTGCGCGGCGGCCAGCATCATCTCCGTGTTGACGGTCCGGGACTGCGCGTCCAGCAGGCCGCGGAAAACACCCGGGAAGACCAGCACGTTGTTGATCTGGTTGGGGAAGTCGGAGCGGCCGGTGGCCACAACTGCCGCCGTCTGACGGGCAATTGCCGGGTCCACCTCGGGGTCGGGGTTCGCGAGCGCGAACACGATCGCGCCCTCCGCCATGGCGGCCACGTCGTCACCGTCGAGCACGTTGGGCGCCGAGACGCCGATGAAGACGTCCGCGCCGTGCACGGCCTCCTTCAGCGTGCCGCTCAGGCCCTCCGGGTTGGTGTTGTCCGCGATCCAGCGCAGCGGGGAGTCCGGGGCGGCCCCGACGAGGTCCTCACGCTCGGCGTGCACCACACCGTGGATGTCGGCGACGACGGCGTTCTTCACGCCCGCGGCGATCAGCAGCCGCAGGATCGCCGTGCCGGCCGCGCCGGCGCCGGACATCACCACGCGCACGCTGTCGATCGACTTGCCGACCACGCGCAGCGCGTTGGTCAGCGCGGAGAGCACGACGATCGCGGTGCCGTGCTGGTCGTCGTGGAAGACGGGGATGTCGAGGGCCTCGCGCAGCCGGGCCTCGATCTCGAAGCAGCGGGGCGCGGAGATGTCCTCCAGGTTGATGCCCGCGAAGCCGGGGGCGATCGCCTTGACGATCTCGACGATCGCGTCGCTGTCCTGGGTGTCCAGGCAGATCGGCCAGGCGTCGATGCCGGCGAAGCGCTTGAAGAGGGCCGCCTTGCCCTCCATGACCGGCAGTGCGGCCTTCGGGCCGATGTTGCCCAGGCCCAGCACGGCCGAGCCGTCCGTCACGACCGCAACCGAGTTGCGCTTGATGGTCAGGCGCCGGGCGTCCTCGGGGTTCTCCGCGATCGCCATGCACACACGGGCCACACCGGGGGTGTAGACCATGGACAGGTCGTCACGGTTGCGGATGGGGTGCTTGGACGCCATCTCGATCTTGCCGCCGAGGTGCATGAGGAACGTGCGATCCGAGACCTTGCCCAGCGTGACGCCCTCGATGCCCCGCAGCTTCTCGACGATCTCCTCGGCGTGGGCCGTCGAGGTGGCCGCGATGGTGACGTCGATACGGAGCCTCTCGTGGCCCGACGCGGTGACGTCGAGGCCGGTCACCGAGCCTCCGGAGGACTCCACGGCCGTGGTGAGCTGCGATACGGCGGTTCCGCCCGCCGGCACCTCCAGACGGATGGTCATCGAGTAGGAGACGCTGGGCGCCGTTGCCATGGCCGACTTCCTCTGCTTTCACCGTGTCGCGAAGTTCTGCCGTCCGATCGTCGCACCTACCCCCGAGTACGTGCTAGCCGCCCCGGGTTGTGGACGTTGTGTTCACCTGGAGGTGTCGATTTCGGAAACTGAATTCCACCATACGAGAACCGGCGAAGCGACGGAAGGTGCGCAGGCGGCAAAAGAGGCCCACGTCACACGAGTGACGTGGGCCTCCTGGAGGTGTGTATGACACCGACCCGCCATGCTCGCCTCGCGGCAAGTGGTCGCTCGTAGCGACGAAGGTTGGGCCCGGGGGCTTGGATCGGGCCGGTGTCGTATCCAGGCTAACAAACGGATCCCTCGTGGCCATTCCCGTCGCTGCGGTTACCCCGGGTTCAGTCCCGCAGCAGATCCGGCACCCCGGCCCCGTCCGGCTCGTCCCGCTCCCCGGAGACCACCGTCAGCTGTTGGGTGGCCCTGGTCAGGGCCACGTACAGGACCCGCAGACCGGCCGGGGACTCGTCCGCGATCTCCGCGGGCGAGACGACGACCGTCGCGTCGTACTCCAGGCCCTTGGCCTCCAGGCTGCCGAGGGCCACCACCCGGTCGCCGAGCCCGGCCAGCCAGCGCCTGGCCTCCTCGCGCCGGTTCATGGCGACGACCACGCCGACCGTGCCGTCCACCAGGTCCAGCAGTCGCTCGGCCTCCGCCCGCGCGCTCTTCTCCACGGAGCCCCGGACGACGGCGAAGCGCGGCTCCACCCCGGTGGAGCGCACGGCCGTCGGCGCGAGGGAGCCGGGCATGGCCAGGGCGAGGACCTTCGACGACAGGTCGGCGATCTCCGCCGGGTTGCGGTAGTTCACGGTCAGCTGGAAACGGCGGCGCGGCCGGGTGCCCAGGGCCTCGTCGCGGGCCTCGGCCGCCTCGTCCGGGTCGGACCAGGAGGACTGGGCGGGGTCGCCGACGACCGTCCAGGTGGCGTGCCGGCCGCGGCGGCCGACCATCCGCCACTGCATGGGCGTGAGGTCCTGTGCCTCGTCCACGATGACGTGCGCGTACTCGGTGCGCTCCTGCGCGAGGCGCTCCGCCCGCTCCCGCTGCGACTCCTCGCGCACCGGCATCAGCTCCTCCAGACCGGTGAGCTGGTCCAGCGGGTCCAGTTCGCGCTTCCGGCGCGGGCGGGCCGGGGTGCCGAGGATCGCCTGGAGCTCGTCGAGCAGGGCGATGTCGTGCACCGAGTACCCGTTCCGCCGCAGCGAGCGGGCCACCCGGCGCACCTCCCCCGGGTTGAGGATCCGGCGCGCCCAGCGGCCCAGGCGCCGCTCGTCGGCCATGGCGGTGAGCACGGCCGGCGGGGTCAGCTCGGGCCACCACGCGTCGAGGAAGGCGACGAAGGAGTCCTCACCGGTCACGTCCTCGTCGAAGGAGGAACGCAGCTCGGCGGCCAGTTGCGGGTCGGTGTGCCGGCCGGCGGCGCCCGACTTCTCCCACAGGGTGTCCAGCAGCAGCTTGCGGGCGCGCGGGCGCAGCAGGTTGACCGGCGCCGTGCCGCCGAGGGCGGTGCGCCGGACGTGGTCGAGCTCCTCGGCCTCCAGCTCCAGCCGGCGGCCGAAGGCGACGACCCGCAGCCGGTCCGGCGAGCCGTTCGACTCCAGCGCGCCCCGCGCCGCCTTGCGCAGCACCTTCAGCATCCGGTACGAGCCCTTGGCCCGCGCCACCGCAGGAGAGTCGTACAGCGTGGCCTCGGCGCCGTCGACGAGCGAGCCGATCGCCCGGATGGCGACCTGGCCCTCCTCGCCGAGCGAGGGCAGCACGCCCTCGGTGTAGGCCACGAGCAGCGGCGTCGGGGAGACGATCAGGATGCCGCCCGCGTAGCGGCGCCGGTCCTGGTAGAGCAGGTAGGCCGCCCGGTGCAGGGCGACCGCCGTCTTCCCCGTCCCCGGACCGCCCTCGACGTACGTCACCGAGGCGGCGGGGGCGCGGATGACCAGGTCCTGCTCGGCCTGGATGGAGGAGACGATGTCCCTCATGGCGTGGCTGCGGGCCCGGCCGAGCGCGGCCATCAGCGCGCCGTCGCCGATCGCGGGCAGCTCGTGGCCGTCGAGGAAGGCTTTCAGCTCGGGACGCATCAGGTCGTCCTCGACCCCGAGCACGCGCCGCCCCTTGGAGCGGATGACCCGCCGGCGCACGACCCGGCCGGGGTCGACCGGGGTGGAGCGGTAGAACGGGGCCGCGGCCGGTGCCCGCCAGTCGATGACCAGCGGGGAGTAGTCCGCGTCGAGGACGCCGATGCGGCCGATGTGCAGGGTCTCGGCGATGTCCGCCGTGCCGTCCTCGCGGACCGCGCCCTCGGCCGGCTCGACCGCGGTGTACGCGCCGTCCGGGCCCTTCCTGCCGTCCTTGCCGAGCAGCAGGTCGATACGGCCGAACAGGAAGTCCTCGAACTCGTTGTTCAGCCGGTTGAGGTGGATGCCCGCCCGGAACACCTGCGCGTCGCGCTCGGCCAGCGCGCCGGGTGTACCCACCTGGCCGCGCTGGGCCGCGTCGCGCATGAGGAACTCGGCCTCGTGGATCTTCTCCTCGAGGCGGCGGTACACCCGGTCCAGGTGCTGCTGTTCCACACCGATCTCTCGGTCCCGTACGGAATCGTGCGCCGCTTCGTGCGCTGCGGCGTGGACCGATCCGACCGCGGAATCCTGTTGAGCCTGTGCGGCCACCGGGCCCCCTTCTGACGTGCTGGGCAGCCGTCAACCGTACGCGAAGGGGGCCCGCTCGCGGAAGCCAATGCCCGTCCGGCGGACCGTGTCGCAGACGCGGTCCGCCACACAGAGGCTAGGCGGGCACCTCGACGAGTCGTTTCCCGTCGAAGGTCATCACTTCGAAGTGGTCGATCTGGTTCGGCTCCAGGGCCGCGCCGCCGCGGACGTAGAGGGGGTTCTTGGCCTCCTCCGTCTTGGCGTTCGGGACGCCGTAGCCCCACTCCGGGACGGACCAGGACGTGACCGTCTCACGTTCGCCGTTCTTGCCGACGGCGATGAGCGAGCACTTCTGCCGGCCGGTGACGTTGCTCAGTTCGAGAACGGCGTTCGTGCCCCAGTCCTTCTTCTCGACGGCGACCGTCGCGGTGACCTTCGTCGTGGAGTCCGTCGCCGTGACCTTGTCGGGCATCGACTCGAAGGCGGACTTCGCGGGGCTCGCGGCCACCGCGGTGCTGCCGCCGTCCGAGCCGCTCACCGCGACCGCGGTCAGCGGGCCACCGATGATCAGCGCTGCCGCCGCCGCGACCATGTAGAAGCCACGCCGGCGCTTCTGGGCGCGGCGCTCGGCGACCTCGTCGACGAGCTTCTCCACCAGGCGCGGGCTGGGCTTGGCCGACAGGGACTCGCCGACCGCGGGTGCGCCGGAGCCCGGCAGGTCCGCGAGCGCGGCCAGCATCGGCTCCATCCCGGCGAGTTCGTCGAGTTGCTGGGCGCACCACTCGCAGGTGGCGAGGTGCGCCTCGAAAGCGGTTGCCTCGGCGTCGTCGAGAATCCCGAGGGCGTAGGCGCCGACGGTCTCGTGCTCGTTCGGAGCCGGGGTTCCCTGCATGGCCCCAGACATACCCGCACCACCCGTTCCGAATCCCCCGTACACGCTCATCACGCCGTCACCCCCCGCTCCTCCAGCGCCAGCTTCATCGACCGCAGGGCGTAGAACACCCGCGAGCGGACGGTGCCGCTGGGTATGCCCAGTGTCTCGGCTGCCTCATTGACGGTACGCCCTTTGAAGTACGTCTCGACGAGCACCTCCCGGTGGGCCGGGGTCAGGTCGTCGAGCGCGTCCGACAGCGTCATCAGCCACAGCGCCTTGTCGATCTCGTCCTCCGCGGGGATGACCTCCAGCGGCGACGGATCGACCTCCTGCGGCCGGGCCTGCCGGCTGCGGTGGCCGTCGATGACGATGCGCCGGGCGACCGTCACCAGCCAGGGGCGTACCGAACCGGTGGCCCGATTGAGCTGACCGGCGTTCTTCCAGGCACGGATGAGCGTCTCCTGCACCACGTCCTCGGCACGCTGCCGGTCGCCGGCCACCAGCCGGAGGACATACGCGAGGAGAGGTCCGGCGTGCTCGCGATAGAGCGCACGCATCAACTCCTCATCAGGTTCCGAGGACTGGGACATGCGATGTCGGGCCCTCGATCCACGTTCATTGGCCACGGCCGCATCCTTGCGCACGCCCACCTCCGGTGTCCGGGGCTTCCCCCCAGTCGGTCGCTCGCCGACGGGTACGGATCCCGGGCGCGCCGTGTTCAAAACCGGCCGACGGATTTCTGGGTGGTGACGTGACGAGGGAGGACATGGGCGCACATTCCCCCCGCTTGATCTTTACATTTCCGACACAGGAGCTGGAGTGCCGGCGCTGCCCGCTCCCGGCGGGAGCCAAACGGAGTGTTACCGAAATCACTTTGGCACGGAACGCCCACAACCGGCAAATGGGATACGGGAGTTGTCGCTCCCCACCCCTCTACGTCCGGGAGAGGGCGGCGCGTCGGCGGTGGCGGGCCACCCGTTCGCGGTTCCCGCAGACCTCGCTGGAGCACCAGCGCCTCCGGCGCCCCCGGGACGTGTCCAGGTACACGATCGGGCAGTTGTCGCCCTCGCACTGGCGCAGACCCGCCCGCGCCACGGGATCGGTGAGCAGCTCAACGGCGTCCCGGGCGACGGCCGCGAGCAGGGCCGCGCACGGGGGTTGACCCGCCAACTCGCGTACGAGAGTGCCGTCTTCGCCTCGTACGGCGCGGGGTGCCGGCGGCGCCGTACGGGCGACGTCGTTGACGCGGGCGAGCGCGAGATCGTAGGCGCGGACCTCCTGGGCGAGACAGCCGCGCACCAACTTCCCTATGTCTTGCCGCAGTTCCCGGAAGCAGGTGAGCCAGGAGGCGTCGGCGTGCGCCAGTGGGCAGCCGGGCGGGACCAGCCCCGATCCGGTGATCCACGCGCGCAGCGGCGCGACGGAGTCCAGCCGTTCCACGGGATGGGTGGTGGAGAGGAGATCCAGGCAGACCCGCCCGGCGTCGAACCTCAGCTCGTACGGGGCCGTGGCCGCAGCCAGTGCCATGCGCCTGTCACCGCCTAGGCTCACCCCGGCCGGCAGGCCTCGCCGGGGCATCGTCGGAGGCCGGAAATCCGTTCCCTCCCACAGTGCCCGCCCACCGGCCGGACCGGTAGACCCCGGGCGGCTCGGGGCCGCCCCCTACTGCGGGTGGCAGGGCCCGTTGCCGTACGGGCCCTGACCTTACGGGCCGCCTGGCCACTCCTGCCCCGCCGCCTGCGGCCCCGGCGGCGCACCTGCTCGAGCACCTTCCGAACCCGCCACCCGTTCACCGCGGCGCCCCCTGTTTTCGGTGGTCCGACTCCGGCTCAGCGGTTCACGGCCTGGATCTCCTGAACCGTGACGTCCTGGGTGTCGCCGAAGGTTCCCTCGGGCAGATCCCCGCCGGTACCGCCGGTACCCGTCCAGTGAATCTTCCAGGTGATGGTGGCCCTCAACCGGTACGAGCCGTCGCCGGACGACCGCAGGTACTTCACCCCGCAGGGCGGTGTCCGGTCGGCCTTCCCCTTGGCGTACGCCTCACCGATACGGCCACCGTTGATCGCGCAGACCCCTGACGCGGGGTAGGTCTCGGCGTCCGCCGTACCGGGATCGATCTTCAACGAGACCGGCTCGGCGGTGGTGGTCGCGGTAATCCCCAGCACCGGCACGGAAGCCGTCACGGAAACCGGCCTGAACCGCGCCCCGTCCAGCCACGCCCAGGTCGGCAGATTCACCTTGGTCACCCCGGCCGGGGCAAGCGTCACCTCGGTACCGGGGACACGGATCTCGTTGTAGGCGAGTTCGGCGAGGATCCGTGGAGTCACGGCATTCTCGATGTTCGCGGGTGGAGCGGCGTTCTGGTCGACCCAGAAAATCGGCTCATCGCACTTGTCCCAACCCGGTGGGAAGTCCTTGTTGACGTACGAGTCCCACCAGTAGCCCTTGCCGGCCTTGTCCTTGTTGAAGTCCTTGTACGGGTTGCCGTCGACGTACCGGTCACGCTGCTGGGCGTCCCACTCGTGCCCGGTGGACTCGGCCTCCCAGATCGGCTCCAAGTACTTCTGCAGTTGCTCCGGCGTGTACTTCGGGGCATACCAGCAGGCGGGCGGGGTCCAGGACGAAACCGGAGCGACCGGTCCCACGGAGCTGCCGGTGCCGTTCTTGGACCGGTCGAACACAATGCCTCCGGCGGTCGCGGAGATCGTGTCACCGTCGGCTCCGCCCGAAGTCTCCTCCCCCGAGGACGGCGTCTGCGCACCGCCGCCAATCTTGTTGTCCGCCAGGGCGGGAGTAGCACCTGCGAAGGTCGGGACGATCAGGGCCAGCACAAGCAGTCCCCGCAGATGCCCCATCACGGCTGGCACTTGGCGCTCCCCCTCTGCGAGGCAAGCTTCTCGATGGTCCAGACACCCTTGTCGTTCCTGTGCAGCCGTGAGCTGTACAGGACATAGCTGTTCTTGGTAACGGAAGTCTTGTCGACCTTCTTCGACTTCAGGTACAGGTCGTACGCCTTACCCTGATCCTCACAGTAGAGAAGAGACGCACTGTCGGCGCCGCTGACATCGACTACCGGGCTGTAGTAGCGGTAGCTGCCGGTGGCGCGTGCCTCCGCCTTCACGTACGCCTCGATGAACTGCTGTGTCTGCGCCGCGGCCTCACCCTCGTAGTAGAACCGGTACGCCGCGTCGAGCGGGTTCTGGTTCACGATGGCAAGGTCCACCGACTTGATCGCCTGTTCGCTGTCGGCCAGCACGGCGTCCTTGTCCTGGTTCCCCGTCCTCGGCCAGTCAAAGGTGTACGACAGATCCGACGGCAGCTGAATCTTGGGCCGTTGCGCCGCCGCAGAGGCCGACGCGCTCGGCGAAGCCGAAGTCTCTCCCCCTGTATCCGCGCCCGCGATCTTGTCGTTGGCCTTCGAGTCGCCATCGCCTCCGCCGCAACCGGCGAGGAGCACTGCGGCCGCCGTGCCGGCGACGACTGTGGTGAGCAGGCGGGTTGGACGGCGGTTCACAGCAGGCTCCTGGTGGGGCAGGTGGGTTGGGACGAAACAGCCGACACGCTACCGAGATCACCCGCACCCACACCAGCGAGAGGCCCAACCACCACGCCTGCACATGAGACGTACGCGAACGGAGCCCGCACCTCCGTTCACGGCCCACCGGCCCCGCGAGGGCGGTGAGCCGTGAACGGCCAACCCGTCAGCCGAGTGTGGGCAGAGCCCTGCGCGGAGGGACCGCGTTCAGGAGGTCCTCTGCCACCCGGTTGCCGGTGTTCGCGTCGATGAAGCTGACGCGGACCAGCGGGTCGCCCAGCGTGTCGCGGCTGGCCGTGGCGTCCAGGGCGAAGACCACCGACACCGGCCGCGCGTTCGCCCCCGCCCCGTGCACACCCGAGTACAGAAGGATCCGCCAGCCGTCCTCCTCCCAGTGGTCCAGCAGACCCGACCGGACCACCGGGAAGGCGGTCTGCCAGGCGAGGGAGTTCTCCAGCAGTTCGACGCTGGCGGCGACCGGCACCCGGTCCCCCGGCTCGCTGCCGAAGAGCGGATGCCCGAAGACACGCAGCCTCAGCCGGCGCAGCGGCAGCAGCCACCACCGGTCGAGATCGACCGACAGCGCCACCAGGACGGCCACCGCCACGGCCAGGAACACGACCGATCCACCGGGCCGTTCGGTGAGCGTGGACCACCAGACCCCGTGCGCCACCGCCGCCGTCGCGCCGCCCACGAGCACCAGGGCGGCACGCGCGAACGCCCGCCAGGTGATCGGGGTGTCCTCGTTCGCGGAACAGCCGCAGGAGGACTCCGGTGCCAGCGCCCGGCCGTAGCCGAGATAGCCGAGGAACCCGGCCCCGAGGACGGCCGTGGCCGCGCCCGGCACCGGGTTCGCCGGTACGGCCAGCAACCCCGCGGCGAGCAGGAGTTCCACGGCGCCGGTGCCGCGCAGCACCAGCGCCGCCCGCTCGCTGCTGCGCAGCATCCGGGCCAGCGCCGTCTTCGGTGCCCGGCGCACGGTGTCCCGGTCGAAGAGCTTGACCACGCCGGTCCACCCCAGCAGACCCGCAAGGACCAGCGGCACGAGGCCCGTTGTCAGTGAGAGCATCCTTCCCTCCCCTTCTCCTCCTCGGATCCGGCCGTCAGTGCCCGACGGAGATACGGACGACGTCCACCGAGTTGTCGGACGGCCGCCAGGCGCCGAGCACCTGGGCGCTCTGCCCGATGCGCAGCCGGGACAGGTCCGAGGTGAGCGCGCGACCCGCGTAGGAGGCGTTCGTCGTGTCCTGACGCACGTGGCCGACGATTTCGTGCTGCCCGTGGGAGAAGTGCACGCGGTTCTTCGCAATGCCGCGGATCGTGGTGTCGATGTTCACGATGTTCACCCACACCGCGTCGGCGGCGACGGTGCCGTCCGGCATCGGGACGCCCCGCGCGTACAGCCCGTCCCCGATCTCGATCTCGGCCGCGGTGGTGGGCCGGACCTTCCAGACGCTGGTGACGTTGGTCATCTGTACCCGGGCGTGGTCACCGTAGGATCCCGCGATTTCCAGGACACTGCCGGTGATGCCGGTGATCCGGCCTTCCACGAACGTCGACTTGGGGATCGCCGGGTCGAGCGACGGCTCGGCGGCGAAGGCCGCGTCGGCGTCGAAGCCGCCGAGGGCGGACGCGCCGACGATGGTGGCGCCGGTGAGGGCGGCCGTGGTGAGGAAGCGACGGCGTCCCAGGCCGCCGTCGTCCTTCTGACGGTACGTCATGACGAACTCCCCCTCACTCGTAGATGTAGACCGGCAGCTTGCCGGAGCTGAGGTTGCCGATCGCCGAGAAGGCGGCCGGGGTCAGGTCCAGGACGCGGTTGCTGCGGCAGGCGCCGTTGCAGCAGGTGGCCTCGCCGCACCAGTCCTTGGTGCGCGGTCCGCAGTCGGTGATCGTGATGCAGACGGTGGCGCCGGAGCACTGGTGTTTGATGTTCATCACCGCACCGCAGCCGCGTCTGGGGATGCTCTCGCCGCACAGGTCGGGCCGGGTGATGTCCCAGCATGCCTGTGACGCGTTGGGCCAGGCGCCGTGATTCGCGCTGGACCGGCAGTTGCCGCAGGCGCCGCCGCCCGCGCTGCCGCACGGACCCCAGGAGGATCCGCAACAGAACCAGCTCGTTTCACCGGCCCATAGGCTGGTCGATCCGCAAGCCATCGTGCCGTCTCCCTTTGTCGCTGAATGACGCGCGTGAATGGGCGTGCACGCACACGTCGGATGAGCCTGCAGTGACGCGCGCATGACAATTTCAGTGCGAGGGTTGTGCGCACAAAGCACCCCCATGATGCGCCCGTCTACGCGCGTTGGCCAGAGCCCGGCGGCACTCCGACGACTCCATGCCCGGCACAGAGCCGGGTGCCCCGCGCCCGAAGGACGCGGGGCACCCGGCTCGGCGAACCCGGCTCGGCGAACCCGGCTCAGCGGGCCCGGCTCAGTGAGCCCTCGCCGCCCGCTTCTTCTTCGCCCCGTTCGGCCACAGCCGGGGCTTGCGCTTCGCCGCCAGGTCCTCGACCCAGCCGACGGACAGTATGGCCAGGCCTATCAGCGGCCAGACGAGCACGAACTGCCAGAAGAGTTCCGTCGAGTCCAGCCACGACGAGGCCGCGTCGCTCTGCATGAAGGGCAGGTCGTAGGCCAGGTCGAGGATCGGCACCGTCACCATGATGAGCAGGTTGTGCCAGAGGTAGATCGTCACCGCTCGGTTGTTGGAGAGGGTGATGAGCTTGTCCCACTTGGCCAGCCGGCCCGGCAGCGTCTGCCACGACGGCGAGTACTGCAACAGGATCACCACGATGCCGAACGACCAGGTCGCCTGAGCGAGCGGGATGTCGTTCAGGTCCCAGCCCTCGGAGCCGAGGTGGCCGGACGCCCACCACAGGCCGAACGCCATCAACGCCGCCGCGCCGGACACGGCCGCATAGCGCGGGATCTGCTTCAGCATGCCGTTGTTGTGGGCGAAGCCGAGCACCCAGCAGCTGCCGTACACGGCGAAGTCCTGGACCGCGTTGCCGGTCTCGCCGGGGATGGTCACCAGCCCGGTGCCGACCACGGCGGTGAGCGCCAGCGGGAACAGCAGCGTCGCCCACGGCACCCGGCGGAACGCCCACAGCAGCAGCGGGGAGGCGAGCACGAACCAGAGGTAGGCCCGCAGGTACCACAGCGGACCCGCCGCCTGGTCCGCCCAACTGCTCTCCAGCAGCCCGGACTCGGAGCCGATGCTCAAGGGGTACGGCGGAGCGCCGATCGGCACCAGGTAGTTGAACACGCTGACCGGTCCCCAGAGATGGCCCCCGAGGTCCGGGTCCTTCGCCGGGCTCCAGCCCTGCACGAACAGGATCCCGAGCATCAGCGCGCTGAACACCCACAGCGGGGGCAGCAGCCTGCGCACCCTGCTCTTGATCACGGACAGGGCGGGACGGTTGAGCGAGCGCGCCATGAGCGAGCCCGCCAGCGCGAACATCACGCCCATGGACGGGAAGAGGACCGACAGCCAGGCCCAGCCGAAGAGGTGGTACGCCACCACACGCACCAGGGCGATGGAGCGCAGCAGGTCCAGATAGCGGTCACGGCCGGGGACCGCCGGCTTCTTCTCCGCGCCGGCCGGGTCGGCCCCACCGGTCGCGCCGGTCGAGTCGGCGCCGGTGGTGTTCGCCGGCGCCGCCCCGTGCACCGCGTCCGCCGTCTTCTGCGCGGGGATCCTCACGTCTCCGGCACCGTCGTACGGCCACCCGGCCGTGGTCCCGGTCGTGGCCCCGGCCGGGTACCCGCCCGCGGTACCGGCCGTCGTCCCCGTCGCGTCCCCGTAGGGCCAGCTCCCTGGGGCGGGCCCCGAGTTGGCGGGTGCCGAGGAACCGTAACCGGGGCCCGGGCCCGAGGGCGTCCCCGGTACGCCCGGCGGCGGTGTGCCGTCCGCGGTCCCGTACTCGTGTGCCGTCATCCGACGGGCCTCCGTTCACTGCCGCTGCCCGTCGCCCGCTGTTGCGGGATCGAACCCGGCGCCTCCACCACGCCGGTGCGCCGCAGTTTCTGCCAGCGCAGCCGACCGCCGGTGAGCGCCGTCATCCAGGACCGGAGCAGGACGACGTACATCAGTTGCCGATAGAGAATCTGCTGGAGCGGCAGCGAGATGAGGTGGCTCATCCGCTCGCGGTCCAGCCGGAAGGCGTACGCGGCGCAGATCGCCTGCACCGCCAGTACGCCGAGCCAGGCGCCGACGGTCTTCTCCGTGGGGCCGAACACCAGCCCGTACAGCAGGAAGACGTCGATCAGCGGGGCCAGCAGCGGGGCCACCACCATGAACAGGGAGACGAACGGCAGTCCGACGCGGCCGAAGCGGCCCGAGGGGCCGCGCTCCACGACGGCCCGGCGGTGCTTCCAGATCGCCTGCATGGTGCCGTACGACCAGCGGTAGCGCTGGGACCACAGCTGCTGCACGGACTCCGGGGCCTCGGTCCAGGCGCGGGCGTTCTCCGCGTACACCACCCGCCAGCCGTCGCGGTGCAGTGCCATGGTGACGTCGGTGTCCTCGGCGAGCGTGTCCTCGCTCATGCCGCCGACCCGCTCCAGCGCGCTGCGCCGGAAGGCGCCGACCGCTCCGGGGATGGTCGGCATGCAGCCGAGGATGTCGTACATCCGGCGGTCGAGGTTGAAGCCCATCACGTACTCGATGTGCTGCCAGGCCCCGATGAGCGAGTCCTTGTTGCCCACCTTGGCGTTGCCGGCGACCGCGCCGACCTTCGGGTCGGCGAAGGGCTGCACCAGCTCGCTGATGGTGGACGGCTCGAACACGGTGTCGCCGTCCATCATCACGATGATGTCGTAACGGGCGTTGGCCAGGCCCCGGTTGAGCGCGGCCGGCTTGCCCGCGTTGAGCTGCCGGATGACCCGCACGCCCGGCAGGTTCAGGTTCTCGACGATGCGCGCGGTGCCGTCGCTGGAGCCGTCGTCGATGACGAGCACCTCGATCGGATGGTCGCTCGCGACGAGTGAACGCACCGTGTTCTCGATGCACTTGGCCTCGTTGTACGCCGGGACGAGGACCGACACCGGCCGGGTGATCGGCGTATCGGGGCCCCAGCGGAAGTTCTTCTTGCGCACCCGGCGGGCGTGCGCCCCCGAGAGCAGCAGCATCAGGCCGAAGCGGACGAGGACGAGGGAGCCGATGACGGCGAGGCCGACGACCAGCACGCCGGTGAGTTCGTCCGAGGCCTGGACCAGGAAGATCCAGGCCCGGCCCTTCCACAGCTCCGCGCCGGCGACCGGGGTGTGCGCGCTGGGTGCGCCGAGGGCCTCGGTGAGGTTCTGGAACTTGTAGCCCCTGGCCTGGAGTTCGGGCAGGAACCTGTCGAGCGCCTCGACGGTCTGGTGCCGGTCGCCACCGGAGTCGTGCATCAGGACGATGGCGCCGTCGCCGTGCTTCGGGGTGGCCCTGCGGATGATCTCGTCGACACCCGGCTTCTGCCAGTCCTCACTGTCGGTGTTGTTGAGGACCGTGAGGTAACCGCGGGAGCCGATGTACTTGGTGACCGGCCAGGACGCGTTGTCCATCGCGTCGGCGAAGGACGAGTACGGCGGCCGGAACAGCGACGTGCGGATGCCGGCGGCGCCCTCCAGGGCCATCTGGTTCTGGGACAGCTGCCAGTCGATGCCACCGGGGGACTTGTAGGACAGGTCGGGGTGGTTGAAGGTGTGCAGCCCGATCTCGTGTCCCTCGCGCACGATGCGCTTCACCAGGTCCGGGTACTGCGAGGCCATGGTGCCGGTGATGAAGAAGACGCCGTGCGCGTGGTGCTTCTTGAGCACGTCGAGCACCTTGGGGGTCCACTCGGGGTCGGGACCGTCGTCGAAGGTGAGGACGAGCCGGTGCTTGGGCACGCTCAGGCTGGCGGTCTTGCCACTGCGGGTGTCGATGACCGGGCCGCCCTCGAGGATCTCCTCGGGCACCTTGTCGTAGGCGACCTCGGGCCTGATGCGGTAGTCGGCGAGGATCTCGCTGTGCACATAGCCGCGCAGCATCAGCATCGCGGTCATGGCGACCAGCAGCATGACGGGGAGCACCCAGCGCATGGGCAGCCGGCGGCGTCGCAGATTGACGTGTGCCGGGGCACGCTGTGATCGCCCGTCGCCTCTGGTGGAGCGGCGACGGTTGGAACGGGAGGCCATCAGAGGACGTTCTCCGGAGAGTGGTCGGGTGTGACGCCGGGCCGGTCGGCGGCCCGGCCGCTGGTGGCGACGGGGTTCGCCGTGGGGGCTCCCCCGGCGTTGTTGGTGGTGACGCCGCTGCCGCCGGGGTCGGAAGTGGGCGGCCTGCCGGAACCGGACGGGGTCGGGTCGGGCGAGTTCGGGTCGGGCGGCGGCGTCTTGGTGTCCGGGGGCGTGTTGTCCCCGGGATCGGCGGACGCGGACGGACCGTCCGGGGCCTTCTTCGTGCTGGACACCGAGGGCGCGGGGTTGCTCGGCGCGGCGGGCGTCCCGCCGGACACGGCCGGGGCTCCCGATACGGCGGTGGATCCCGCGGGCGGGTTCACACCGGCGCTCGGGACGGTGGGGGCGGAGGGGTCGGTGGTGGCCTCGGGCGAACCGCTGGAGTCCGGGGACGGGCTCGTGGCATCCGACTGCCGCGGGGACTCCTTGACCTTGCTCGCCGGCTGGTCGTCGGCGCCCGGAACCGGGACCGGTACCCAGGGGGCGGCGGCGTTGCCGGACAGCAGGGTGACGACGATGACGACCGCGTAGACCGCGCAGGCGAGGCCGATGGCCATGCCGAGCCGGCGGAAGCGGCGGCTGCGGCGGCCGGACTCGTCGACGAAGACGGGCCGGTCGGCCTCCTTGCCGGCGGGGCCGGCCGAGCCGAGGGTGCCGCCCGGCCGCAGGCTCACGGCGTCGAGCTGCACGGTGACCTCGTGCGGGTCGTGGGTCTCCCAGGGGTCCTCGACCTGCACCCGCAGGGGGCCGGTGCCGGCGGGGCCGGTGCCCGCGCCTGCCGGCGCCCCGGGTGCCGCGGCGCCCGGCGCACCGGACAGCAACTGGGTCTCCGCCGCGGCCGCGGGTCCGGAGAGCATCTGCGTCTCAGCGGCGGCAGCCGTTCCAGACAGCATCTGCGTCTCGGCGGCAGCCGTCGATCCGGGGAGCAGCCGCGTCTCCGCAGCGGCCTCCGGGTCGGCCGTCATCCAGGTGTCCGCCATCGGTTCCGACCCGGGCAGTACCCGGGTCTCCGCAGCGGCCTCCGGGTCGGCGGTGCGGCCCTTGTCGAACCAGGAGCCCGCCGCCGGGCCCTGCCCCCGGTCCTCGCCGACTCCTTGCGGGCGTCTCCGCGCACCGCCAGGACCGGCCGTCGGCCAGGCCGCCGTCCGCCCGGCGGCATCCGGCCACGCACCCCGGTCACCGGAACCCGGCGCCGTTTCGGCGGGGTGGCCTGAATCCGGTTCCGTGCCAAGGGCATCACCGGATATGGGCGACTCGCTCGGGTCCGCGGCCCCGGCCGTCTGCCGACCGTCCCCGGATGAAAATCCGGAGCCGCTCGGTTGGGCGTGATCTGGCCATTTGTCGACGCGCACGTGCTTCCCCCCCAGGGGCATGACTTCCAGGTGGGCGACGAATCCGGGCCTACGTACTGTCGTCGGGCCAGGACCCCCACCCGGCCCGAGCGCCCCCTTTATCACAGTGCACCCGGGGCCCCGAATGTATCGCATGTGGCCATGCCATGGAGATGGGTCTCAGATGTGTGCACCCATCACGACCGCGTCCATGGCCGGAATCCACCCCTCCACCGGCTTGCGCAACCATCCTCCCTCGTACGCCAGTTCGGTGGCAGAACGCCTGAGCGCATCCAATCCTGGGTGAACCTGGCCTTTTCGCCACACCAGCGACACCGGCGACAGCGGAACGGGTTCGACGAGAGGCCGCAGAACCGTCTGAGGCATCGCCGGAAAGTCGACCACGGCGAGAATCGGGTTCCTGTGCTTGGCCATGATCCGCCGGAACTCGGCCACGCCGATCGCGAGCGGAGCCGGCGGCGCGAGGCTGATGCCGCGCCCCTCGAACAGCTCACGCGCGAGGTCGGTCCACTCCAGCGTGCGCGGATTGCCCGCGCCCGCGTACACGGTCTCCCCCGCCAGGGCGCCGAGCGGCACCTGCTCCAGGTCCGCGAGCCGGTGCCCCTCGGGCAGGATGACGGCCATCCGCTCGTACCGCACGGGCTGGTGCAGCAGTCCCCGCCGGACCACGGGATCGAGCCCGGCGAACCGTCCGAACGACGCGTCGAGACGGCCGGCCAGGATCTCGGCGGCGGCACCGGTCAGACCGCTCTCGAAGCGGGTCATCAGTTCGAGGTGCGGGACCCGGGACCGCGCCCGCTCCAGCACCCGCTCCCCGAACAGCCCCGGGCTGTTGACGTCGACCAGCAGCGGCCGTTCCGGCTCACCCCGGCCGAAGGCGTCGAGCAGCGCGCGCTGCGCCTGGAGCACCCGGCGGGCGTACGGCAGGAGCCGGGCGCCCTCGGCGGTCAGCGTGACCTGCCGGGTGGTCCGTACGAACAGCACGGCGCCCAACTCCCGCTCCAGTCGGCGGATATCCCGGCTGAGGGCCTGCTGCGCGACGTACAGCCGTGCGGCGGCGCGCGTGAAGTGCAGTTCCTCGGCGACGGTGACGAAGGCACGCAGCAGGCGGGGGGCGATCCCCTCGGCGAAGAGGGACGGCGGTCCGGGTTCGGCAGGCACCGGCCGAACTTACAACGCAGGTACGTCAATCGCATCCGATCAGGTGTTGGACCGCAGCTCAGCGCAGGGGCGACGGTGACGGCATGCCGAAAACCCCTGTCCCGTCCGCCACCTCGGCCCCCGCGCCGCCCTCCGGGGAAGGTCGCGCCTCCCTACTCGCCCCCTACCGCCGTCTGTTCGCCCTCCCCGGCACTCGCGCCTTCACCGCCGGGAACCTGATAGCCCGGCTGCCGTCGGGCATGTTCGGCGTGAGCGCGGTCGTCATGATCGCCGGTGCGCGCGGCTCGTACGCGCTGGCCGGCGCCGTCACCGCCACCGGCCTCGCGGCGACCGCGGCGACCGCCCCCTGGGTCGCCCGGCTGGTGGACCGGTACGGGCAGGCCCGGATCGCCGTGCCCGCCACCGTCTGCGCGGTCCTGGGCAGCCTGGCCCTCCTGCTGTGCGTGCGCTA
Source organism: Streptomyces sp. NPDC091412 (assembly GCF_044756885.1). Classification (NCBI taxonomy): domain Bacteria; kingdom Bacillati; phylum Actinomycetota; class Actinomycetes; order Kitasatosporales; family Streptomycetaceae; genus Streptomyces; species Streptomyces sp. NPDC091412. The sequence goes on along the minus strand of NZ_JBIVTV010000004.1, from coordinate 70,432 downwards.
CGACGCCCCCGACTGGACCCTGTTCGCCGCGTACGCCGCCACCGCGACCACACCCAACACCGGCGGAATGTCCCGTGCCCGCTGGGCGCACCTGCTGCGGTCCGACCCCGAGGCCCTGCATACCGCCAACTCCTTCGAACAGGCCGCGGACGAGTTGTGCTTCATGCTCGGCCCGGTCCTCGCGGCCTTCCTCACCGGGACGTTCTTCCCTGAGTCCGGCACGCTGGTCGGCGCCGTACTCCTGCTGACCGGCATCCTTCTGTTCACCGCCCAGCGCTCGACCGAGCCGCCGCCGAGTCCCCGCACTCCCGCGCGGGCGCCTCTGCGCGCCCCCGGTATGCCGGGCCAGCTCGCTGTGTGCCTCGCCATGGGCGCGGTGTTCGGCGCGATGGAGGTCGTCACCGTGGCGTTCGCGGACGAGCAGGGTCATCGGTCGGTGGCAGGCGTGGCACTCGGCCTCCAGGCGGCCGGTTCGTGCGTGGCCGGGCTGGTGTACGGGGCCCTGCGACCGGCGGGCCCGGCCGGACGGCGACTGCCGTGGTGCGTGGCGGCGATGACGGCCCTCATGACCCTGCCGCTGCTGGCCGCCGCGCTGACCGGTTCCCTGCTCGCGCTGTCCGCGGCGCTGCTCGTCGCGGGTACGGCGACGGCGCCCACCATGGTCACCAACATGACCCTGGTCCAGCGGCGCTCCCCCGAGGGCCGCCTCAACGAGGGCATGACCCTCGCGGTGACGGGCCTGCTCGGCGGCATCGCCTGCGGCAGCGCGACCGGTGGCTGGATGGTCGAGCACGTCTCGGCGACAGCGGGTTACGCGGTCCCGGTGACGGCGGCGGCGATCGCGCTGCTGATCTCAGTGAGCGGCGTACGCGAGGAACTCTGACCAGGCGTCGGCGTTCACCGCGAAGCGCGGGCTGTCACCGCCGAGTTTGGAGTCACGGACGTGGATGGTGCGGGGAGAGGCGGCGACTTCGACGCAGGCGCTGCCTTCGGAGTCGCTATAACTCGACTTGAACCATGACAGTTCGTCGCTCACAGCTCCTCCGCCACCTTCCTGGTGAACTGGGCAGACTCCTCCACACTAAGCGCCTGCATGCGGATCATGCCATAGCGCTGAGTCAATGTACTGAGCTTGTTTCCGTCAGAGTAAAGGGCGCCCGTCGACTGCCCGTCGACAAAGGCGTAGCGCTCGTGATCGGCGGTCTCCACCAGCACCATCGGCCCGCTGAGCGCAGCCGTGGGAGCGGTGCAGAACGGGAGTACCTGAATCGACAGGTGACGCCGCTTGCCGACCTCCAGCAGGTGCTGGCACTGGTTGCGCATGACGTCCCGGCCGCCGACGGCCGAGCGCAACGCGGCCTCGTGGACCACGAAACTGAAGTGCGTGGGCGGCTTGCTGGTCAGCTTCTCCTGCCGCTTCAGCCGGGCTGCGACCCGCTCGTCCACCGTCTCCTCGTCCAGGGGAGGGCAGTTGCTGCTGATCAGCGCTCGTGCATACTCGGGAGTCTGGAGCAGGCCAGGAATCAACAGGGGCTCGTACCACTGGACGGTGATGGCCTCGGCCTCCACCAGCACGTACTGCTGCGTCCGTTGGGGAAACGGCTCGGGTTTCAGGAACTCATGCGCGGCGACCAACTTCCCACGCGCCCGGCACAGTTGATCAGCGACTTGCAACAACCGCAGCGTCGGCCGACGCCGCCCGCACTCCATCGACTTGACGTACTCGTAGTCGTATCCGGCCTCTTCGGCCAGGGCCTGCCGGGTGACCTGGGCCTCCTCCCGCCACAGCTTGATCTGCCCACCGCAGTAACGCCAGTTCTGCTGCGCCTGCTGGGACTCCCCCGGTGCCACGCTCCCTCACCCGCCTCCCGCCGCCGCAGCGTGTACAGCCACGCTGCGTACCCGACCCGATACTTCCGAGGCTAGGCACAGGCCAGCAGCATTTTCCCGCCGAACGACGGAGAATCACACGCAAGGAACCAGCCCGTATGCCGACGCCGCACCGCTCTCCCACCGCGCTCCCCCAGGACATCGAGTTCCGCTTCCCCCGCCACGCCCGCAGCGTGGGCCGCGCCCGCCTGCTCCTGCGCGAACAGGCGACGTCCTGGAAGCTCCCCGACGGGGTGACGGAGACGGCGGTACTCCTGCTCAGCGAGCTGATGACGAACGCCTACCGCCACGCGAAGGCGCCCGGCCGGGAGATCCGGGCGCGCTGCGTACTGAGCGACGACGGCCGCCTGCACATCTCGGTCACGGACGCCAACGACGTCCTGCCCATGCCCCGAGAGGCGTCACCGGAGGACGAGTCGGGCCGGGGCCTCGCCCTCGTGGAGGCACTGGCGGACGACTGGGGCGCCGAGCCGCGCCCCGGCGGCATCGGCAAGACGGTGTGGTTCGAGCTCGAACTCGATGCGGGAGCAAGCGCAGAGAAGTGATGTCACCGCTGGTCGACGTCGTCTTCGCGCTGCTCTTCCTCGTCCGCCGCGCACGTTGCCGCCGACGTTCCCCACCGGATCCCATGACGGACGAACCAGACCGCCACCAGTGAACCCAGCATGGCCGGCAGGAACCACATGAGCGTCCACGGCCCGCCACGCAGCACACCTGCCACGGCCGAACCGTGCACCAGTACGGCCAAGGCGTAGAACGCGACCATCTCCGCCCTTGCTCGCCCTGCCGTACTCCGCCGCCCCGCCATCGAACCCGCGCGCTCCCCAACTCCTGTGCACGCCTGCCGCGCCACACCCGATGGGCGGCGGGCGCAGATTCGGTCGACTTTGAATCCCATCACGCGGTGCGGAGCCCGAGAAGTGAAATCTTCACGCACCTGCGGGAGAAGGGGCCGCGCTCACGTCGCGCTCATGCCGCCCGCCTCGTCGTGAACCGCCTTGCTGACATGCGGCTCGAAGACCTTGAGGACGGTCCAGCTGGCGGCGTCGTCAAGGATTTTCCAAGTGGCGGTGGGGCGGGCGTCCATCGTCACGGTCGCGGTGTCCCGGTCCGTCGTGATGGAGAGGTGGAACCTCACCGGGAGCCTCAGCGATTTCCTGCAGATGAGGGTGAGCTTGCCGTGGGTGAATTCCTTGACCTCGTCGATCTCGGGGGCCGGGAGCTGCTTGAGGGCGTGCAGCACGCTGTCGGTGAGCTGGTAGGCGGTGGTGCCGGGACGTATCGGCACGCGGATCTCCGCGGTGCACGGCAAGGGCACGGCCTCGGCGGACAGCGTCAGGCCATGGCGCGAGACCGCGCGCGCGGCGTGCCACGTGTTCGTTGTGGGGAGCACGACGACCATGAAAGCGCTCAACACGAGGCATCCGAGCGTCCCCTGGAGCAGCCCGTCCGCCCAGGCGCTCGGATCTTCCCAGATCGTGACACCAGCCATGAAGGCGCCCAGGGCGACGCCCGGGATGACGATGGCCACAGCGGCACGACGTACGGTCGCGAGCCAGTAGCTGAGCATGGAGTGGAGTTCCCGATTTCTGTGTGAGAGGTGAACCGCACAGGCCTACAGCCAGCCGTGGCCTTCGGCGATGCGGACGGCGTCGACGAGGGTACGCGCGTGGAGCTTGCCGACCGCGGACGAGAGCCGGTTGCGCACCGTGCCCAAGCTCAGGAAGAGGTCGGCGGCGATCTCGCGGGCGTGCGCACCCGAGGACGCCAGCCGCAACACCTCGGCCTCCCGCTCGGTCAGAGGGCTGACCTCGTCGACCCGGCCGCCCCGCATCCGCGGGTCGATCACTCGCCCACCCGCGGCGACCCGGCGAATCGCGTCCGCGGTCTCGGTGGGGGTCGCGCTCTTGAGGAGGTAGCCGGAAGCTCCCGCGCTCATGGCACGACTCAGATGCCCGGGGCGGTCCAGCGCCGTGAGCATCAGAACGCGGCATTCCGGCAGCTGTTCGGCGAGCGCTGCGGCAACGGCGATGCCATCCATGGCAGGCAGGTCGATGTCGAGGAGGACCACATCGGGCCGAAGCCTCTCGGCCTCGACCAGTGCGGCCTCACCATCGGCGGCCTGACCGACGACCTGCATCCCCAACTCGCTCGAGAGCAGCGCCACCAGCCCGGACCGCACGACCGCGTGGTCCTCGACCACCAGCACTTTGATCACCGATCAATTGTGCCGGGCCGACAGGCGCGGTCGACGAGGAGCTGCTAGTACCAGGGGGCCGGGTTCGGCCACCGAGCGCCCGCCGGACTCCGAAGCCGGCCGGCAGCGCTTGGGCGATGAGCGGCTGCCGTGATACCCAGCGCAAAAACGTTGACGCCGGACCAGAACATCGCCCGCGATGTACGCTTTGCTTGATTTGCCATGTGAATTCCTGCTCCCAGAACTGGCCGCCCGCTCGGGCGGCCAGTTCTGTCAGGAAGCGGCCCGTCGCGGGGTTGTACGGACGGGAGCCCATCAGGGTCAGGGCCGCCTCCTGGCCGACGGGGGCGTTGCCGAATTCGTCGCCGCCCAGCACCACCGGGGGCTGCCGGCCACACGGCACTTCCTCGTTCCAGCCTCAGTCCCGGCCCAGGATTACACGGTGGATCCAGGTTCAGTTGCAACCGCTGAGATTCTTATCGCTCGGTCTCATGTGACTCAATCTGGCTGACAATGCTTTGGCGACGGCGTTCGTAAAGCCAAGCTGCCGCAAACACCGCTGCCGAGACGGCGAAAATGGGCATGGCCGCATACCTACCCTCTGCCACGCCGAACACTACTCCTGCAGCAAAACTCAAGACCCCAAAGGAAAAAAGTAGAATCGAGCCATCTTTGAACATCATTTCCTCCCGATATCACACCAGACAAAGAGGTCGAAATCCGGCGACCAACACGAGGTGCGGACGCCGGATTTCGATCTTCCTCGCCTGAATTTACCTGTCAGGCTAACACGTCATCACCGACGCCGGTGAGAATGCGGCTTCACCTTGGCGCGCGTACCAGTTCCTGGAAACTTCCAAGAAAGGAGTTTACCTATGACTTTCTTTCCAGCGGTTCTCCCGACCATGCCCATGGCCATTCCACCACCGCCATAGCCGAAGCCGCCCTTTACAGCTGCAACCGCGATGTCGCGTCGTGATGCTTTACGATTCCCTGCCCATTTGGCTGCTCCTCCGGCAATCCCGCCAGCCAGGAAGGCGCATCCCGCGAGTGCCCCGCCCATGGTCGCCGGGATGGCCAATCCGCAGCCGATGCCCGCACCCACGGAAGCCAGGATCACACGATTCTCCTTGACGAACCGTTTGCCCTTTCGCCAGGCCTTCTTCCAGCTGAACTTGCCGTCGAGGTCGTACCGGTTGAGCGGGTCGGCGTGGGTGTACTCGTAGGCGTTGGCGTTGCCGCCGTAGACCGGATCGAGGGAGAGAAAGCGGCCGGTGGCGGGGTCGTAGAGGCGTACGCCCATCAGGGTCAGGCCGGTCAGGGTCTCCGACGAGCGCTGCTTGGCGCCGAGCCAGTTGTAGCGTGTGGGCTCCAGGCCCGGGCGCGGGTTGCCGTACTCGTCCGAGTCCAGGGCGACCGGCGCCTTGCCCGCGTCCAGCGGGAGCTGGAGCGCCACATCGCCGTGGATGGTGGTGAGTTGCAGTACCGTGTCGCCGGTTTTGGTGGTGGTCGCGGCCAGGTCGCCGGAGGCCCCGTCGACGTTGCGGGTCAGGGCTCCCGTGGCGGTGTCCTCCACGATCCAGCGCGGGCTGTCGCCGTCGCCGTCGTAGTGGTTGAGCTTGGACGCGTTCTGTGTCCAGGTCGAGCCGCTGCCCGTCTCCACCTTCCACGAGCGGAACCGCAGGGCCGCGTCGAGCTGCCAGGTCTGGCGCTTTCCGCCGGAGACCTGCTGGTACGCGAGGTCGTTGGCGTAGTAGCCGATGGTGCTGCCCGGCAGAGCGGTCGTGCGGCCGAACGCGTCGTAGGTGTACCCGGAGTTCACCAGCCGGTCGGCGCTGTCGTACGTGGAGTTGGCGGCGGTGCCTCCACTGGTGGGGCAGTCGGTGCCGGGCGTACCCGTCGCCGTGGTCAGGGACTTGCGGTTGGTGCGCGCGTCGAAGGCGTAGCTGCGGCGCGTGCAGACCGTCTCGGTGGTGTCCTCGACCGTGGTGAGGCGGCCCGTGGCGTCGTAGCCGTAGGTCTGGTCGGACCAGCCGGCGTGGGTGGTGACCTGGCCGTGGATGGACTCGGTCACCGTGTCCGAGTAGACGATGGTGCCGTCGCTGTCACGGGTGTACGTGCGGTCGACGGCGGAACCCGAGGGATCGTTCGTCTGCTTGACGGTGTAGCCGCCGGGCAGCTTCTCGGTCACCACGGCCCCGGCGGCGTCGTACGTCGCCTGGAAGGTGCCGGCGATCGAGTCGCTGGTCTTGGTGACCAGACCGCGCGGCTCGATGGCCGTGTCGTAGGTGTAGGTGACCGTCGACGGCACCGTGTCCGTCGACTTGACCGGCCGGTCGAGCAGGTCGTACTCGGTGGTGGTCCTGCCGCCGTCGGCGTCGGTGTAGGCGATCTGGCGGCCGAGCTTGTCGTACGCCTTGGTGATCGTGCCGCCGGTGGGCGAGGTGGTCTTGGTCACCTTGCCGTTGTTCGGGTCGTACTCGGTGGTGGCGTCCGGTACAGCCTGGCCGAGCCCGCCGGTGACGGTGGTCTTGGTCGGCCGGCCCGCGGCGTCGTAGGTCGTGGTCGTCGTACGGGTGACGCCGTTGGCGGTCTCGGTGACCTTGGCCGCGTTGCCCCACCAGTCGTACTCGGTGGTGGTGGTCGGCAGCCCTGTCGGATTGGAGCCGCCACCGGTGATCGCGCCGGCGGGTCCGACCGAGCAGACCAGGTCGGCCCACTCCGGGCGGCCGGCGCAGGCGCCGGTGCCGGTCGCGGACCAGTACGTGGTCACGCGGGTTGCCGCGTCCGTGCCCGTCGCGCCGGGCAGGAGCTGCTTGACGGTACGCCCCTGGGCGTCGTACTCCGTGGTCTCGGTGATCGCCAGACCACCCGGATCCTTGATCGTCTTGGTCGGCAGGCCCTTGACCCAGTCGTAGACGGTCTGGGTGACCCGGGTCTCGCCCTGGACGGAGGGGTGTTCGCGCACCTGGGCGCCGACGGTGACCTTGGTGATCTGGTCCTTGACCTTGGCCGTGCCGTCTGTGGGCCGGCCCGCGTCGTACTCGTTGACCGTCCACGTCCGGGCGGTGACCGAAGTGCCCGCGGAGACCAGCAAGGTGGTGCCCTGCTTCAGATCGGCGGTGAGGTCGGTCCTGCGCAGCGGGCCGAACTCCTCCAGTACTCGGGTTCCGTTCTCGTTGTAGACGGAGCGAGTCGCCAGCAGGTCGCCGCGCTCGGCGCCGGTGAGCTGAGTGATGCCGAGATCGGCCTGGGTGGCCTTGTCGTCAGTGCTCAGTCCCAGGGCGACGGCCCGATTGGTGGCGGTCAGTTCACGGACGGTGTTGCCGAAGCGGTCGTATTCGGTGGTGGAGATGTGCCCGCCGGGGGTGGCGGAGTTGACCTCACGGCCGGATACGCCCAGGTAGTGCACCTCGGCCCGCTTGTAGGCGGCGGCGGTCAGCGAGCCGCCGGAGTGCGAGGACGGCACGGCGTCGGCCGGGAAGACCGCGGTCGCGTCCGTCGGCGCGTCGAGCTGGCCCCATGCCTTCACATCCGAGGCGCCCATCTTGTTCGGGGCGGCGGTGCCGGTCAGCGGCACGTCGTAGACGATGCTGGTGGCGGCCGTGCCCTCCCCCACATCGGCGGTGCCCTGCTTCAGCCCCGCACGGGTCGCCTTGAGCAGCATGCCGTCACCGGCGGTCGCGGCGTTGCCCGCCTTGCCGTAGGTGAAGGTCCAGGGCAGTTCGCCGGGCGAGGTGAACTTGACGACGCGGCCCGCGCTGTCGTACTCGTACTCGGTCTTGAGTGCGGGAGAGATGCGCGGGTTCCAGGTCTCGCGCAGCCGCCCCTGCCCGTCGTACGCGTACGACTGGATGGCGAGGACCTTGGAGGTGGCCGCGCCGGGCTCGGTGGCCCACAGGCGGATGGACTGGACCTGACCCACCACATCGCCGAACGCGGTGTCCGTGGCGGTGGTGGTCAGCGGGTACAGGTATTCCAGGACCCGGCAGCCCTTGGTGGCCGGATCGGCCGTGCAGTCCGCGGCGGTCGCGGCCGAGGTGGGTGCGATGACCCACTTGGGCCGGGCGACGGCCTTGCCGTTGTAGGTGGTCTTCTGCGAGATCACCGTGGTGGTGGAGTTGGTCAGCCCGTCCAGCAGGGTGCTGGAGACCTGCCAGGTCGGCACGGTCGGATCGGGCTTGGTGAACTCCGTGACCGTGCCCTCGGTGTCGGAGAGCGTGAAGCTGCCGCTGACACTGCCCTTGAGGGTCAGGTCCTCCGAACCCGGCTCCGGAATCCAGCCCGACTTGGCCGCGTTCGCGGTGAAGTGGGTCTCCTCACCTTCGGAGTCGACCACGGCCACGGCCGTGTCGGAGATCCTGCGGATGTGGGAGTAGTCGGAGTCCGTCAGCTCGGCGGTCGCACCCGACACCCATTCCTTGCCGAAGATCGGCGCCTGTCCCTCCTGGGTGGCGCCCTTGTCCGGTGTGCGGGACGAGGCGGTACGCGTGACGGACATGTCGAACGCGGAGGCATCCGTGGCCGACAGGCCGAAGTCGCCGGTCAGCATGTTCACCGTGCCAGGACCCACGCCCTGGCTCGCGGCGCCGTCAGCGTTGCGGTCGACGACGACGGTCAGCGGCTCGGTGCTGCCGGAGGCGTTGCCCGGGCCGGTGAAGTCGGCCTTGATCTGCACCGTGCCGTCGGGGTCGACGGTGTCGGTGGCGTTCCAGACCAGCTGCGCGTTCTTGCCGTTGGTCAGCGCAACGGGCCACGCGGTCAGCGGGGTGCCGCCGGAGGTCACGTGACCGGCGGGGATCTCCACCCAGTTGTCGGCCTCGGAGCGCCGCCAGAAGAAGGACACCTTGTCGTACTTGGTGCCTTCGGCCTCCGCGACGAGCGGGAGCCGGCGTGCGGTGCGTTCGCCGTCGTTGGGCTGGATGAAGCCGCCGGGGCCCGCGTGGAAGGTGTACTCGGCCGCCTCGGACTTGTTGTCCGCCTTGTCCACGGCCCGCACCTGCAGCGTGTGGGTGCCGTCCTTCGGCGGGGCGATGCTGATCGCCTTGTTCGCGCTGGAGCCGCTCGTGGTCACCTTGGTCCAGGTGACGCCGTCCAGTGACCATTCCAGCCAGTTGTGGTCACCGCCGGCGGGCGGGGTGACGGTGAACGTGCCGACCTGGCCGGTGCCCTTGACCCACTTGTCCGACGGGTAGTCCGTGGAGACGATCTTCGTCGGGGCGGACGGTGCCTTGGTGTCGACCGTGAAGGTCTTCCAGGCCGACCAGCCGGTGTTGTAGTGCGTGCCGTCGTAGGGGCTGGTGCGGAACTTGTAGGTCTTGCCGTCCGCGAGCACCCCGGCCGGGACGGTCACCGAGGCGACCTGCCCGGAGGGCACGTACTTGGACACCAGGACGTTGCCGACCTGGGCGTTGGTGGCGGAGTCGAAGATCTGGAAGGTGCCGTTGACCTTGTCGCCGTCGGCGTCGACGAAGGTGTCCCGCAGGGTGGGCGTGGTGGTGTTGACGACGTAGTCGCCGCCGTAGGAGAAGTACGGCGGGCCGGCCTCCTGCTTCGTGCCGGTGCGCGGCCGGTAGTTGTAGTTCACCACCAGCTTCGGCGGGTTGGAGGCGGCGTTGGCGGAGTTGACGCGCTTCCACTGGGCCACGACCGCTTCGCTCGTGGCTTGGATACCCATGTGGCCGCGGGTGGCCTTGGCCGAGGCCCACTCCTGCACCAGCGTGGTCACATTGGCGTTGATCCAGCCCGCGGGCTGGGTGCTGGTGCACGACGGGTTGCCGCGGGTCTCGGTGGAGGTGGCCTTCAGGGCCGTCATCGTCGGGCGGTTGGTCCACCGGCTGGAGGTGGAGGCGGCGGGGGAGGACCACACCTCCCACGGGTACGCCTTGCAGTCGGTGTTGCCCGAGTGGAAGTTGTACAGCGACAGCTTCGCGTCCAGGACCAGCGCGTCCTGGATCGGCGTGGTGTTCCAGGAGATGAAGGTCTGCGCGGTGCGCGGGGTGCCGTCGGCGTTCTTGGTGCCCGGGTTGCCCCAGTCCAGTTCGGTGTCGGTCGACTGGTCGACCGTCACTCCCTGCTGCACGTAGGTGTCGAAGACGTTGGACAGCGAGGAGGTGGACGGGTCGATGGTGACCGGGTACGTGGTGTCCGGGTCGGCGAGGAACTCGGCGTCCGGGGTGATCACCAGGTCGACGGAGGCGCCCTTCTGGACCACCTTCAGGCCGACCCTGGCCGTGCGGGTGTGCTCACCGGAGCGCTCGTCGACGGTGGCGTCCCACATCACCGGCGCGGGCATGACAGCCCGCTTCTTGTTCTTCTTGTCGGTGAACAGCACGCTGCCGTCGGCGAGTTGCTTCGCCTTCAGGCCCCTGGCCTTCAACGGCAGCGTGTAGGAGTAGCCGCCCGCGTCACCGGTCCCGGGACGCTGCTTGAGCTCGACGTACTGCTCGAAGCCGGTCCGGGTGGCCTCCACGACCACGTCCGCACCCGGTATGGCATCGGCGTACTCCGCCCGCGTACCGTCCAGCTTCGGCTGCGGCAGCCCGCCCTTCCATTGCAACGTGATCTGCTGATCGCCTTCGCCCAAGGTCACCAGGTCGGTGGCTTGGGCCTGCTGAGCGGCTTTCAGTGACTTCGCCGGGGTCCCGGACCTGCCGGACAGGCGCAGCCCGCCCGGGTGGGCCTTGGGCACGACGGCCCCGTCGGCGACCTGGACCAGGTCCAGGTCGACCTCGCGCCACTCTCCCGTATCGTCGTCCATGAACCGGACGGGCCCGGCGGCGAGTTCAGTGGTGAGCGAACCATCCTTGTTCACCCAGGTCGTCGAGGTCTCGGTACGCTCCGAGAGCGCCTCGACCCGCTTGCCGTGGAGCCGAGCCGCAATCTTCGCAGAGGGGATGTCCGCAGCGGTATCGGGGCTCTTGAATGTGGCCTTGGCGGCTGTCTGCTGTATCTCCTCGCGGTTGACCGCCACCGCTTGGCCGGTATTGGCGACCACTACCGCCGTCTCCGCCGCAAGCACCATGGCCGTCAGGACGGCTATCCGGGGCAACAGCCGTCTGCGTCTCTGCGAGGCGACGGCCGACCCCTCCCACTCGCCGGTCGGGCGTGTTCGTTCTGACACGTTCAGTCATCCTTTGTTGGTGTGAACATGACCCAGATGTGATCAAAACAGGGATGCCGCAGCCGAAGAAGTGAAGAGTTCACAAGTTGCGAAGAGGTTGCGAAGACGCCCAAATGGGCAGGTCAGAGACTCTGTGAGACCTCTCGGTGGGTTCGATCGCCCCTGTCGGGCCGATCCATAATCAATCGTCGATGATCTTGGAAGGACGGGGCGAGTATGCGGAACGGGACAGTACGCGGCGTGACGGCTCCACCGGGAGCACGGGTCGCGTTAGGCGCGTTGGTCGTGCTGGTGGTCGGATCACTGGGGCTGGTGGCGCTGGATGTCGCCGCCTCGCCGTTCCACAGACGCACCGTTGCCGCCGGTCTGACCGTGCTGGTGCTGACGCCCGCCGTTCTGCTCGGCCAATACGCACCCCCGCCCTACCGACTGCCGTACCGCTGGAGGTGGGGCCTGCTGCTGGTGCAGGCCGCGCTCACCTACATGCCGTTGGTGGTCTTCCAGCACCGGTGGTTCACTCTGCTCGGCTTCCTCGCCGGCGCCGTACTGCTCACCCTGCCCCCCGCCAACTCCGTTCCCGTCGCCCTGGCGGTCGTCGCCAGCGGGCCGTTGCTCATTCACACGGGCGTGGTCGACAGCAGTCGCGGTTCACTGGTCGCTCTGCTCAGTGCGGCGATCACGGCGAGCACCGTCTTCGCGGTCACCCATCTCGCCCTGCTCTCCTCCCGGTTGCACGGCAGCAAGGAACAGACGGCCCGGCTCGCCGAGCAGCGTGCCCAGGCGCGTATGCGCCAGGACCTGCACGATCTGGTGGGCTCGTCACTGGTGGCCATCGTGGTGCGGGCGGAGAACACCCTGCGCGCGGACGCCTCCGCCGAGTCCGCCAGGGCGGCGCTCACCGAGGTCGCCGAGCTGGCCCGGCGGACGCAGGAGGACGTACGGCTCATCAGCAGCCCCGGGGCAACCCGGTCCCTGGCCGACGAGCTGGCCCGGGCACAGCGGCTGCTGACCACCTCCGGGATAGGGGTGCACGCCTCGCTGCCACCGCGCCTCGAACTGGACGACGCGGTGACGAAGTGCCTGCGGTCGGTGCTCCACGAGGCGGTGGGCAATCTGCTGGAACACAGCCGTGCCACGTTCTGCGAGATCGAGCTCCACGCCGACCCGGACGACATCCGTCTGACCGTCCGCAACGACGGTGCCCCCACCGGCCCGCCCCCACCCTCCACGGCGCCCGGCCGCGGCACGGGCCTGGCCGGCCTCAGAGGCCGAGTCATCGCCCTCGGCGGAACCCTGCACGTCACCACGAAGGACCGGACCTTCTCCGTGACAGCCACCCTGCCCCTGTTCTGACACCACCACGGCCCTCGGCGGCAGGAACCCCGTCAGCCGAAAGCGACAGGGACCTGCCCACGCAACGGGAAAGGCCCCGCCGCTCGAAAGCGACGGGGCCTTTCCCACATGGGTGAAGGAGGCTCGGGAGCCTCCCGATCGTGGAGATGGCGGGAATCGAACCCGCGTCCAACGGTGCAGAATCAGGGCTTCTCCGTGTGCAGTCCGCTTCGCTTTTCTCAGCCCCGAAGATCACGCGGACAAGTCTCCGACGGGCTCAGTCACTGTTTGGTTTCCCTCTTCACCCCGTGACCGGGATCAAGGTTTAGTCCCCTAGCTGATGCCAGGATCCGGGTCGGGAACAGCCCCGGGCTGACACTCCCTTAGTAGGAGGCTCGCTCTGCTACCTGAGATCAGGCAGCGAGGGCGAAGGCCTGCTGGGAGGAATCGCGCTTGGTGTTGGCGATTATTTTTTCGGCCTGTGGTTTACGAGATCATGGCCGCTTCCTCGACACGCTTCCCCTGCTTCGACAGCCGCTGTCGAAACCGATCATCCCCATGTTGTTTTTTCAAAACCCCTCCGGAGAGGAGATCCGCACCGGCCTCGCGGTGCTGGTTCCATCGTACGTGACCAACGCAGGTCCGTGCCAGCGCATTCCCCGCGTCCCGGGCCTGCCGCTACGCCCGCTGCTTGCGCCGCGCCGCCGCCACCGCGCGGTCCGTCTCGCGGCGGTCCTGCTTCTCGCGGAGCGTCTGCCGCTTGTCGTACTCCTTCTTGCCCTTCGCCAGCGCGATCTCGACCTTGGCCCGGCCGTCCTTGAAGTACAGCGCGAGGGGCACGATCGTGTGACCCGTCTCCTGGGACTTCGACTCCAGCTTGTCGATCTCCTCCCGGTGCAGCAGCAGCTTCCGCTTGCGGCGGGCGCTGTGGTTGGTCCAGGTGCCCTGGCTGTACTCGGGCACGTGCACGTTGTGCAGCCACGCCTCGTGCCCGTCGAGCTGCACGAACCCGTCGACCAGCGACGCCCGCCCCTGACGCAGCGACTTCACCTCGGTCCCCATCAGCACCAGACCGGCCTCGTAGGTGTCGATGATGAGGTAGTCGTGCCGCGCCTTCTTGTTCTGCGCGATCAGCTTGCGCCCTTTTTCCTTAGCCATAGTGCCCCCCATTTTCGCACTACGGAGGGGGTGTGCGGGAAACGTATTAAAGGGCGTGCCCGGCCGGGCTAGGACGCCTCGCCCAGACCCGTCAGAACCGTCTGCGCGCGCCGCAGCGCGTCCTGCCCGGCGTCCAGGTCCGGGGTGATGCCGTGGCCGTCCACCGCGTGCCCGCCAGGGGTGCGGTAGTGCCCGACCGTGAGCTCGGCGACCGAGCCGTCGGGCAGCCTGCTCGGCATCTGCACCGACCCCTTGCCGAAGGTGCGGGAGCCCACGACGACCGCGCGGCCGCGGTCCTGGAGGGCGCCGGTGAGCAGTTCGGCCGCGCTCATCGTGCCGCCGTCGACGAGTACGACCAGAGGCCGGGTGGTGTCCCCGCCGGAGCCGGCGTGCAGGGCGCGCTGGTCGCCGTCGACGTCGTAGGTGGCGACCAGGCCGCCGTCGAGCAAGGCGGAGGCGGTGGTGACGGCCTCGGTGACCAGGCCGCCGGAGTTGCCGCGCAGGTCGAGGACGATCCCCTCGGCGGCCGGGGAGCGGCGTACGGCGGTGCGGACCGTGTCGCCCACGCCCTTCGTGAATGCGGCGATCTTGATGACGGTCACGCCGCCCGCCGAGCGCCGTACCGTGACCGGGTCCGTCGACAGACGGGCCCGGCGGAGCGTCCGGGTCCACACGCGCTTGCCGCGTTGCAGGCCCAGGGTGACGGCGGTGCCGGCGGGCGCGTCGTCGGCATCGCCCCGCAGCAACGCGACCACGTCGGTCACCGGCAGCCCGTCGGTCCGCTCGCCGTCGACGCTGCGCAGCCGGTCGCCCCGGCGGATGCCGGCGGCCGCCGCGGGCGAGCCCGCCCGGACCTTCGCCACCTCGACCCGGCCGTCCCGGCGGCGCCGCGTCGACAGTCCAACGCCGGTGTACTGGCCGTCCAGGGACTCCTGGAACTCCTCGTACTCGCCGCGGGAGTAGACGGCTCCCCAGCGGTCGCCGCTGCGGCTGACGGCACGTGCGGCGGCCTGCATGGGGGACTCGCCGACGGCCATGGCCTCGGCCGCCGCCCGGGTCACTTCCTCGGGCCGGCCCACGGGCACGGCCGAACCAGCCTCACCCGCCTGGGACTTGCGGTCGTCGTGGCCGGGCAGGGAGCCCGTCGCCGCGCCCGCCACCAGCACGCTCGCGAAGACCAATGTCAGGGCGGCCCCGGCGCGGCCGCGGCGGGGCTGACGGAACAGGTCACGGCCCGACATGGCGGTGAGTCTAGGACAACGCCCCGAGGCCGTACGGTTGCTCGACCGTACGACCTCTTTGGCGTGCGTCACACCTTCAGGTACTTGCGCAGCGCGAAGAACGCGGCCAACGCCGGCATCAGCACACTTGTCGCGAGGATGAGCGGCAGCTTCGTCAGCACCGCGTCCCAGCCGATGAAGTTGATCAGATTCAGCTTCTCCGACAGGGCGAGACCGTGGTCGATGATGAAGTACCGCGCGGTCACCAGGAATCCGCAGGCGACCCCGCCGCCGATCAGCCCGGCGACCGCCGCCTCCATGATGAACGGCGCCTGGATGTAGAAGCCGGAGGCGCCCACCAGGCGCATGATCCCGGTCTCACGCCTGCGGCTGAAGGCCGAGACGCGCACGGTGTTGACGATCAGCATCAGCGCGACGACCAGCATCAGCGACATCACCGCGCGCGCGGCCCAGTTCATGCCGTTCAGCAGCCCGAAGAGGTTGTCCAGGATGCCCTTCTGGTCCTGCACGGACTGCACCCCGTCACGCCCGTTGAAGGCGCTCGCGATGACCTTGTACTGCTCGGGGTTCTTCAGCTTGATCCGGTACGACTCCTGCATCTGGTCCGGCGTGATGGTGCTGGCCAGCGGGGTGTCGCCGAACTGCTCCTTGTAGTGCTTGTACGCCTCGTCCTGGGACTCGTAGGTGACCTTCTGCACCACCGACATCTTGTTCAGGTCGGTGAGGATCGTCTTCTTCTGGTCCTCGGTGACCGCGCCCTTGGCGCAGTTGGGGTCGCTCTGGGCGTTGCTCTTGTTGCAGAGGTAGATCGAGACGTTGATCTTGTCGTACCAGTAGCCCTTCATGTTGTTGACCTGGTCGCTCATCAGGAGCGACCCGCCGAACAGGGCGAGCGACAGGGCGACGGAGACGACGACGGCGAAGGTCATCGTCAGATTGCGACGGAGACCGACACCGATCTCCGACAGGACGAACTGGGCGCGCATGGCGTCTGGTCAAGCCTTTCCGTCGTGGACTGGTCAGTGCTGGTAGCCGTAGACGCCGCGCGCCTGGTCGCGGACGAGACGGCCCTTCTCCAGCTCGATGACGCGCTTGCGCATCTGGTCCACGATGTTCTGGTCGTGGGTCGCCATCACCACGGTGGTGCCCGTCCGGTTGATGCGGTCGAGCAGCTTCATGATGCCGACGGAGGTCTGCGGGTCGAGGTTGCCGGTGGGCTCGTCGCAGATGAGCAGCTTGGGCCGGTTGACGAAGGCGCGGGCGATGGCGACGCGCTGCTGCTCACCGCCGGACAGCTCGCCGGGCCTGCGGTCCTCCTTGCCGCCGAGCCCGACGAGGTCGAGCACCTGCGGCACGGACTTGCGGATCTCGCCCTTGGACTTGCCGATGACCTCCTGAGCGAAGGCGACGTTCTCGGCGACCGTCTTGTTGGGCAGGAGGCGGAAGTCCTGGAAGACCGTGCCCAGCTGGCGGCGGATCTGCGGGACCTTCCAGTTGGAGACGCGCGCGAGGTCCTTGCCCAGGATGTGCACCTGGCCGTGGCTGCACCGCTCCTCGCGGAGGATCAGCCGCAGGAAGGTGGACTTTCCGGAGCCGGAGGACCCCACGAGGAACACGAACTCGCCCTTCTCCACCTCCAGGGAGACATCCCTGAGGGCCGGGCGGGTCTGCTTGGGGTAGACCTTGGAGACATTGTCGAATCGGATCACGGATGCACCACGGATCGCCGGGGGTAGATGAGCGTGACCTTACGCGAACCGGGGAGGGGTGCGCAGTCGCCGGTCAGGGTTGGGTGTGGGTTGTGTGTTTTTGTGCGGGGCATATTCTCGCGGAGTTGGCACAAGGTTCGTGCTTGCGGAGCGACCCGCGCGCCGTCCCGGCGAACCTGGCATGGTGGGGAGGGAACGTTCGCGCGCGCGTGGGCGTTGACAGAGTGGAACCGGTGCAAGGAGGGCGAGCGGATGACGTACGACCGGCTGGTGTGCGCGAACTGCGCGGCGCCCGTGAGCGAGGGCCGGTGCCCCGTGTGCCGGGCGAACCGCGAGCGGCTGCAGCAGGAGAACTTCTTCGCGGGGCTGAACCCCACGGCGCTGATCGCGCTGCTGGTGGTGCTGATCGCCGCGGTGGCGCTGCTGGCCCACCAGACGGTGTAGGACGCATCCCGAGGACGCGAGACGCGAAGGGGCCCGGAGCTTGCCGCTCCGGGCCCCTCGTCGTTCACTCAGCCGTACGCGCGCGTGTACCTACCGTGCGTACGTCGCTCGCCACGCTCAGGCAGCGGCGCCGCCGCGGCCCTCCATCAGACGCGGCAGGAACCGGAAGCCGATGCCGCCGGCGATCATCGTGGCCGCGCCGACCAGCAGGAACGTGGTCTCCGCGGCACCGGTCTCGGCGAGCTCCTGGCCGTTGCCCTGCGCGGACGGGTTGCTGTCCGAGCCGGTCTCGGTCAGGGCCGAGGAGCCCTGCTCCTGCGGGACGGTGTTGTTGCCGCCGCCGTTGGGGGTGGTGCCACCGGTGGAACCGCCGTTGCCGCCGCCGTTGCCACCGGTGGAGCCACCGTTGCCGCCAGTGGAGCCGCCGTTGCCGCCAGTCGAACCGCCGTTGTTGCCACCGTTGCCACCGGTGGAACCACCGTTGCCGCCAGTCGAACCGCCGTTGTTGCCACCGTTGCCACCGGTGGAACCACCGTTGCCGCCGCCGGTCTCGTTACCCCCGGTCTCGTTACCCCCGGTCCCGTTACCGCCGGTCTCGTTACCCCCGGTCCCGTTACCGCCGGTCTCGTTACCCCCGGTCCCGTTACCGCCGGTCTCATTACCGCCGGTCTCATTACCGCCGGTCCCGTTACCGCCGGTCTCATTACCGCCGGTCTCATTACCGCCGGTCTCGCCCTCACAGACGCCGACGACGTCGCAAGGGTCGGTCGGGTCTTCGTCGTCCAACGTCACGCTCGCGTTGATGCCACCGCTGCCGACGCCGGCACTGACACCGAGGTCGAGGGCCGAGGCCGCGCCCGCGGCGGTCAGCGAGGCGCCGGCGGCGATCACGGCACCGGCCGCGATGCGCGCGACACGAACCCGCGTCTTCTTCGTCATATGGTTGCTACCCCCAGTAGCTGAATCGTCTTCGAGCGGCGCGCGGGGCAGTGATCAACGGGGGTGGTTGGCGCATTGCGGATCCCCCCGGTTCACATGCGCCCCAGAAATACGCATGCCACGTTTCACCTTTGCCGCTTTTTGAAGGACCGTCAAGGTCGTTGCGGGCGCGATGTCCAACTGTGCGCTGTTTGCACGTGGTTGAAGTATGTGAGCGTGACGTAAAACCCGGACATCGGGCAATAGAAAAGGCAACTGCCGCTGGAAGAGCGGCAGTTGCCTTGTCGACAAAGAGTCTGCTTGCGGTGTCCCGGGCTGCTACTTGCCCTGTTCCTGCTGCTTGCGCCAGCGAATTCCGGCCTCCAGGAACCCGTCGATCTCGCCGTTGAACACGGCCTCGGGGTTGCCGACCTCGTGCTCGGTGCGCAGGTCCTTGACCATCTGGTACGGGTGCAGGACGTAGGAGCGCATCTGGTTGCCCCAGGAGTTGCCGCCGTCGCCCTTGAGGGCGTCCATCTTGGCCTGCTCCTCCTGGCGGCGCCGCTCGAGCAGCTTCGCCTGGAGGACGTTCATGGCCGTGGCCTTGTTCTGGATCTGCGAGCGCTCGTTCTGGCAGGAGACCACGATGCCGGTCGGGATGTGCGTGAGGCGGACCGCGGAGTCCGTCGTGTTCACACCCTGGCCGCCGGGCCCGGAGGAGCGGTAGACGTCGACACGCAGCTCGGACTCGTCGATGTCGATGTGGTCGGTCTGCTCGACGACGGGCAGGATCTCGACACCGGCGAAGGAGGTCTGCCGGCGCCCCTGGTTGTCGAAGGGCGAGATGCGCACCAGGCGGTGGGTGCCCTGCTCGACGGAGAGGGTGCCGTAGGCGTAGGGCACCTGCACGGCGAAGGTGGTCGACTTGATGCCGGCCTCTTCGGCGTACGACGTCTCGTAGATCTCGGTCTTGTAGCCGTGCTGCTCGGCCCAGCGCAGGTACATGCGCTGGAGCCGCTCGGCGAAGTCGGCGGCGTCGACGCCGCCGGCCTCGGCCCGGATGTTCACGAGCGCCTCGCGGGAGTCGTACTCACCGGAGAGCAGCGTCCGGACCTCCATCTCGTCCAACGCCTTCTTGACGTCGACGAGCTCGGCCTCGGCCTCGTTTCGGGTGTCCGGGTCGTCCTCGGCCTCGGCGAGCTCGAAGAGCACACCGAGATCGTCGATCCTGCCGCGCAGGGCCTCCGCCTTCCTGACCTCCGCCTGGAGGTGGGAGAGCCGGCTGGTGATCTTCTGCGCCTCGTCGGGGTTGTCCCACAGAGAGGGCACGGCCGCCTGCTCCTCGAGCACGGCGATGTCTGCCCTCATCTTGTCGAGGTCCAGAACGGCCTCGATCGACTCCATGGTCGAGGAGAGGGACTTCAGCTCTTCGGATACATCGACGACTGCCACGCATCCAGCGTAACGGCTCCGCCAAGCGACAAACGCCGCACACCCCCGCCCGCTGGGGCCACCGCGGCCCCTCAGGCCCCACTACTACCGGGCGCCCCGACCCTCAGGGCCCACCACAACCGGCGCTCCCCTCCTCCGCAACCCACCGCTGCCGGGCACCTCCGCCCACTGGGACCCACCGCAACCGGACGCCCCGCCCTCCGGACCCACCCATCCCCACGGCGCACCCCTCCCGATCCCCTCCTCACCCACCGAGACGGGCGGGCGGGCGGGAAACCGGGGGCGCAGGGGGCGAAGCCCCCGCCGGGGTCTGGGGCGGAGCCCCACGGACGGAACCCACCCACCGAGACGGGCGGGCGGGCGAAGCGGGGCGCAGCCCCGAACCCGGGTCCGGGACACAAGTCCCGGAAACCGAAATCAACGCGTCACGGAGACGCCGACTGCCCAGGCGCCCCCGGCGCCACATCCGTCCCGTCCCCCGACGACGCCCACCACACCCCCGCCCCGAGCACCCCCGCGACCACCACCCCCGCGACTCCCAGCGTCACCCGCCGCCGCCGCGCCGCGGCCCGGTGACGCGCGGCGGAACCGGGCCGCGGCGCACCCGCCGCCCGCGGCACCCGCGCCGTCCCCCGCGCACCCCCCGCCAGCTCGTCCGGCGCGGGCACCCGCATCGACGTGTGCGTGTCCCGGTTGGAGTCCGGCTTCGCCCCGGGCACCAACGGGACCGCTCCCCGTCGCCGTACCCGCTCCACGGCCCCGCCCGCGGCCCCGCCCCCGGCCGGATCCGCCGACCTGTCGGACGACGACTCCTCGCCCGCCTCCTGCGAAGGCTCCGCACCAGGCTCGTCCACGTCCAGCGGCGGCATCCCCGCGAGCATCGGCTGGAGCTCCCTGAGCCGGGCACCCAGCTCCGAGGCCCGCAGCCGCGACGCCGGCGCCTTGGCCAGGCACTGCACGATCAGCCGCCACAGCTCGTCCGGGATGCCCGGCAGCGGCGCCACCGTCTCCGTGACGTGCCGGCGCAGCACCGCGCCCGGATGCCCGCCGCCGAACGGCGTGAAGCCCGCCAGCAGCTCGTACAGGACCGTGGCGAGCGCGTAGATGTCCACGGCGGCCCGCGGGGGGAGCCCCTCCACGATCTCCGGCGCGAGATAGTCCGGCGTCCCGATGATCTTCGTCGCCCGGGTCCGCTTGGGCGAGTCGATGAGTTTGGCCACACCGAAGTCGGTCAGCAGCGCCGGGTGCGCACCACCGGGGCCGAGCGGCCCCTCCATGTCCAGCAGCACGTTCTCCGGCTTGACGTCCCGGTGCACGACCCCGGCCGCGTGCGCCGCGGCAAGCCCGTCCGCCACATCGGCCACGATCGCCACGGCCGCCTCGGGCGCCAGCCGTCGCTCCCGCTCCAGCCGGGTGCGCAGGTCCGTACCGCGGACCAGGTCCATGACGAGGGCCAGGTCGTTGCCGTCGACCACCAGGTCCCGTACGGAGACCACGTTCGGGTGCTCCAGGCCCAGCAGCGCGGTCCGCTCCTGTACGAAGCGGCCCACGAGTTCCTGGTCGGACGCGAGGTCCTCGCGCAGCAGCTTGACGGCGACGGGGCCGTCGGGTCCTTCGCCGAACCACACCGTGCCGGCGCTGCCCCGCCCCAGGATCTGGTTGGCGGTGTACCGGCTACCGATCTTCCGTGCCAAGACTGCTCCTACAGACGCGTGTTGCCGACAAAGCTACGCGTCCGGCGAGCCAACCCTCACCACAGAGCCGGAATTCACCCGCCGACTGTCGACAAATCCCCAGACCCGCGCCTAGTTGCCACTGCCGCTGCCGTCGCCGCCCAGGTTCTTGACCCAGTCGCTCACCGCGCCGGCCCAGGAGCTCAGCTGCTCCCAGTAGCCCTTGCCGGTCCCGATCCAGTCCTGCAACGGCGTCAGTTCCCAGACGAGCCAGCCGGCCACCACCAGGATGATGATCGTGAACAGGCAGCCCTTGAGGCAGCCGAGACCGGGGATCTTCATCGGGTTCGCGCTGCGCTGCCGCGGCGGCCTCGGCTCGCGCACCGGCCGCCGGGGCTCCGGCTGGGCGGGCGGCGCGTACCGCTGGGGCTGGGGCTGGGGCGCGTACCGCTGCGGCTGTTGCTGCTGATAGCCGCGACCGGGCGGCGCCTGCTGACGCTGCGGCTGCTGCTGGGGCCGGGCGACCTGCCGCTGGGGGCGGCGGCGCAGCGGGTCCTCGCCGGGGTCCAGGTACTGGACCTGCGTCTGCTCGTTGCGGTCGCGGGCGGCGCGCAGCTGGTTCTGCCAGGGGTGCGGCTGCTCGGGCTGCTGGTCCCCGTACGGCCCGCCGCCGGCGCCGTTCATGTCGCCCGGCGCCCCCTGCGGCATCGGCGGCATCACCCGCGTGGAGTCGCCGCCGTGAGCGGGCAGCACGGTGGTCGGATCGGCCGCGCCGGACGCGCCACCCGTGTGCGGCAGGAAGCTGGTCGCGGCGTTCGGGTCGTACGAGGCCGCGCCCTGCGGCAGCACCTGCGTGGGGTCGGCGGCGCCGGGCACGTCGGGGGCGGGCACGGTCGCGGGCGCCGGGTCGGGTGCCAGCAGCGCCCCCACGGCCTCCGCGGCGGCGATCTGCGCGGGGCTCGCGTGCACGCCCACGCCGTCGGCGACGACGCGCAGCCCCCGGGCGAGGTTCTCGGCGCTGGGCCGTCCGTCGGGGTTCTTGCTCAGGCAGCGTTCGATGACCGTCCACAGCGGTTCGGGGACGGTGGACGGGCGGCGCGGTTCGGCGCTCAGATGCTGGTGCAGGACCTCCAGCGCCGATCCGCCGGAGAACGGCGGACGGCCGGTGACCAGCTCGTACAGCAGGATTCCGGCGCCGTAGACGTCGACCGCGGAGGTCTGCGGGCGGCCCTCGGCGGACTCGGGCGCGACGTACGCGGGCGTGCCGACGAACTCGTGGGTGCGGGTGAGTCCGGGCGAATCGGCCAGACGGGCGATGCCGAAGTCGGTCAGCATCGGGTGCATCTGCCCGCCGTCCTGCCTCAGCAGGACGTTGGCCGGCTTCAGGTCGCGGTGCACGACCCCGTCGGCGTGGCTCGCGGCGAGCGCGTCGGCGATCTGCGCGGTGAGCAGAGCGGCGGCCACGGGTGTGAAGGGGCCGTTCTCACGCAGGTAGCGGTGCAGGTCGGGGCCGTCGACGAGGTCCATGACCAGCGCCAGCAGATCACCCTCGACCACCAGGTCGCGCACCCGCACGATGTTCGGGTGGGTCAGCCGGAGCAGGACGGACCGCTCCCGCAGGAACCGCATCACGATGTCGGAGTCGTTCGCCAGCTCCTCCTTGAGGACCTTGATGGCGACGGTCTCACCGGGCTGCCCGGGCACGGCTGCCTCCGCGCCCGCCGCCTCCCTCTGGCGGGCTCGCCAGACGGTCCCGGTGGCACCGCGTCCGAGCGGCTCCTCCAGGAGGTACTTGCTGCCTACCGGCCGCACGTCATGCGCTCCCTGTTGCTTGCTTGCCTGAACCCGCGCTTCTGGGGCGTCCCGCGGGTGCTGCGACCCGCCGCGCGGGTGTTCCGACCCACTTTAGTGCCGTCCTCCGCGGTGCCGGGCGGTCGAGCTGCCGCGCCCGGTGCCGCCGCCCGCGCCCGCGCCGGTTCCTTCCACGGCGACGTACGCACGGGGCCCCGTACATGTTCGACGGAAAGACGCTCGGCTCGGGTCGGTTGGTTGCCCGGTACGGACATGAACGATCCCAAGCAGGCATCGAGCGGACATTCGCCGGGCATCGGCCGGGAACTTTTGCGGGCAGAGCCGACCAATCAAGATCACTTGCCGGTGGGCGACGGGCGCGGTGTCAGTGGTAGGTGCGAGGATGCCTCCACAACTGGCCGACGTGCTCGTGCGGTGGTGGGGGAAAGTCCGCGGTGGGGGACCGCGGGGCGGTTTCGCCCCACGCCGGTCGCGGGCGCCCGCGCAGAAGGGACCGCTGACGGCGATGCAGATCCGGCTGACCGTCGTAGATCCGCTGGGCCCGCCCTCCCCCACGGTCCCGGCCTCGCAGGAGCCGGGCGGCCACCCACCGGCGCGAAGCCGCGCCGCGAGCTGCGACGTCCTGGTCACGGCGCCCGCCGGCACCGCTCTGGCCGCGGTGGCGGCGGCACTGGCCGCGGCGGTCTCCGGCGAGGGGACGTCGGCGTCGGAGCGGGGCGGCCGGGAGCGGGGCGCGTCCGGCGGCCGGGAGCCGGGCGCGGGCCCCGTGGTGCTGTACGCGGGCGCGGAGCGGCTGGACGCCCAGCGCTGCACGCTCGGCGAGCCCCCGCTGCTCGACGGCGCGGTGCTGTCCCTGGGCTCCCCCGCCGACCCCGAGCCCCACCCCGAGCTCGACGACGCCCCGACCCAGCTGCACGTGGTCGCGGGGCCGGACGCGGGCGGGGTGCACCTGCTGCACGGCGGGCAGATCACGGTGGGCCGTTCCGCCGACGCCGACGTGCCGCTGGACGACCCCGACGTCTCGCGCGTGCACTGCGCGGTGACGGTCGCCCCCGACGGCGGCGTCTCGGTCGCGGACCTGGGCTCCACCAACGGCACGGTGCTGGGCGGCAGGCCCGTCGGGTCCCGCCCTGTCCGTTTCGCCCCCGGGGCGCTGCTGCGCATCGGCGAGTCGGCCCTGCGCCTGACACCGGCCGCGGGACGGGACGCCCGCGTACGGACGACACCCGACGGGGAGGGCCATGTGCGGCTCCCCTCCGGGGGCGCGCCCGCACCGGACACCACCGCACACGAGACCACCGCACACGAGCGCGTACGGGACGGCGTGGGCGACGGCGACGGCAGCGGCGCGCACGGGGCGGCCACGCGCGCGTACGGCGATGCCACCGGCCCGACCGTGGCCCACCGGGGAACATGCGCACCGCACCCGCCGGGAACCGGGGCGCCGGGAACCGTCGAGCCCCCCGCGGTCCCCGCGCAGGCCGGCGCGCCCCGGATCGAGAGCGGCGAGGGCACCCACAGCGCGCAGGCGCAGCCGCCCGTGCCCTTCGCCATCACGGCCGACGGCGGCACCGGCGTGCCGCAGGTCCTGCGCCGGCGCGGCGGGCTCGGGGCGTGGGCGCGGCGGCTGACCGGCGGGCGCGGCGAACAGGCGGCCGACCGGCGTGGGACGTACGACGGCACGGGGGCGGACCTGCGCGCGCAGGACGCGCCCGCGTGGCGCACGACGCCGCAGCAGCCGGAGACCTGGCCGGACCCGGCGGCACTGCTGCTCGCGGCCCTGGGTCCGGGACCGCGGCTGTGGGAGCGCGGGGCGGGCCACCCCGAGGCGCTCACCGTACGGCTCGGCACGGCCGACCGGCCGGCCCCCGACGGCTCGGGGCTGCTGCCCGCGGTCCCGGTCACCGCCGACCTGCGCGAGGTGGGGGCACTGGGCCTGGCCGGACCGCGCGCCCGCCTGTCGGGACTGGCCCGCGCGGTGCTCGCCCAGCTCGCCGCGGCGCACTCCCCGGACACGCTCGAGATCGTGCTGCTCAGCGCCGACCGCGCCCGCCCGGTGGAGGAGCGCACCGCCGAGTGGTCCTGGCTCGGCTGGCTGCCGCACGTCCGCCCGGCCCACGGCCAGGACTGCCGCCTCCTGCTCGCCCACGACCACGAGCAGGCAGCGGCCCGCACGGACGAACTCCTCCGGCGCGTCGAGGACCACACCGCGGACCAACCGGGCGGCGACCCCGCTTCCGGGGCGGACCCCACGGTCGGCGACCACCGGGCGCAGGACGCGCCCGCCGGCGCCCGGCGGCCCTCCTGGGCGCGGGACGACGATCCGGCGGACGAGCGGGGCTTCGCGGGGCCGTACACGGTGGTGGTCGTGGACGGCGACCCGGGCGGCCCGGCGGTCCGCGAGGCGGTGGCACGCCTCGCGCACGAGGGTCCCCGGGCCGGGATACACGTGGTGTGTCTCGCCGAGACGACGCCCGCCTCACCCGCGTCCCCGGTGACGGACACCTACGAGGCGGCGTGCGCGGTGTCACCGGCGTTCGGGGAGTGCGGAGCCGTCGCCCTGCTCAGCGGCGACGTGGCGACGGCGCTGCGGCTGATGCGCGTCGCGGGACACCCGGCCGCGGCCCAGCCGGACAGCGGACCCGAGCGGATCCGGCGGCACCCGGACGACCCCCTCCGCGCACCGCGCGCCGAAGCACCCGCCGGGACCCCGGCGGCACGGGCCCCGCACCGCACCCCCATACCCCCCGGCACCGTCGCCGTCGTCGACGCGGTGTCCCTCGCCTGGGCCGAGCGTTTCGCGCGGGCCCTGGCGCCCCTGCGGACGGACGGGTCCGGAGCGGGCCGGCCGGCCCGGGTGTCGGCGCCGCTGCCCCTGTCGGCGCGGTTGCTGGACGAGCTGGGGCTGGCCCGGGCCACCCCGGCCTCGCTCCAGGCCCGCTGGGCGGACGCGGCCGACGACACGGCGGCCCTGGGCGGGCGGGCCTGGGCGATACTGGGCGCCGGTCCGCGCGGACCGGTCTGCGCCGACCTCGTGGCCGAAGGACCGCACCTGCTGGTCGAGGGACCGGCGGGCAGCGGCCGTACGGAACTGCTGCGATCCGTCGTCGCCTCGCTCGCCGCCGCCGAGCGGCCCGACCGCCTCGGCATCGTGCTGGTGGACGGCCGGGACGGCACCGGCGCGGGCGGCGGGCACGGCGACGGCCTGCGGGTCTGCACGGACGTGCCGCACGTGACCACCCACCTCACCGCCAACGACCCCGTCCGCATGCGGGAGTTCGCCCAGTCGCTGAGTGCCGAGCTGAAACGCCGGGCCGAGCTGGTGGGGCTGACGGACTTCACCGAGTGGCACACCCGGCGCGAGGTCTCCGGCCGCATCGTCCCCCAACGCGCACCGCAGCCGCACGGCACGCCCGGCCCCGCCCCGACCTACGCGGCTCCGACCGGCGCGGGCGCGGCCGGCTCGGGCACCGCCCGCGCCCCGCAGCGAGCGACGGCGACCCGCGGCACGTTCGAGCCGGGACGCACCCCCACAGGCCCCATCGGCGCGGGCCCGGCCCACACGGCACCGACCGGCGCGGGCACGCCCGGCCCGGACCCGGCCCGCGCCGCCCAGCGCACCGCGACCGCCCACGGCGCATTCGCCCCGGGGCACACCGCAACGGGCGCCGCCGGCAACGCCGGTGACACGGGGGATCTCGACAGCCCGCCCAGTTCGACCATGCGGCTGCGGCCCGCCTCCGCCCGCCGGCAGGCGGAGGCCGCACCGCCGCTGCCCCGCCTGGTGGTGGTCGTCGACGACCTGGACGCCCTGGTCTCGCCCTCGCTCGGTTCGCCCGGCCGGCCCTCGGCCGGGTCGGTGATCCGCGCGCTGGAGGCGGTGGCCCGGGAGGGCGAGCGGCTCGGCGTGCACCTGGTGGCGGCCACCACGCCCGGCGGCCGTACGGCGCAGACCGAACCGGCGCGCCGGGCCGCGCTGCGGGTCGCACTGGACGCACCGGCCCCGGGGCCGGACGAGCCGGCGCCCGGACGCGGTCGGCTGGCCTGCGCGGACGGCCGGGTGACGGCGTTCCAGGGCGGCCGCGTCACGGGCCGCATTCCCCGCACCGCGACCCAGCGCCCCACGGTCGTCCCCCTGGAGTGGCACCGCATGGGCGACCCGCCCACCCGGCGCTCGGTACGGGAGTTGGGCAACGGACCGACGGATCTCGCCCTGCTGGCAAGCGCGTTGGAGCGCGCCGCGCGGGAGGTGTCGGCGGCCCGCGTTCCCTCGTTGCTGTAATCAGGCCCCGCTGCCTGCCGTTGCCGCAGTCCGCCCCCGCTGCCGTGATCAGGATCTGACTTGGAGTCACGACGTGGTCACGATCGCCCGGTTGACACCGTGGGCGCCCTTGCCGACTCCAGGACCCCGGCGTACACCAGAGCCCACGGGACAGCGCTCGGACGTTCGACGAGGAACGGAGAACGGGGCAGTCATGCGCAGCACGAGCAGCACCATCCTCAGCCACAGGGCCGCCAGGACCGCCGCGGCCGTCGCCGCGGGAGCCCTGGCCCTCTCCCTCACCGCGTGCGGCGGAAGCGACGACAAGAAGAGCGGCGACGACCAGAGCAGCAGGGGCACGAAGCCCGGCGCCGCCGTCACCCTCCCCAAGCTGGACGGCGCGACGCTGGAGGTGGCCGCCGTCTGGACCGGCGGCGAGCAGAAGAACTTCAAACAGGTTCTCGCCGAGTTCGAGAAACGCACCGGCGCCAAGGTCACCTTCGTCCCCGCCCAGGACCCGATCATCAACTTCCTAGGCTCCAAGATCGCGGGCGGCCAGCCGCCGGACGTGGCACTGCTCCCGCAGCCCGGCGCCATCAAGCAGGCCGTGGACAAGAAGTGGGCCACGCCGCTGGGCCCCGAGGCCCAGGCGCAGCTCGCCAGGAACTACTCGCAGGGCTGGCAGGACATCGGCAAGGTCGACGGCACGCAGTACGGCGCCTACTACAAGGCCGCCAACAAGTCGCTGATCTGGTACAACGCCAAGGTCTTCGAGAACGCGGGCGCGAGCGAGCCCAAGACCTGGAAGGACCTCCTGAGCACCGCGCAGCAGGTCTACGACTCCGGGGTCACCCCGTTCTCCGTGGGCGGCGCCGACGGCTGGACCCTCACCGACTGGTTCGAGAACGTCTACCTCTCCCAGGCGGGCCCGGAGAAGTACGACCAGCTCGCCCAGCACAAGATCAAGTGGACGGACCCGTCCGTCAAGGACGCCCTCACCACGCTCGCCCAGATCTGGTCCAAGAAGGACTACATCGCGGGCGGCCCGAACGGCGCGCTCCAGACCGAGTTCCCGGCCTCGGTGACCCAGACGTTCACCGGCGGCGACCAGCCGAAGGCCGGCATGGTCTACGAGGGCGACTTCGCCCAGGTCAACATCGGTGAGACCAAGGCCGAGGTGGGCACGGACGCGAAGGTGTTCCCGTTCCCGGCCGTGGGCTCCACCCCGCCGGTGGTCTCCGGCGGCGACGCGGCCGTGATCCTGAAGGACTCCAAGGCGGCCCAGGCCCTGGTGACCTTCCTGGCCTCGGCGGACGCGGCGACGATCCAGGCGAAGCTCGGCGGCTACCTGTCGCCCAACAAGAACGTGCCGGACTCGGCGTATCCGAACGAGGTCCAGCGGAAGATCGCCAAGGCGTTGATCGACTCGGGCGACGACTTCCGCTTCGACATGTCCGACCAGGCCCCGCAGGCCTTCGGCGGCACGCCCGGCAAGGGCGAGTGGAAGGAACTCCAGGACTTCCTGAAGAACCCCTCGGACGTCGCGGGCACCCAGGCGAGGCTGGAGAAGGACGCGGCGGCGGCGTACGGCGGCGGGAGCTGATCCGGCGATGGCGCCGGCCACCGCGGCGGGAGCCTCAGCGGGTCCCGCCGCGCCCCGTCGTCGCAAGAGCGTGACCGGCACCCGCAGGACCGTGGCGGCCCTGTTCCTGCTGCCCGCCCTGGTGCTGCTCGGCGCGCTCGTGGTCTACCCCATCGGGTACTCGGTCGTCCGCAGCTTCTTCAACGCCTCGGGCGACGGCTTCGCCGGGTTCGACAACTACAAGGCCCTGTTCACCGACGACGGCATCCGCACCGCGCTGAAGAACAACGTCATCTGGATGGTGTTCGCGCCGTCCGTCGCCACCGCGCTCGGTCTGGTCTTCGCGGTGCTGACCGAACGGGTGCGCTGGGGAACGGCGTTCAAGCTGGTCGTCTTCATGCCGATGGCGATCTCCATGCTGGCGGCCGGGATCATCTTCCGGCTGGTCTACGACCAGGACCCGGACCGGGGCGTCGCCAACGCGGTGTGGGTCGGCGTGCACGACACCTTCGCGCAGTCCTCGGCGTTCCCGAAGGCCCACCCGGGCCGCGACTCGCCGCTGAAGCCGGACCAGGGCGGCTTCATCACCTCGGCCACGGTCCGCACCGGCGAGTCGGTGGCCCTCCCCCTCGTCGGCGTCGCCCCCGACCAGATGCCGAAGAGTGCGAAGCGGGCCGTGCGGGCCGAGCCGCAGCCGGGGAGGATCACCGGCACCGCCTGGCAGGACTTCACACGCGGCAAGGGCGTCGGGAAGCTCGGCGCGGTCGACCCGTCGGAGTTCGGCTATGCCGGGATGCGGATCGAGGCGGTCAAGGACGGCAAGGTGGTCGCCTCGGCGAAGGCCGCCGACGACGGCACGTTCACGCTGCCCGCGCAGGCGGACGGTGCTCAACTCCGGCTCCCGGCGAGCAACTTCAAGGCGCCGTACAACGGGGTGGACTGGCTGGGCCCGTCGCTGGTCACTCCGGCCATCATCGGCGCGTACGTGTGGATGTGGGCCGGGTTCGCGATGGTGCTGATCGCCGCGGGGCTCGCGGGCGTGCCCAGGGAACTGCTGGAGGCGGCCCGGGTCGACGGCGCCAACGAGTGGCAGGTGTTCCGCCGGGTCACCGTGCCGCTGCTGGCACCCGTGCTCGCGGTCGTCGCGGTCACCCTGATGATCAACGTGCTGAAGATCTTCGACCTGGTCTTCATCATCGCCCCAGGCTCCTCCCAGGACGACGCCAACGTCCTGGCCCTGGAGCTGTACCGCAAGGGCTTCTCCGAGGGACAACCCGGCATCGCCAGCGCCATCGCGGTGTTCCTCCTGCTGCTGGTCATCCCGGTGATGCTGTTCAACATGCGCAGGCTTCGGCGGGAGGTGCGGCGATGACGGCGCGTCCGGCTGTCCGCCGGGGGTCCGGGGGTCGCCCCCGGGACGAGCACAGCAACATGCGCAGGCTTCGGCGGGAGGTGCGGCGATGACGGCGCAGACCGGGAGTCCGACGAAGGCGGTGCCCGTTCCCGAGGCCGTGAAGGCGAAGCCGTCCCTGGGGTCGCGGCTGGCGGAGGCCGTGAGCGGTGGCGCGCTGAGGGTCTTCCTGATCGTGGTGGGCCTGTTCTGGCTGGTCCCGACGATCGGCCTGCTGCTGTCGTCGCTGCGCGCGCCGGAGGACATGAGCGCGAGCGGTTGGTGGACCGTCTTCAGCAAGCCCGCGCAGCTCACCTTCGGCAGCTACCGGAACCTGCTGGAGAACGGCGACATCACCGACTCCCTGGTGAACACGGTCCTGATCACCGTGCCGGCGACGGTCCTGGTGGTCGTGGTCGGCTCGCTGGCGGGCTACGCCTTCGCCTGGATGGAGTTCCCCGGCCGGGACTGGTGGTTCCTGGCCGTGGTCGGCCTGCTGGTCGTGCCGGTGCAGGTCGCGCTCATCCCGATCGCCGAACTGTTCGGCAACATCGGCCTGTTCGGCACGATCTTCGGGGTGATCCTGTTCCACACGGGGTTCGGCCTGCCGTTCGCGGTGTTCCTGCTGCGGAACTTCTTCGCGGAGATCCCCCGCGAACTGCTGGAGGCGGCCCGCCTCGACGGCGCCGGTGAACTGCGGCTGTTCGCCCGCGTGGTGATGCCACTGGGCGGGCCCGCGATCGCGAGCCTGGGCATCTTCCAGTTCCTGTGGGTGTGGAACGACATGCTGGTCGCGCTGGTGTTCACCAAGTCCGGTACGCAGCCGATCACGGTCGCCCTCCAGACGCAGGTACGCCAGTTCGGCAACAACATCGACGTCCTGGCACCCGGGGCGTTCATCTCCATGGTGATCCCGCTGGCCGTGTTCTTCGCCTTCCAGCGGCAGTTCGTCTCGGGCGTGATGGCGGGAGCGGTCAAGTAAGCGCAGGGGCCGAGCGGTTCGGGGCCGCCCCCCGCCCCCCCCCCCCCGGGCCCCGCGGCCCCCCCCCGCCCCCAACCGCCTCCTCGCCCAACACGAGCCCAGGAACCCCCCCCCCCCCGCCT
>NZ_JBIVTV010000004.1:20962-39136 GCF_044756885.1 Streptomyces sp. NPDC091412 | reverse complement strand
CCCGGGGCCCGTGTTTTTTGTGTTGGGGGGGGGGGTTTGGGGGGGGGGGGGGGGGGGGGGTGTGGGCCGGGGGGGGGGGGGGGGGGGGGGGGGGGGGGCGCGCGCCCCCCCCCCCCCCCCCGCGCCCCGCCGTCCCCCACATGCCTCAGCGGGCCGTGACCGACTCGCTCCACCGGCCGTTCCCGGGCAGAACGCCCACGTCGGCCCTTGGATGCACCCTTGCCCAGGTTCAGTGTCACCGTCCCCGCGCACCGGACCCCGGCGTACCCGCGCGCGTTCCTGGAGGCGTGCCACCGCCGTTGCCGCGCTCTCGGCCTCCGGCCGGCGCTGCGCACCGGGCTGCGGTACGCCCTGGTCCGGCTGGCCCCGCACCGCGCGATCCGGGTGCTGCGGCTGGTGACGGCGCTGTGCCGCCGGGCGGTCGAGCGGGTCGTCAAGCCGCTGCGCGTGCTGCGGGCCGCCGTGCTGCGCGCCCGGTCGCGCACGGCGTGGCCGAGCCGGTCGCCGTCTCCCCGTGCCGTCGGGTGTCGTCGCAGGTCGCGGCCCCGGGCCGAAGCCCGTTCGCAACCCTGCCGCAACCTGCCGGCCCACAGACCGTCACCCGGAGCCTTTGAACACCGTTTGCTCTTTTGGGAGTCCGTATGCACACGGCGGACCGGATCAACAGAAGAAAGAGCAGAATGCCCCGATTCAGCATCGTCGTCCCGTCGCATGGCGTCGCGGGCCGGCTGTCCCTGGCGCTGGACTCGGTCCTCGCCCAGTCCTTCGGAGACTTCGAGCTGATCGCGGTGTGCGACGGCCCGGTCGCCCCGGCCGCCGGCGTCGCCGCCGACCACGCGGGGCGGGATTCCCGGGTGGTCCTGGTGCACTCGCCCCCGTCCGCGGGCCTCGGCGCGGCGCGCAACGCCGGGACGGGGGCGGCGAGCGGCGCGTATCTGCTGTTCCTCGACGGCGACGACACCCTGGCGCCGGGCGCGCTGTCCGCGCTGGCCGCCCGTCTGGAGGAGACGGGCGACGTCGACGTGCTCTCCTTCGAGCACGAGCGGACTCCCTGGTGGGACGGCGAGCCGGCCACCACGGCCGGGCCGCCGCCGGTCACCGTCCGCGCGCCCGCCTTCTCCCCCGCCGAGGCCCCGCACCTGACCGGCGTTCCGCTGCCCGCGTGGAGCGCGGTCTACCGCCGCTCCTTCGTGACCGGGCGCGGCCTGGCCTTCCCCGACGGGCACCGCACCGACGTCGGCTGGGGCGGCCTGGTCGCCGTCGCGGCCGAGCGCGTCGCGGTGCTGCGGCGGGTCGTCTTACGGCATCTGCTGCGCCGGCAGTTGTGGCAGCCGGTGTTCGCCGCCCTGCTCGCCGCCGGCGCGTGGGGCGCGCTGCGGCGGCGGGGGGCGTTCGGCCTCTTCGTGGCGGCGACGGCGTTCACCGGGTTCCTCACGCAGGCGGCGCATCCCGACATCACCGTGTGGGGCGAACGGCTGATCGTGCTGGCCTGGCTGCTGCCGGTGGTGGGCGTGCCGCTGCTGCTGGAGCGTGTGGCGCCCCGGCCGGCGGCGGGCATCCCGGGTCCGCGTACCGGAAGCCGGCCGGACGAGTGGAGCCCGGTCCCTCGATGACGGGCGACGACGTGATGTGGCTGACCGGGGAGAGCGCGGCCCCGCGCGGGCGCGCGGCCCGGGTGCCGCGCCTGTTTTGGTCCACTTGGCAGGCTCTTACCAACGACTGGACGCGTATCAGCACATATGCGGCTTTCGCGCGGATTACGATCCGCCGTGATGAGCGCCTTCCAGAGCGTGACGCGTCTTCTCACGCGTCCGTCGACGAGACACCGCCTCCTCGCCCTGACGGCCGCCTGGCTCCTCACGCGCGCCCTGATGCTGTGGCTGCTCGCCCACAACGGACTGCCCCGACTGGGCCGGGGCTCGGTGGCGCGCGAGGTGTGGAAGCTGTACCAGCACTGGTACGTCCTGCTGTCCCACGGCGCGTTCCCGGCGCACGACACGCTGTGGCAGTACCCGCCGGGCGCCGGACCGGTGCTGCTGTCGCCCGCGCTGCTGCCGGGCCTGACGTACTTCCAGGCCTTCGTGGTGCTCACGGTCGCCGCCGACGCACTGGTCACGCTGGCCCTGGCGCACGCGGGCACCCGCCCCGGCCGCAGCCTGCGCGGGGCCGGCTACTGGACGCTGGGCCTGCCCCTGCTGCTGCACATCCCGCTGGCCCGCTACGACGTCCAGGCCACCGCCCTGGCCGTGCTCTCCCTGCTGACGTTGTCGCGCTCCACGCGCGCGTGCGGCGCGCTCGCCGCGCTGGGCGCCCTGGTGAAGGTGTGGCCGGCGCTGGCGCTGGTCGGCCTGCCCCGGGGCCGTGCGACCCGGTCGGCGTGGACATGGGCGGCCGCCACCGGCGCCGTGGTGCTGGCCGTCCTCGCCGGTTTGTTCAGGAACCCGCTCGCCTTCGCGCGCCAGCAGGGCGGCCGGGGCGTGCAGATCGAGTCGTTCGGCGGCACCGCGCTCGCGCTGGCCACACACGCCGGCTGGCCGGGCCGGGTGCGCTACCGGTACGGAGCCATGGAGTTCACCGGACCGTACGTCTCGACCGTCGCACACCTCTCGCTGCTCCTGTCGGCGAGCGCGTTCGGGCTGCTGCTGCTCTGGCGGATCCGGGCCCGGCACTGGACGGGGGCGACACCGTACGACGCCGCGCTGAGCGCCGTCCTGCTGTTCACCGTCACCAGCCGGGTGATCAGCCCGCAGTACATGGTCTGGCTGCTCGGCCTCGCGGCGGTGTGCCTGACGTCATCGCTGACCACACAGCGTCCGGTCGCCGCGCTGATCGCGCTGGCGAGCCTGGTCAGCGTGATCGCATACCCCACCCTGTACCACCAGGTGGTGGCCTGTTCGTGGACAGGTTGTGCGCTCATGCTCATGCGCAACGGTCTGCTGGCCGCCGCCGCGCTATTCTCTTTTGCCCGGTTGTGGCGATCGACGAAATCGGTGACCCCCGACGGGGAACCCGGGTCGGACATTCACCGTCTTCCGCACGGGACGCTAAGCCCCTCTTAACGGGAGATTACCGACCACCCCTACTATTCCGGCCCGTGGATTCCATGCATCTGCACCCCGACCAGGCCACCGACGTCAGCGTCGTCGTGATCGGTTACAACGACATCGCCCACATGGCCGACGCTGTGCGCTCGGCTCTCGCGCAGGGTCCCTCCGTCAGCGAGGTCGTCGCCGTCGACGACTGCTCGACCGACGGCACCTTCGAACTGCTCGACCGCCTGGCCGCGGCCGAACCGAGAGTGCGGGTGATCCGGCGCGAGGAGAACAGCGGCGGCTGCGGCAGCCCGCGCAACACCGGTATAGACGCGGTCACCACGCCGTACGTGATGTTTCTCGACAGCGACGACGTGCTGCCGCCGGGCGCGGTGGACGCGTTGCTCGCCGCCGCCCGCAAGGAGCGGGCCGAGGTCGTGAGCGGCCTGTGCGTGCGCCGCGAGCTGCCCTCCGGGCGGGAAGTGCCATGGCAACAGAAGCTCTACAGCACGGGCGCCGTCCTCACGCACCCCGCGAAGCTCCCGCGTCTCGTGCACGACACCCTGTGCGTCAACAAGCTGTACCGCACCGACTTCCTGCGCGAGCACGCGATCCGCTTCCCGGAAGGCCACTTCCCGTACGAGGACTTCGTGTTCACCGCGCGCGTGCTGGCCGCCGACCCGCGCGTGGCCCTCATCCCGGACCAGGTGTACGTGTGGAACGTGCGCCGGTCCGCCGGGCAGCTGTCGATCTCTCTGGACCGCGCGAACATCGAGAACTGGCGGGCGCGCACCGAGGCGAGCCGGTCGGCGTACGACATCCTGCTGAGCGCAGGGCAGAAGGAGCTCGCGCGGGCGGCGCGCGCCAAGTTCCTCGACCACGAGCTGCGCATGTACGCGCGTGAGCTGGGCCTGCGCGACGCCGGGTACCGGTACGCCTGGTGGGAGCACACGCGGGAGTACCTCGGCGAGTACGACGCGGCCGACTGGGCCGTCAACCCGACGACCGCCGGGCACCTCCTCGGACGGGTGATCCTCGCGTCGCCCGGGCCGCGCGACCTGCCGCGCCTGAAGGAGCTCGCCGCGCGCCCGGCCCGTCTGTGCCCGCCCTACGCCCGCGACAAGGACGGCAGTCCCGTCTGGGCGGACGACCTTCCGCAGATCGGCCTGGAGCCCTACCTGGTCCGGCCGGTCCACGTCCTGCCCCTGGCCGTGGACGCGGAAGTGCGTCCCCTCGCGGGGACGAGCCTGCTGCTGCTGCGCCTGCACGACCTGTACGGCAGGGTGACGTCCGCCCGGCCCGAGGCCCTGGAGGTGGAGTGGCTGCACCGTGAGGCGGGGCGCACGGTCCGGGGCGCCACCGTCCCGCTCACGCCGGCCGGGGACGCCACCTGGTCGGCCGAGACGGGCGTGGACCTCGCGGGGCTGGGGGCCGGCACCTGGGACCTGCGGCTGCGGGTGTGCTTCGCCGACGGCACGAGCCGTAAGGTGACGGCGCACGCGCGCGCGGGCGCCGGTCTGCTGCGCCGCCGCGTCGTACCGAGCGTGCGCTACGGCGTTCTGCTGGTCCAGCCGTACGCCACGCACTCCGGCGCGCTGGCCGTACGCCTGGCGGCGGGACTGCACGGGGTGACGTCCATCCTGCGGGGCAGACTGCGCCGTCTGCTCCACCGGGCCGCGCCCCGGTGAGCGCACCACACCCCGCCTCCATACGACGACCTGGGCCAACTGACGAGGAGACGCCCGCATGACCTGGCTGATCACCGGCGGAGCCGGCTACATCGGAGCGCACGTCGTCCACGCGATGACCGCGGCGGGCGAGCGTGCGGTGGTGTACGACGACCTGTCCACCGGCATCGCCGAGCGTGTCCCGGGGGACGTCCCGCTGGTGGAGGGCTCCACGCTGGACGGCGACCGGCTGGCGCGTGCCCTCGCCGAGCACGAGGTGACCGGTGTCGTCCACCTGGCGGCGAAGAAGCAGGTGGGCGAGTCGGTGGAGCGGCCCCTGCACTACTACCGGGAGAACGTCGAGGGCCTGCGGGTCCTGCTGGAGGCGGTGACGGCGGCCGGGGTCGGTTCGTTCGTGTTCTCCTCCTCGGCGGCCGTGTACGGCATGCCGAATGCCGCGCGGGACGACGCCCTGGTCACGGAGGAGACGCCGTGCGCGCCGATGTCTCCGTACGGCGAGACGAAGCTGGCCGGCGAGTGGCTGGTGCGCGCGACCGGCCGGGCGACGGGGCTGTCCACGGCGTCCCTGCGGTACTTCAACGTGGCGGGCGCGGCGAGTCCGCGCCTCGCGGACGTCGGCGTCTTCAACCTGGTCCCGATGGTCTTCGAACGACTGACCGAGAACATGCCCCCGCGCATCTTCGGGGACGACTACCCCACGCCGGACGGCACCTGCATCCGTGACTACATCCACGTGGTCGACCTCGCGGAGGCCCACGTGGCCGCGGCTCGCGCCCTGCGCTCCTCCCCCGGCCTCGACCTCACACTGAACATCGGCCGCGGGGAGGGGATCTCGGTGCGCCAGATGATCGACACGATCAACGCCGTCACCGGCTACAACAGCCCCCCGACGGTCACCCCGCGCCGCCCCGGCGACCCCGCCCGCGTCGTCGCCTCCGCCGACCGCATCGCCACGGAACTCGGCTGGAAGGCCCGACGCGACCTCCACGACATGATCACCTCAGCCTGGCAGGGCTGGCTCCTCCACCACCCGGAGGCAGCCCGCATCTGACCCCACCACCCGCCGTCACCGGGCCGCTCCGGCGGCCCGGTGGCGCCATCACACGCGGGCGCGGGCCGCCACACGTCCACCACCGGTGTGCGGGCTGTCGTGTCCAGCCTCCGCAGGCCCCGTCCCGCCCGGCCCGCGGAGGCTGGTTGATTCGGGCTGGGCGGGGTGTCCCGTCCGGCCGCTGCGGATCCCGTTCCCGCCCGGCCCGTGAGGGTGCTGCAACGACCCACCCGGATCCGCACGAGGATTTTTTGGTCAGAGCGCCTTGATCGCCTCGGCCGTGCCCCGGGCGAGGGCGTCCAGGTAGCCCTTGGGGAGTTTCGGCGTGCGGATGACGACCGCGCGCCAGTACAGCGGGCCCGAGATCAGGTCGAGGGCCAGGTCCCGGTCCAGACCGGGGCGGATCTCGTCGCGGCGCTCGGCCGCCGCCAGGATGCTGCTGGCCACGCTCTCCTGACCGTCGCGCAGGGCCTTCTGCATGGCCTCGGCGATGTCCGGGTTGCGGGCCGCCTCCGCCTGGAGGTCGGGGATGACCTGCGAGGCGATGGGGTGGCGCAGGGCCCGGGAGGTCACCTCGTACAGCAGGCGCAGGTCGCTCTCCAGGGAGCCGGTGTCCGGCGCGGGCAGGCCCTGCACGGCGAGCGCCGAGACGATGTCCAGCACCAGGTGCAGCTTGGAGCGCCACCGGCGGTAGACGGCCGTCTTGCCGACGCCCGCGCGCCGCGCGATCCCCTCGATGGACATCCGCGCGTAGCCGACGGACGCCAGTTCCTCGAAGACCGCCGCCCGGATCGCCTCCGTCACGTCCTCGCGGAGCACGGCCGCCCCGGCGGGGACCCGGCGGCGGGGGCGCGTCTGGGGCTGGTCGGCGTTCGTCGTCATGCGGCCAAGCATAGGGCGTTACGACGAAACGGTTGCGTTGCGGCGTCACTTCGCCGTACGCTCACGTTGCGACGATACGGTGCCGTTCCGACGTAAGAAAATGTGAAGAGAACCGTAAGGAAACCGACGGCGGCACGAAGCCGGACGCCGGCACCACCTCCCCCCGAGCGAAAGCAGCGGATGTGAGCCAGGCCCTCCACACACCGCCCCACACCACGGCCCTGGCCGAGGACGACCTCGCGACGGTCGCCATCCGCCACGGCCTGTCGGTCAGCGGCGCCCGCCCTTCCCTGTCCGAGTACGTCCGGCAGCTGTGGGCGCGGCGCCACTTCATCAGCGCCTTTGCCACCGCCAAGCTCACCGCCCAGTACAGCGAGGCGAAGCTCGGCCAGGTCTGGCAGGTCGCCACCCCGCTGCTGAACGCGGCGGTGTACTACTTCATCTTCGGCATCCTGATGGGCACCAGCCGCGGCGTTGCGGACTACATCCCGTTCCTGGTGACGGGCGTGTTCATCTGGACGTTCACCCAGAACTCGATCATGGCGGGCACCCGGGCGATCTCCGGCAACCTCGGTCTGGTGCGGGCCCTGCACTTCCCGCGGGCCGCGCTGCCGGTCTCCTTCGCGCTTCAGCAGCTCCAGCAGCTGCTGTTCTCGATGGTCGCCCTCCTGGCGATCCTGCTCTGCTTCGGCATGACGCCCACCATGTCGTGGGTGCTGGCCGTCCCGGTACTGCTGCTCCAGTTCGTGTTCAACGCCGGCGTCTCCATGATCATGGCCCGGATGGGCGCCAAGACGCCGGACATCGCCCAGCTGATGCCGTTCCTCCTGCGCACCTGGATGTACGTCTCCGGCGTGATGTGGAGCATCGACGCGACGCTGAACCACAGCCACATGCCACACGTGCTGAAGGTGCTGCTGCAGTCCAATCCTGCCGCCGTCTACATCGACCTGATGCGCTTCGCGCTGATCGACAGCTTCACGGCGCACCAGCTCCCCCACCATGTGTGGGCGTACGCGCTGGGCTGGGCCCTGCTCGCCGGGGTCGGCGGCTTCATCTACTTCTGGAAGGCTGAGGAGACCTACGGCCGTGGCTGAGCTGACAACCGACAAGATCCCCACCGTCGTGGTCGACGGGGTCGACATCGTCTACCGGGTCAACGGCACCGGTTCCGGCCGCGGTTCGGCGACCGCCGCCCTCAACCGGATCCTGCGCCGCGAGAAGGCCGAGAAGGCGGCCGGCGTACGCCGGGTGCACGCGGTCAAGAAGGTCTCGTTCGTCGCCTACAAGGGCGAGGCCATCGGCCTGATCGGCACCAACGGCTCCGGCAAGTCCACGCTGCTCAAGGCGGTCGCCGGACTCCTGCCCGTGGAGAACGGCAGGATCTACACCGACGGCCAGCCCTCACTCCTCGGCGTGAACGCGGCGCTGATGAACGACCTGACCGGCGAGCGCAACGTC
Organism: Streptomyces sp. NPDC091412; assembly: GCF_044756885.1. NCBI lineage: Bacteria > Bacillati > Actinomycetota > Actinomycetes > Kitasatosporales > Streptomycetaceae > Streptomyces > Streptomyces sp. NPDC091412. The sequence continues at coordinate 31,022 of NZ_JBIVTV010000004.1, read as the reverse complement.
CTCCTCGGCGGACTGGCCATGGGCATGTCCCGCGAGGAGGTCAAGGAGCGCTACCAGGACATCGTCGACTTCTCCGGCATCAACGAGAAGGGCGACTTCATCACGCTGCCGATGCGCACGTACTCCTCCGGCATGGCCGCCCGGCTGCGCTTCTCCATCGCCGCCGCCAAGGACCACGACGTCCTGCTGATCGACGAGGCACTGGCCACGGGCGACCGCTCCTTCCAGCGCCGCTCGGAGAAACGGATCCGCGAACTGCGCGCGCAGGCCGGCACGGTGTTCCTGGTCAGCCACAGCAACGCCTCCATCCGCGACACCTGCGAGCGCGTCCTGTGGCTGGAACGCGGCGAACTGCGCATGGACGGCCCCACCGAGGAGGTCCTCGAGGCCTACGAGGCCTTCACGGGCGGCCCCGACAAGAAGAAGGCCAAGGGATAGCCCCACTCCGCCCGGCGCCCGGCGGGCCGGTCAGGGAGTGACCGCGTAGAGGACCTGGCCGCCCGGGCCGTGGGTCACCACGCGCAGTTCGGGGTCGTGGCGCGGTCTGCTTCCGTCCACGACCCAGCGCACGGCATAGGTGCGCAGGATGTCCCTGCGTACGCCCTCCGGCGTGCGGAGCGTGTAGTAGCGCCGCACCGCCCACTCGCGCCGGGACTCGTCCGGCAGGAAGAAGTCCGGGTAGCCGGGGGCGACCGTGTAGGGGCCGTAGGCCGGGATCAGCCGGGAGGGCAGGTCCCGGGCCATGACCACATCCCCGTACTTCACATACGGCGTGATCCAGTAGTACCCGGTCCAGGTCGGGGTGTAGTCGGCCGCGAGCACGTCCGGCAGCGCCGCGCGCCCGACGGCGTACCCGAGCACGCCGGCCTGGGTCCACGCCCCCAGGGCCAGCGCGCCGCCCAGCGCCCACGCCCAGCGGGTCCGCACGGCGCGCCCGCCGCCCTGCACCACCTCCAGCGCGGCGGCGATCTGGGCCGGGACGAGGGCGGCGGGCAGCGTCCGGCCCCAGGCGTAGTGGCCCGTGGCGAACCCCGTCGCACACACCAGCGCGCCCAGCAGGAAGAAGGTCACCAGAAGGTCCCGCCGGTCGCGCCGCCACCGCACGACCAGCGCGGCCACTCCGAGCAGGGCCAGCCAGTAGCGGCCGAGGAAGTTCGTGTAGAGCGCCCGGTGCACCTCCTCCAGATCGCTTCCGGCCGAGAACAGGGCGAAGAAGTCGTAGTACGGCCACAGCCACAGCACCAGCAGCCCCAGGGTCGCCCCGGCGCCGAGCCGCGGCCACAGGGCACGCGGGGGCCGGGCCGCGAGCACCGCGGCGAGACCGCCGAGCGTGGCGACGAACCCGGTGAACTGATGACACAGCAGGATCAGCGCCCACAGCGTCCCGAGCCCCAGCCACACCTCCCACCCGGCCGCCGCGCGCAGCGCCCGGGTGAGCCAGGCCCAGTAGTGGAAGGCGAGGCCGAGGGCCAGCACGCTGGGATACGACACCGTCAGCGCGAGGGAGTTGAGGGAGAGGAAGCCGCTCCAGTTGATGAGTTCCGTACCCCACAGCAGAACCAGGCTCAGGGCGGCCAGGGCGGGCGCGGCCCGGTGCGCGCTCAGCGTTCTGACGTACCGCCAGACGCCCGTCGCCAGCAGCGTGAGCCCGGTGAGCGCGGCGAGCCGCAGCACGACGAACACCGACAGGCCGCCGGCCCGGGCGACGGAGCCGAGGAGCAGCATCCACGGCGAGTAGTACGGGCTCGGGGTGTCGGCGTCGACGAGCGGGTTGCCGGGGTGGAGCAGGCTGTGGCGCAGCCGCTGGATGGTCGCCGCGTGCATGCCCAGGTCGCCGGCCCAGGGCAGCCGGACGATCACCAGAAGCAGCAGGGCGGCGAGGAGCACGGCGGCCGCGCGGGGCGCGTAGGCCCCTCCCGGGGAGGTCGGCGGCCGGCCGACGGCCGTGCCCGCTGAGGGTGCCTCAGGCGGCGCGGTGCGCATCGTGCCGGAAGAGCCAGGTGCGACTACCGAGGGTGTTCACGCGGCAACTTTATAGGAATGATCCCGTTTAGCAGGAAACGGTAAATTCGGCGTCCGGCGTTTCCTGGACGACGGCAAGAAGACGGCGTGAACGGCATGAGGGCGCCCCGGACCGGAAAGGTCCGGGGCGCCCTCGGGTACGGGTCGGCCTCCCGCGCGTTACGAGTGCGTGCGCAGCAGCGTGCGCATCGTCCGCATCGCCACCGACAGGTTGGCCAGGTCGAACGCGTCCGAGCCGCGGATCTCCTCGAGCGTGGCACGCGCCCGGGACAGGATCGCCCCGTTCTTCTGCTCCCACACCTTGAAGCGCTGCTCCGGCGTGGCGGTGCCGTTGCCCGCGGCCAGCACGTCCGCGGTCAGCGCGGCGTGCGCCGCGTACAGGTCCTCGCGGATCGCCGCACGGGCCATGGACTGCCACCGGTCGGCACGCGGCAGCTCGATGATGCGGTCCATCAGCTGGGTGATGTGGAGGCGGTCGGCGAGGTCGTAGTACACCTCGGCGACGTCCATCGGGTCCTTGCCCATACGGTCGGCCACCGAGACGATGTCGAGCGCCGGGAAGGCGGAGGAGAACCCGGCCACGCGCGTGGCCAGCTCGTCCGGGACGCCGGCGCCGGACAGCTCGTCGTAGACCTCCTGGTACCACTCCAGGTCCGCGCCCTTGAGCAGCTTGGGCAGCTCCGCCCACACCTGCCCGACCCGCTCGGAGAAGAACGCGATGGTCTCGGCGAGCTCCAGCGGCTGCGGCCGGTTGTTCAGCAGCCAGCGCGTGCCGCGCTCGACCAGGCGGCGCGAGTGCAGGCGGATCCGGGTCTGGACGTCGGCCTCGACCTTGTTGTCCAGCGCCTCGACCGCGTCCCACACCGGAGCCGAGCGGAAGATCGTGCGGGCCACCGTCTGCGCCCTGACGATCTCCTCCAGCGACGCCCCGGTCTCCTCCCGCAGGCGGTGCAGATAGGTCGTACCGCCCGTGTTGACCGTGTCGTTGACCAGGACGGTCGTCGTGATCTCGCGGCGCAGCGGGTGGTTGTCGATCCGTTCGGCGAACTGCTCGCGCAGCGCGGTCGGGAAGTAGGCGTGCAGCAGGGTGTGCAGGTACGGGTCGTCCGGCAGCGAGGTGTGCAGCAGCTCCTCGGCGACCGTGATCTTCGTGTACGCCAGCAGGACGGCCGTCTCCGGACCGGTCAGGCCGTGCCCGGCGGCCAGCCGCTCACGGATCTGCCGGTCGGTGGGCAGGAACTCCAGCGCCCGGTCCAGGTGACCCTCGCGCACCAGGTGCTTCATGAAGCGCTGCTGGGCGTGGAGCATGTCCTTGGACTGGGCGAGCGCGTTGGCGATCGCCGTGTTCTGCGCGTAGTTGGTGCGCAGCACCAGGGCGCCGACCTCGTCGGTCATCTCGGCGAGCAGCTTGTTGCGCTGCTTGACCGTCATGTCGCCTTCCGCGACCAGCCCGTTGAGCAGGACCTTGATGTTCACCTCGTGGTCGGAGGTGTCCACGCCGGCGCTGTTGTCGATGGCGTCGGTGTTGATCCGGGCGCCCTGCATCGCGCACTCGATCCGGCCGAGCTGGGTGAAGCCCAGGTTGCCGCCCTCGCCGACGACCTGGACCCGCAGGTCGCGGCCGTCGACGCGGATGGCGTCGTTGGCCTTGTCACCGACGTCGGTGTGGGACTCGGTGGACGCCTTGACGTACGTGCCGATGCCGCCGTTCCACAGCAGGTCCACCGGGGCCTTGAGGATCGCCCGCATCAGGTCGGCCGGGGTCAGCTTGGTGACGCCGGCCTCGATGCCGAGGGCCTCGCGGATGTGCGCGTTGACCGGGATCGACTTGGCCGTACGGGGGAACACCCCGCCGCCGGCCGAGATCAGCTCGGCGTTGTAGTCCGCCCACGAGGAGCGCGGCAGCTCGAACAGGCGGCGGCGCTCGGCGTAGGCGACGGCCGCGTCCGGCTCGGGGTCGATGAAGATGTGCCGGTGGTCGAAGGCGGCGACGAGGCGGATGTGCTCGCTCAGCAGCATGCCGTTGCCGAACACGTCACCGGACATGTCGCCGATGCCGACGACCGTGAAGTCCTGGGTCTGGGTGTCCACGCCCAGCTCCCGGAAGTGCCGCTTGACGGACTCCCAGGCGCCGCGGGCGGTGATGCCCATGCCCTTGTGGTCGTAGCCCGCCGAGCCGCCGGAGGCGAAGGCGTCGCCGAGCCAGAAGTCGTACGACTGGGCGACCTCGTTGGCGATGTCCGAGAACCGCGCCGTGCCCTTGTCGGCGGCGACCACCAGGTAGGTGTCCTCGCCGTCGTGCCGCACGACGTCCTGCGGGGGCACGACCTCGCCGGCGACCATGTTGTCGGTGATGTCGAGCAGCGCCGAGATGAAGGTCTTGTAGCTGGCGATGCCCTCCGCCATCCACGCGTCCCGGTCCACGCTCGGGTCGGGCAGCTGCTTGGCGACGAACCCGCCCTTGGCGCCGACCGGCACGATGACGGTGTTCTTCACCATCTGCGCCTTGACCAGGCCGAGGATCTCGGTGCGGAAGTCCTCACGCCGGTCGGACCAGCGCAGACCGCCTCGGGCGACCTTGCCGAAGCGCAGGTGCACGCCCTCCACGCGCGGCGAGTACACCCAGATCTCGTACGCCGGGCGCGGCGCCGGCAGGTCCGGGATGGCCCGCGGGTCGAACTTCATGGAGACGTAGTCGTGCGGCCGGCCGCCCTCCCGCGCCTCCTGGAAGAAGTTGGTACGCAGGGTCGCCTTGATCACGGTGAGGAAGGACCGCAGGATCCGGTCCTCGTCGAGGGAGGCCACCTGGTCCAGGGCCGCGTCGACCTCTTCCAGCAGCGCGTCCACGAGTTCGTGTCCGGCGCGCTGGCGCTCCGGCGACATCCGCGCCTCGAACAGGGAGACCAGCAGCCGGGTGGTGTGGACGTTGTTGCGGAGGGTGTCCTCCATGTAGTCCTGGCTGAAGGTCGAGCCGGCCTGGCGCAGGTACTTGGCGTAGGCGCGCAGCACCATCGCCTGGCGCCAGTTCAGCCCGGCGCCCAGCACCAGGGCGTTGAACCCGTCGTTCTCCGCCTTGCCCGTCCAGGTGGCGGCGAAGGCCTCCTGGAAGCGCTCACGGGCGTCGTCGCCGAGGTGGTCGCCGGTACCGCCGGACTCCTTCGGCATCCGCAGGCCGAAGTCGTAGACCCATGCCGTCGTACGGTCCGCGCAGCGCAGTTCGTACGGCCGCTCGTCGGTGACCTCGACGCCGAGCCGGCTGAGCACCGGCAGCACGGCGGACAGGGAGACCGAGCCGCCCTTCTGGTAGATCTTGAACCGGCGCTCCTCGGGGGCGGCGCCCACCGGCTCGTACAGGCTCAGCGCGAAGGTCTTGTCCTCGTTCAGCTGCTCGAGGTTGCACAGGTCGGCGACCGCCGCGCGCGGGGTGTGGTCGGCCTTGTAGCCCTCGGGGAAGGCGCCCGAGTAACGGCGCAGCAGCTCCGCGGCGCGCTCCTCGCCGAGTTCGGCGGTCAGCGCCTCGGAGAAGGCGTCCGTCCAGGAGCGGGCGGCCTCGACCAGGCGGGCCTCGATGCGCTCCTTGTCGCTGTCGGACAGCTCCGGCAGCTCGGTGCCCTGCGGCACACGGACGACGAAGTGCAGCCGGGAGAGCACCGACTCGGTGTTCCAGGCGGTGAAGTCGACGCTGGTGCCGCCCAGCTCCTCCTTCAGGATGTCGATGATCCGCAGGCGCACGCCGGTGGTGTAGCGGTCGCGCGGGAGGTACACGAGGGCCGAGTAGTAGCGGCCGTACTCGTCCTGGCGCAGGTACAGGCGCAGCCGGCGGCGCTCCTGGAGGTACAGCACGGAGGTGGCGATCGCCTGGAGCTCACCGACCGGGGTCTGGAAGAGCTCGTCGCGCGGGTAGGTCTCCAGGATCTGGAGCAGATCGCGCCCGTCGTGGCTGTTGGGCGAGAAGCCGGCGCGCTCGAGGACCTCGTCGACCTTGCGGCGGATGACCGGGACCCGGCGCACGGACTCGGTGTAGGCGGCGGACGAGAACAGGCCGAGGAAGCGGCGCTCGCCGACGACCTCGCCCTTGTCGTTGAACTTCTTGACGCCCACGTAGTCCAGGTAGGAGGGCCGGTGGACGGTGGCCCGGCTGTTGGCCTTGGTCAGCACCAGCAGCTTGTGCTCGCGCGCCTTGGCGCGGGCGTCGGCGGGCAGCCGCTCGAAGGACGGGCTGACCGGGTGGCTGTCGTCGCCGGCGTGCGGCGGGTCCGCGCGCAGTATGCCCAGCCCGGTGCCGGGCACGGCGGCCAGGGAGTCGTCGTCGCACAGCCGGTACTCGCGGTAGCCGAGGAAGGTGAAGTGGTCTTCGGACAGCCAGCGCAGCAGCTCGCGGGCCTCCTCGACCTCCTGCGCGCGCAGGTCGCCGGGCGCCGGCTCACCGGGCAGGTCCTCGGCGAGGCTGGTCGCGGCCTGGCGCATCTTCTCCCAGTCCTCGACGGCCTCGCGGACGTCGGACAGCACACGCAGCAGATCGGCGGTGATCTGCTTCAGGTCGGCGCGGTCGGTCTCGCGGTCGGTCTCGACGTGGATCCAGGACTCGGTGTGCGCGTCGTGCGGCAGCTCCTCGCCGGGCGCCGCGGCCGGCAGCACCTCGATGAGCTTGCCGGTGACGTCACGGCGCACCACGAACTGCGGGTGGATCACCACGTGGATACCGCGGCCCTGGCGGGTCAGCTCGTTCGTCACGGAGTCCACGAGGAAGGGCATGTCGTCGGTGACGACCTCGACGACGGAGTGGCTGCACGTCCAGCCGTTCTCCTCGACGGTCGGGGTGTGGACCCGGACGTTGGCCGTGCCCTGGGGGCGGTTCTCGGCCAGGCGGTAGTGGGAGTAGGCGGTGCCGAAAACGTCGACCGGGTCACGGCCCGCGAGGTCCTCGGGGGCGGTGTGCAGGTAGAAACGCTGGAGGAACGCGAGCACGGACTCCCGGTCCGGCGTGCCCTCGCCCGTCGACCCGGTCGGGATATGTCCCCCGAGCGGACTGTTCTCAGCTACCCGGGCGGCCCTCTCGAGCAGCTCGGCCTTGGCTTCGTCCAGCTTGGTCTGCATTGTCCTCTGGCTCCTGTCGCGCGCCGTTGCGTGACGTAGAAGGAAGTACGGTCTCTTCCCCTCCGGCGTGACGCCGCGGCCCGGGATGTCCGGTGTGCTTCGACGCTATGCCGGAAAGTGAGATGAGCGGGGGGATATCAGCCTTCTTCGACGCGTCCGACGGGTGTGACGCTGCTCTCGGCAGCGCCTGTGCCCGTGGATGACGCGGCGTCCTGGGGGCCGTCGAGGCCCCTTCCCGCCCGCGAGGACCAGCGACCGCCGCCCGGACACGGATGTGGTCCGTGCTCACCGGGCGCACAGCGGAGGCGACGGCGCCCCCGCGAACTATCGCGCTGATCACGCCACAAGGCTATCGCTCCTCACGGGGGGCCCGTCATGAGCCGTATGTGTACAAAACCGGGGGTGGAAGTTTGACGTTCTGCACAGGGGTGGGGACGGCGAAGGCGGCGTATGGCTCCGCCGGACCCCGCCGTACCGCGTTTCCCGCTCCGCGCTTCCCACTCCACGTTCGTCACCCCCGTTTCCCTCTCCCCGCGTCTCCCCGCGCTTCTCGCCGCGTGCCGCTCATTCGGCCAGCCGCTGCGCCTCCGCGACCGCCTCCCGCAGGGTGTCCACCACCGGCACGCCCGCCTCCTCCAGGCTGGCCCGGCTGTGCGAACCGCCGGTGTAGAGCACCGCCCGCGCCCCGACGTGCAGCGCGGCCACCGCGTCGTCCGCCGCGTCACCGATCACCACCGTGCGCGCGGGGTTCACCCTCTCGGACAGCGCGCCCAGGTGCCGCACCATGTGCTCGGCCTTGCTGCCGCCGGAGCGGCCCGTCCGCCCGTCCACCCGGAGGAAGTGCGTCTCGATCCCGAAGCCACGGACCAGCGGGACGAGGTCCTCGTGCCCGTACATGCTGAGGATCGACTGGCTGTGCCCGGCCGACGTCCATCCGGTGAGCAGCTCCACGGCCCCCTCGGTCAGGGTGCATCCGGTGCGGTGCTCGGCGTAGTACCGGTGGAAGACGCCGTCCATCGTGTCCCACTCGGCCTCGGTGGGCAGCCGGCCCAGCAGCCGCTCGTAGAACTTCGGGATCGGCACGCAGTACAGCGCGCGGTACTGCTCCAGCGTGATCGGCTCCAGGCCCAGCTCGGCGAATGCCGCGTTCGTCGCGCCGATGACCGCGTCGTTGTCGTGGAACAGCGTGCCGTTCCAGTCCCAGACGATGTGCGTCCCTGACTGTTTCCCCATACCGGAAAACGTACCCGCCGCCACTGACAATCAGGAGATCGGCAGGTCGCGACCTGTGGTGCGGTCGCGGTCCGGGGGCTTCAGCCGCCGAGCCCGACGAGGTTCGGGATCTCCTGTGTGGCGTACCAGAGCAGCTCGTGGTCCTCGGCTCCGTCCACCACGAACTGGGCGTCGTCGTCCCCCGCGTCCGCCGCTCCCAGGGCCTCGGCCGCGGCGGTCACGTCCGCCTCCGCGTCATCGGAGTCGACGTGCACGGCGGCCGCCTTGGCCAGCCGCACCGGACCGGCCACCCGCACCTCGCCGAGCGCGGCCGGGTCGAGGCCGCGGTCGGGGTCGGCCGTCGCCGCGCCGTCGGGCACGTCCACGGCGACCACCACACGGCGCCGCGGTGCGCCCGGGTCCAGCGCCAGCAGCCGCAGCGAGGCGAGCGCGGCCCGGTTCAGCGCGGCGTACTCCAGCTCCTCGATGTCGTCGGAGAGGTACCACTCGCGCAGGGCGGGCGTCACGGCGTACGCGGTGAGCGCCCCCGTCCCCAGCTCCCCCGCCTTGTGCGCCTCGGCGAGGCCCGAGAGGGTCAGGGGGACGTAGACACGCATGGCAGGCCGCTTTCGTGGTCGGAGGGCTCGCCGCCCGGACGGCCTTCAGGATACGTGCGAGAGCCCCCTTTCGAGTCCCCGGCCACACCGCCCGATCCGTCCACCGCGAGCCCCTCACCTCACCCGGTCCGCCCCAGTCCCCACACGGGTCACGGTCCTCGCGATCACACGTACAGGTGAACTCGTCCACGGCCCGACGCGCGCCGCGCCTTCCTTGCCGTGGCGCCCTCGGCCCCGTACAAGAGCCCCAGCAGGAAGTTACTGCCCGGTATAAACCGGTGCCCTGAGCGCCGGCGCCGGACAACGACACCGAACGGGGACTCATGAACAAGGTCATGACCAGGACCCAGCGCCGCCCGGGCACCCACCCGCCGGGCCGCCGCGACCCCCGCCGCCCCGGCGGCTACCCACCCCGCACCCCAGGCGGAACCCTCCCCCGCACCGCCGACGACAACCCCCCACCCCGCAACAGCTCCGCACCCGTTACGGGCCCCCGCGACACCCGCCCTCCAGCCACCCCACTCCGCCCCCGACCCGCGCGGACCGGCACGCGGGACTCGGGAGGGCACGTCCCACGGCCGAACGAGGGCGCCGAGACGGCGATCCCGGCCGCCGCGGCGGGCAGGTCCCGCAGGACGGACACGAGCGCCCCCGGCCCAGCGCCCCGCACCACGGGCGCACCGACAACGGCAGCACCCGCCAGAACAGCCGCGAACCGCCCGCTGAGCAAAGCCGCCAGTCCGGCACCAGCCCCCTCGACGGACACAGCCCGCAGGACGGACACGCCACACCCGGCCGCCGACCCGGCGCGCACGGCCACTGCGGCAGCGGGCACGACGGGCACAGCCCGCAGGACGGGCACGGCGCACCCGGCCAACGCGGCTGCCGGCACGGCAAGCGCTACCCGCAGGACAGCCCCAGGCCGAACGACGAGCGCAGACGCCAGGACGGCTCCAGCCCGCTCAACGGACGCAGCCCGCAGGACGGGCACGGCACACCCGGCCGCCAACGCGGCAGCCGGCACGGCAAGCGCTACCCGCAGGACAGCCCCAGGCCGAACGACGAGCGCAGACGCCAGGACGGCTCCAGCCCGCTCAACGGACGCAGCCCGC
>NZ_JBIVTV010000004.1:0-20863 GCF_044756885.1 Streptomyces sp. NPDC091412 | reverse complement strand
CAGGACGGGCACGGCACACCCGGCCGCCAACGCGGCAGCCGGCACGGCAAGGACAGCCGCCAGAACGGCCCCAGGGTTCCCGGCGGCCGCAGCCCGCAGGACGGACACGACACACCCGGGCACCAACCCGGCGCCCACAGCCACCGCGGCAGCCCGCGCGGCGGGCGCGGCGGGCGCGGCCGCCGGGACTGCCCCAGGCCAAGCGGTCGCAGCCGGAACCCGTCGGGTGGGTGCCCACAGGTCCGAGCCGGGCGGCTACGCGGGCGCAGCCCGCGCCGCAGGCTCGGCAGGCTCGGCAGGCGCGGCGGGGGTCGGGCCCAGTGCTCAGGACGCCGTGCGGGCGGTCTCGCTGCCCGTCGCCACCGATCTGTTCGCCGATCGGCTGCTCGCCGTTCTCAGCGGGCAGCGGCCCGTGCACTGGATGCTCCGGCACACCGCGGGCCGGGCCTACGACGAGCTCGTCTGGCTCGCGGAGCGCGGCGCGCTGCGCACCCGCGGCGCCCGCCCCGTCGTGCGCGACATCGGCTACTACGAGCCCCGCCCGGGCGCCGTGGAGGCCTTCGCCCGCATCGGCGCGGGCGACCAGCTGCGCGCGATGGCGTTCCGCCTGGAGCAGGGCCGGGACCGGCGCTGGCGCTGCACGGCGGTGGAACTGGGCGGCCCCCGTATGCCCCGCACGAAGGACGACCTGCCCTGACGGCGAACCGCAGCCCAAGCCGAAGGGCCGGGCACCCACGGGTGCCCGGCCCTTCCCGGTACGCTGCCGGCTCTCTCAGGGAGCGCCGGTCACTTCTTGCGGCGGCGCCCGGCCTTGGCCTGCTTGCGCCGCTCCGCACGCGTGAGGCCGTCGGCCTCCGAACGCACGGGCTCGCCGTCCGTGGCGAACTCACCCTCGACGATGCCGCCCTCGCCGTCCACAGTCGGCGCCGAGAAGTGCAGGTCACGCCGCTGCGGCGCGTCCAACCCCTTGGCCCGGATCTCCGGACGCGCGCCGGCCTGCGCCGGAACTGCGTCGTGCTTCTCCAGGTCTGCCACCGGCTTCGTGTCCTCGACCGGCACCTCCTCGACCTGCTGCTCGACCTGGACCTCCAGGTTGAACAGGTAGCCGACGGACTCCTCCTTGATGCCCTCCATCATCGCGGTGAACATGTCGAAGCCCTCGCGCTGGTACTCGACCAGCGGGTCCTTCTGCGCCATCGCGCGCAGGCCGATGCCCTCCTGGAGGTAGTCCATCTCGTAGAGGTGCTCGCGCCACTTGCGGTCCAGCACCGACAGCACCACCCGGCGCTCCAGCTCACGCATGATCTCCGAGCCGAGCTGCGCCTCGCGGGCCTCGTACTGCTCGCGGATGTCGTCCTCGATGGACTCGCTGATGAACTCCGCCGTCAGACCCGCGCGGTCCCCGGCCGCCTCCTCCAGCTCCTCGATGGTGATCTTCACCGGGTAGAGCTGCTTGAAGGCGCCCCACAGCCGGTCGAGATCCCAGTCCTCCGGGAAGCCCTCGGCGGTCTCCGCCCCGACGTACGCGTCGATGGTGTCGCTCATGAAGTGGAGCACCTGCTCCTGCAGGTCCTCGCCCTCCAGGACGCGGCGCCGCTCGCCGTAGATGACCTCGCGCTGCCGGTTGAGCACCTCGTCGTACTTGAGAACGTTCTTGCGCGTCTCGAAGTTCTGCTGCTCGACCTGCGACTGGGCGGACGCGATTGCGCGCGTGACCATCTTGTTCTCGATCGGCACGTCGTCCGGGACGTTCGCCATCGACATCACGCGCTCGACCATCTGCGCCTTGAACAGACGCATCAGGTCGTCGCCCAGGGAGAGGTAGAAGCGGGACTCGCCCGGGTCGCCCTGACGGCCGCTACGACCGCGCAGCTGGTTGTCGATACGACGCGACTCGTGCCGCTCGGTGCCGAGCACGTACAGGCCGCCGAGCCGCTCGACCTCGTCCTTCTCGGCCTTGACCGCCGCCTCGGCGCGCTGCAACGCCTCCGGCAGGGCCGCCGCCCACTCCTCGATGTGCTCCTCGGGGTCGAGGCCGCGCTGGCGCAGCTCCGCCTCGGCGAGGTCCTCGGGGTTGCCGCCGAGCTTGATGTCCGTACCGCGGCCGGCCATGTTCGTCGCGACGGTCACCGCACCCTTGCGGCCGGCCTGGGCGACGATCGACGCCTCGCGCTCGTGGTGCTTGGCGTTGAGCACCTCGTGCTGGACGCCGCGCTTGCTGAGCTGCTGCGAGAGGTACTCCGACTTCTCCACCGAGGTGGTGCCGACCAGGATCGGCTGGCCCTTCTCGTGCTTCTCGGAGATGTCGTCGACGACCGCCTCGAACTTGGCGACCTCGGTGCGGTAGATCAGGTCCGCCTGGTCCTTGCGGACCATCGGCCTGTTGGTCGGGATCGGGACCACGCCGAGCTTGTAGATCTGGTGGAACTCGGCGGCCTCGGTCATCGCCGTACCGGTCATGCCGGAAAGCTTGGAGTAGAGGCGGAAGAAGTTCTGCAGGGTGATCGTGGCGAGCGTCTGGTTCTCGTCCTTGATGTCCACCCCTTCCTTCGCCTCGATCGCCTGGTGCATGCCCTCGTTGTAGCGGCGGCCGGCGAGGATACGGCCGGTGTGCTCGTCGACGATCATGACTTCGCCGTCGATGACGACGTAGTCCTTGTCGCGCTTGAAGAGCTCCTTGGCCTTGATGGCGTTGTTCAGGTAGCCGACGAGCGGGGTGTTCACCGACTCGTAGAGGTTGTCGATGCCCAGCCAGTCCTCGACCTTGGAGACACCGGCCTCGTGGATGGCGACCGTGCGCTTCTTCTCGTCGACGTCGTAGTCGCCGGTCTCCTCGACGCCCTTGAGCGGGTTGCCCGCCTCGCCCTTCTTCAGGCGGGTGACCAGCTTGGCGAAGTCGCCGTACCACTTGGTGGCCTGGTCGGCCGGGCCGGAGATGATCAGCGGCGTACGGGCCTCGTCGACGAGGATGGAGTCGACCTCGTCGACGATCGCGAAGTTGTGGCCGCGCTGGACGAGCTCGTCCTGGGACCACGCCATGTTGTCGCGGAGGTAGTCGAAGCCGAACTCGTTGTTCGTGCCGTAGGTGATGTCGCAGCCGTACTGCTCGCGGCGCTGGGCCGGCGTCATGTTCGCGAGGATGCAGCCGACGGACAGACCCAGGAACCTGTGGACGCGGCCCATCATCTCCGAGTCGCGCTCGGCCAGGTAGTCGTTGACCGTGATGATGTGCACGCCGTCGCCCGAGATCGCGTTCAGGTAGGCGGGCAGGGTGCCGACCAGGGTCTTGCCCTCGCCGGTCTTCATCTCGGCGACATACCCCAGGTGCAGGGCGGCGCCGCCCATCAGCTGGACGTCGTAGTGCCGCTGGCCGAGGACACGCTTGGCCGCCTCGCGCACCGTGGCGAACGCCTCGGGGAGCAGGTCGTCCAGGCTCTCGCCGTCCGCGTACCGCTGCTTGTACTCATCGGTGAGGGCACGCAGATCGGCGTCGGAGAGGGCGACGAAGTCCTCTTCGATGGAGTTGACCTGGCCCGCGATGCGGTGCAGCTTGCGCAGGATCTTGCCTTCGCCTGCACGCATGATCTTCGAGAGGACGGACACGGGGGTTGGTCTCCTTGCCGGTCGGGCCTGGGACGGTCGGTTTCCATTGACGTACTGAGCAACGGCCATCGTATGCGAGGACACAGCCAAGCCGGGAGGGCCTGCCGCAAGGCCACCCGTCCGCAGCTTCACGGGGACCTCAACGTGAACAACGTCCGGGGGTCGTGGATGGTGCCGTGTTCCGGCGACGTTTTGCGCGAATTGTGATCACTTCCTCACATGCCGAGAAATGCGATCAACCCCTCACACACCGGGAAAAGGGATGGCGCCTCCCGCGGCACCCGAGCAGAATCGGGCGATGGAACCCGTCACGCTCACCACCGACCGTCTGCTCCTGCGCGCGCTCGGCCCCCAGGACTCCGACGCGGTGTACGCGGCCGTGCAGGACCCCGACATCCAGCGCTGGCTCTCCCAGCTTCCTTCGCCCTACCTGCCCGAGCACGCGCAGAGCTTCACGGGGGACATGGTCCCCCTGGGCTGGGCCAACGGTTCGATGTTCACCTTCGGCCTTTTCCTCCCCGGCTCCGGAGGAGACCTCGTGGGCACGCTCGGCATAACGATGCGTTCGCTGGGCGAGGCCGAGATCGGCTACTGGGCCACGAAGGAGCACCGCGGCAACGGCTATGTGACCGAGGCCTCACTCACCGTCGCCCGCTGGGCCTTCACCCACCTCGCCGTCGACCGCCTGGAGTGGCGTGCCGAGGTCGGGAACCACGCCTCCCGCGCGGTCGCCGAACGGGTCGGCTTCACGGTGGAGGGCACGCTGCGCTCGGGGCTCAACAACAAGGGGGTACGACGGGACTGCTGGGTGGGCTCCCTGCTGCCGTCGGACCTGAGCCTGCCCTCGGCGGCGCCCTACCTGCCCGCTCCCGCCTGAGGTCGTCGGCGAAAGCGCAGCTCGGCGCGCGTTGTCGGTGCCGCCCCTTATCGTGCGATGCCATGACCTCGCTCCCGCGTCCCAGCACCGATCTCTCGGCGGACGAAGCCCGCCGTATCGCCCTGCGTGCCCAGGGTTTCCTCGGCGCACCCGACCGGCGGTCCGGTGTGCGCGGTGTCCTCCGGCACCTCGGCGCGGTCCAGCTCGACACCATCTCGGTTCTCGCCCGCTCCCACGAGCTCGTGCCCTACGCCCGCCTCGGCGCGGTCGGCCGCACAACCGTCGAGCGTGCCTACTGGGCGGCCGCGTCCACCGGCACGCCGTCGGCGCGCCCGCACGCCTTCGAGTACTGGTCGCACGCCGCCTGCATCCTGCCCATCGAGGAGTGGCCCCACTTCGCCTTCCGCCGCCGCGCCTACCGCAACCGCCCGCACTGGAACCACGAACTGCCCGACGGGGCGTACGACCAGGTCGTCAAGCAGCTGCACGCCGAGGGCCCGCTGACGGCGACGGAGCTGGGCGGGGCCAAGAAGACCAGTGAGTGGTGGGACTGGTCGGGCGCCAAGGTCGCCGTCGAGCGCGCCCTGATGTACGGCGAGGTGGTCTGCGTGGAGCGCCGGGGTTGGAAGCGGGTGTACGACCTCGCCGAGCGCGCCGTCCCCGAGGAGCTGCTGCACGACGAGCTGGACGACACCGAGTGCCTGCGCCGGCTGGTCCGCCTGGCCGGCCAGTCCCTGGGCGTGGGCACCCGCGCGGACATCGCGGACTACCACCGCCTCAAGGGCGAGCAGGTCGACGCGGTGATCGGGGACTCCGGGCTAGTCCCGGTCACGGTCGAGGGCTGGGGCAAGCCGGCCTGGGCGGACCCGGAGGCGCTGGCCACACCCCCGCGCGGCCGCCACCGCACCACTCTGCTGTCGCCCTTCGACTCGCTGGTCTGGGAGCGGGCGCGCACCGAGCGGATCTTCGGCTTCACCCACCGCCTGGAGGCCTACGTCCCCAAGCCCAAGCGGGTCCACGGCTACTTCGCGATGCCCGTGCTCGCCGGCGGCCGCCTCGTCGGCCGCGTGGACCCCGCCCGGGAGGGCCGCACCCTCGTGGCCAAGCAGGTCACCCTGGACGGCGTACAGTCCGTACCCGCCGTCGCCCAGGCGCTCGTCGAGGCGGCGAGCTGGGTGGACTGCACGGACGTACGCGTGGAACGGGTGGAACCGCCCGAGCTGCGCCAGCCCCTCGTGCGGGAACTCTCCCGCGCCGTCGGCTGACCTTCCGGGCAGCCCCGCCGGGC
Source organism: Streptomyces sp. NPDC091412 (assembly GCF_044756885.1). Lineage (NCBI taxonomy): Bacteria > Bacillati > Actinomycetota > Actinomycetes > Kitasatosporales > Streptomycetaceae > Streptomyces > Streptomyces sp. NPDC091412. Next base: position 15,095 of record NZ_JBIVTV010000004.1, on the reverse strand, counting down.
CTTACCGGGCCCTACCGAATCTCGAGGATCTTCTCCCGCATCGCGTAGACCACCGCCTCCATCCTGGAGTGCAGCTGGAGCTTCTCCAGGATGTTGCGGACGTGGTTCTTCACCGTGTTCTCGGAGATGAACAGTTCCTTGGCGATGTCCCTGTTGTTCATCCCCGTGGCGACGAGCTTGAGGACCTCCAGCTCACGGTCGGTCAGCCGGGGGGCGGGGACGAGGCGGCGTTCATCGGTCCGCTGGATCATCGACTTGAATTCGGTGAGCAGCTTCGACGCCATGGAGGGGCTGATCTGCGACTGCCCGTCGGCCACGGCGCGAATGGCGGTGGACACCTCGTCCGTGGAGATCTCCTTGAGGAGGTAGCCGGTGGCGCCGGCCTTGATCGCCTCGTAGAGGTCGGCCTCCTCGTCGCTGATCGTCAGCATGATGATCTTGGCGCTGGGCGCGACCTCCTTGATGGACGTGCACGCCTCGATCCCGCCGCGCTTGGGCATGCGTACGTCCATCAGCACGATGTCGGGCAGCAGGTCGGCGGCCTTGTCGACGGCTTCGGCCCCGTCACCCGCCTCGCCGACCACCTGGATGTCCTCCTCGGCGGCGAGCACGATCTCCAGGCCGCGACGGAAGAGGGCGTGGTCGTCCACGACAAGGACTCTGATCGGCTCCTTGCGCGCGGTGCCCGCCTCCGGTGCCACGCCGACGACGCCGCCGTCGGCGTCCTCGTCCCTCATCGGTCCGAAGCTGTCCGCCATCGTTGTTCCTCCCCCTGAGGCTGTGGCCCGGTCTGTGGTGCGGTGGCCAACCCAAGGCAACGGCCCATCGGTTGGGCCGTTGCCGCCATGATTCCATGCCCGGCCGACACTGCGGTGACCAAGCGGCGTGTGAAGGGGGCGCACACCGGTGCCCCTGGGGGCGCACACCGCGCTCCAGGGGCACCGTCGCAGCTGTTGTTGTCGCCGGGGCGGCTCAACCGCCCAGTGTGCCGCCCGCCTCGGGCGCCTGAGTGACCATCGTGTCCGTCCGGAGGTGGATCACCCCGTAGTCATAGGCATGCCGCCGGTAGACGACGCTGGGTTCCTTGGTCTCGGAGTCGACGAAGAGATAGAAGTCGTGCCCGACCAGCTCCATCTCGTAGAGGGCCTGGTCGAGGGTCATCGGGGAGGCGACGTGGGTCTTCTCGCGGACGACGAGGGGTCCGTCCCCCTGCACCTCCAGCGAGCCGACCTTCTTGGTGGGCACCTGGCCCGCTTCCGCTTCCGTGACGGTCTGACCGCTGCCGTTCAGGGTCGCCGCACCGGGAACGTGGTCGGGGACCTCGGCGGCCGAGATCCGTCGTGCGCCACGCCGCGAGAAACGCTTGTCGTGCTGCTTGCGCAGCCGGGCACCGAGCTTCTCCGCCGCCAGGTCGAGCGCGGCGTACGGATCGCTGGCCGCTGCCTCCGCCCGGATCACCGGACCGCGGGAGCGGAGCGTGATCTCCACCCGGTCGCAGCGGTCGGCTTGTCGGGGGTTGGGCTCCTTGGACACCTCGACGTCGAGGCTGATCACCTTGCCATCGAGCTTCTGGATCTTCTCCAGGTTCAGCTTCTCGGCCACGTGCTTGCGGAACCGCTCGGGCACCTCGGTCTTGCGGCCCTTGACGACGATGTCCACGCAGAACTCCGTTCCCGGATCGCTCCGCTCCGACGGCGGAGCATCTCCCTTGTGCACCCGGTTCCGGTGAGCTCCGGAACCTCGGACTCGGTGACGTCCACCTCCTCCTCCCCCGCGGGCGAGATCTCCACCCGGCCGGTACGGGTGATAGCGAAAACCCGCAACACGGCGTTCGGATATGACGGGGATGGCCTGCGCCTTTCCCTCACAACCCGAACATATCTCGCCCGGACGGATGACGTCACCCTCTACTGCGGCGTACCTCCGTTCAGGTGAATTGACCCACTCATTACCTGCAACGATGCAAGTACTCAGTCAGTTCCGGTCTATTCCGAAGGAATCCGGAGAGGCCGCGACGGACGCCGCGCAGACCACCTCGCCGGCGCCGTACACCCACGTCATTTCGGGTGTTCCATACACCGAGTTCCCCTCCTCCTGCTCCTTCTGCCTTGATCTCGACTTCTGTTTCCTCATCCCTTCCCGGCCCCGCGCCGTGTACACGGCCGCCGTGACCGCCCGCGCCGCCTCCGCCAACGAGGCTCCGGTCGTCATGACGTCGTCGACCAGCACCACCGGACCGCTCAGCAGCAGTCGCGCACCGCCCGCGGCCACCTCCAGCGCGCCCGCGAGGTTCTCGAGCCGCTGCCGGGAGGTCAGCCCCGACTGGTCCGCCACGACGCGCCGCTGGCGCAGCACCGCCAGGGCCCGGGCCGGCGTCCCGGACCGCCGCAGCCCACCGGCCGCCGCGAGCGCGATCCGCCGCGCGGGATCGTGCCCCCGGGCCCGCACCGCCTGCCGCGCGGACGGCACGGGGACGAGCAGCACGGCACCACCTGCCACGCCACCGGCCGCCCCGGCTCCCGCTCCCGTTCTCCCCGCTCCCGTCGCCGCCGCCCGCAGCCCGGCCCGCACCGCACCCGCCAGCGCCGTACCCAGCGGGCGCGCGAGACCCAGTGCGCCCCGCTCCTTGTGGGCGAGCAGGGCCGCCCGCACCGCGTCCGCGTACGGCGCCGCCGCGTACACCGCAGGCAGTCCGGACGGCTCCGGCACCGGTCGCACCCGGCGTGGTGCGCCCCGGCTCAGGGCGGCACGGCACCGAGGACAGAGCACCGTGCGAGGCCTGCCGCAGCCGCCGCACTCGGTCGGCAGCACCAGGTCGGTGAGGTCCTGCCACCACCCGTGCATGTCTTCCACTGTGCCTACGGCGCACCGTCCCGGCCAGCCCTGTGGACAACCCCCTGTGGACAACTCCCCCCCACCGTCACCGGGGCTTCCCCCACACGGGCGACCAAGGGATGCCCCGGCCCGCTCGGGAGGGAGGGAGGTAGGGAGGGAGGATAGAAGGCTCTCAGCCCGGTCGGGAGGGAGGAAAACGCTCAGCCCGGTCGGGACGGAAGGCCGCTCACCCCGGGTAGACCGGCGCCAACCCGTCCTTGACCACCTTCTGCCACTGCGTCCCGGACGGCAGCCGGACGATCCCGTCCTCCGAGGAGTACGCCACCAGCGGCGACCGGTCGTCCTCGGCCGCGGCGAGCGTCTGCACCCCCGTGAGCGCCGCCGGCGGCGGGCCCTCCGGCGTGGAGCCGTCGACCTGGACGTACCGCATCGTCTGCACGCCCCCCTTCTCCCGCCCGGCCACCACGAGGCGGCTGTCGCCGGCCCACGACATGGCGGTGACGTCCTCCAGCTCCGGAGCCGCCGAACGCAGTTCGCGCACCGACACCACCGGCCGGTCCCCGGCCTTGTCGTCGCGTTCGATCCGCCCGACGAGCAGGGATTTGCTGTCGTTCTCCGCCCGCACGACCAGGGCGATCCGTACCCCGTCGGCGGCCACCCGCACCGCGTCGACACGGCCCTTCAGCCCGGGGACGCGCACGTCGAGCGGCTGGCCCTCGCCCTGCTCCAACACCACCAGCCGCGGTCGGGCGGGATCGCGGTCGGCCACCCACAGGTCACCGCGCGCGTCCCAGCTCGGTACCGTCAGCCGGTCACCCTCGGCCTTGCCCTGGCTCCGCAGGACCGGCGCGTCGTGGGCTCCGCCCTCCACGAGGGAGCCCACGAACAGCGACTTGCCGTCGTCGCCGACCCCGGCTGCCGTGCGCTCGTCCCACGACACCGCCGCCGCCTGGAGCTTCTGGACACCCTCACCCAGCGCCCCCGGCACGGGTTCGGCGCCCATGGCGGTGCCGCCGCCGGCGATCCGCACCAGCCGCTGCTTGTCGTCGACGTAGTACAGGTAGTCGGGCCGCTTCACCGACCCGCGCGTGGCGACGGCCTCGGCCTGTTCCTCCTCGAGCGAGCACAGTGTGCCGCCGTCGGCGCGCTGGAGCGTGACGGTGTCCACGGTGGGTGTCAGGTTCTGCAGCGTGAACAGCAATTGGGTCGCCATCTCCCGGCACTTCTCGCGCCCGACCCCGGAGGCCTTCTCGTTCAGCGGCACCGTCAGCCGGTTCTGGTCGTCGGGCGCCAGCGAGGTGACCCCGCGGCGCAGCTCCGTCCCGGCAGGGAAGCTCGAACTGACCGCCGGCTCGAGCCAGCGCGTGGGCCCGCTCAGCACGGAGCGCACCACCTGCGTCATCGCGTCCACGCGCCGGCGCACGAAGACGGGATCGGAGACGGCGGTCGCCGATGTGGCCGAATCCGCCCAGGTGTTGGAGGCGAAGTAGTACTTGTTGACGGACATGTAGTTGCGCTGGAAGTCCGACTGCCCCATGACGACGCCCTGCGGCAGCACGTCGATGCGCCACTGCCCGCTCTTCTTGTCCCGCGTCAGATGAACCGGCTGACTGTACCCGCCGCGCATCGGCGTGTACGACTGCTGCACGTCAACCCGGGCCACCTTCTCGCCGGTCAGCGTGAACGCGTAGTCGTCGCTGTTGTCGTGGCTGGTGTCGTGCCCCGTGGTGCGGTCGACCTGGATGTCCGGGCCGCCCGCGAGCACGGTCGTGGACTGCTCCGGCCGCCAGCGCCCCGACGCCGTCCCCGTCAGATACTGACGCGCCGTCGCATACTGCGGATCGTCACTGGTCAGGGCCTCCAGAAAGCCCTGCACGATCTCCGCGGGCGGGGCATCCTCCCGGGGCGGCATGGCGAACACCCGCAGCTGGCTGTCCTGGCGCGGGGTGGACTCCACGTCCCGCAGATCCCCGCTGTCCGGCATCGAGGCGCACCCCGCCAGCAGTACGGCCCCGCAAGCGGCGTACGCCACCGCGCGCACCGGCCGCCGCACGCCCCCCACGCGGTCAGCGCCCACGAAATGCCTCCCCTTGCTGTGTCACGTCGTCCCGCGGCCCGGCTTCCTCGGCGGCAGCGGAGTCCGAAGGCCCCTTCGCTGCGGCGTCCACGGCGGCCGCCGCCTCCTGCCGTCGCCCGCCCGCGGCCGGCCGGGGCACCACACGCGCGCCGTTGCCGGGCAGCGCCGTCGGATCGGCCGTCGGGGCCACCGCCGCCGACCGGGACGCGATCGGGTCCCGTGAGGACACCATCCGCTCACCCGTCGCCTGGACCGGCACGGTGGCACGCTTCCCGCCCGGCAGACCGGCGTCGTCGAGCCCGCGGTTGCGGCGCGAGTCCTTCGGCTCCAGCGGGACGGGCGAGCCCCGCAGCGGCTCGTCCGCGGTCCTCGGCAGCGTCAGGCGGAACTGCGAGCCGCCGCCCGGCTCGCCCCACGCCTGAAGCCAGCCGCCGTGCAGCCGGGCGTCCTCCAGGGCGATCGACAGCCCCAGACCGGTACCGCCCGTGGTGCGGGCGCGCGCCGGATCCGCCCGCCAGAAGCGGCTGAACACACGAGTCGCCTCACCCGGCTTGAGCCCGACGCCGTAGTCGCGCACCGCGACCGCGACCGCGCCGCCCGCCGCCGCGAGTTTGACGACGACGTCCCTGCCGTCGCCGTGCTCAACAGCGTTGACGACCAGATTGCGCAGGATGCGCTCCACACGCCGGGCGTCGGCCTCCGCGACGACCGGCTGCTGGTCGCCGACGACCCGTATCCGCGTCCTTTTGCGTTCCGCGAGCGGCGCGGCGCCGCTGACGACCCGGTGAACGACCTCCCTGAGGTCGATCGGCTCGGCCTCCAGCGCCGCCGCGCCCGCGTCGAAACGGCTGATCTCCAGCAGGTCCGCGAGCAGCGACTCGAACCGGTCGAGCTGGTCGGCGAGCAGTTCCGCCGAGCGGGCGGTGACCGGGTCGAAGTCCTCGCGCGCCTCATGGATGACGTCGGCGGCCATCCGCACGGTCGTCAACGGCGTGCGCAGCTCGTGCGAGACGTCGGAGACGAACCGGCGCTGCATCCGCGACAGCTCCTCCAACTGCTGGATCTTCAGCTGAAGGTTCTGCGCCATCTTGTTGAAGGCCTCGCCGAGTCGCGCGATGTCGTCCTCACCGGTGACCTTCATCCGCTCCTGGAGCCGCCCGGCCGACAGCCGCTCGGCGATCCCGGCCGCCATCCGCACCGGCGTGACGACCTGCCGCACCACCAGCCAGGCGACGGCTCCGAGAAGTACGACGACGAACAGACCGGCCGTCGCCAGCGTGCCCTTGACCAGGCTCAGCGACTTCTCCTCCTGGGTGAGCGGGAAGAGGTAGTACAGCTGGTACGGATCGCCGTTGGGGTCGTTGACCTGCTTGCCGATGACCAGCGCGGGCTGGGAGCCCTTGTCGCCGCCCTGGTAGACGATGCGGGCGTAACTCTGGGCGGCCACCACGCCGTTGTTGACGCGGGCGCGCAGCTCCTCCGGAACGCTCGCCGTGGGATCCACGCCGCCGGAGGCGCGCGGACCGCGCCCGCCACCGCTGTCGTCGCCGGCGGGCAGCGTGACCACGTCGAAGGCGCCCTGTCCGCCGCTGGACAGCGACGACACCAGGTCGCTCATCCACTGGATGACGTTCTGCGAGGAGTGGCCGTCAGCGGCGGAGACGTCGTCGCCGGGACCGGTCGCCGCCTCGTCGGCCCGTTGCTTGGCCACCGCGAAACCACCGGTGGCCTGGCTCTGCGAGGCCTTCACCTTGGCGTCGAGCAGTCCGTTGCGCACTTGGCCGATGACGACGAAACCCAGCAGCAGTACGACGCCCAGCGACATCAGCAGGGTGGTCGCGACGACCCTGAGCTGGATGTTGCGCCGCCACAGCCGCATCACGGGCAGCAGCGGCCGGCGCACCCAGCGCAGAAACAGACGCAGGACCGGGCTGCCCTGGACACCGCCGTGCAGCAGCCCGCCCTCCAGGAGGCGTCCCCAGCGGGAGCCGGCGGTCGTCCGGCCGACAGGCCGCCCCGCGCCGGCCCCGGAACCCCCGGGCGCCGAAGCGGCGCTGTCCCCCGACACGTCAGCTCGGTCCGGCCTTGTAACCGACACCGCGGACGGTCACCACGATCTCCGGCTTCTCCGGGTCCTTCTCGACCTTGGAGCGCAGCCGCTGCACGTGCACGTTCACCAGGCGGGTGTCGGCCGCGTGCCGGTAGCCCCAGACCTGCTCCAGGAGCACCTCGCGGGTGAACACCTGCCACGGCTTGCGGGCCAGCGCGACCAGCAGGTCGAACTCCAGCGGCGTCAGCGCGATCGACTGCCCGTCCCGCTTCACGGAGTGACCCGCGACATCGATGACGAGGTCGCCGATGGCGAGCTGCTCCGGTGCGGGCTCCTCCGACCTGCGCAGCCGCGCCCGGATACGGGCCACCAGCTCCTTCGGCTTGAACGGCTTCACGATGTAGTCGTCGGCGCCGGACTCCAGGCCCACGACGACATCCACGGTGTCACTCTTGGCTGTCAGCATCACGATCGGCACCCCGGACTCCGCCCTGATCAGGCGGCACACCTCGATGCCGTCGCGGCCGGGCAGCATCAGGTCGAGCAGGACCAGATCGGGTTTCGCCTCACGAAAGGCGGCCAGCGCCTTGTCGCCGTCGGCCACGAAAGACGGCTCGAAACCTTCACCACGCAGCACGATCCCGAGCATCTCGGCCAGTGCGGTGTCGTCGTCGACGACAAGGACTCGTCCCTTCATAACCGACATCATCCCATTCTCGTAACGGTGGCGAAGATCCAGGTGAGACAGCTCACTGGCCTGTGACGATAGTCGTACTGAGCCGTCACTGTCTGCCTGCGGCCCGAGAACGGGGTGCCGGTGCTCAGTCTGTCGTGGTCCCCCTCGACCTGGCGCACAATTCGGCCAGTCCCTTGGCGGTCACCGGCGAGACGGCTCCCTCCTCGGTGACGATCGCCGTCACCAGCTCCGGCGGGGTCACGTCGAACGCCGGGTTGTACGCCTGCGTGCCCAGTGGCGCGACCGGGAGACCGCTGCCGGCTCCCGTGACCGGGACCTGGGGCGCGATGAACTCGGTCACCTCGTAGCCCGGCCGCTGCTCGACCTCGATCGCCGCGCCGTCCGGGGTCGCCGGGTCCACTGTCGTCACCGGCGCCACCACGATGAACGGCACGTGGTGGTAACGCGCGAGCACCGCGAGCGGATAGCTGCCCACCTTGTTCGCCACCGAGCCGTCGGCGGCGATACGGTCCGCGCCGATCAGCACGGCGTCCACCTCACCGGCCGCGAACAGGGAGCCCGCCGCGTTGTCGGTGAGCAGGGTGTACGACATGTCGTTGCGAGCCGCCTCGTACGCCGTCAGACGGGCGCCCTGGAGCAATGGCCGGGTCTCGTCCACCCACAGCCGCCGCAGCCGTCCGGCTCGATGCGCCGCGAGCGCCACCGCGAACGCCGTGCCCTCCCCACCCGAGATCAGCGACCCGGTGTTGCAGTGGGTGAGGACGCGGTGCCCGCCGCCGGGCAGCAGCTCGTCCAGCAGCGCCAGCCCGTGCTCGGCCATCCGCGCGCTGGCCCGGGCGTCCTCCTGGTGCAGCTGCCGCGCCGCGGCCAGCGCCGCCGAGGCGGCCTGTCCGGGGTCGCCGGTCCTGGCGAGCGCCGCCTGATGGGCGGACCGCGCCCGGCGCACACCGACGGAGAGGTTCACCGCCGTGGGCCGGGCAGCCGCCAGCGCGGTCGCGGCCTCGTCCACGTCGAAGCCGCGCGCGGCGGCGAGCGCGACGCCGTACGCCCCGGCGATGCCGAGCACCGGCGCCCCGCGCACGGCCAGCGACCGGATCGCCTCCACCAGAGCGGGCGCGTCCGTGCACACCAACTCGACCTCCTCGGCGGGAAGCCTGGTCTGGTCGAGGAGGACCAGCACCGGGCCCTCGGGCGGCTCTTCCCAGCGGATCGCCGAGGTACCGGCCGCCCGGTCGTCCTCGCGGGTCTGCGCGTACTGATCAGCCATGCCGTCAGTGTGCCCCCTGTCCGGCGGACAATTGAAGGTACGCAGCCATCAGCACCGCCGGTCGCCCGAAGACCACCCCATGGCACGATGGCAGCCAACCTGCCGCCGCGACGGCGGACGGGCACCGTGAAGGAGCGACGATGACTGACACTCCGGGCTGGGCCTCGCCCGGATCCGCCCCGTCCGACGGACAGGAGACCGGCGCGTCCGGACCTGCCGACGCCGCCGGCCGCCCCGACGCCGCACCACCCGCGGACCACTCGGGCGAGCAGCCGCAGGGCCCCGGCGTGAAGTGGTCCAAGGAGCAGCCGCCGCCGGGGCCGGGCCAGTGGTCCGCGCCCACGGGAGCCCCGGCCCCCGGCCAGGCACCACCGCCACCCGCCGGCCCCGCCTGGGGCGGACAGCCCCCGGCCGGCTACGGCCCTGGCGGTCAAAACCCTGGTGGTTACGGCGGCCCGGGTGGTTACGGCGCTCCCGGTTACGGCGGTCCCGCCGGCTACGGCGCCTGGGGCGGCGCCGGCTGGGGCGGCCCGCCCCCCGCGGCCAAGCCCGGCGTGATCCCGCTGCGCCCGCTGGGCGTGGGCGAGATCCTCGACGGCACGGTGTCCACCATGCGCGCCCACTGGCGCACCGTCCTGGGCATCACCCTGGTCGTCGCGGTCTTCTCCCAGATCATCGCCATCCTGGTGCAACGCCTGGTCCTCGACAGCACGAGCAACCAGGTCCTCAGCGACCCGAACGCCACCCCCGGCGAGGTCGGCCGCGCCATGGGCAACGCCCTGCTCGGCTCCGGCGCCGTCCTCATCGTCTCCCTGGTCGCCACCGTCATGGCCACCGCACTGCTCACGACGGTCACCAGCCGCGCGGTCCTCGGCAAGCCGGTCACCACCGCGGAGGCCTGGCGGGACGCCCGCCCCCAGGTGCTCAAACTGTTCGGGCTCGTCACCCTGCTGCTCATCATCTGCCTCGGCGTCATCGCCGTCGGCGTGCTGCCCGGCATCCTCGTCGCCACCACGTCCTCGCCCCTGGGGGGCATAGCACTGGCCCTCTTGGGCGGCCTGGCCGCCTGCGTACCCGCCCTGTGGCTGGCGGTCCGCTTCTCGCTCGCCTCGCCCGCCCTGATGCTGGAGAAGCAGGGCATCGCCAAGTCGATGAGCCGCTCCGCCAAACTGATCCGCGGCTCCTGGTGGCGCGTCTTCGGCATCCAGCTGCTGGCGGGACTCATCGCGGGCCTCGTCTCCGCGGTCATCGCCGTCCCCTTCTTCGCCCTCGCCCTGGTCTTCGACGGGGGCGGCATGTCCGCCTTCCTCAGCGGCACCCCGAACGTCGGCTGGGCCTACCTGATCATCACCGGGATCGGGGCCGTGCTCGGCTCCACGGTCACCTTCCCGATCACGGCCGGTGTCACCGTGCTGCTCTACATCGACCAGCGCATCCGCCGCGAGGCCCTCGACCTCGACCTGGCCCGTGCCGCGGGCGTCCAGGGATACGGATCCGACGCACCAGCCTCCGGGAGCTGATGCCGTGAGCCTGGCGGGGGGAGTTCTCACAGCACTGCCGGCGTTCCCACACGCCGTGGACAAAGCACTGCGGATCGCGCTGCACACGCGCGGCACGGCCCTGGCACAGTCGCGCTCCGCGGCCGAGCCACCGGTGACCGTCCCACGCGACCCGGCACGCGAGGCGGCCCGGCGCGAACTGTCCAAGCCGATGTACCACGAGCACGACCCGGGCCTGCTCCAACGCGCCCTGAACGCCTTCTGGAACTGGGTCGGCAAACTGTTCGACTCCGCCTCGGTCGCCACCCCGGGCGGGAGCGTCGGACTGATCGTCGTCATCGTGGCCGTCCTCGCCGTGCTCGGTGCCCTGTGGTGGCGCCTCGGCACACCGCGCCGCGAACCCACTTCCTCCGCCGCCCTGTTCGACGACCGCCCCCGCAGCGCCGCCGAACACCGCGCCGCCGCCGAGGCACACGCCGTCCAGGGCCACTGGAACCAGGCCGTCCAGGAACGCATGCGCGCCATCGTCCGCTCCCTGGAGGAACGAGCCCTGCTCGACGTCCGCCCCGGCCGCACCGCCGACGAGGCCGCCGCCGAGGCCGGCCGCGCCCTCCCCGCGCACACCGACCGGCTGCGCGCCGCCGCCCGGGACTTCGACGACGTCACATACGGCGGCCGCCAGGCGACCGAAGCGGCGTACCACCGCATCGCCGAACTCGACCGCGACCTCGAACGCACCAGGCCCCAACTCGCCGGCACCGGCCACGACACGGCCCCCACCGGCCGCCAGGGAGCCGCCGGATGACCACCGAGGCCACGCTCCCCTCCACCTCGGTCTCGCGCACCGGCCGCCAGGTGTGGACCCGCACGCGCGGGATCCTGCTCGCCCTCGTCCTCCTCCTGGCCGCCGCCGTCGCGATCGCCGCGGTCCAGTCGGGCGCCCAGCACGGCCGCCTGGACCCGCGCTCCGCCGACCCCTACGGCAGCCGCGCCGTCGCCGCGCTCCTCGCCGACCACGGGGTGTCCACACGTGTGGTCACCACCCTCGGCCAGGCACGCGCCGCCGCCGGATCCGACACCACCCTGCTGGTCGCCGTCCCCGACCTGCTGACGGACGGACAGCAGTCCCGGCTGCGCCACGCGACCGACGCCACCGGCGGACGCACCGTTCTCATCGCCCCCGATTTTCCCTCCGTCAGCGGCCTGGCGCCGGGCGTCACCGCGGCGAACACACCCAGTTTCGACACCACTCTCTCCCCCGGCTGCGCCCTGCCCGCCGCCCGCCGCGCCGGCACCGCGGACACCGGCGGCGGCATCCGCTACTCCACCACCGTCAAGAACGCGGACGCCTGCTACCCCAGCGACGGCCTGCCCACCCTGCTGCGCACCCCGCAGACCACCAAGGGCGGCGACACCGTCGTCCTCGGCACCCCCGACATCCTCTACAACAACCGCCTCGCCAAGCAGGGCAACGCCTCGCTCGCCCTGCAACTCCTCGGCTCCCGCCCCCATCTGGTCTGGTACCTCCCCTCGCTCTCCGACGCGTCGGCCCCCGACACCGGCGACCGCGACTTCTTCGATCTGCTCCCCTCGGGCTGGCTCTGGGGCACCCTGCAACTCTTCGTCGCCGCGGCCCTGGCCGCCCTGTGGCGGGCACGCCGGCTCGGTCCCCTCGTGCCCGAAAAACTCCCCGTGGCGATCCGCGCCTCCGAAACCGTCGAAGGCCGCGCCCGCCTCTACCGCAAGGCGAACGCCCGCGACCGCGCCGCCACCGCTCTTCGCTCCACCACACGCACCCGCCTGGCTCCCCTCGTCGGCATCCCCGTCACCCAGGCGCACACGCCCGAGGCCCTGCTCCCCGCCCTGTCCGCCCGCCTCCACGGCGAGGGACAGTCCCTGCACGACCTGCTCTTCGGCCCGCCGCCCGGCGACGACGCGGCCCTCGTCACCCTCGCCGACCGACTCGACGCCCTCGAAAGAGAGGTACGCCGTCCATGATGGACCCGACCACTGACAACGCCGGGCACACCGGGGACACGGGCCACGCCCGGTCCTCCCTGGAGGCCCTGCGCGCCGAGATCGCCAAGGCCGTGGTCGGCCAGGATCCCGCCGTGACCGGTCTCGTCGTCGCCCTCCTCTGCCGTGGACACGTCCTCCTCGAAGGAGTCCCCGGAGTGGCGAAGACCCTGCTCGTCCGCACGCTCGCCGCCGCGCTCGACATCGGCACCAAGCGCGTCCAGTTCACCCCCGACCTGATGCCGAGCGACGTGACCGGCTCGCTGGTCTACGACGCCCGCACCGCCGAGTTCTCCTTCCAGCCCGGCCCGGTCTTCACCAACCTCCTCCTCGCCGACGAGATCAACCGCACCCCTCCCAAGACCCAGTCGTCGCTGCTGGAGGCCATGGAGGAGCGCCAGGTCACCGTCGACGGCACCCCGCGCCCGCTCCCCGATCCCTTCCTGGTCGTCGCGACCCAGAACCCGGTCGAGTACGAGGGCACGTACCCCCTCCCCGAGGCCCAGCTGGACCGCTTCCTCCTCAAGCTGACCATCCCGCTGCCCTCCCGTCAGGACGAGATCGACGTCCTCACCCGCCACGCCGACGGCTTCAACCCGCGCGACCTGCGCGCCGCTGGTGTACGCCCCGTGGCCGGCCGCGCCGACCTGGACGCGGCCCGCGCCGCGATCGCCAGGACGACCGTCTCCCCCGAGATCACGGCCTACGTCGTCGACATCTGCCGGGCGACCCGGGAATCACCGTCCCTGGCCCTCGGCGTCTCCCCGCGCGGAGCGACGGCGCTGCTGTCGACGTCCCGTGCGTGGGCCTGGCTGACCGGTCGCGACTACGTCATCCCCGACGACGTCAAGGCACTGGCCCTGTCCACCCTGCGCCACCGGGTCCAGCTGCGCCCGGAGGCCGAGATGGAAGGCGTGACCGCCGATTCGGTGATCAACGCGATCCTCGCTCACGTGCCGGTCCCCCGCTGATGGCCCTCACCGGACGCGCCGCGCTCCTCGCGGCCCTCGGCTCCCTCCCCGTCGGCATCTGGGACCCGGGCTGGTCGGGCATCCTCGCCGTGAACGCGCCCCTGGCCGTGGCCTGCGCCTGCGACTACGCCCTGGCGGCGCCGGTGCGACGCCTCGGCCTGACCCGTTCCGGGGACACCTCCGTGCGCCTGGGCGAGAGCGCCGACATCACCCTCACGGTCACCAACCCCTCACGCCGCCTGCTGCGCGCCCGGCTCCGTGACGCCTGGCCCCCCAGCAGTTGGCAGCCGGGCACCGAAATGACGGCCTCCCGGCATCGCCTGAGAGTGCCGCCCGGCGAACGGCGCCGTGTCACCACGCGCCTGCGCCCCACCCGTCGCGGCGACCGCCAGGCCGACCGCGTGACGGTCCGTTCCTACGGCCCTCTCGGGCTGGTCGCCCGCCAGGGCACCCACAAGGTCCCCTGGACGGTACGCGTGCTGCCGCCGTTCACCAGCCGCAAGCACCTGCCCTCGAAACTCGCCCGACTGCGGGAACTCGACGGCCGCACCAGTGTGCTCATCCGAGGAGAGGGAACGGAGTTCGACAGCCTGCGCGAGTACGTCCCCGGTGACGACACCCGCTCCATCGACTGGCGTGCCACCGCCCGCCAGTCCTCGGTCGCCGTCCGTACCTGGCGCCCCGAACGCGACCGGCACATCCTGCTCGTCCTGGACACCGGCCGTACCTCCGCGGGCCGTGTGGGCGACGCCCCGCGCCTGGACGCCTCCATGGACGCCGCCCTGCTCCTCGCGGCCCTCGCCTCCCGCGCCGGCGACCGCGTGGACCTCCTCGCCTACGATCGCCGGGTTCGCGCCCTCGTCCAGGGCCGCTCCGCAGGCGATGTCCTGCCGTCCCTGGTCGACGCCATGGCGGCACTGGAACCCGAACTCGTCGAGACGGACGCCCGGGGCCTTACGGCCACAGCCCTGCGTACGGCACCGCGCCGGTCGCTGATCGTCCTGCTGACCAGCCTGGACGCGGCGCCCGTCGAGGAGGGCCTGCTGCCCGTGCTTCCTCAACTCACCCAGCGCCACACGGTCCTGGTGGCCTCGGTGGCGGATCCGCTGGTGACACAGATGGCCGCGTCCCGGGGAAGCGTGGACGCGGTCTACGAGGCCGCCGCCGCGGCGACGGCGCAGACCGAACGCCACCGCACCGCCGAGCAACTCCGCCGCCACGGAGTCACCGTCGTCGACGCCGCACCGGACGATCTGGCGCCGGCGCTGGCAGACGCCTATCTGGCGCTGAAGACAGCGGGGAGGCTTTGAAAGAGAGAGCAGGGGACAGGGGCGTAAGCCTCTGGTCCGGTGCGTAAACGCAGAAAACCCCCGTGCCGAATGGCACGGGGGTTTTCTTAAAATTTGTTCGGCGGCGTCCTACTCTCCCACAGGGTCCCCCCTGCAGTACCATCGGCGCTGTGAGGCTTAGCTTCCGGGTTCGGAATGTAACCGGGCGTTTCCCTCACGCTATGACCACCGAAACACTATGAAACAATCAACCGCAGCCACACAAACGGCTACGACGGTTGTTCGTGGTTTCAGAACCAACACAGTGGACGCGAGCAACTGAGGACAAGCCCTCGGCCTATTAGTACCGGTCACCTCCACACCTCACGGTGCTTCCAGATCCGGCCTATCAACC